>NZ_JBLWIU010000034.1:462858-465850 GCF_048381395.1 Rhodococcus shunpengi
CCGGGACGGGCCTGTCGCCGTCGTGGGTCAGCTCGCGGCGCCGCTCATCGGCAGCAGCCGGGCCAGGACGTCCGAGAGGGTGATCAACCCGACGATCCGTCCGTTCTCGGTGACGGTGACCAGGTGGTTCCTGGTCTCCCGCATCGTCGTCAGCGCCTCGTAGACCGGCGTCGCGGCATCGATCGTCAGCGCGGGGCGCATCAGTTCGGTCGCCGTGGTTCCGGGTGCGGCCTGGAGACTGTCGCGCACGTGCACGACACCGTCCACGTGTCCGTTGGCGCGCACGAGCAACCGGAGGTGTCCGGTGCGATGAGCTGTCTCACGGATCTCGAGGGCCGTCGAGGTCGGCTTCACACTGCTCGGCTCGGCCTGCGGCGTGACGATCTCGCCGAGCGTGAGCGTCTCGAGCTCCAGCGCGCTGCTCAGGTGCCCGTGATAACGCTCGTCGAGCGTGCCGACGGTGGCCGAGTGCTCGACCAGATGCCGCAGCGCATCGGGATCCTGACCTTCGGCGACCTGATCCACGGGATCCACACCGACCTTCCGCAGGCACCAGTTCGCCATGTGGTTCAACCGGACGAGCAGCGGCCGGGTCACCCACATGAACGCCCGCATGGGCAGCGCCAGCATCGTGGCCGACTTCTCCGGGTGGGCGATCGCCCACGACTTCGGTGCCATCTCGCCGACGACGAGGTGCAGGAATGTCACGATGATCAGCGCAAGGACGAAGCCGGCCACGTCCGCGAGCCACAGCGGCGCGCCCCAGTTCTCGAACAACGGCGTGAGCCAGTGGTGCACTGCGGGTTTGGTCGTCGCACCGAGGGCGAGCGTGCACACCGTGATACCGAGCTGGGATCCCGCGAGGAGCACCGACAGTTCGGACGCGCTGCGCAGGGCGGCCCGCGCGGAGCGGCTCGACGTCGCTGCGTCCTCGAGTCGGTGTCGTCGTGCCGCGATGAGCGCGAACTCGACCGCGACGAAGAACGCGCTGGCGGCGATCAGGCCGATCGTCACGACCGCGACAACCACAGGATTACTCATTGCCGGTCACCTCGTCCGTCAGAACGGTCACGCGCACGGACGACGGCACGTGCTTGTCGATGTCGCGTACCTCGGCCACCAGGATCCTGTGGATCGGGCCGTCCTCGTTCAGCAGTTCGGCGGGATCCGGATCCAGCGTGATCCGGACGGTGTCACCCACCTCGGGGAGGCCGCCGAACTCGGTGATGACCAAGCCGGCGAGCGTCTCGTAGTCGCCCTCGGGCAGTTCGTGGTCGAGGGTGCGGGCCACCTCGTCGATATGTGCGTCGCCGCGGACGATCCAGCCGTCGCCCTCGGGGCGGATGACCTCGACGGCCATCGCGGAATCGTGCTCGTCGGCGATCTCGCCGACCAGTTCCTCCGCGATGTCCTCGAGGGTGACGACGCCGGCGAAACCGCCGTACTCGTCGATCACCAGTGCCATCTCGTCCTCGGCCCGGGCCAGTTCGGCGAGCACCTCCGGCAGTGCCAGCGTGGCCGGCACGATCACGGGCGGGCGGCAGACCCCCGCGGCCGTGCCCGTCGGGGTGTCGAGGCCGAGGAGGTCGTGCAGGTGCACGACACCGCGCAGATCGTCGGACGAGGTGCCCACCACCGGGTATCGGGTGTGCCCCTCGCTCATCTTGTCGAGGATGGTGGCGACCGGCTCGTCCAGTTCGACGACGTCGACCCGCGACCGCGGGATCATGGCGTGTTCGGCGGCCCGGGTCGGGAACTCGAGGATCCGGTCGAGGAGGGTGGACAATTCCGGCGGAAGTTCGCCGGTCTCGCGGGACGCAGCGACGATGTGTTCGAGGTCGCGCGGTGTCGCGGAGTGCTCGACGTCGTGTACCGGCTCGATGCGCAGTGCGCGCAGCAGGAGATTCGACGACGCGTCGAACAGTTTGATCAGCCATCCGAAGACTGCGAGATAGGCGTTCGTCGACAGGGCGAGACCGCGGGCGACCGGTTCGGGACGGGCGATGGCGAGATTCTTCGGTACCAGTTCACCGAAAACCATCTGGACCACCGTCGAGAAGAGCACGGCCAGCACGGTGCCGACGGCGACACCCACGGCGGTGGGGATGCCGACACCGCCCAACAGTTCGCCGAGACCGCTACCGATCAGCGGTTCCGCGACGTAACCGACGAGCAGACCGGTGACGGTGATGCCGAGCTGGGCGCCCGAAAGCATGAAGGAGGTGCGGCGGGTGACCGCCAGTGCGCGGGCCGCAGCCGAGTCACCGCCTTCGGCGCGAGCCTTCAGGCGGGAGCGGTCGACGGCCATGTACGCGAATTCCTGCGCGACGAAGTAGCCGGTCAGAGCAGTGATGGCGAGAACGACAAGAATGCCGGCCGCGATTCCGAGGGCGGTCAGCACTTCGGGGACCGGGCTCGGGTGACGAGCAGAGCGTCACGTCTGGGCGGGACGGGTCTTCGAGGTTTTCGCTTGGGGGGTTTCATGACTCCCTCGGGTCGGGTCGGGACGGGTGCATTCACAGGATAGGACGAACGGACAGCGGTGGAAGTTCCACACCCGGGGTGGAGGTATGGTCACAAGGCGATCTTGTAATGTCCCGGATTATCATCCGAATGGACCGAATTGCCCGTCACGGGTATTTCCGAGCGATTACGACATTTCTGACCGATTTTCTCAAATGTTTCACTGTTTCCGCTGGTAGAGAGTTTTTGTGGCCTGGATAACAAATCTATGTGCTGCGCTGGCGTGGAATGCAGGTAACAATTGGATCGCGTGTCGACGCGCGTCGTCACAACTTCGTTGTCGTTCCATTGATGGGAGAAGCCCGTGCCTGCACTCGAGTTCCTTGTCGACCTCTTCGGTAACCTCGCCGACCTGTTCGACGTGCTGAACTTCTTCACCGGTTCCGCTGATGCGGCCGGCGATGCGTTCGGCAGCAGCCAGGCCTGAGCCTCGCAGACTCGAAGGCCCGCGGGTTGATCCCGCGGGCCT
>NZ_JBLWIU010000034.1:465878-770990 GCF_048381395.1 Rhodococcus shunpengi
GTCGTGTCCGGACACGGTCGTGTCCGTCCGGCCAGGGGGTGAAGTACCGCACCCGCCCTCGCTCGCCGTTCTCGACCTCCGTCCTCGAACACGGAAACCGACGTTTGGGTTCGTTCGGTCACGGCTAACCGGGGGGTGTAATTCGGACCACTCAACCCAAACGGACGTTCGGTGAGAGGACGCGAAACATGACATCTCGAACCCCAAGCCCCGGCCGTGGCTCGATGACGGCAACGCCGGTGCAGACTGCGGCGCTCGTGGTGGGCGCTGTCTTCCTCCTGGTGGGCATCCTCGGCTTCATCCCGGGGGTCACGTCGGACTACGACCAGCTCTCGGGCGCAGGCCATCATTCCGAGGCCATGCTCCTGGGGATCTTCCAGGTCTCCATCCTGCACAACATCGTGCACCTGTTGTTCGGTGTCCTGGGGCTCGCTGCGGCCCGGGCCGTGACAACCGCCCGCAGTTTCCTCCTCATCGGCGGTGCGATCTACCTGGTGCTCTGGATCTACGGCCTGATCATCGACAAGGACAGTGGCGCCAACTTCGTGCCGGTGAACTCCGCGGACGACTGGCTGCACTTCGTCCTGGGCGTGGGCATGATCGCGCTCGGTGTGCTCCTCACACGCACACGGACCACCCCCGGCACGGTTCGCTCCTGACCCGTACCCACCCGTCGTGATGACGGGATCCGAGAACCCGTGGCCCCTCACGCCACGGGTTCTTCGGCATGCGCAGGTACAGGCTCTGCCGGTGCGGGGTCGTCGGCCTTCAGCACCCCCGACTCGGCGACCGCGTCGAGCGACAGTGTCCGATAACCCTCGCTGTCGAACAGGACGGTGACGCGATCGTGCTCGCAGGTCATCACCACTCCCGGTCCCCACTCGGTATGAACGACATGCGTGTTCGGGGCGAACACCGACGTCTCGCAGTCCACCTGGGCAGTATCGGCGCCCGGAAGCACGGACACCGTCGCGACCTCGTCGGACGCGCCGTCCCGGCAGGTGTCGCACCGGCCGCAGGGGTCGGACAGCGTCTCGCCGAAGTAGCCGAGCAGGAACCGGCGGCGGCAACCGCGAGTCTCGGCGTAGCCGCGCATCATCTCGACCCGCGATCGGTCCAGTCGTTCGCCCGACGCGGCCGTCTCGCGTGCGCGCTCGACCGCCTTCCGCCGGGGGATGTCGGCGGCGGAGAGTCCACGCCGGCCGGAGACGAGAGCTCCGCACCGTTCGAGCAGGTTCACCGCGTTGGCCAGTCTCCGCCCCCGCACGTCGAGCTCGGTACGCAGCCGTCCGAGTCTCATCGGCGACGAGGAGCGGACCGCCGAGAACACCCGGCCGATCAACTCCTCGTCGGGGTTGTGGGTGGTGAAGAAGGTCGCGAGCGACAGATCCTCGGGGCGGTAGAACATCAGGACGGTGGCCGGTTCGCCGTCGCGTCCGGCGCGCCCGATCTGCTGGTAGTAGGAATCGACCGAGTCCGGTACCGAGGCGTGCACGACGAAACGCACGTCCGGCTTGTCGATGCCCATGCCGAAGGCGGAGGTCGCCACCACGACATCACAGCGGCCGTCGAGGAATCCGAGGTGGACGTCCTCGCGCTCGGCCGCGCGCATCCCGGCGTGATAGGGGCACGCGTCGATACCACGTTCACGCAGGGCCTCGGAGTACCGCTCGGTGTCCTTGCGGGTCGCGGCGTACAGGATGCCGGGCCCGGGCAGGGACGCCACGGCCTCGACGACGGCGCGTCGCTTCTCGCCGTCGTCGGTGTGCCTGCGCACCTCGATGTCGAGATTCGGCCGGTCGAAACCACCGGCGACGACGAGCGGATCCCGCATGCGCAACGCCTCGACGATGTCCTCGCGGACCGGGGGTGAGGCGGTGGCGGTGAGCGCGACGACGGGTGGCCGGCCCAGGGCCTCGGCCACGTCTCCCAGGCGTAGATATTCAGGCCTGAAGTCGTGGCCCCACATGGCGACACAGTGCGCTTCGTCGACGACGAGGAGCGAGACCTCCACGCTTCTCAGGCGCTCCAGGACCTCGTCCTTGGCGAGCTGCTCGGGAGCGAGGAAGACGTAGTCGGCGTCGTGTTCGAGCACGGCCTGCCAGTTCGCCTCGTTCTCCGACTCGCGCTGGCGCGAATTGATCGCGACCGCCTCGGGTGCCTCCGAGTGGTCCAGACCGGCGATCTGATCGTTCTGGAGCGCGATCAAGGGGGAGACGACGACCGTCACCCCCGGTAGCAGCAGTGAGGGCACCTGATAGATCGCGGACTTCCCGGAGCCGGTGGCCATCACGGCGAGGACGTCGCGTCCGCCCAGCAGCGGAACCATCGCGTCCAGCTGTTCGGGACGCAGCGTGTCCCAGCCGAACACCTTCTGCGCGGCGACGCAGAGTTCCTCGCGTGCATTCTCCGATGCTTTGTCGGACGACGACCGATACATCTTGTGCTGCAAGTGGACTCCAGAATTCGGAAGGGACTGCGCGTGAAGGTGCGAGCGCAGGGTGCCCTCCGCATACCCGAGGACGTGCCCGCCCCAAACGGTTGCGCACCCGGAGCCGGAACAGTCGTGAGATCCCGGTGCCGTGTCGACCCCGAGCGGTGTGGGTACCCGCGTGCCATACGTGCCGAGGAGGAGATATGAACGACGCTCGACCTCTCGCTCTGGTGACCGGAGCATCGCGAGGCATAGGCCGGGAACTGGCGGTCCTGTTCGCGGCCGACGGATACGACCTCGTGCTCGCGGCGAGATCGGATGCTCTGGACGAGGTCGCCGCAGACCTGCGGACGTCCGGTGCGGAGGTGGTGTCGGTCCACGCGGATCTGAGGACTCCGGAAGGGGTCCGGGCGGTCCACGAGGCCGCGACGGCCGGAGGTCGCGTCCCGGCGGCGGCTGCGCTCAACGCCGGTGTCGGGATCGGCGGAGCGTTCGTCGACGCAGAGCTCGAGGATGTCCTCTCGGTCGTCGACGTCAACGTGCGCTCGACGGTGCATTTGGCGCATCTGCTGCTGAACGACATGCTGCGGGTGGGCTCGGGCCGAATGCTCGTCACCTCGTCGGTGGTGTCGAAGATGCCCGGCCCCTACCAGGCCGTGTACAACGCGTCCAAGGCCTTCGTGCAGTCCTTCACCGACGGCGTCCGCAAGGAACTCGACGGCAGCGGGGTCACGCTCACCGCGATGCTGCCCGGAGCCACCGACACCCACTTCTTCGCACGTGCCGGGATGCTCGACACGATCCTCGGGAAGGCGCCCAAGGACGATCCCGCGCACGTCGCGCGCGACGGTTATGCCGCTCTGATGCGCGGCGAGGCGAACGCGGTGCCCGGCTCCGTGCTCGCGAAATCCATGGCAGTCTTCGGAACGGTGGCGCCCGACGCGGTGACCTCGGCCGTTCACCGGGTCCTGGCCAAACCTCGATCGGGGCGATGATCCGCGACGGCAGGACCGCTCAGTCGGATCGCGTCCGCACTGCCGGGCGGGTGGGGTGGTCGTAGCGCACCAGGACGTCCGCGTCCGCTCCTGAATGGTCGAGCATTGCATGTTCGAGCACCGCGTCATGTTCGAGCACCGCGTCGATCGTCCAGTGATCCTCGGGGCGTGTGCGCCTTTCGAGCGCGCCCCGGGACATCGTCAGGACGACGGTGACATCGAAGTCGAGACCACGGCCGAGAAGCATGGGGCCGGCGACGACGAGGATCTGGTCCTCCGCCGCTCGCCGCGGGCGCTCGCGCGCCGAACGGTCGGTGCGTTCGTCCCACAGCCGCGGAAGCCATCGTCGATGTTCGCGTACCGCGCGCAGCACCTCCCGGTCGACCGCGGCGTAGTCGAACCAGTCGTGGCGGTAGCTGTACGGATCGGTCCGTCCGTGCTCGAGCCGGAGCGATGCGGGCCGGACGAAATCGTGGAGATCGACGACGTCCGCTGCGCGGCCCCGCGTTCTCAGTTCCGTCGCGACACGCTGTGCGAATTCCACCGGGTCTGCCGCGTCCGGTGCGCTCACGGCGATGCACACACTTCCGGTGAGCGCCTCGGCGCGATCGGCGACGGAGGCCGTGAGTATCTCGGGGGTCAGGGGAGTGAAGGCGGGCATCGCTCGCCGTTCACGCCCTTCCGCGTGTGGGGGTCACCAGGGCGGTGTGTCGTTCCCGTCCGGTACCGGTGTGTCGAGAAGCCGGTCGAGCCAGAGCACCGCCTCGACCAACGCTTCCATCTGCGACGCCCAGTCCATCGCGAAGACCACTTCGTCGAGGTCGCTGCGGGCCGCGACCGAGTCGCCGGCGAGCGCGTCGACGACCGCTTTCATCACCGTGCTCTCCGGCTGCGGGAGTTCCTCCGGCCGGACGTGACGGCCGCTCTCGGTCCGGATGGTCAGTTCGAAGCTCTCGTCGCCGCGCACCTGCGGGCCGATCTTGTCGACGACGACGTCGGCGATCGTCGAAACCGTCCACCTCAGCACGCCCCCGTAGAGCGGGGGAGTGATCTGTGACGGCGAGTCCGAACCGGCGCTCGACACCAGCGCCGCGACCTCTTCGGTCAGTTCGCTGTAGCCGTTCTCGTGTGCGAGAGCGAGAAGGCGTCCTCCCATCACCGCGTCGCTGCGTGTGATTCCGGCTCGTTCTTCGTGCATGCAGAACGAATGCCCCGTTTTGTGTCCCATCACACATCGCGGTCACGGCGGGTGTGCGAGCGCCGTCGCCGCGAGAGTGAGGAAAATCACATTCACGGGCTATCCTGAGGTCATGAAGCACATCGCCACTGGTCCGAAGGATGTCACGGTCGGTGTCGGGGACACGATCGAGCTGCACCTTCCCGAGAACACCTCCCGGGACTACTGCTGGTCGACGTCGAGGGTCGGAGAGGGACTCGTCCTTCGCGACATCCGATTCCTGCCGTCGAAGAACCCGTTGCCGGGAGGGACCGGCGAGCGGGTCTTCTGTTTCAAGGCGCGCCGCGCCGGTACCTGGCCCATCTCGCTGCGCATGCGGAAGCATGCCGACCTGGTCGCCGACCGCGCGAACATGACCGTCACCGTCGCGTGACGGCGTCCCGGCGCTCGCCCTGCGGTGCGGGGCTCAGCGCAGGGCGGGCGGGTTGTCGAGATCGCGCGCCGAGTAGGTGTCGCACGCGTCGACCCGGCCGGTGCGGTATCCGGCCAGGAACCAGGCCTGACGCTGCTCGGACGACCCGTGAGTCCATCCCTCCGGGTTCACCCGACCGGTGGCGGCCCGCTGGATCCGGTCGTCGCCGACGGCCGATGCGGCCGACAGCGCGTCGCGGATGTCGGTGTCGGTGAGCGGCACGAGGAAGGGCTCTCCGGTGGTCGGCTCGGGCAGCTTGTCGGCGTGGTAGGCCCACACCCCGGCGTAGCAGTCGGCCTGCAGTTCGGTACGGACGGCGCCGGATTCGGGGCCGCGCGGGTCGGCCTGTGCGCGACCGAGATCGCCGAGCTGGTTCTGCAGGTGGTGCCCGAACTCGTGCGCGACGACGTATTCCTGCGCGAGCGGACCGCCGCTGGCGCCGAACCGGGTCTCTAGTTCGTCGAAGAAGCTGGTGTCGAAGTAGGCGGTCTGATCCGCCGGGCAGTAGAACGGCCCGATGTCGCTGGTGGCGTTGCCGCAACCCGTCGACGTGGCCGACGTGAAGATCTCGACCTCCGGCTGCACGTAGGCCACCCCGGTCTGGGTCGCGAACTGCTGCTCCCACACCGAGTCGAGCGACCCGACGGTGTAGAGCACCCGGCAGTCGACGTTCTCGTTCGCGGCGCTGCCACCGATCTCGCACTGTTCGAGTGCACTCTCGGCCTGCGGATCGGCGGAGGTGTCGGGCACTCCCGAGCCGAGCAGCGAGGACGGATCGCCGCCGAACAGCAACGCCAGGATGATGACGATCAGGCCACCGGCCCCGCCTCCCAGAGCGAGCTTCCCGCCGCGGCCACCGCCGCCGGTACGGACACGGCCCGCATCCATGCGTGCACCTTCTCTGAACGTCATCGCCGTCGCTTTCTCCCGTGTTCGTCGGATTCGGACAAGCTTGGCACGAACTATTCGGTACGGGTGCGCTCGGGCCGATCGTGTCTTTCGTAGGATTACAGCCGACGAACCCGTCGCTGATCGTTTCGAAAGGAATTCCGTGCTGCGCACCCATCTCGCCGGCTCGTTGCGAGCCGAGCACGCCGAGCAGACAGTCACCCTCACCGGTTGGGTTGCCCGGCGACGCGATCACGGCGGGGTCATCTTCATCGACCTGCGCGACGCCTCGGGTGTCTCGCAGGTGGTCTTCCGCAGCGCCGGCGTCCTCGAGCAGGCGCACCGGCTCCGCGCGGAGTACTGCGTCCGGATCACCGGCAAGGTGGAGGTCCGCCCCGAGGGCAACCAGAACTTCGAGATCCCGACGGGCGCGATCGAGGTCGACGCCTCCGAGCTCGTGGTTCTCAACGAGGCCGCCCCGCTGCCGTTCCAGCTCGACGACCAGGTCGGTGAGGAAGCGCGCCTGAAGTACCGCTACCTGGATCTGCGTCGCGAGAAGCCCGGCAAGACCATCCGTCTGCGCAGCAAGGTCAACGCCGCGGCCCGCGCGGTGCTCGCCCACCACGAGTTCGTGGAGGTCGAGACCCCGACCCTCACCCGCTCCACGCCGGAGGGCGCGCGCGACTTCCTGGTGCCGGCCCGCCTGCAGCCCGGCAACTTCTACGCTCTGCCGCAGTCCCCGCAGCTGTTCAAGCAGCTGCTCATGGTCGGCGGCATCGAGCGCTACTACCAGATCGCCCGCTGCTACCGCGACGAGGACTTCCGCGCCGACCGTCAGCCCGAGTTCACCCAGCTCGACATCGAGATGGCGTTCGTCAACCAGGACGACGTGATCCTCCTCGCCGAGGAGGTGCTGCACGCGCTGTGGCGCCTGGTGGGCTACGAACTCGAGACCCCGATCCCGCGGATGACCTACGCCGAGGCCATGCGCCGTTTCGGCACCGACAAGCCGGATCTGCGTTTCGGCATCGAACTCGTGGAGTGCAAGGAGTTCTTCAAGGACACCACCTTCCGCGTCTTCCAGGCCGAGTACGTCGGTGCCGTCGTCATGCCCGGTGGCGCGAGCCAGCCGCGTCGTCAGCTCGACGCATGGCAGGAGTGGGCCAAGCAGCGCGGTGCCAAGGGTCTCGCCTACGTGCTCGTCGGTGAGGACGGCACGTTGAGCGGTCCGGTCGCCAAGAACCTCACCGACACCGAGCGCGAGGGTCTCGCTGCGCATGTGGGCGCGAACCCCGGCGACTGCATCTTCTTCGCCGCCGGTCCCACCAAGCAGATGCGCGCACTGCTCGGCGCCGCCCGCGACGAGATCGCCCGCAAGCTCGATCTGATCGATCCGAACGCATGGGCGTTCGTGTGGGTGGTCGACGCCCCGCTGTTCGAGCCGGCGGCCGATGCGACCGCGAGCGGCGATGTGGCCCTCGGTCATTCGGCGTGGACCGCGGTGCACCACGCGTTCACCTCACCCAAGCCCGAGTACATCGACACCTTCGACACCGATCCGGGTTCGGCGCTGGCGTACGCCTACGACATCGTCTGCAACGGCAACGAGATCGGTGGCGGCTCGATCCGTATCCACCGCCCCGACATCCAGGAGCGGGTGTTCAAGGTGATGGGCATCTCGGAGGAGGAGGCGAACGAGAAGTTCGGCTTCCTGCTCGAGGCGTTCAAGTACGGCGCGCCCCCGCACGGTGGCATCGCCTTCGGCTGGGACCGCATCACCGCGCTGCTCGCCGGGGTGGACTCGATCCGCGAGGTCATCGCGTTCCCCAAGTCCGGTGGCGGTGTCGATCCGCTGACCGATGCTCCCGGCCCGATCACGCCGGAGCAGCGCAAGGAGACGGGCATCGACTTCGTGCCCGAACCCGAGACCGAGGGCGCCGACACGGCCTGATCCCCCGTAGCTGTCGATGGCGCGGTGTCGCCCGTCTCCGGACGGAGGCACCGCGCCGTCGTGTGTGCCGTCCGGCGGTGTTCCCGGGTGAGGTTCGTGGGCTCGATGAGGTTTGTGAGGATCGAGCCCGGGTATTCCGTCGGTCCGGCGCCAACGGGGGCGACGGATCGAGGAGGTATCCATGGCCGACGCACGCGTGATCTTCTACAAGCCGCTCGCTCTCGCAGCCAGTGTGGGAGGTGGCATCCTCGCCGGAGCCGTCTTCAACCAGGTGTGGAAGAAGGTCGACGGCAGTGACGAACGGCCCGAACCTCAGGATCTGTCGCAGCGCACCCGGGACGTGCTGATCGCGGCCGCCCTTCAGGGTCTGATCTTCGGTGTCGTGAAGGCTGCGGTGGATCGTGGCACCGCCCGTGGTTTTCAGAAGGTGACACACGTTTCACCGGAATGATCGTGACGTGTCCCGATCGTGATCGGCGCCCAGGCGCGGAGCGGCCGGAGCGGGAACGGGGACACGCCCGGATGAACAGCGATTTTCCCTCGCAAAGCAGACAAAAGCGACCTGGTGGGCCGGGCACGGGTGAAGAAGGTCCTGCTCGATCCGAGCATTGTGGAGGACCTCGTCGTGACCGAGAACCTGTAGATTGGGCAGTGATGACCGCAACATTGGCAGACCCCGTGTCCGAGGTGGTTCACGCCGCCGAAGCGCTGCTCACCCGCCGTACCGGCGCCACGGTGACCCTGACCGATCCCGTGGATCTCGGAGGCAGTGGACGTTCGGTGGTCGTACGGGTACGAGTGGCCGCCAATCCGTTCTCGCTCCCGCGCACCCTGGTCCTCAAGCAGGTGCCGCCCTCGCGCGGTACAGGTCACGTCGACTTCCGTGGTTCCGAGACGGACGAGCAGGTCGCCTTCCTCCGTGAGGCGGTCTCCTACCAGTTCACGACGGCCCTTGCGAAGGATCACCGTCCGGGCGCCGAGCTGCTCGCCTACGACTTCGACGCCCGCCTGCTGGTGCTCAGCGACCTCGGCGACGCGACCACTCTGTCGGAGGTGCTCCGCAACAGTTCCGAGGCCGCGGGGAACACCCTGATGGCCCTGGCCCAGGCACTCGGACGCATGCATGCGGCGACCGTCGGTCGCGAGGAGGACTTCGCGGCGCTGCTGCGGCGCGCCGATGTCGCGCGGGTCGCCGACGCCGTGTCCCAGCAGGCCCTCGATGCCGTGCGGGGTGTGCCCGAACTCCTCGAGGCCGACTTCGGCCTGTCGGTGCCCGAGTCGGTGCGCGAGCGTGCCGAGCGGGCGTCCAAACTGTTCACCGGCGGGCGTTTCCGGGCCTTCAGCCCGTCCGACCTGTGCCCCGACAACATCGTGGTCGGCGACGAGGGTGTGCAATTCCTCGACTACGAATGGGGCGGCTTCCGCGACGCGACCCTCGACATCGCGTACGCACTCAGCTCCTTCCCGCTGTGCCTGTGCTCGGTGCCGCTGTCCGTCGATCGCATCCGTGCGATGGCCGACGCGTGGCGCGCCGAGGTCGTCGCCATGTGGCCGCAGCTGGCCTACGACGAGGTACTCGAGGAGCGGCTGCTCGACGCCCTGCTCGCATGCATCTGGCTGAGCACGCACCTGTTCCTGCCCGAGGACCATGCGCGGATCGCCTCGGTACGCGAACACGGACTGTCTGTGCCGCGCATCCCGGCGCTCCGCGCCCGCTGGTCGCTGCTCGCCGAGTTCGCCACCGCGACAGGCCACGACGACGTCGCCGCGCACGCCCGCGACGTGCTCGCTCACCTCGAGGACCGCGCCGCCGGTTAGAGCGGTCGATCGGGCAGGCGCCGACCGGCGTCTACGCCAGCGGAGCGGCGGGCTCGATCTTCGTCGCGCCGTCGGCCACCCGGTATCCCGCGACGCGGCGCGCGGCCGCGTTCGGATCCGTGCGCTCGCCGATGAAGAACCACTCCATCTGCGTCGCGTCTGGAGTCACGTCGAGTACCCCGTAACCGTGCGAATCGAGTTCGACGAACCGCACGTGCCGGTTGGTCGCGGTCGCCGTCGCCTCCAGCGCGGGAGACAGGCTCCGCGGGGGCACACCGAGCAACTCGTCGATGTTCGCCGACGTCACCGACGGAACCACGAACTCCGTGGCGACGGTGCCGGCACCCGGGTAGTCGGCGGCGTCCACCGGGACGTCCATCGCCCACGAGGTGTGGATGTCGCCCGTGAGGAAGACGACGTTGCGCAGTCCCGCCGCCGTGATGGTGTCGATCAACCGTCGACGGTCGGCGGTGTAACCGTCCCACTGGTCGGCGTTGAAGGGCAGACCTCCGGCCGGCACTCCGACGAGTTCGGTCAGTGCTCCGGTGGTCCGCGGATCGAGGGGCGGCAACACGATCGGCGAGAACATCACCGAATTGCCGATCAACTGCCACCGGGTGGGGGAGCTCGCCAGGCCGGCGGTGAGCCACTCCATCTGGTCCCGTCCGGTCATCGTGCGACCCGGATCGTCGACCTGCCGTCCGGCTCCGAGGACCTGCTCGGAGCGATAACTCCGCAGATCCAGCATCGACAGTTCGGCGAGCTGTCCGTACCGCAGGCGCCGGTAGAGCCGTCCGCCGTTCGGGCGAACCGGCATCCACTCGTCGTAGGCCTGCACCGATGCGGCCTTGCGGGACGCCCAGTCGCCCTCGACGAGGGGATCGTGATTCTCCGCCCCGCCCGCCCAGGCGTTGTTCGCCGACTCGTGGTCGTCCCAGATCACGATCCACGGCACCTTCGCGTGCAACGCCTGCAGGTTCGGATCGGTCTTGTACTGCGCGTGCCGGATCCGGTAGTCGGCGAGACTCACGATCTCGTGGGCGGGCTCGTGCGTCCGGACGCCCCGGCCACCGGCGACGGGGAACTTCCCGGCCGCGTACTCGTACAGATAGTCGCCGAGGTGCACCACGGCGTCGAGATCGTCGCGTGCGGCCAGGTGGCGGTAGGAGGAGAAGAAGCCGCCCTCCCAATCGGCGCACGACACGACCCCGAAGCGCAGGTGTGCGACCGCAGCATCGTGCGAGGGCGCGGTGAACGTCCTGCCGGTCGGGGAGACGGCACCGCCGGCGCGGAATCGATAGAAGTAGGTCGTGCCCGGTGTGAGCCCGCGGGCGTCGACCTTGACCGTGTGGTCGGAGACGGAACTCGCCGTCACCGTCCCACTCGCGACCACGGCGTCGAAGCTGCTGCTGCGGGCGAGTTCCCAGGTGACCGGGACGTCCGGTCCCGCACCCGAGCCGGGCGTCGCCTCCGGCGAGGGTGTCACCCGCGTCCACAGGATCACCGCGTCGGGCAACGGATCTCCCGATGCCACGCCGTGCGCGAAGACGGCGGGAGATGCCTGCGCGTGCTGCGAGGTCGAGGCGAAGGCCGCAACACCGGCGGCGAGAATCGACGACCGGAGCACGGCGCGGCGGGACACATGATCGGCGGTCGGTGTCGTGGGCACGACCAAGATCCGACCACACGGTCGGTCATCCGTCCATGCGAACGACGAACACCGCCGCCGATCGGGCGTCGGCGCGAGCTTGTAGCGTCGGATGCGTGAGTGATCTTTTCGGGGCGAACGACCCGTCTGCCGAACCGGACGCCCTGTTCGAGGCGCCACGCGAACCGGAACCCGAGGGCGAACCGCAGGTCCGCCGGCAACCCGTCGCGGCCGGCGGGGCGAACGCGCCGCTCGCTGCGCGCATGCGACCGGCGAGTCTCGACGAGGTGGTCGGGCAACAGCACCTGCTCGAACCGGGGGCGCCGTTGCGGCGGCTCGTCGAGGGATCGGGTGCGGCCTCCGTGGTGCTCTACGGTCCGCCCGGTACCGGGAAGACGACCCTGGCCTCACTGATCTCCGGAGCCACCGGACGCCGGTTCGAAGCGCTGTCCGCCCTGTCTGCGGGCGTCAAGGACGTGCGTGCCGTCATCGATCTGGCACGCCGGCGCCTCACCCACGGCGAACAGACCGTGCTGTTCATCGACGAGGTCCACCGCTTCTCCAAGACCCAGCAGGACGCGCTGCTCGCCGCCGTCGAGAACCGCATCGTGCTGCTCGTCGCCGCGACGACCGAGAATCCGTCGTTCTCCGTGGTCGCCCCGCTGCTGTCCCGCTCGCTGGTGCTGCAACTGCAGCCGCTCGGGCCCGACGACATCCGGGCACTGCTCGAACGTGCGCGCACCGACGCCCGTGGACTCGCCGGTGCGGTCGAGATCGACGACGACGCCCTCGACCACCTCGTCCGGCTCGCCGGCGGCGACGCCCGCCGTGCCCTGACGGCGCTGGAGGCCTCCGCCGACACCGCGCTCGCCGTCTCCGGTGGCGACGCGGCCGTCATCGACCTCGCGACCGTGGAGTCGAGTATCGACGAGGCCGCCGTCCGTTACGACCGCGACGGCGATCAGCACTTCGACGTCGCGAGCGCCTTCATCAAGTCGCTGCGCGGCTCCGACGTCGACGCGGCACTGCACTATCTGGCACGGATGATCGTCGCGGGGGAGGACCCGCGCTTCATCGCCCGCCGCCTCATGATCCAGGCCAGCGAGGAGGTGGGCATGGCCGATCCCACCGCTCTGCAGACGGCGGTCGCCGCAGCGCAGGTCGTGCAGCAGGTCGGGATGCCCGAAGCCCAGCTCGCGCTCGCCCAGGCCACCATCCACATCGCCACCGCCCCCAAATCGGGTTCGGTCACCGCAGCCCTCGGCGCCGCGATCGCCGACGTGAAGGCCGGTAAGGCCGGGCCGGTACCCGCTCACCTGCGCGACGGTCATTACCAGGGCGCGCAGAAGCTCGGCAACGCGATCGGCTACAAGTTCCCGCACGCGCACCCCGACGGCGTGCTCGCGCAGCAGTACGCCCCGGACGAGCTGGTCGGCGTCGACTACTACGAGCCGACCGGTCGCGGTGTGGAACGGGAGCTGTCGGCCCGCCTGCCCAAGCTGCGCCGCATCGTGCGCGGTGAGCGGTGACGTCGTCCGCCGAGTACTCACGGCGCCGTACCGAGGCCACTTTCGGCGGCGCGATAAGCTGAAGAACGGCCGATCGACAGGATCGACCGCCCGTCCCGGGTAGTTCACACCATCGCCAGACCACAAAGGACCATCGACGTGCAGACCCACGAGATCCGCAGGCGCTTTCTCGATCACTTCGTGAAGGCGGGACACACCGAGGTGCCCAGCGCGTCGCTGATCCTCGCCGATCCCAACCTGCTGTTCGTCAACGCCGGCATGGTCCCCTTCGTGCCCTACTTCCTCGGGCAGCAGACCCCGCCCTACACCCGCGCCACGTCGGTGCAGAAGTGTGTGCGCACCCTCGACATCGAGGAGGTCGGCAAGACCACCCGCCACAACACCTTCTTCCAGATGGCCGGCAACTTCTCGTTCGGCGACTACTTCAAGGAAGAGGCCATCACCTTCGCGTGGTCGCTGCTCACCGGCTCCGTCGAGGACGGCGGCTACGGAATCGACCCCGAGAAGCTGTGGGCGACGGTCTATCTCGACGACGACGAAGCGTTCTCGATCTGGCGCGACAAGGTCGGCGTGCCCGAGGAGCGCATCCAGCGTCGCGGCATGAAGGACAACTACTGGTCGATGGGCATCCCCGGCCCGTGCGGCCCGTGCTCCGAGATCTTCTACGACCGCGGCCCCGACTACGGCGTCGAAGGCGGCCCCGAGGCCGACGAGGACCGCTACATCGAGATCTGGAATCTCGTGTTCATGCAGAACGAGCGCGGTGAGGGCGGTGCCAAGGACGACTACCCGATCCTCGGCCCGCTGCCGAAGAAGAACATCGACACCGGCATGGGTGTCGAGCGCGTCGCCTTCCTGCTCCAGGGCGTCGAGAACGTCTACGAGACCGACCTGCTGCGCCCCGTCATCGACAAGGCCGCCGAACTCACCGGCGCCGTCTACGGCGCGAAACACGACGACGACGTGCGCTTCCGCGTCATCGCCGACCACGCCCGCACCGCGGCGATGCTCATCGTCGACGGCGTCAACCCCGGCAACGACGGCCGCGGCTACGTGCTGCGCCGCCTGCTCCGCCGCATCGTGCGCTCGGCGCGTCTGCTCGGCGCCGACAAGCCCACCATGCGCGAGTTCATGGCGGTCGTGCGCGACACCATGGCCCCGTCCTATCCCGAACTCGACACCGACTTCTCGCGCATCGAGACCGTCGCGGTGGGCGAGGAGACGGCCTTCCTCAAGACCCTCGGTACCGGCAGCAAGCTGTTCGAAGGCGCCGTCGAAACCGTGAAGTCGCAGGGTAGGAATGTGCTCGGCGGCACCGAGGCGTTCACCCTCCACGACACCTACGGGTTCCCGATCGACCTCACCCTCGAGATGGCGGCCGAGGCGGGCCTGACCGTCGACGAGGAAGGCTTCCGGTCGCTCATGGCCGAGCAGCGCCAGCGCGCCAAGGACGACGCCCGCGCCCGCAAGCACGCCCACGCCGACCTGACCGTCTACAAGGAACTCCTCGACCGTGGTCCGACGGAGTTCACCGGCTTCAGCGAGCTGGTGACCGAGGCGCACGTGCTCGCCGTCATCACCGGTGGCGAGCGCCTGCACGCGGCGAGCGCGGGCCAGCAGGTCGAGCTGATCCTCGACCGCAGCCCCCTCTACGCGGAGTCCGGCGGCCAGATCGCCGACATCGGCACCATCACCGGCCCCGGCCTGAAGATCAAGGTCGACGACGTCCAGAAGATCGCCAAGCAGCTGTGGACGCACAAGGTCACGGTGCTCGAGGGTCAGGTCGTCGAAGGCGACGCCGTCCTCGTGCAGGTCGATCCCGAGTGGCGCAAGGGCGCAACCCAGGGTCATTCCGGCACCCACCTGGTCCACGCCGCGTTGCGCGAGGTGCTCGGCCCCAACGCCGTGCAGGCCGGTTCGCTCAACAAGCCCGGCTACCTGCGCTTCGACTTCTCGTGGCCCGGCGCCCTGTCCGAGCAGCAGAAGCAGGACATCGAGGCCGTCACCAACGAGGCCGTCGCGGCGAACTACCCCGTCAACACCTTCGTCACCGACCTCGACAAGGCCAAGAAGATGGGTGCGATGGCCCTGTTCGGCGAGAACTACGGCGACGAGGTCCGCGTCGTCGAGATCGGTGGCCCGTTCTCGATGGAGCTGTGCGGCGGCACGCACGTGCAGCACTCCTCGCACGTCGGCACCGTCACCCTCCTCGGTGAGCAGTCCGTCGGTTCCGGCATCCGCCGCGTCGAGGCGTACGTCGGTCTCGACTCCTACCGCCACCTGGCGAAGGAACGCGCGCTGCTCGCGGGCCTGTCCTCGACCCTGAGGGTTCCCTCCGAGGAGGTGCCCGGACGTGTCGAGGCCTTGCTCGACCGGCTCAAGGCCGCGGAGAAGGAGCTCGAGAAGACCCGCGCCGCGAACGTCGCCGCCGCAGCCGGAACGTACGCGGGCAAGGCGCAGCGCGTCGGCGACGTGCTCGTCGTGGCCGAGGCAGCACCGGAGGGTGTCGCCGGCAACGACCTGCGCACGCTGGCGTCCGACGTCCGTGGGCGGCTCGGCACCGAGCCCGCCGTGGTGCTGCTGCTCGGCAACGCCGGCGGCAAGGTGCCTTTCGTCGTGGCCACCACCAAGGCCGCGCAGGAGAAGGGCATCAAGGCAGGCGACCTCGTCGCGAGCTTCGGTCCCGCGATCGGTGGTCGCGGTGGCGGCAAGCCCGACATGGCTCAGGGCGCAGGGTCGGATCCGGCCGGTATCCCGGCCGCACTCGATGCCTTCCGTGCCCGTCTGAGCGAGCTGGCCGGCTGAGCGTGGCCGAACCGCCGCGCCCCGATCGTCCCGGAGTGGACGATCCCGGCCGTGGTCGCCGCATCGCAGTCGACGTCGGCAGCGTCCGGATCGGGGTCGCCTCCAGCGACCCCGACGGGATCCTCGCCACCCCGGTCGAGACGGTGCCGCGGTCCAAGGAACGCGGACCCGACGCACCCGATATCCGGCGCATCGTCGAGATCGTTAGGGAATACGAGGCTGTTGAGGTTATCGTCGGGCTGCCGCAGACACTGCGCGGTGAGCCCGGCAAGGCTGCGAAACTGGCGAGCGACTTCGCGCGTCGACTTCGCCGTGCCCTACCCGATGTTCCCGTGCGCCTGGCCGACGAACGTTTCACGACGGTCACTGCGGCGCGCGCCCTCCGCGAGAGCGGGGTGAGTGCGCGAGGTGCGCGGCCGGTCATCGACCAGGCTGCCGCCGTGGCCATCTTGCAGGGTTGGTTGGACGAGCGGAGTTCGGTAGTGAACGAGTCGGGGCGTGACGCAGGGGGCAGCCGGTGAGCCGGCACGGACGACACGACGACCATTCGGAGAACGCGCGGCAGGATCTGTTCGCGGATCCTTACGCCGGTGGGTACACGGAACCTCCAGTGGATCGCACCGGATCCGAGGATCCCTATCGCACCGGATCCGAGGATCCCTATCGCACCGGATCCGAGGATCCGTATCGATCCGACCCGCGGTACCGGTACGACGATCCGTACGGCAACGACTCCCACGGCCGTGATCCGTACGGCGGTGGTGCGTACGAGAGCGTCCCGGGTGGGCACCCGGAGGCCCGTCGACCCGATCCGGACGATCACGAGACCACGGTCCTGAACTTCGGACCGGGTGTATTCGACGGCCCGCCGCCCCGTCACCCCGAACAGGGTTACGGCGAGCAGGGGTACGCCGAGGAACATCAGGGGTACGTCGAGCAGGGCTATACCGAGCAGGGCTATACCGAGCAGGGCTACGGCGACGGAGGTTACGCAGGATCCGGGTACGAGCACGACGGATCCACCGGCGCCGATCCCGGACACGCTCCGGCCGATCACCCCGAGGGTGGACATCTCGACGACGAGTACCCGGGCGGATACTCCTACGCCGCACGCGACGCGAACCGTGACGCCTACCGCGACGACGACTCCGCCGCCGACGCGGTCGCAGCGGAGGAGGTCACCGCCGAGCAGCGTGCGGTCCCCCTCGCGGTCGACGGTTCGGAACGCGCCGCACGCCGCAATCCGAAGGCGAGCGGGCGCAAGAAGCGCGGACGTGTCGTGGGCGCGCTCGCCGCCGCGGTGCTCCTGCTCGTCGTCGTGGGTGGCGGTTATCTCGCCTACGACCGGTTCCTCGGCACCGATCTTCCGCCGGACTTCACCGGACCTCCCGGACCGGCCGTCGTCGTCCAGGTCAACCCCGGCGAGACCGCCGGAGAGATCGGCAGCGAGTTCGTCGACAAGGGTGTCGTCGCGAGTTCCGCTGCCTTCTACGAAGCGGCCGTGCAGAACTCGGGGATGAATTCGCTGCAGCCCGGCTTCTACCAGGTGGCCACCAACATCCCGGCTGTCGACGCCGTCGCCGCCCTCGTCGACCCGGCCAGCCGGGTCGGTGCGCTCGTGATCTCCGAGGGGCGTCAGCTCCACGACATCCGCGACGTCAACACCGGTGCCGTCCGCAAGGGCATCTACACACTCATCGCCGAGGCGAGCTGCCACGGCGATCCGGCCGCGGAGAACTGCGTCACCTACGAGGAACTCGACGCGGCCGGTGCCACCCCGGACCTGCAGGCGCTCGGCGTTCCGGAATGGGCGCGCGACGCGGTCGCGAATGTACCCGACCGCAGGCGACAGCTCGAAGGCCTCATCGCCGCGGGCAGCTGGGATTTCGATCCGACGGCCGAACCCGTCGAGATCCTCGCCCGCCTCGTGTCGGAAAGTGCTGCCAGCTACGACGCGACGGGGATCACCGACGCGGCCGCACGCGTGGGCCTGACCCCGTACGAGATGCTCATCTCCGCATCGCTCGTCGAACGCGAGGCCCTGCCACAGGATTTCGCGAAGGTCGCCCGCGTGATCCTCAACCGCCTCGAGATCGACCAGATGCTCCAGTTCGACTCGACCGTCAACTACGAGCTCGACGAGACCGAACTCGCGACCACCGACGCCGACCGCGCGCGGGTGACCCCCTGGAACACGTATGCCATGGTCGGTCTGCCGGCGACGCCCATCTCGTCACCGAGCATCGGTGCGCTGCAGGCGATGGAGAACCCGGAACCGGGGGAATGGATCTACTTCGTGACGATCGACGACAAGGGCACCACGCTCTTCGCGAATTCCTACGAGGAGCACCTGCAGAACACCGAACTGGCACTCGCGAGCGGGATCCTCGACAGTGGCCGCTGATCCGAACGGGGGTGTCCGGAGGGCCGCGGTCCTCGGGAAACCCATCGCGCACTCGAAGTCGCCCCTGTTGCATCTCGCGGCGTACCGGGCACTCGGGCTGACCGAGTGGACCTACGAACGCATCGAATGCACCGGTGAGCAGCTGCCGGGACTCGTGTCCTCACTCGGTGAGGAATGGGTGGGTCTGTCCGTCACGATGCCCGGCAAGTTCGCGGCACTCGAGTTCGCCACCGAACGCACCGAGCGGGCCGTCAGGATCGGATCGGCCAACACCCTCGTCCGCATCGAGAGCGGGTGGCGCGCCGACTGCACCGACGTCGACGGCGTGTCCGGAGCACTGCGTTCGGTCGGCGTCGGCGATCTGTCCGGCGCGTCGGCGGTCGTCGTGGGCTCGGGTGGCACCGCCCGACCGGCGCTCGTGGGTCTCACCGACCTCGGTGTGCGCTCGGTGACCGTGGTTGCGCGGTCCGAGGAGAAGGCCCGCGCGACGTTCGATTGTCTCGACGACGACATCGAGGCCCGATGGCTGTCGTTCGACGCCCCCGAACTCGGCCGGGTCTGCGCCGAGGCCGGTGCGCTCGTGAGCACCGTGCCCGCACCCGCAGCAGCCCCGTACGCGGAGGCTCTCGCACAGGCCCCGCGCATCCTCGATGCGATCTACGACCCCTGGCCCACGCCGCTGGCGACAGCGGCCGAGGTACGCGGCGTCCGCGTCGTCAGCGGTCTGCACATGCTGCTCAACCAGGCCTTCGGGCAGGTCGAGCAGTTCACGGGTTTGCCCGCCCCGCGCGCGGAGATGGCGCGTGCCGTCGGGCTCGACCTGAATTCTCCGCACCCGGCCTGAGATCCCGCACGCTCCTCGATCCATAGATACGGGTGAGGGGTCCGATACCGAACGAGAATGGTCCGCGAGCACTTTCCGGCCCGTTCGCGAAGTAGTGTCGGACCCGTCCGACGGCCGTGACGGCTGTCACCGCTGTCGCCTGCGGGTCGAGAAGGAGCAAACATGAGTGCAGTGATCGTCCAGGCCGTGCGCACACCTGTCGGCAGGAGGAACGGCGGCCTGTCCGGCGTGCACCCGGCACAACTGTCCGCCGTCGTGCTGAACGCGCTGGTCGAGCGCGCCGGCATCGATCCGGAGGTCGTCGAGGACGTCATCTGGGGTTGCGTGCAGCAGGCCGGCGAGCAGGCCATCGACATCGCCCGCACCGCGGTGCTCACAGCGGGCTGGCCGGAGTCCGTGCCCGGCGTGACCATCGACCGGCAGTGCGGCTCGAGCCAGCAGGCGCTGAACTTCGCGATCGCGAGCGTCGAAGCGGGACACTACGACGTCGTCGTCGCCGGTGGCGTCGAGGTGATGTCGCGGGTGCCCATGGGCACCTCGACCTCCGTGGGCGGGTCGCCCTACCCCGAGGCCTTCCTCGAGCGGTACGACGGGGCGCGGCCGAACCAGGGCATCGGCGCCGAGATGATCGCCGAGAAGTGGGGCCTGAGCCGCACCGACGTGGACGCCTTCTCCGCGCGCTCGCACGAACGGGCCGCCGCCGCCCAGGACGCCGGACTGTTCGCCGACCAGATCGTGCCGGTCACCACCCCGGACGGAACCGTCGTCTCGCAGGACGAGGGCATCCGCCGCGGCACCACCGTCGAGAAGCTCGCCGGCCTGAAGACCGTCTTCAAGGAGGACGGTGTCATCCACGCCGGGAACTCCTCGCAGATCTCCGACGGATCCGCCGCACTGCTGATCATGAGCGAGGAGGCCGCCGTGAAGCACGGCCTGACTCCGCTCGCGAAGATCCACACCGCCGTCGTGACCGGCTCCGACCCGGTCATCATGCTCACCGCACCCATCCCGGCGACGGAGAAGGCACTCGCGAAGTCCGGCCTGTCCGTCGACGACATCGGCGTCTTCGAGGTCAACGAGGCGTTCGCTCCGGTGCCCATGGCCTGGCAGAAGGAGATCGGCGCACCCGAGGACAAGCTCAACCCCAACGGTGGTGCGATCGCCCTCGGTCACCCGCTCGGGGGTTCCGGCGCCCGCATCCTCACTGACATGATCTTCCACATGCGCCGCAACAACCTCCGCTACGGCCTGCAGACCATGTGCGAAGGCGGCGGCCAGGCCAACGCCACCATCCTCGAACTCGTCGCGCAGTAGCCGCACCCGACACCGTCCGCTGTCCACCCGCGATACCTGAGCGGGTGGGCAGCGGATTTCTCCGCGCAGGTGTCGAATCGGCGCCCTACCGTTCGTGTAGAGGGTGAGAGGCCGGAACCGCCGGCCGCCGAGGGGAAGGACCCCGACATGGCGCAGTACCTGCTGAGCATCTACCAGCCCGACGGTGAACCGCCGTCACCGGAGTTCCTCGACCCGATCATGAAGAAGGTCGCGGCGTGGCAGAACGAGATCCGGGAGGCAGGGATCTGGGTGTTCTCCGGCGGCCTGCACCCGCCGGACACGGCGACGGTCGTGCGCACGGACGAGGGGCGCACGGTGACGACCGACGGTCCGTACATCGAGGGCAAGGAGCATCTCGGTGGCTTCGACGTCATCGACGTGCCCGACCTCGACGAGGCGCTGAAGTGGGCGCGCGGTCTCGCCGATGCCACCACACTGCCCATCGAGGTGCGGCCCCTGGAGTTCGGATCCTGCGCCGGATGACCTGCGTACCTCGATGACCGGGCCGTCCACCGCCGACATCGGTCGCATCTTCCGTGAGGAGTACGGCCGCGCGGTCGCCGTGCTCACCCGCGTCCTCGGCGACATCGACGTCGCCGAGGACGCGGTGCAGGACGCCTTCTCGACCGCCGTCGAACGATGGCCCGGGGAAGGCATCCCACCGAGCCCGGCCGGATGGATCATCACCACCGCCCGTCGCCGGGCGATCGACAGGGCACGACGGGAGGCCGCACGATCGGTCAAGCACGCCGAGGCGGACCTGCTCCACCCGACATCCGGCGTCGCGGTCGACCCCGAGGCGGTCGTCTCGCCCGAGATCCCTGACGACCGCCTCCGTCTGATCTTCACCTGTTGTCACCCGGCGCTTGCGCCTCAGGCACGAGTCGCGCTGACATTGCGCCTGCTCGGCGGGCTCACCACCACGCAGATCGCCCGGGCCTTCCTCGTGCCGGAAACGACGATGGGGCAACGGATCTCCCGCGCCAAACGAAAGATCCGCGACGCGCGCATCCCGTTTCGCATCCCGTCCCCGGACGAGTTTCCCGAACGCCTCGACGCGGTGCGGTCCGTGCTCTATCTCGTGTACACGGAGGGCCACACGGCGAGCACCGGACCCGAACTCGCCGACACGGATCTGTGTTCGGAGGCGGTGCGGCTGGCCCGCTTGCTGGCAGGGCTCGTTCCCGACGATCCCGAGACCACGGGACTTCTCGCCCTGATGCTCCTCGGCGAATCCCGACGCGCCGCGCGGACAGGGCGCGGCGGCGAACTCGTCCTGCTCGCAGACCAGGACCGCTCGCGGTGGGACCGCGCGCTGATCGACGAAGGGCAGGCGCTCGTGCGGCGCACCCTGCGCTGGAACAGGCCGGGGCCCTACCAGATCCAGGCCGCGATCGCCGCGGTGCACGCCGACGCGCCCACCTTCGAGGACACCGATTGGGCGCAGATCGTCGCGCTCTACGACCTGCTGATGGCCGCGGATCCCACACCGGTCGTCGCGTTGCACCGGGCCGTCGCACTCGCCGAAGTGGAGGGTCCCGCAGCGGCTCTCGGGCTCGTCGACCGCCTCGAC
Organism: Rhodococcus shunpengi; assembly: GCF_048381395.1. Taxonomy (NCBI): domain Bacteria; kingdom Bacillati; phylum Actinomycetota; class Actinomycetes; order Mycobacteriales; family Nocardiaceae; genus Rhodococcus; species Rhodococcus shunpengi. The sequence goes on from NZ_JBLWIU010000034.1 coordinate 487,752, forward strand.
CTCGAGCGGTACCACGTCTTCCACGCCGTCCGGGCCGACCTGCTCGCCCGCCTCGGCCGGATCACCGAGGCGAGCGAGGCGTACACCACCGCCGCGGCGCGCACGGAGAACGCGGTCGAACGCGCACATCTCCTACGTCGCCGCGACGACCTGCGGGACGCGCTCAGGTAGCCGGTGTCGTGCCGGTCGTCGTCTCGGCCTCGGGAACCGAACGCTGCCACGGCCACCGGCCGTCGATCTCCAGCTGCAGCGACCAGCTCAGGAAGGTACGGATGAGCACGATGACCGCCAGCACACCCACCGACGTGAAGGTCGGCGTGACGGCGACGGTCTTGATGATGTCGGCGGCGACCAGGAATTCGAGGCCGAGCAGGATCGACCGGCCGAGATTGCGCCGGTACGGCTCGTAGATCTCCGAACCCGGTCCGCGCCGCCGCGCGGTCGCCGCGATCCACGTCGCCGCCACTGCGCCGATCACCATGACGCCGACTCCGACGACGTCGATGGCCGTGCCCACGTGTTCGAGCAGCGACGAAATCTCCATTCGACCAGAACCTTCCGACCGGAACCGACAGACTCCGGCAATCCTCGCAGGACGATCGCCGCACCGTGCGGCTTTGTCCACAGGTGGTGTGCCTGTCCACAGGACCGGGCAGGACACCGCGCGAACGCCCTGCCGGCGAGTGCGGACGGGGGATGCTCCGGGTCGTGGCAGGGGAGACGGTGGGTGGGCTCGCGATGGTGGTCCTCGGCGTGGGTGTGGGAGCGATCGTGCGCGTGGTGGCGGGAAGAACGGCCGGTCGTCGGCCGCCCCCGGGTTCGTGCGAGGCGGCATGCGCGGCAGCCGCACTCGTCGCGGTCTCGATCACCACGGGCGCCGCGGTCGTCGGAGCAGCGATGTTCGGATGGTGGTGCGTGTGCCTGAGCACCGTGGACCTGCTCGTGCGGCGTCTGCCGAACGTGCTGACGCTCGGGGGAGCGGGCACGATCCTCGGCGTGGCCGCGGCGACGGGGCACGGCCGGGCGGCGTTCGCCGGTGCACTTCTGCTCGCGGCACCGTTGTTGATCACCCACCTCGCGGTACCGCGATCGGTGGGTGCGGGCGACGTCAAACTCGCCCTCGGACTCGGTGCCGTCACCGGACTCGCCGGCCCCTCGGCGGTGCTCCTCGGTGCACTGCTCCCACCCGTCCTCACCGCAGGTGCGGCCCTGATTCTGCGACTCCGGGAGGCCCGCTGCGGGGAAGCGCATGCCGCTCCGCGCGTGCTTCCGCACGGACTGTCGATGTGCGCCGCCGCGGCACTGGCGGCGATCTCGACGGGTTGACCAGGGGCGGCATGTCGAGTCGGCGGACGAACATGGAAGGATGGACCTGTGCTGCGTTGGATAACTGCTGGAGAATCCCATGGTCCCGCCCTCGTCGCGATGCTCGAGGGGATGGTCGCCGGAGTCGAGGTGACGTCGAACGACATCTCGGAGCAACTTGCGCGACGGCGACTGGGGTACGGCCGCGGCGCACGCATGAAGTTCGAGGCCGACAAGGTCACCGTGATCGGTGGCGTCCGGCACGGACGCACCCTGGGCGGCCCGATCGCGATCGAGATCGGCAACACCGAATGGCCCAAGTGGGAAACCATCATGGCCGCCGACCCGGTCGATGCCGAACTGCTCGAAGGCCAGGCGCGCAACGCGCCGCTGACCCGTCCCCGCCCCGGCCACGCCGACTTCGCGGGCATGCTCAAGTACGGCTTCGACGACGCGCGTCCCGTCCTCGAGCGCGCCAGCGCCCGGGAGACCGCAGCACGCGTGGCGGCCGGCACCGTCGCCCGGAACTTCCTGCGCCAGGCGTTCGGCGCCGAGGTCGTCTCGCACGTCATCTCCATCGGCGCATCCGATCCCTATGTCGGCCCCGAACCCGGTGCCGACGATCTCGCCGCGATCGACGCGAGCCCCGTGCGCGCCTACGACAGGGCCGCCGAGGAATCCATGATCGCCGAGATCGAGGCCGCGAAGCGCGACGGCGACACCCTCGGCGGCATCGTCGAGGTCGTGGTGCACGGGCTGCCCGTGGGCCTCGGTTCGTTCGTCAGCGGTGCCGATCGCCTCGACGCGCGACTGGCCGCGGCCCTCATGGGAATCCAGGCCATCAAGGGTGTCGAGGTCGGCGACGGCTTCGAGACCGCGCGCCGACGCGGCAGCGCCGCCCACGACGAGATGAAGCCCGGTCCCGACGGTGTGCTCCGCTCGAGCAACCGTGCCGGTGGCATCGAAGGCGGCATGACCAACGGTGAGGCCCTGCGCGTGCGGGCGGCGATGAAGCCGATCTCGACCGTGCCGCGCGCCCTGTCGACGGTCGACATGACCACCGGCGACGAGGCCGTCGCGATCCACCAGCGTTCCGACGTGTGCGCGGTGCCCGCGGCGGGTGTCGTCGCCGAGGCGATGGTCGCCCTCGTCGTCGCGCAGGCCGCCCTCGAGAAGTTCGGTGGCGACTCGCTCGCCGAGACCGTGAGCAACATCGACCACTACCTGAAGGGCATCGCGGCGCGGCCGCCGCGGTGATCTCATGTCGCCTCGCGTGGTACTCATCGGCCCGCCGGGAGCGGGCAAGTCGACGATCGGTCGTCGAGTCGCGAATGCACTCGACCTGCCGTTGCTCGACACCGACGCCGAGATCGAGCGTGTGACCGGCCGGACCATCCCCGAGATCTTCTCCCAGGACGGCGAACCGGCCTTCCGGGAGATCGAGGAGGAGGTCGTCGCGCGCGCCCTCGACACCCACGACGGTGTGGTGTCCCTGGGTGGGGGAGCGATCCTCTCGGAGCGCACCCGCGCGCGACTGGCCGGACACACCGTCGTCTATCTCGAGATCAGCGTGGCGGAAGGACTGCGTCGCACCGGCGCGGTCGGCGCCGCCGGAACCAGGCCGTTGCTGGCCGGCGGTGATCCGGCCCAGAAGTACCGCGACCTCATGCGTCGCCGCCGCCCGCTGTACCGCCAGGCGGCGACCATCCGGGTGCGCACCGACGGCCGCAGCCCCGGGCGGGTCGTCCAGCAGGTGCTCGCCAAACTCGAAGCGGCGGACGCCGCGACCAGCCAGACCATCAGCGAGGATCGGAGCCCCACACCGTGACCGAACCGGTACGCATCGACGTCGAGACCGCCCAGCCCTATCCGGTGATCATCGGCCGGGGACTGCTCGGCGACGTCGTCGAAGAACTGTCCGGCACGCGGACCGTCGCGATCTTCCACCAGCCGACGCTCACCGCGACGGCCGAGGCCGTGCGGGAGGCGCTCGCCGAGACCGGCATCGACGCCCACCGCATCGAGATCCCCGACGCCGAGGACGGCAAGGAACTGGCCGTCGCCGGATTCTGCTGGGAGGTGCTCGGCCGCATCGGCCTGACCCGTTCGGACGCCGTCATCAGCCTCGGCGGCGGTGCCGCCACCGACCTCGCAGGATTCGTGGCCGCGACGTGGATGCGCGGCGTGCGGGTCTACCACATCCCCACCACGCTGCTGGCGATGGTCGACGCCGCGGTGGGCGGCAAGACCGGCATCAACACCGAGGCGGGCAAGAACCTCGTCGGTTCGTTCCACGAGCCCTCGGCGGTCTTCGTCGACCTTGCGACCCTCGAGACGGTGCCGCGCAACGAGATCGTGGCCGGACTCGCCGAGGTGATCAAGACCGGCTTCATCGCCGATCCGGTGATCCTCGACCTGATCGAGGCGAACCCCGAGGCCGCGCTCGATCCCGCCGGGACGGTGCTGCCCGAGCTGATCCGTCGATCGGTCGAGGTCAAGGCGAAGGTGGTCGCGGCCGACCTCAAGGAGTCGAGCCTGCGCGAGATCCTCAACTACGGCCACACCCTCGGCCACGCCATCGAGCGCCGCGAGCGGTACCGCTGGCGTCACGGCGCCGCCGTATCGGTGGGCCTGGTCTTCGCCGCCGAACTCGGCCGGCTCGCCGGGCGTCTCGACGACGCCACCGCCGACCGGCACCGCGCGATCCTCGAATCTGTGGGCCTGCCCACCACCTACGATCCCGATGCCTTCGCCGACCTGCTCAAGGGCATGCAGACCGACAAGAAGAACCGCGCCGGCATGCTCCGGTTCGTCGTCCTCGACGGGCTCGCGAAGCCCGGCAGGCTCGAAGGACCCGACCCGACCCTGCTCGCGGCGGCCTACTCCGAGGTCGCGCGCCAGGGCAAGGCCGACGCGGGAACCGTACTGCTCTGACCGCCGCCTGGTCGACCGCCTGGTTCTATGCGGGCGGTCTCCACGACGGGTCGCGCCCGGTGAGTCCGATCAGGCGTTCCAGCGGCGGGGCGTCGTCGCCCACCCGTACGGCCGGACCGAACAGTCCGCCCCCGTCGGCGACGCGTTCCTCGTCGGTGATGCTCTCCGCGAAGGCGGTACACGCGGCGATCTCGTCGGGCTCGCAGGAGTACTGCTGTCCCGTGGCCACGGCGAGATCCCAGCCGTGCACGACGAGTTCGTCGAGCGTGACGAGTCCGGCGACCGGCGCGGGCAGGTCGAGGCCGCCTGCGCGCGTCATGCCCTCCCAGGCCTCGCGATCGCTCCACGCTCCGCGGAGGTCGCCGAGCCGGTCGGGAACGAGACGCCGCCAGTCCGGCGTCAGTTCGCTCGTGAGTTGCGGGGGAGTGTCGGTGTACAGGCCGATGTCCTTGCGGGCCGCGGCCGTGAACGCAAGCGACAGGCCCAGCACGTGGTCGACGAGTGCACCGACGGAGGTCTCGGAACACGGTGTGGGCCCCGACAACTGTGCGTCGTCGATTCCCGTCAGGATGCGCTCCATGCGGCGGGTCGCGGGAGTCAGGTCGAGTGTCTCGGTGGTGTCGGTCATGGTCGGCTCCTCGAGGTCGGCTACCTCTACTGACCGTCACAACCCGGAAAACTGAGCACCCGCCCCCGATGTGCGGGGGCGGGTGGTCTCACTGCTGTGGTTTCGCTACTCGGGTCTCACTGTTTCGGATCGATCCTCGGGAACACCTCGGTGGGCGAGTCGTCGCTGCGCCAGGCGGGATCGGCCTGCTGCGCGGAATTCGCGGACGCCGAACCCGCCGACGCGGCCGCTCCGACGCCTGCGGGCGCGTGGTGCTCGCGGTGGACGGACCAGTCGTCGTCGCGGGCGGCCTTGCGCTCGTTCCGGCGCGCGAAGAACCGGCCCAGCGTCACCGCCGCCATCGCCGGAAGGAACACCAGGAGCACGGTGAACGCGGCACCGGAGGAGATCTCGAAGAACAGGGACGTCACGCCCACCGGGATCGGGGTGACGGTGTCGACGAGCCAGGTGAGGACCCCGCCGACCAGGCCGGTGACCGCACCGGCGGCGAGCCACCGCATCGTCAGGTCGTCGCCCTCGTCGGGTTCAGGATGGGCGCGGTGGTCGCGGATGCCGTCGAGACCGGCCCAGACGAACGCTGCGACGACCACCACGGCGAAGCCCAGCCAGCGCAGTACCGATCCCTGCAACGGCCACTGGATGAGAGCGGCACCGAGCAGGACGCGCACGACCACGTGGACCAGGGCGAGCCCGAGTCCGCGGAGCAACCAGGGTTTCATGTACCTCAGCGTAACGGGTGGCGAAGCCGACAGTGTGTCCCGTCCCACAGCTGTGATCGCGGTAGGTTGAGCGATATGTCTGCCGACCACGCCTCCCGCCGTCGAGCGCTGCGTGCGCTGCTCGCCGAACGCGAACTCGATGCGCTGCTGGTGACCGATCTGACCGGTATCCGCTACCTCACGGGCTTCACGGGATCCAACGCGGCGCTGATCGTCTCCACCGAGGACGACGAGAACGAGACACGCACCGTCATCTGCACCGACGGCCGCTACGTCACGCAGGTGGGGGAGCAGGTCCCCGACCTGCGGGCCGTGATCGCCCGATCGTCGGCCGCGCACCTCGTCACCGAGTTCGGAACAGGTTCTGCGCGTTGGGGATTCGAGAGTCACGTCGTCACGGTCGACGAACGGTCGCGGTGGGACGAGCTCGGCGTGTCCGTCCGCTTCGTTCCCGCTCCCGGGCTCGTCGAACAACTGCGGGCCGTGAAGGACGAACACGAGATCCGCCTGTTGCGCGACGCATGCGGTGCGGCCGATCGCGCACTGGCGGACCTGATCGCGGCGGGCGGTCTGCGTCCCGGGCGAACCGAGAAGGAGGTCGCCCGCGACCTCGAATGGCGCATGTTCGAGCACGGCGCCGACGGCATCTCCTTCGAGACGATCGTCGCCGCCGGTGCCAATTCGGCGATCCCGCACCATCGACCGACCGGCGCGATCCTTGCGGAGGGCGACTTCGTGAAACTCGACTTCGGGGCGCAGATCGGCGGCTACCACTCCGACATGACGCGCACCTACGTGCTGAGCCGCGTCGCGGACTGGCAGCGCGACCTGTACGAGCTGGTCCTGCGCGCGCAGCAGGCCGGACGCGAAGCGCTCGCGCCCGGTGTCGACTGCGCCGCGGTGGACGCCGCCGCGCGCACCGTGATCGCCGAGGCCGGCTACGCCGACCTGTTCCTGCACGGGCTCGGCCACGGAGTCGGCCTCGAGATCCACGAAGCGCCCGGAATCGGCGCCGCGGCGACCGGTACACTTGTCGCCGGTGCGGCGGTGACCGTCGAGCCGGGTGTGTACTTCTCGGGGCGCGGAGGCGTGCGGATCGAAGACACGCTCGTGGTGCGGGAGCATACTCCGGAGTTGCTCACGCTCACCGACAAGACATTGACCGTCGTTTGAGGGCGGTTCCTCGACCCTAGGAGACACGAACCAAGTGGCTGATACCAGTGACTTCAAGAACGGCCTCGTTCTGAAAATCGACGGACAGCTCTGGCAGATCATCGAGTTCCAGCACGTCAAGCCGGGCAAGGGCCCCGCTTTCGTGCGCACGAAGCTCAAGAATGTGACGTCGGGCAAGACCGTCGACAAGACCTGGAATGCCGGTGTCAAGGTCGAGACCGCCACCGTCGATCGCCGCGACATGACCTACCTCTACAACGACGGCACCGACTACGTCTTCATGGACGGCGAGACCTACGACCAGATCACCATCTCGCCCGAGCTGCTCGGCGACAGCGCCAAGTTCCTGCTCGAGAACATGCCCGTGCAGGTCGCGACGCACGAGGACATCCCGCTGTTCGTCGAGCTCCCGGTCACGGTCGAACTCGTCGTCCAGCACACCGATCCGGGCCTGCAGGGCGACCGCTCCACCGGCGGCACCAAGCCCGCGACCCTCGAGACCGGCGCCGAGATCCAGGTCCCGCTGTTCATCAACACCGGCGACAAGCTCAAGGTCGATTCCCGCGACGGCAGCTACCTCGGGCGAGTGAATTCCTGAGTGTCCGGTAACCAGAAGAAGCTCGGGGCCCGCCACAAGGCCCGCAAGCGCGCCGTGGACCTGCTCTTCGAGGCGGAGGCCCGCGACGTGCACCCCGTCGATCTCGCTGCCGATCGCGTCGAACTCGCGATCGACGACGATCAGGTCGCGCCGGTACCGGCATACGCGCAGACCATCATCCGCGGCGTCGCCGACAATCTCGACGAGACCGATCGGGTGATCGCCGATCACCTGCACGAATGGACGCTGGACCGTCTTCCCGCCGTCGACCGCGCGATCCTGCGCATCGCGGTGTGGGAGCTCTTCCACGCGACCGATGTGCCGCCCGTGGTGGCCGTCGACGAGGCGGTCGAGCTGGCGAAGCAGTTGTCCACCGACGATTCGCCGGCCTTCGTCAACGGGGTGCTCGGTCAGATCGTCGCCGTCGCCGACCAGGTGCGTGCAGCTGCCGCTGCCACCCTCGTCCGGCCGGCGCAGGAGTCGCAGGATCAGAGCTCGAACGAGTCCTGAATTTTCACCCTCTTCGGGTGAGCGACGACACGAGGCACCGTGAGCGGGCCCGGTGGGAGTCTTCCCGCCGGGTCCGCTCACGCATCCGGGGCCTGTGTTGCGCTTCACCCGTCATCCGTGCCGGGGCGGACGTCGACGCTGATAGGCTCGACAACTGTCAGGCATCCTTTAACGATCCGTCCAGTGAGGCGGAGAAGGAGGTCGCTGCATGGCCGTGTCCGAGGACGGGTCCACAGCTTCTACCCCCACTACGTCTTCCGGTACCGGCGTGCCGGCGCGTGAGCTGCTCTCCGCTGCCGACGTCCACCGGACGATCTCGCGCATCGCGCACCAGATCATCGAGAAGACCGCTCTCGACACCCCCGAGGACGCGCCGCGTGTCGTGCTCCTGGGCATCCCCACCCGCGGGATCACCCTCGCCCAGCGCCTCGCCGACCGCATCGAGGAATTCGCAGGCGTGCGTGTCCCGGTCGGCTCGCTCGACATCACGCTCTACCGTGACGACCTCCGCACGAAGCCGCACCGCCCGCTGGAGCGCACCTCGGTGCCCGAGGGCGGCGTCGACAACACCCTCGTCGTCCTCGTCGACGACGTCCTGTTCTCGGGACGCTCTGTCCGCGCCGCGCTCGACGCCCTGCGCGATCTCGGACGACCCCGCGCGGTGCAACTCGCGGTCCTCGTCGACCGCGGCCACCGCGAACTGCCGCTGCGGGCCGACTACGTCGGCAAGAACGTCCCCACCGCGCGCAGCGAGGATGTCCGCGTGCTGCTGACCGAACACGACGGGCGCGACGCCGTCGAGATCTCCGGAGGCAAGTCCCAGTGAAACACCTGCTCACCATCGCGGATCTGACGAAGGACTCCGCGACGGGGCTTCTCGATGAGGCCGAGCGGTTCGAGCAGGCACTGCTCGGGCGTGAGGTGCGCAAACTCCCCACGCTGCGCGGCCGCACCATCATGACCGTCTTCTACGAGAACTCCACCCGCACCCGCGTGTCCTTCGAGGTCGCCGGCAAGTGGATGAGCGCCGACGTCATCAACGTCTCGGCGTCCAGTTCGTCGGTGAAGAAGGGCGAATCGCTGCGCGACACCGCGCTGACCCTGCACGCCGCCGGCGCCGACGCGCTGGTGGTCCGTCACTCCGCCTCCGGTGCCGCGCACCGGATCGCGCAGTGGACCAACGAATCCGGCTCCGGACCGGCCGTCGTCAACGCCGGTGACGGCACCCACGAACATCCCACCCAGGCATTGCTCGACGCGCTCACCCTGCGCCAGCGTCTCGGTTCGCTCGAAGGCCGCCGGATCGGCATCGTCGGCGACGTGCTGCACAGCCGTGTCGCCCGGTCGAACGCGCTGCTGCTGAGCATGCTCGGCGCCGAGGTCGTACTCGTCGCTCCCCGCACCCTGCTGCCGGTAGGGGTGGAGACCTGGCCGGTGACGGTCGCCGATTCGCTCGACGCCGAACTTCCCACCCTCGACGCGGTCATGATGCTGCGGGTGCAGGCCGAGCGCATGAACGGCGGGTTCTTCCCGTCCGCCCGCGAGTACTCGATCCGATACGGACTCAACGCCAAGCGCGCGGCGTTGCTGCCGGAGCACGCCGTGATCCTGCATCCCGGCCCGATGCTCCGCGGCATGGAGATCGGCTTCCCCGTCGCCGACGCCCCGCAGAGCGCTGTGCTGCAGCAGGTGAGCAACGGTGTCCACGTGCGGATGGCGGTGCTCTTCCGCCTGCTCGTGGGCACGGAAGGGAACCTGTCGTGACCCACACTTCCCATCCGGGAGACACAGGAACAGGAGTGACACAGGTGACGCCGCAGGTGCTCATCCGCAACGTCCGCCTCTACGGCGAGGGCGACCCGGTCGACGTGCTGCTCGGCGACGAGCAGATCCTCGCGATCGGCGCCGACCTCGAGGCCGACGCCGACGCGGAGATCGTCGACGGTACCGGACAGATCGTGCTCCCGGGCTTCGTCGACCTGCACACGCACCTGCGTGAACCGGGCCGCGAGGACACCGAGACCGTCGACTCGGGCTCGGCCGCCGCGGCGCGCGGCGGGTACACCGCGGTGTTCGCGATGGCCAACACCGATCCGGTCGCCGACTCGGTGGTCGTCACCGATCACGTGTGGCGCCGCGGCCGCGAGGTCGGGCTCGTCGACGTCCACCCCGTGGGTGCGGTCACCGTCGGACTCGAGGGCAAGCAGCTCGCCGAGATGGGCACGATGGCCGCCGGTGTCGGTGGCGTGCGGATGTTCTCCGACGACGGCAAGTGCGTCTACGACCCGCTGCTCATGCGTCGCGCGCTCGAGTACTCGGCCTCGCTCGGTGTCCTGATCGCCCAGCACGCCGAGGAGCCGCGGCTGACCGTCGGTGCCGTCGCGCACGAAGGACCGACCGCGGCGCGTCTCGGCCTCACCGGCTGGCCCCGTGCCGCCGAGGAGTCCATCGTCGCCCGCGACGCGCTGCTCGCCCGCGACGCCGGAGCGCGCGTGCACATCTGCCACGCGTCGACGGCCGGCACCGTCGAGCTCGTCCGGTGGGCACGCTCGCAGGGCATCTCGATCAGCGCCGAGGTCACGCCGCACCACCTGCTCCTCGACGACTCGCGTCTCGAGAGCTACGACGGCATCAACCGGGTCAATCCGCCGCTGCGCGAGAGATCCGACGTCGAAGCACTGCGCCGCGGCCTCGCGGACGGGACCATCGACTGTGTGGCCACCGACCACGCCCCGCACGCCGAACAGGACAAGTGCTGCGAGTTCTCACAGGCACGTCCGGGAATGCTCGGACTCGAGACGGCGTTGTCCGTCGTGATCGAGACGATGGTCCGGCCTGGCCTGCTGGACTGGCGCGGCGTCGCGAAGGTCATGAGCGAGCGTCCCGCGGAGATCGTGGGCCTCGACGACCAGGGCAGGCCGCTCGAGGTGGGCGAACCCGCGAACATCGTGCTCGTGGACCCGGACACCGAGTGGACGGTGCACGGTCCCGACCTCGCGAGCATCTCCCACAACACGCCCTACGAGGACATGACCCTGCCGGGCCGGGTCACCACCACCGTGTTGCGCGGACGGATCACCGCCCGCGACGGTGCGGTGTTCCCGCGCTCGACCGAAAGGTAGGAACCGACATGGATCGCTTTCTCATCACCGTCGGTTTCCTCGCGCTCTGGGTGGTGCTCGTCCTGCTGATGTGGAAGGGCTGGAAGGGACGCGCCCGACGCCAGCGGGATGCGGTCGGCGAACTGCCGACCGTGCCCGCGGAGCTGGGGGAGCGGCTCGTCGAGCCGAGCACGGGCCTGTACGTCGGCAGCACCCTCGCGCCGAGCTGGCAGGACCGCGTCGCGGTCGGCGACCTCGGACACCGCGCGAACGCGGAACTGTCGCGCTACCGATCCGGTGCGCTGCTCGAACGCGACGGTGCATCCCCGATCTGGATCCCGCAGGACTCGATCCGTGCGATCCGCACCGAGCGCGGGCTGGCCGGCAAGGTCATGTCCCAGGACGGGGTGCTGGTCATCCGCTGGGAGCTGCCCTCGGGGACCGAGATCGACACGGGCTTCCGCGGAGACGACAAGTCGATCTACCCGCTCTGGACGAACGGGAACGACGAAAAATCTTGAGACGGTGACGATCACAACGACGATGACGATCACGACGAACAACACGACGATCACGACACGCGAGATCTCAGCCCGTGCGGCCGGCTCTGGTGCGGTCGATAAGAACGGAGACAACGCATGAGCGGCAGAACATTCGGCGGCGGCACGGCTGTGCTGGTCCTCGAGGACGGACGGGTCTTCCGCGGCATCCCCTTCGGTGCGGTCGGACAGACCCTCGGCGAGGCCGTCTTCAGCACGGGCATGACCGGCTACCAGGAGACCCTCACCGATCCCAGCTACCACCGGCAGATCGTGGTGGCCACGGCACCGCAGATCGGCAACACCGGCTGGAACCACGAGGACAACGAGTCCGTCGGCCCCACCGGCGATCACGCCGAGTCCAAGATCTGGGTGGCCGGCTTCATCGTCCGCGACCCCTCGCGTCGAGTGTCGAGCTGGCGCGCCACCGGCTCGCTGCAGGACGAACTCGAGCGGCAGAACATCGTGGGTCTGGCGGGCATCGACACCCGCGCACTCGTGCGGCACCTGCGCACCCGCGGTTCGATGCGCGCCGGGATCTTCTCTGGCGACGCCCTCGCCTGGAAGGGTGACGACCTCGACATCGACGTCCTGCTCGACCGTGTGAAGAGCCAGCCCTCGATGCTCGGCGCCGACCTCGCCGGCGAGGTGAGCACCTCCTCCGGTTACGTCGTCGAACCGACCGACGGCGAGGCCCGCTTCACCGTCGCGGCCATCGACCTCGGCATCAAGACCAACACCCCGCGCATGTTCGCCCAGCGCGGCATCCGCGTGCACGTGCTGCCGTCCACCGCGACGCTGCACGACATCCTCGACCTGAAGGCCGACGGCGTCTTCCTGTCCAACGGGCCGGGCGACCCGGCGACCGCCGACGGCGCGGTGCACCTGACCAAGGAGGTGCTCGGCCAGGGTCTGCCCCTGTTCGGCATCTGCTTCGGCAACCAGATCCTCGGCCGCGCGCTCGGCCTGGGCACCTACAAGATGAAGTTCGGTCACCGCGGCATCAACATCCCGGTGGTCGAGCACGAGACCGGCCGCATCGCGATCACCGCGCAGAACCACGGGTTCGCGCTCGAAGGCGAGGCCGGCCAGGAGTTCGACACCCCGTTCGGTCGCGCGGTCGTCAGCCACACCTGCGCCAACGACGGTGCGGTCGAGGGCGTCAAGCTCCTCGACGGCCGTGCCTTCTCCGTGCAGTACCACCCCGAAGCGGCGGCCGGACCGCACGACGCCGCCTACCTGTTCGATCGTTTCACCCGCATGCTCGAGGGAGAGAAGAACTGATGCCACGCCGTACCGACCTCTCCCACGTCCTGGTCATCGGGTCCGGCCCGATCGTCATCGGACAGGCCTGTGAGTTCGACTACTCGGGCACCCAGGCGTGCCGGGTGCTCCGCGAGGAGGGCCTGCGCGTCTCCCTGGTCAACTCGAACCCGGCCACGATCATGACCGACCCCGAGTTCGCCGACTCGACCTACATCGAGCCGATCACCGCCGACTACGTCGAGAAGGTCATCGCGACCGAGCAGGCCAACGGCACCCCGATCGACGCGGTGCTCGCGACCCTCGGCGGCCAGACCGCCCTCAACACCGCTGTCGCCCTGTCCGAGCGCGGCATCCTCGACAAGTACGACGTCGAACTCATCGGCGCCGACTTCGACGCGATCCAGCGCGGCGAGGATCGGCAGAAGTTCAAGGACATCGTCGCCAAGTGCGGTGGCGAGTCCGCCCGCTCGGCCGTCTGCTACACGATGGACGAAGTCCGCGCGACCGTCGCAGAACTCGGCTTCCCGGTCGTCGTGCGCCCCTCCTTCACGATGGGTGGCCTCGGCTCCGGCATGGCCTACGACGACGCCGACCTCGAGCGCATCGCCGGCGGCGGCCTCGCGGCCTCGCCCACCGCGAACGTGCTCATCGAGGAGTCCATCCTCGGCTGGAAGGAATACGAGCTCGAGCTCATGCGCGACGGCGCCGACAACGTCGTCATCGTCTGCTCGATCGAGAACGTCGACCCGGTCGGTGTGCACACCGGCGACTCGGTGACCGTCGCTCCCGCGATGACCCTCACCGACCGCGAGTACCAGAAGATGCGCGACCTCTCGATCGCCATCCTGCGCGAGGTCGGTGTCGACACCGGCGGCTGCAACATCCAGTTCGCGATGGATCCGCGCGACGGCCGGCTCGTCGTCATCGAGATGAACCCGCGCGTGTCGCGGTCGTCGGCACTCGCGTCGAAGGCCACCGGCTACCCGATCGCGAAGATGGCCGCCAAGCTCGCCATCGGCTACACGCTCGACGAGATCGTCAACGACATCACCAAGGAGACCCCGGCCTGCTTCGAACCGAGCCTCGACTACGTCGTGGTCAAGGCCCCGCGGTTCGCCTTCGAGAAGTTCCCCGGCGCCGACGGCACTCTCACCACCACCATGAAGTCGGTCGGTGAGGCCATGTCGATCGGCCGCAACTTCTCCGAGGCCTTCGGCAAGGTGCTGCGCTCGCTCGAGACGAAGTCCGCGGGCTTCTGGACGGGCCCCGAGATCGAGGGCACTCTCGACGAGATCCTCGAGGAGATCCGCACCCCCACGGACGGCCGGTTCTACCGGATCGCCCGGGCCCTGGAGCTCGGTGCGACCGTCGAGCAGCTCTTCGACGCCACGAAGATCGACCCGTGGTTCCTCGAGCAGTTCGCGCACATCGTCGAGCTGGGCCAGGACGTCCGCAACGCCGAGCAGTTCGGTGCCACCGAGCTGCGCTACGCCAAGCACCACGGCTTCTCCGACCGGCAGATCGCGGCCCTGCGCCCGGCGCAGTTCGCCTCCGAGGACGAGGTGCGCGCCCTGCGTCAGGAGCTCGGCATCCACCCGGTCTACAAGACCGTGGACACCTGCGCCGCCGAGTTCGAGGCCAAGACGCCGTACCACTACTCGACCTACGAGCTCGACCCCGCGGCCGAGTCCGAGGTCGCGGAGCAGCGCGACAAGCCCAAGGTGCTCATCCTCGGCTCCGGCCCGAACCGCATCGGTCAGGGCATCGAGTTCGACTACTCGTGCGTCCATGCCGCGCTGACGCTGTCCGAGGCCGGCTACGAGACCGTGATGGTCAACTGCAACCCCGAGACGGTCTCGACCGACTACGACACCGCCGATCGCCTGTACTTCGAGCCGCTGACCTTCGAGGACGTCCTCGAGGTCTACCGCGCCGAGTGCGAGTCCGGCACCGTCGCCGGCGTCATCGTCCAGCTGGGCGGCCAGACCCCGCTCGGCCTGGCGCGTCGCCTGAAGGCCGCCGGGGTGCCGATCGTCGGTACCTCGCCCGAGGCCATCGACCTCGCGGAAGATCGCGGTGAGTTCGGGCGCGTGCTCGAGGAGGCCGACCTGCCGGCCGCGAAGTACGGCACGGCCACCACCTTCGAGGGTGCGCGCGAGATCGCCGCCGGCATCGGATACCCGGTGCTGGTGCGCCCGTCCTACGTGCTCGGTGGTCGCGGCATGGAGATCGTCTACGACGAGAAGGCGCTCGAGACCTACATCTCCAACGCCACCGAGATCTCCGACGACCGCCCCGTGCTCGTCGACCGCTTCCTCGACGACGCCGTCGAGATCGACGTCGACGCGCTGTGCGACGGCACCGACGTGTACATCGGCGGGATCATGGAGCACATCGAGGAGGCCGGCATCCACTCCGGCGACTCGGCCTGTGCACTGCCGCCGATCACTCTGGGCCGCGCCGACATCGAGAACGTGCGCCGCTCGACGGCCGCGCTCGCGAAGGGCATCGGCGTCAAGGGCCTGCTCAACGTCCAGTACGCGCTCAAGGACGACATCCTCTACGTCCTCGAGGCGAACCCCCGTGCCTCCCGAACGGTGCCGTTCGTGTCGAAGGCGACCGCGGTGCAGCTCGCCAAGGCCTGCGCCCGGGTGATGCTCGGCGAGTCCATCGCCGAGCTGCGTGCCGCGGGCATCCTCCCGGCCGAGGGCGACGGCAGCGACATTCCGCTCGACGCACCGGTCGCGGTGAAGGAAGCGGTGCTGCCCTTCAACCGGTTCCGGCGTGCCGACGGCACGGGCATCGACACCCTGCTCAGCCCGGAGATGAAGTCCACCGGTGAGGTCATGGGCCTCGACGACGACTTCGGAACCGCGTTCGCGAAGAGCCAGACCGCCGCCTACGGTTCCCTGCCGACCTCCGGCACGGTCTTCGTCTCGCTCGCGAACAAGGACAAGCGGTCGATGATCTTCCCGGTCAAGCACCTCGCCGACCTGGGCTTCCACATCATGGCCACCGTGGGAACAGCAGAAGTGCTGCGCCGCAACGGTGTTCCGTGCGAGCAGGTCTACAAGGTCTCCGGCGAGGACAAGCCGGAAGGCGCACTCGACGTCGTCGACCGTATCCGCGCCGGCGATGTGGACATGGTCATCAACACCCCTTGGGGCAACGCCGGTCCGCGCGTGGACGGTTACGAGATCCGCAGCGCGGCGGTCGCCGCGAACATCCCGTGCGTCACCACGGTGCAGGGTGCCTCCGCGGCCGTGCAGGGTATCGAGGCGGCACTGCGCGGCGAGATCGGAGTCAGCTCGATCCAGCGGATGCACGCGCGGCTGCGCGGCGTGCCCGCCGAACAGGCGTGACGCCCTTCGGGCAGCGACTCGCGGACGCTCTCGGGCGCCGCGGGCCGCTGTGCGTGGGCATCGACCCGCATCCGGGGCTCCTCACCGCGTGGGGGCTCGCCGACGACGTCGACGGCCTGGCTCGGTTCGGTGAACTGTGCGTCGAGGCCTTCGGCGACACCGTCGCGGTCGTCAAGCCGCAGGTGGCGTTCTTCGAGGCCTACGGCTCCGCCGGTCTCGCGGTTCTCGAACGCACCATCGCGCACCTGGGGGAGGCGGGGGCGCTCGTCCTCGCCGACGCCAAGCGCGGTGACATCGGCTCCACGATGGACGCCTATGCACGCACCTGGCTGTCGGACGGCTCTCCGCTGTGCTCGGACGCGGTGACCGTCTCCCCGTATCTGGGTTTCGGTTCGCTCGCCCCGGCGCTCGATCTGGCCGCCGGAACGGGCCGCGGGGTGTTCGTGCTCGCGGCGACCTCCAATCCCGAGGGTGCCCAGTTCCAACGCGCGCGGCTGGACGACGGGCGCACCGTCGCGCAGGCCGTGGTGGACGAGTGCGCTGCTCGCAACAGCGCTGCCCCCACGGACGGGGCCGCAGGGCTCGGCTCCGTGGGTGTGGTGGTCGGTGCGACCCTCACCGAGGCACCGGACCTGTCCGACCTCCACGGGCCCATCCTGATGCCCGGAGTGGGGGCCCAGGGCGGCACCGCCGACGACGTGCGACGACTCGCAGGCGACCACCTGCGGGCGGTCGTGCCCAACGTCTCACGCGACGTGCTGCGGGCCGGCCCGTCCGTCGCCGACCTGCGGGCCGCCGTCGCCCGCACCCTGGACGGCTTCGCCTTCCTGACGAACTGAGACGTTCGACTCTCGTGCCCGGATCGCCACGCGCGATCCGGGCACGAGTCGTACATATCGCTCGTATGCACTCTGACCTGCGCTCGGAGTGGCGCGACACGCGGAATGGGAAAAAAATTTCTCGGCCCGCCGAAGCGCCGGAGCAGCGGGTCGGTGAGCCGGGGAGCCGCCCGACCCGATGTGGCCCGCTCTGTCGCATCGAATACCCGGTGACCTGCGGTTTTTCACTGTTCGAGCAGTTCGTGGCGATGTCTCGACGCCGATCGGAGGGTGCGAGATCCACTGCGGAAACGGCGTGCACTACCGCACGGATTTTCGAGCGGATCGCCGGGGGGTGGGTTCGCATTCGTCGGTGGTCGTGAGTACGGTCGCTATCGCCGCTGGTTACAGCGGTGAAGACTCGAAAGCCAACGATGAGACGGAGGAACCGTGGCCCTTCCCCAGCTGACCGATGAGCAGCGCGCCGCTGCTCTGGAGAAGGCGGCTGCTGCCCGTCGTGCCCGGGCTGAGCTCAAGGAGCGCCTCAAGCGCGGCGGCACCGACCTCAAGCAGGTGCTCAAGGACGCCGAGAACGACGAGATCCTCGGCAAGATGAAGGTGTCGGCTCTGCTCGAGGCCCTGCCGAAGGTCGGCAAGGTCAAGGCGCAGGAAATCATGACCGAGCTGGAGATCGCCCCGACCCGCCGTCTGCGCGGCCTCGGCGACCGTCAGCGCAAGGCCCTGCTCGCCAGGTTCGATTTCGACGCCTGAGCACGTGGTAGCTGACGCACGACCCGTGACGGACAGCGCACCCGCAACGCGGAGGGGCCGGCTGGTGGTACTGGCCGGACCCTCCGCGGTGGGTAAGTCGACCGTCGTACGCCTTCTGCGGAGCCGGATCCCGGATCTGCACTTCAGTGTCTCGGCCACCACCCGGGACCCGCGACCGGGCGAGGTGGACGGAGTGGACTACCACTTCGTCGGCCGCGCCGAGTTCGACCGGATGATCGAAGCCGGCGAACTGCTCGAATGGGCCGACATCCACGGCGGCCTGCAGCGATCGGGCACGCCGGCCAAGCCGGTGCTCGACGCACTCGCCGAGGGACATCCGGTGCTCGTGGAGGTCGACCTCGCGGGTGCGCGGGCCGTCCGTGCAGCGATGCAGGACGCAGTCCTCGCCTTCCTCGCCCCGCCCAGTTGGGAGGTGCTCGTCGAGCGCCTCACCGGCCGAGGCACCGAAACCGACGAGGTCGTCGCTCGCAGGCTCGATACCGCCCGCAGCGAACTGGCCGCGCAGGACGAGTTCGATGTCGTGATCATCAACGACGATGTCGACCGGGCCTGCGATGAATTGGTATCCTTGTTGGTTGGACCCGGAGCCGACTGACCGTCCGCGCCTCGAGCGCGTCCGGCTGCCGGTTCCGGCGCCCTCCCATCCCGCGACATCTCAGGAGAACACCGAGTGAGCAGCATCCAGGCAGCCGCGACCGACCTCGAGGGCAACACCCTTCCGGTCTACGACACCCCCACGGGTATCACCAACCCGCCTATCGACGAGCTGCTCGAGCGCGCCTCCTCGAAGTACGCGCTGGTGATCTACGCCGCCAAGCGGGCACGCCAGATCAACGACTACTACAACCAGCTCGGCGACGGCATCCTCGAGTACGTCGGCCCCCTCGTGGAGCCGGGTCTGCAGGAGAAGCCGCTGTCGATCGCCATGCGCGAGATCCACTCGGATCTGCTCGAGCACACCGAAGGCGAGTGAGCAACCCCGCTTCGAGCGGCGAGGCCGGATCCGTGCAGCGCCGCCGCATCGTCGTCGGTGTCGCCGGTGGCATCGCCGCCTACAAGTCCTGCGCACTGATCCGTGCCTTCACCGAGAGCGGACACCACGTGCGGGTCGTCCCGACGGAGTCCGCCCTCGAATTCGTCGGGCGCGCCACCTTCGAGGCGCTCTCCGGCAATCCCGTGCAGACCGGGGTGTTCGCCGAGGTGCCGCAGGTGCAGCACGTCCGGCTCGGGCAGGAGGCCGACCTCGTCGTCATCGCTCCGGCCACCGCCGACCTCATGGCACGGGCGGTCGCGGGTCGCGCCGACGACCTCCTCACGGCCACCCTGCTCACCGCGCGGTGCCCCGTGATGTTCGTGCCCGCGATGCACACCGAGATGTGGGAGCATCCCGCGACCGTCGACAACGTCGCGACGCTGCGTCGCCGCGGTGCCGTGGTCGTCGAACCGGCCTCGGGTCGGCTGACAGGCAAGGACACCGGTGCCGGGCGCATGCCCGAACCCGACGAGATCTTCAATCTGGCCTCCTTGCTGCTCGAGCGGGCCGACGCGCTGCCCCGCGACCTCGTCGGTCGCCGCATCGTCGTGTCCGCCGGCGGTACCCGCGAGCCCCTCGACCCGGTGCGCTTCCTCGGCAACCGGTCGTCCGGCAAGCAGGGCTACGCGCTCGCCCGTCTCGCCGCCCAACGCGGCGCCGACGTCACGCTCGTCGCCGGCAGCATCGCGGGGCTCGACGACCCGGCCGCGGTCGATGTCGTGCGGGTCCAGACGGCCGCGCAGATGCAGGACGCCGTCGCCAAGCACGCCTCGGGTGCGGACGCGGTCATCATGTCCGCGGCCGTCGCCGATTTCCGGCCCTCCACCTTCGCGACCAGCAAGATCAAGAAGGGTGAGGGCGAGCCCGACTCCATCGCGCTGACGAAGAACGACGACATCCTCGCCGGTCTCGTTCGGGCGCGTGCCGAAGGCGGCCTGTCCGCCGAGACGGTCATCGTCGGGTTCGCGGCGGAGACCGGCGACGAACACGGCGACGTGCTCACCTACGCCCGCGAGAAGCTCGCCCGCAAGGGATGCGATCTGCTCGTCGTCAACGCCGTCGGCGAAGGCAAGGCGTTCGAGGTCGACGACAACAACGGCTGGTTGCTGTCCGCGGACGGTTCGGAAACCGCCCTCGCCCACGGCTCGAAGGCCCTCATGGCCAGCCGCGTGCTCGACGCACTGGGACCTCTGCTGGCGGAACGCAGCAGAATCGGGTGATTTCAATACTCGCGCCGACGCCTGCGGAGCAGTAGCGTCGGCACTGCGATCGGGTCTCTCCGGCCCGATCGGGGAGCGCATGCTCCATACGGTTTGTCCGTCCAGCGCTTGGCGCACAGTCGAGAGGGAGTTTCGTGAGCAAGACCGGCGGTCGTCTTTTCACCAGTGAGTCCGTGACCGAAGGGCATCCGGACAAGATCTGTGACGCGATCAGCGACTCGGTTCTCGACGCGCTCCTCACCGAGGATCCTCGTGCCCGGGTAGCTGTGGAAACCCTCGTCACCACGGGCCAGGTGCACGTGGTCGGTGAGGTCACCACCTCGGCGTACGCCGACATCCCCAAGATCGTCCGCGATCGGGTGCTCGAGATCGGCTACGACTCGTCGTCGAAAGGCTTCGACGGCAACTCCTGCGGTGTCAACATCGCGATCGGCGCGCAGTCGCCCGAGATCGCCGGCGGCGTCGACGTCTCGCACGAGGCGCGCAGCGGTGTGCTCACCGACGACGAGGTCGCCCGCCAGGGCGCCGGCGACCAGGGCCTGATGTTCGGCTACGCGTGCTCCGACACGCCCGAACTCATGCCGTTGCCGATCTCCCTCGCACATCGCCTGTCGCGCCGGCTCACCGAGGTCCGCAAGTCTGCGGTCCTGCCGTACCTGCGTCCCGACGGCAAGACCCAGGTCACCATCGAGTACGACGGCGACAAGCCCGTCCGTCTCGACACGATCGTCATCTCGACGCAGCACGCCGCCGATATCGATCTGAACAACCTGCTCACGCCGGATCTGCGCACCCACGTCGTCGATGCGGTGCTCGCCGACCCGAACCTGGCCGACCTCGACACGGCCGACGTGCGTCTGCTGGTCAACCCGTCCGGATCGTTCGTCCTCGGCGGCCCGATGGGCGACGCCGGCCTCACCGGCCGCAAGATCATCGTCGACACCTACGGTGGCATGGCCCGTCACGGTGGTGGCGCGTTCTCCGGCAAGGACCCGTCGAAGGTCGACCGTTCGGCCGCCTACGCGATGCGCTGGGTCGCCAAGACCGCCGTCGCCGCCGGTCTCGCCGACCGCATCGAGGTGCAGGTCGCCTACGCGATCGGCAAGGCGGCTCCGGTGGGTCTGTTCGTCGAGACCTTCGGCACCGAGAAGACCGACCCGGCCCGCATCCAGCAGGCCATCGGTGAGGTCTTCGACCTGCGTCCGGGCGCGATCATCCGCGACCTGGACCTGCTGCGCCCGATCTACGCGCAGACCGCTGCGTACGGCCACTTCGGCCGTACCGACATCGAGCTGCCGTGGGAGAACACCGACCGCGCCGACAAGCTGCGCGCGGCCGCCGGTCTGTAGATTCCGATCGGGCCCGGGTGGCTGCTGATTTCGACGCCGCCGAGGTCGATCCGGTCGCGCGGGTTCTCCCGCTGCTACCGGTTCCGCACCTCGACCGGGAGTTCGACTACCTGATCCCGCGCGACCTGGACGCGGACGCCCGCCCGGGCGTCCGCGTCCGCGTCCGCTTCGCCGGACGTCTGGTCGACGGTTTCCTGCTCGCACGCGCCGCGACGAGCGATCACACCGGCAAGCTCGGCCGGCTCGACCGGGTCGTCTCGTCCGAACAGGTCCTCACGCCCGAGATCGCTGCTCTGGCAGAGGAAGTCGCGACCCGCTATGCCGGGACCCGGGCCGACGTGCTGCGTCTGGCGGTACCTCCGCGACACGCACGTGTCGAAGCCGAGACACCGCGCACACCGGAACCACCGCCTGTTCCGGAGATCGATCCCGCCGCGTGGGGCCGGTACCGGCACGGCGAGAACTTCCTCGAAGCGCTCGGCGGCGGCCGCGCCCCGCGCGCGGCCTGGCAGGCGCTGCCCGGTGAGGACTGGCCCCGACGGCTCGCCGAACTCGCCGCGCTGACCCTCGCCTCGGGGAAGGCGGCCGTGCTCGTCGTTCCCGATCAGCGCGACCTCGACCGTCTCGTGAAGGCGTGTGCAGACGTCGCCGGCGCCGATCACGTCGTCGGCCTCGCCGCCGGCCTCGGGCCGGCCGAGCGGTATCGGCGCTGGCTCGCGGCGCTGCGCGGATCCGCGCGCATCGTCGTCGGGACCCGGGCAGCGGCCTTCGCCCCGACCCCCGATCTCGGGCTCCTCGTGGTGTGGGACGACGGCGACGACCTGCACTGCGAACCACGGTCCCCGTATCCGCACGCCCGCGAAGTGGCTGCTCTGCGCGCCCACGCCGTCGGTGCCGCCATCGTGATCGCCGGGCACGCCCGTACCGCGGAGACCCAGGCGCTCGTCGACGCCGGCTGGGCACACGATCTCGTGGCACCCCGCGACGTCGTACGGTCGTGCGCGCCGAAGGTCACGGCCCTCGCCGACAGCGACCACGCACTCGCACGGGATCCGGCCGCGCGTGCCGCGCGACTGCCTGCCATCGCGTTCGCCGCCGCCCGATCCGCCCTCGCGGCCGACCGTCCGGTGCTCGTGCAGGTACCGCGGCGCGGATACGTGCCCGCGCTCGCGTGCGGAAAGTGCCGGGCACCCGCCCGGTGCCGGCACTGCAACGGTCCGCTCGCACTGCCCACGGCGGCCGGTCCCGACGGCGCCGCGATCCCGGCATGCCGCTGGTGCGGTGTCGCCGATGCGCGCCACCGTTGCCACGCGTGCGGCGCGCGCTCGTTGCGGGCCGTGGTGGTCGGGGCGGCTCGCACCGCCGAAGAACTGGGCCGCGCCTTCCCCGGTGTGCCGGTCGTGACCTCCGGCGGCAACGACGTCAAGCACACCGTGCCCGGTTCGGCGTCGCTCGTCGTCTCCACTGTGGGTGCCGAACCCGTCGCCGAGGGCGGTTACGGGGCGGCGCTGCTCCTGGACGGGTGGGCGCTGCTCGGCCGGGCCGATCTGCGCGCTACCGAGGAGACGATGCGCCGCTGGCTCACCGCGTCGGCGCTCGTGCGGTCGTTCGCCGACGGGGGACAGGTCGTGGTCGTCGCCGATTCCGGCATCCCCACCGTGCAAGCTCTTGTGCGCTGGGATCCCGTGGGACACGCCCAGTCCGAGGTCTCCGAACGAGCCGAGGTCGGTTTTCCGCCCGCGGTCCACATGGCCGCGATCGACGGGGCGTCCGCGGCTGTCGCCGAACTCCTCGAAGCCACACATCTGCCCGAGGGAGCCGAGCTGCTCGGGCCCGTGCCGCTCCCGCCGGGTCAACGACTGCCGTTCGGGTCCGAGGGACCGGAACCGGAGAACGTGCACCGGATGATCGTGCGGGTCGCACGCGAGCGCGGTCGCGCACTCGGTCGCGCCCTGCGCGACGCCCAGGCCACCCGCACGGCGCGTCGCGCGGACGGTCCGCTGCGGGTCCAGGTGGATCCGCCGCGTATCGGCTGAACCGGCCGAGGTGAGCGGGTGCGGATCGCCACCGCCCGGCTAGGCCGCTTTCGGAATCGGTTGCGACGGAATCGATGCGGCGTCCGTGCCCTTCCACAGGGCCGCGAAGTCGTGGCGATGGCGTATGCCGAGGATGTGCAGCAGGACGAAGCGCGGTACGGGCGGTACGAGATGCACGACGTGATCGCGCGAGGAGTCGTCGAGACCGTCGATGAGCCAGTTCCCTTCCTTGCCGAGCTGCTGCATCCCTTTCGGTTTGATGTTGAACTCGTCGTCCCACGCCCGCCACTGCGCATCGGTGATACTGGTCGAGACCAGCGGCATCATCTCCCGCTCCTCGCGTTCGAGATGGGGTAGTAGCACCTCGGACAGGCGGGACAGTGCTGCACCGAGTGCCTCCCCGGAACCGGGGCGGTCGGCGCGGAAATCCCGGGCGGCGTCCTCGACGGCGGCGATCGCAGGCTCGATGGTGCGGTGGTCGGCGTTCATTCTCTCCACGAGCGGCGCCGCGTCGGGATTGCACTGCACCACGCGCGGATAGAGCCCACGGTCCTCGGACTCGTGGTGATGGTGCAGGAAATCCATCATCCACAACACGTGATCGGCGAGAGCCACTCGGTGAGTCTCCTGCCATGTCTTCGTCGAGGTGGCGACCTCGATGCGGAGGAGGTCGCGGCGGAGGGCGGAATGCACGATTCCCATGATTCGGGTATCGGCAGGTCCGTCGGGATCGGTGATCATGACGACTCCCGTGAATCGACGAGCAACGAGACCTGCGGAGCGCAGGCGGGGATCTGCGAGGACGGTGCGGGGCACCGTGTTCGCACCGTGGAGTTTCCGTCGACGGAGGCTGTTCCCAGTGTCGATCCGGCACGGACCGAGCGCAAGACCGCCCGCTGCTGTCCTACATATGTACGACAGCGACACGCGTTGCCGGAGATATTATTTGTCACAGTAACGGAGCCGGTGATTGTGACCGATCTCTTCCGTAGGTGCCGGGGAGGCACAGGAGGAGAGGGCGGACGAATGGGTGCCGGGCGGAGTGTCGGTGGTGTCGTCGGAGCGTGTGTCGTCGCGATGCTGACTGTGGGTACGGCGGCACTGACTGCGGGCGCAGCGGCGGCGCAGCCGCTCCCGTCCGACGACGGACCGATCCTCGGTCTCGGGGAGGGGTCGTACAGCAGCGTGCCCGTCCCGGCGGGACCGGTGGCCACCGGGCACGCCGAAGCGGCCGAATACGCCGAGAACAACCCCGATGTCGCCCCCGCCGGTAGCAACGACTTCGCGTGTGTTCCGTCCGAGGAGCACCCTCGTCCGGTGGTGCTCGCGCACGGCACCGATTCCAACGCCTACTCCGACTTCGCTGCTCTCTCACCGCTGCTCGCCGCGTCAGGCTGGTGCGTGTTCGCCCTGAACTACGGGTTCGCCGACGGTGCCGAGGACTACGGCACGGGCGACATCCGGGTCTCCGCAGCACAGTTCGGTGAGTTCGTCACCGAGGTTCTCGACGCCACCGGTGCGGTGGAGGTCGATGTCGTCGGTTACTCGCAGGGAGCCACCGTGGCCCGCTACTACATCAACGAGCTCGGAGGTGCCGAGGTCGTCGACCGGTGGGTCGGGATCGCGTCGCCGAGCTACGGCGGCACCTTCTACGGCATCGGGGCCGCCTTCGCCGCGCTGCCCGGAGCGACCGACATCGTCGAGGGCGAGTTCTCCGTCGCCCTCGTGCAGCAGCTTCAGGGGTCGGAACTGCTCACCGAGCTCAACACACCCACCGACACCGTGCCCGGTGTGCGCTACACGACCATCGGCAGCGAGGTCGACGAGGTCATCCAGCCCGCCGGCAATGTCGCACTCCATGGTGAGGGCGCCGTCAACCACGTGATCCAGGAGCTGTGCCCGCAGGATCTGACCGGTCACTTCAACATGGTCTACGACCCGTTCTCGCTGCAGCTCGCGCGGCATGCACTCGATCCCGACCGGTACGCGATCGGGGAGTGCACCCCTGTCGCGCTCGGCACCGGCATCCCCGAACTGATCCTCCAGTCCAACACCTGAACGCAGACACCCGAGTTCCGAGACCTGAGCTCCACGCTCTCCGGTGTCGGCCTCCGCGAGGTGACCGCCCGGCGCGGTGATGCAGGTCGCACGACGTCGACTCCCTAGACTGTGAGAGGTCATCGCCGTCGAGAACTGGAGCAGCATCCGTGACATCCCCGCACAGTCCACACGCAGCGCCTCCCACCTCCTGCCCGGCGGTGCTCTGACATGCGCGTGGTCTTCGCGGGAACGCCGGAACCCGCCGTCCCGTCGCTGCTCCGCCTCATCGAGTCGTCGCGCCACGAGGTCGTCGCGGTGGTCACCCGCCCCGACACCACCGCCGGTCGCGGCCGGAAGGTCGTGCGATCCGCTGTGGGGCAGATCGCCGACGAACACGGCATCGAGGTCCTCACGCCGCGCTCGCCGCGCGACCCCGAGTTCGTCGCGCGACTGACCGAACTCGCACCCGACTGCTGCCCCGTGGTGGCCTACGGCGCCCTGATCCCGCAGGACGTCCTGGACATCCCTGTGCACGGATGGGTGAACCTCCACTTCTCGTTGTTGCCCGCCTGGCGCGGCGCGGCGCCCGTGCAGGCGGCGATCGCTGCCGGTGACGAGATCACCGGAGCGAGCACCTTCCGGCTCGAGGCCGGACTCGACACCGGTCCGGTCTACGGCGTCGTCACCGAGACGATCCGTCCCACCGACACTGCCGGCGACCTGCTCGGCCGCCTCGCCGAGGCCGGTGCGACGCTGCTCGAATCCACCCTCGACGGTCTCGAGGACGGCATCCTCACGCCTGCGCCGCAGCCGGCCGACGGTGTCTCACACGCGCCCAAGGTCACCGTCGAGGCAGCCCAGGTGCAGTGGACCCTCCCCGCACACGTCGTCGACCGGCGAATTCGCGCCGTCACCCCCGCTCCGGGTGCGTGGACGATGATCGGCGACCTGCGCGTGAAGATCGGTCCCGTGACGGTGACCGACGAGACCCTCGAGCCCGGTGAGCTCGACATCCGCAAGGACGGCGTGCTCGTCGGTACCGCTACCACTGCCGTCCGGCTCGGGACGGTGCAACCGCCCGGGAAGAAGGCGATGGCAGCCACGGACTGGGCGCGCGGCGCCCGTCTCGACCCGAAGGTGCGTGCGCGATGAGCGAATCCGGCAGGCCCCCGCGGGGCAAGCGCAATCCCGGAGGACGGAACCCCGCAGGTCGCGGTGGACGGAACGGCGGAGGGAAGCCGAACCGCAATCCGGCGTCCGAACACGCCCGCCGACCGTCGAAGCCACCCGCCGACCCCGCACGCGTCGCCGCGCGGGACGTACTGCGCGCCGTGCGCGAACGGGACGCCTACGCCAATCTCGTTCTCCCGTCGCTGCTCCGGGAGCGGCATCTCGACGCGCGCGACGCTGCCCTGGCCACCGAGCTCACCTACGGCGCGGCCCGCGCCCGAGGCCTGCTGGACGCCGTGATCGCCGATGCCGCGAACCGTCCCGTCGACGAGATCGACGGCGCGTTGCTCGACGTACTGCGTCTGGGTGCCTACCAGTTGCTGCGCACGCGCGTCGCCCCGCACGCCGCCGTCGCCACGAGCGTCGACCTAGTCCGGGCCGAATTCGAATCGGGCCGAGCAGGTTTCGTCAACGCGGTGCTTCGTCGTGTGGGTGAGCGTTCGGAGGAGGAGTGGATCACGCTGCTCGCCCCCGATCCGGACCGCGACCCGGTGGGTCACCTGGCCTTCCGGTACGCCCACCCTCTGTGGATCGCGCAGGCGTTCGCCCACGCGCTCGGATCGGACGCCTCCGAACTCGCCGACGTCCTCGCCGCCGACGACGCGCGCCCGATCGTCCACCTCGTCGCTCGCCCGGGGGTCATCACCGCGGAGGAACTCGCGCTCGTCACCGGAGGTGAGATCGGACCGTGGTCGCCCTATGCGGTGCACCTCGAGCACGGTGATCCCGGCCGCCTCGAACCCGTCCGGGAGGGTATGGCCGCGGTCCAGGACGAAGGTAGTCAGCTCGTCGCACGTGCCCTCACCCTCGCGCCCCTCGTCGGCGAGGATCGGGGCCGCTGGCTCGATCTGTGCGCGGGACCGGGTGGAAAGGCGGCACTGCTCGGCGCCATCGCCGCGATCGACGGGTTCGCCGTGGACGCGGTCGAACCGGTCGAACATCGCGCGGAGCTGGTCCGCAAGACCGCCCGCGACCTGCCGGTGACCGTGCACGTCGCCGACGGTCGCGAGCCCGGACTCGAACCGGGCTACGACCGGATCCTCGTGGACGCGCCCTGCACGGGACTCGGCGCGTTGCGTCGGCGTCCCGAGGCGCGGTGGCGCAGGCAACCCGGCGACGTCGCCGAACTGGTGCGATTGCAGAAGGAACTGCTCGCATCGGCGATCGGGCTGCTGCGTCCCGGGGGTGTGGTGCTCTATTCGACGTGTTCGCCGCACGTCTCGGAGACGGTCGCCGTCGTGTCCGACGCGGTGCGCCGCCACGGTGTCGAACAGCTCGACACGCGCGAACTCGTCCCCGGCGTGCCGCAGATCGGGGAGGGGCCGGGAGTCCAGCTCTGGCCGCACCGTCACGGCACCGACGCCATGTTCATGGCTGCGCTGCGTAAACCCGAGCGCTGACCGTGCTGCGCTGATCGCGACGGCCGGACACGGATCGTCGTGTCCGGCGTCGGGAAGATGAAAGTCTTCTCATCCGGTCTTCACGATCGATTCACTCCGGTGCAGGATGCTGTTCCCCATGCCGGTGATGAAACGCATGCTCGTGATCGCAGCGCTGCTGCTGATCCCGGCGGCCCTCGCGTGGGGGAGCCAGGTCCTGACACGACCGGCGGGCTCGCCCGAGATCGGTGACGCATCGGTCACCGTCTCCGTCGTGCCGACCACGACCGAGTCCGCGGCGCCGTCCCCCGGGGTCGAAGCCTCCGAGGTACGACCCGAACCCGAGCCGGAGTCGGCGCCCGCACCGTCGGTCCCCGACACGCAGACACCCCCGCCCGCCGTGGTTCCGGCCCCGGTTCCCGATCCGGGTTGGTCCGACGTCGCACGCCAGCCCCTGCCGACCCCTCAGGTCGACTGGGACGACGACTGGGACGACGACGACTTGGGCGACGACGACTTGAGCGACGACGGCGACAGCGGGGACGACGACTGGGACGACGATGACGACTGAGTCCGGGAAACAGGCCGGCACGCAGCGCACCGGTCACCTCCGCATCCCTCACCCCGGTCGCGGATCCGCGCTCCCTGCCCGATGGCGCATCCTCAGCTGGATCCTGCTGACCACGGCCGTCGCGCTCGTCGCCGTCGTCGTCACCGCGCGAGTGCTGCTCCTCAACCACGTCGACCGCGACGCGAACGCCGACATCACCCAGGAGATCGACGAATTCCGGGCGTTCGCCGCCGAAGGCGTCGACCCCACCACGACGTTCCCGTTCACCTCCGTGGAGCGGATGCTCGAGGTCTATCTCAACCGCCAGCACACCTCGGAGGGCGAGGTGATCGTCGGCGTCGTCGACGGTTCGTTGCTCTTCGACCGCCGTATCGCGGTGGACCGGCCCGACCTGCCGGCGAACCTCACCGAGGACGGTGTGCTGTTCGAGCGCATCCTCAACGCCCCCACAGGCTCGGGCGTCCACGAAGTGGACGGTGGACAGATGCGCTGGGCCCGCGCCGACGTCACCTCCGGAGACGACCGGGGCGCGCTGATCGTCGCCGTGTTCACCGCCGAGCAGCGCGCGAAGGTCGCCGACACCGCCCGCACCATCGGGCTGGTCGCGATCGGCGGCCTCGGTCTCACGGCGATCATCGGCTGGCTGGTCGCAGGGCAGATCCTCGCCCCGATCCGCCAGGTGCGCGAGGTGGCCGCCGCCATCGGCGAGAAGGATCTGACGAGTCGGGTGCCCGTGCACGGACGCGACGACATCGCCGCCCTGGCCCAGACCTTCAACTCGATGCTCGACCGCCTCGAACAGGCCTACACCACGCAGCAGCAGTTCGTCGACGACGCCGGCCACGAACTGCGGACACCGATCACCGTGATCCGCGGGCACCTCGAACTCATGGATCTCGGTCACGCCGACGACGCGACACGCGAGGAGACGATCCGGCTCGTCGAGGACGAACTCGACCGGATGGCGCGGATCGTCACCGACCTGCTCGTCCTCGCCAAGGCCGAACGCCCCGACTTCGTGCAGCGACGACCGGTCGACGTCACCGACCTCATGCTCGACGTCGAGGCCAAGGCGCAGATGCTCGGCACCCGCGACTGGCAACTCATGGAGATCGCCGAGGGCACGGCCGACATCGACGCCCAACGCGTCACCCAGGCCGTGCTGCAGTACGCGACCAATGCCGTCACCCACACCCGACCCGGGGACGTCATCCAGCTCGGATCCGCCTTCGTCGAACACGACGGTATCGAGCACCTCCGGATCTGGGTCCGGGACACCGGACCCGGGGTCGCACCGGACGACGCGGCACGCATCTTCGAACGCTTCCGCCGCGGACGCACCGTCCCCGGCGACCGGCACGGACCCGCCGCCGAACGAGGCGGGGCGGGTCTCGGACTCGCCATCGTCCGCGCCATCGCCGACGCGCACCACGGCTCGGCCTGGGTCGAGAGCACGGTCGGACACGGCGCGACGTTCGGCATCGACCTCCCCGTACGAGACCCCGCAGGAACCACCGGCACGACCGACACGACCTGCACGGCCGGTTCCCCCGGTACAGCCGAGACTCGAAGGACCGCATCACAGTGAGCAGAATCCTCATCGCCGAAGACGACACCCGCATCACCGCCTTTCTCGAGAAGGGGCTGCGCGCAGCGGGATACACCACCACCGACGCCACCGACGGCGAGACCGCACTGATGCTCGCTCGCAGCGGTGCCTTCGACCTGGTGATCCTCGACATCGGGTTGCCCCGCATGGACGGCTTCACCGTCCTCGAGAGGCTGCGCGGTGAAGGTGTGCGAACCCCGGTGATCGTGCTGACCGCGCGGGACAGCGTCACCGATACCGTCGCGGGACTCGAAGGCGGTGCCAACGACTATGTGAGCAAACCGTTCCAGTTCGCCGAACTGCTCGCCCGCATCCGGTTGCGCATCGGCGACAGCAGCTCGGCGGCCGATCCGGCAGCGGTGATCCGCGACGGCGACATGGCTCTGGACCTGCGGGCTCGACGCGCCGAGATCGCCGGGGAGAGCGTCGATCTCACCAGCCGCGAATTCGCCCTGTTCGAAGTGTTCCTGCGTCACCGCGGGCAGGTGCTCTCCCGCGAACAGATCCTCGGGCACGTGTGGGGTTACGACTTCGATCCCGCGTCCAACGTCGTCGACGTCTACGTGCGCGCGCTGCGCAACAAGATCGGGGGAGACCGGGTCGAGACGATCCGCGGCGCGGGGTACCGGTTGCGATGACCTTCCACGCCACCGTTCCGCCGAGCGTCGTTGCGCCGCAGCCGCGCCCGCCGCGCAGACACGCGATCCCGGCGCCCGGCCGGATCGTCGCGGTCGGGATCCTCGCCGGCACCGTCGGTCTCCTCGTGTATCTCACGCGCACCGACCCAGACCTGACGACTCCGGCCGCCGTCACCATGATCGTGTTCGCCGTGGCCGTCTGGCTGTGGGTGTTCACGAAAATCGACGACACCTATGTGGCGCTCGGCGCTGCCGCGGCCCTCACGGTCGTCGGTGTCATCGACGCGGAGGCACTGTTCGCGACCCTCGGCGACGACGTCGTGTGGCTCCTGTTGTCCGCCTTCGTGATCGCCTCCGGTGTGGCGTCGTCGGGTCTGGCGACGCGCGGCGCGGCCTTCCTGGTGACGGGGGCGCGCAGCCCGCGGGCGCTCGTGCACCTGGTGACGGCGGCACTGATCGTCACCGCTTTCGCGGTGCCGTCGACCTCCGGTCGTGCCGCACTGGTGCTCCCGGTGTTCGTGGCGCTCGCGACGGTCCTCGCCGACCGGCCACGACTGGTGCGGGCACTCGCGTTGCTCTTCCCCACGGTGATCCTGCTGTCGGCGGTGGCGTCGCTGCTCGGCGCCGGTGCGCACCTGATCACCTCGCAGATCCTCGTCACCGCGACCGGCACAGGATTCGACTTCGCGACCTGGATGATCCTCGGCCTGCCGCTGGCGATCGTCTCGTCGCACGCCGCCGCCGAGCTGGTGCTGCTGCTGTTCACCTCCGCCGACGATCGGCGCGGACGCCTCACCGTCACCGCCGCCGACATCGGCGCGCAGACCGACACCCCGGTCTCCGGGCCGCTCTCCGTCGCCGAATCCCGCGCCGCCCTTCTGCTGGTCGTGGTGATGGTGCTGTGGTGCACCGAACCCGTCCACGGCATCCACCCGGCGGTGGTGGCACTGCTCGGTGCGCTCGTCGCGACCTCCCCGCGGTACGGTTCCGTGCGCCTCGCGCCCGCACTGAAGACCGTGCCGTGGCCCCTGCTGCTGTTCATGGCGGCGACGCTGTCGATCGGTACCGCGCTGACGACGAGCGGCGCGGCGGACTGGCTCGCATCGACGGCCTTCGGCCCACTCACCTCGCGCGGAGAGAGTGCCGGACCACTGTTCGTGATCGTCGTGGTCGTGATCTCCACCGCGGCCCACCTGGTCATCCAGTCGCGCTCGGCCCGCTCCGCCGTTCTCGTTCCCGTCGTGGTGGCACTCGCCCCGAGCGTCGGTGTCGATCCGCTCGCCGCGGCCTTTGTCTCGACGGCCGCCGCAGGCTTCTGCCACACCCTGCCGTCGTCGGCCAAGCCCGTGACGCTGTTCGCGGACGTGCCCGGCACCCCCACCTACTCGACCTCGGATCTGCTGCGCCTGGCGGCGTGGCTCGGTCCGCTCCTCGCCACGCTGGTCCTGCTGTTCGCGTGGTTCGTCTGGCCGCTGCTCGGCCTGTCGCTGTTCGTCTGATCCCTGTTCCGTCCCCAGTTGTCCCGTTCCACGATCGGAGTCGTCATGGCGTTGAAGGTTCCTCATCGCGTGCTCGTCGCGCCCAGCGGTTTCAAGGAGAGTCTCGACGCGCCAGGCGTCGCTGCCGCGATCGGTGCGGGAGTCCGCCGGGCGCTACCGTGCGCCGCCGTCGACCTCGTGCCCGTTCCCGACGGTGGGGAGGGCACCGCCGAGATCCTCGCCGAGGCCACCGGCGGCTCGCTCGTCCCGGTCACCGTGACCGGTCCCGTCGGCGAGCCGGTGCGGGCGAGCTGGGCGCGTCTCGGCGGTGCCACCCGCGGGACGGCGGTCGTCGAGATGGCCTCGGCTGCCGGCCTTCGGCTCGTGCCCGCCGATCGCCGTGATCCCGGTGCCACCACCACCCGCGGGGTCGGTGAACTCATTGCCGCGGCACTCGACGACGGCATCCGCCGCATCGTGATCGGCTGCGGCGACTCGGGCACCAGTGACGGCGGAGCCGGGGCCCTGCGAGCACTCGGCGCCCGGATCCTCGACGCCGACGGCGACGAACTACCCGACGGCGGACGGCACCTCGCGCGCGCCGCGCATCTCGATCTCGACGGTCTGCACCCGGCGCTCGCCGACACCGAGATCGTGCTGGCCTGCAACGTCCACAACGTCCTGTGCGGTCCGACCGGCGTCGCTCGGGTCTTCGGCCCGCAGAAGGGTGCGACACCCGCGCAGGTCGAGGAGCTGTCCGCTGCTCTGGAGCGCTGGGCGAAGGTGCTCGAGCGGGACGGGCGGGCACACGGGCTGGATGTGCGGTTCGGGGCGGGCACCGGCGCCTCCGGCGGCCTCGGTGCCGGTCTGGCCGCGGGCATCGGCGCCCGGATCGCCTCCCGGTTCGACGTGCTGCTCGATAGTGGCCTGTCTGGTATCGATCTCGACTCCCTGATCGCGCGTGCCGACCTGATCATCACCGCCGAGGGCAGCATCGACTTCCAGACCCCGCGCGGCAAGGTACCTGCGGAGGTCGCCCGCCGCGCCCAGCGTGCGGGCGTTCCGGTGCTCGCCATCGCCGGATCGCTCGGCGAGGGGGCGCGCGATGTCCACGACGTCGGGATCGGCGCGATCGCGTCGATCATCCCCGTCCCGATGCGCCTCGAGGACGCCGTCGCCAACGGTCACGACCTGCTCGTCGACGCCGCGGCGCGGTCCATGCGCCTGCTGATGCTCGGCTCCGCCGTGGCGAGTCGCAGCAAGGGCCGGGCGAAGAAGCGCAAGCACCGAGCGCCGGCGGCGTGACCAGAAGTTCCGCGCGCCGGCGGGTGGGTCCGAATAGGGTTCCGGTCATGCCCGAGATCGTCACCCTGACCATGAACCCGGCACTCGACGTCACGACCTTCACCGACGCGGTGGTGCCCACACGCAAGCTCCGCTGCGACGAGCCGTTCTACGACGCCGGCGGGGGAGGAGTGAACGTCGCGAAGGTCGCGCGCGTACTCGGTGCCTCGGCCGCCGCCGTCTATCCGGCCGGTGGTGCGCGGGGTGAACAGATGAGCGGTCTGCTCGACGACGACGATGTCGAGGAGCACATCGTCCCCATCGCCGGGTCCACCCGCGAGTGCTTCACGGCGATCGACCGCCGCAGCGGTCAGGAATACCGTTTCGTCACACCCGGTCCCGAGCTGACGGACGAGGAGCAGGAACGCTGCCTCGCAACACTCGAGAAGGTCGCCGAAGGCGCGAAGTACGTGGTGGCGAGCGGCAGCTTCCCGCCCGGTGTACCCGGCACCTTCGTCCGGCGCATCGCCGCGGCGGCGCACGAGGCCGGCGCGCGATTCGTCCTCGACTCGTCGGGCGATGCGCTGACCAGTATCGATTCGGGTGTCTACCTCGTCAAACCGAGCCTGGACGAGTTGTGCGAGTGGACCGGGCGGGAGTTGGCCACCGACGACGAGCAGATCACGGCCGCGCGCGAACTCGTCACCTCCGGTGTCACGGAGATCGTGGTCGTCTCGCTCGGCGCCGACGGGGCGATCATGGTGACCGCCGACGAGGCCGTGCGGGTGCCGGCCCTGGCGGCCAAGGTGCGCAGCGCCGTCGGAGCCGGCGACAGCATGGTCGCCGGACTCGTCGTCGGACTGCTGCAGGAACGATCGTTGCGGGACGCGCTCGCCCTCGGGATCGCCTGCGGCACAGCGGCCCTGCTCACCGCCGGAAGCCACGTCTGCCGCCGCGAGGACATCGATCGTTTCGACGCCCTCGCACGCGTGGTCTGACGACCCGCGGCACCGGTCCGACGACCGCCGTTCACACCGCGCGGGACCGTGGATCCCGCAGGGTGCGAACGGCTTCGATGAGTGTCGAGTGGATGTACCCGAGCTCCGGACTCGCAACGTCCGACCGGTCCGCCGACTCGTCCGTCGCTGCGTCGTCCGTCCACGCGGATGTGTCGGCGCCGGGATCGTGCCGCTGGATCCATCAGAGATTGCCGGACGGATCCGGGAACCGGGCGACGACATCGCCGAAGAAAGCCGTCGGCCGTGTGACGATCTCCGCGCCGTGCTGCGTGGCACGTTCGAGGACGGCGACGAGGAAGTCGACGAGTTCGGCTGCGCGGTCGGAGATCAGGAAGGTGTCGACGGTGTCCGATCCGTCCGGTCGGGGAGGGAGGGATTCGCGGTGATGGAGAGCGGTCACGATGATCCTTTCGATCGGGTGACTGCCACAGCCTTCCGGGCATAACGGCCACGTGATGGCACCAATGCGCCCGAGAGCGGACATTCCCGGCGGGTTCGGCTGCGGACCGCCGGTCCGACGCAGGTCCGACCCGGTGGAGGGCGCCGACTAGACTCGTCGGTTGTGGCCCACCCGATGATCGCTCCGTCCATCCTGTCCGCGGATTTCGCTCGTCTCGCCGACGAGGCGCAGGCCGTCGCCGGTGCCGACTGGCTCCACGTCGACGTCATGGACGCCCATTTCGTTCCGAACCTGACGCTCGGTCTCCCGGTCGTCGAGTCGCTGCTGAAGGCGACCGACATCCCGCTCGACTGTCACCTCATGATCGAGAATCCCGGCCGATGGGCACCGCCCTACGCCGAGGCCGGTGCCCACAACGTCACCTTCCACGCCGAGGCGACCGACGACCCGGTCGCCGTGGCCCGCGACATCCGCGCGGCCGGCGGCAAGGCCGGGCTGTCCGTCAAGCCCGGCACCCCCATCGAGCCCTATCTCGAGATCCTGAAGGAATTCGACACGTTGCTCGTGATGAGCGTCGAGCCGGGCTTCGGTGGTCAGTCCTTCATCCCGGACGTCCTCGACAAGGCCCGCCAGGTGCGCCGCCTCGTCGACTCGGGTGAACTGCGTCTGCTCGTCGAGATCGACGGCGGCATCAACACCGACACCATCGAAGCCGCCGCGGAAGCCGGTGTGGACTGCTTCGTTGCCGGGTCCGCCGTCTACGGCGCCGCCGATCCCGGTGAGGCGGTCCGCAAGCTGCGGGCGCAGGCCGGGGCCGCGTCCCCGCACCTGACGCTCGCGCCGTGACCGCACCCGAGGTCGCCGAAGCCCTCCAGTTCGCGCTCGATGCCTCGGAGGCCGTACGGGGTACGACCAGCCCCAACCCGCCTGTCGGCGCGGTGATCCTCGACGCGGACGGCGCGGTGGCAGGTGTCGGGGCCACCGCACCACCCGGAGGTCCGCACGCGGAGGTCCGGGCACTCGAGGCAGCGGGCGAACGCGCGCGCGGCGGCACCGCCGTCGTCACCCTCGAACCGTGCAACCACACCGGCCGCACCGGCCCGTGCGCGCAGGCCCTCATCGAGGCGGGGATCGCGACGGTGTACTACTCCGTCGCCGACCCGAATCCCGTCGCCGGGGGAGGCGCCGACACCCTCCGCGCCGCGGGCATCACCGTGCATCCCGGTCTCGGTGCCGAGGCCGTCGCCCGCGGCCCGCTGCGGGCATGGTTGCACCGGCAGCGCACCGGCCGGCCGCACGTGACGTGGAAGTACGCCGCGTCGATGGACGGTCGCAGCGCGGCGGCAGACGGCACGAGCAAGTGGATCTCCGGTCCCGAATCGCGTGCGCGCGTGCACGACCAGCGGAGCCGGCTCGACGCGATCATCGTCGGAACCGGCACCGTCCTCGCCGACGACCCGTGGCTGACCGCCCGTCTGCCCGACGGTGAACTCGCGCCGCACCAGCCGCTGCGGGTTGTCGTCGGTATGCGTGAGATTCCCACCTCTGCAAGGGTTCTCGACGACGCGGCGCCGACGCTGGTGCTGCGCACCCACGACATCGGGGAGGTGCTCGACGCGCTCGGCGATCGACCCGACGTGCTGCTCGAGGGCGGCCCCCGGCTCGCGGGCGCGTTCCTCGCAGCGGGCTGCGTCGACCGCATCCAGGCATATCTGGCGCCCGTCGTGCTCGGAGCCGGTGAGGCCGCCGTCGAGGACACCGGCGTGGGCACGATCTCCGACGCGCTACGGTTCCGCCGGGAACGGGTCGAGACCGTCGGCTCGGACATTCTGTTGACACTCGTCCCGGACCGGGACAACTGAATCGGACCCGGTCGCGGATCGGGAGCTAAGGAGCGGAACATGTTCACCGGCATCGTCGAGGAACTCGGTGAGATCGTCGCGAAGGAGGACCTCGCCGACGCGGCACGCTTCACCGTGCGCGGACCGCTGGTCACCTCCGACGCCAAGCACGGCGATTCGATCGCGGTCAACGGGGTGTGCCTGACGGTCGTCGACGTGCTCGACGGTGGGTCCTTCACCGCCGATGTGATGCAGGAGACGCTGAACCGGTCATCGCTCGGACAGCTCACCCTCGGCAGCTCCGTCAACCTCGAACGCGCCGCCGCACTGAACAGCCGCCTCGGCGGCCACCTCGTGCAGGGTCACGTCGACGCCACCGGCGCCGTCGTCTCCCGCACACCCTCGGAGAACTGGACGGTGGTGCGTATCTCGCTCCCGGCCGAAATCTCCCGCTACGTCGTCGAAAAGGGCTCGATCACCGTCGACGGTGTCTCGCTGACGGTCTCGGGTCTCGGAGGGGAACGCGGACAGGAGTGGTTCGAGATCTCGCTCATCCCGACCACCCTGTCGCTGACGACGCTCGGCACCGCCGAGCCGGGCACCCTCGTCAACCTCGAGGTCGACGTGATCGCCAAGTACGTGGAGCGCCTGCAGAACGCGCGCTGACGCGTCGTACTGTGGAGATCGACAGTGGACGCGGAGCACGAGTCGTCCGGATACGAGAGTTGGAGTCCAGGGAAGTGACGAGGTTCGACACCATCGAGCGCGCGGTCGCCGACATCGCCGCCGGTAAGGCGGTCGTCGTGGTCGACGACGAAGACCGTGAAAACGAGGGCGACCTCATCTTCGCCGCGGAGAAGGCAACGCCGGAACTCGTGGCGTTCATGGTCCGCTACACATCCGGGTACCTGTGCGTGCCCTTGGACGGCGAGGACTGCGACCGTCTCGGTCTGCCTCCCATGTACAGCGTCAACCAGGACAAGCACGGCACCGCCTACACGGTCACCGTCGACGCGAAGGAAGGCATCGGCACGGGTATCTCCGCGTCCGACCGCGCCGCCACCATGCGGCTGCTCGCCGACCCGAACTCCACCGCCCAGGACTTCACGCGTCCCGGTCACGTGGTGCCGCTGCGCGCCAAGGAGGGTGGCGTCCTGCGCCGGCCCGGACACACCGAAGCCGCCGTCGACCTCGCGCGCATGGCCGACCTGCGCCCGGCCGGCGTCATCTGCGAGATCGTCTCGCAGAAGGACGAAGGCGAGATGGCCCGAACCGACGAACTGCGCGTCTTCGCCGACGAGCACGAACTCGCCCTGATCTCGATCGCGGATCTCATCGCGTGGCGCCGCAAGCACGAGAAGCACGTCGTGCGCGTCGCCGAGGCCCGCATCCCCACCCGGCACGGCGACTTCACGGCCGTCGGCTACCAGAGCGTCTACGACGAGGTCGAACACGTCGCGCTCGTCCGCGGCGACATCGCCGGCCCGGACGGCGACGGCTCCGACGTGCTCGTGCGCGTGCACTCCGAATGCCTGACCGGCGACGTCTTCGGGTCGCTGCGCTGCGACTGCGGTCCGCAGCTCGACGCAGCCCTCGAGATGGTGGCCGAGGAAGGCCGCGGCGTCGTGCTCTACATGCGCGGCCACGAGGGACGCGGCATCGGCCTGATGCACAAGCTGCAGGCCTACCAGCTGCAGGACTCCGGTTCCGACACCGTCGACGCCAACCTGCAGCTCGGCCTTCCCGCCGACGCCCGCGACTACGGCATCGGCGCTCAGATCCTCGTCGACCTCGGTATCTCGTCGATGCGGCTGCTGACCAACAACCCGGCCAAGCGCGTCGGTCTCGACGGCTACGGCCTGCAGATCACCGAGCGTGTCCCGATGCCGTTGCGCGCGAACCGCGAGAACATCTCGTACCTGCGCACCAAGCGCGATCGTATGGGCCACGACCTGATCGGTCTCGACGAGTTCGACGAGGGAGACGCCTGATGAGCGGCGAAGGCCTGCCCGACCTGCAGCTCGCCGACGCCGCGGGGCTGAGCCTCGCGATCGTCGCCGGTCGCTGGCACACCGAGATCTCCGACGCCCTCATCGCCGGCGCACAGCGTGTCGCCGAGCAGGCGGGTATCACCGAGGTCACCCTCGAGCGGGTCGCCGGAGCGATCGAACTTCCCGTCGTCGCGCAGCAGCTCGCCCGCACCCACGACGCGGTCGTCGCTCTCGGCGTGGTGATCCGCGGCGGCACGCCGCACTTCGAGTACGTGTGCGACGCCGTGACCTACGGTCTCACCCGGATCGCGCTCGACGAGGGCACCCCGGTGGGCAACGGTGTCCTCACCACCGACACCGAACAGCAGGCCCGCGACCGCGCCGGTCTGCCCGGCTCCGCGGAGGACAAGGGTGGCCAGGCCTGCGCGGCCGCGCTCGACACCGCCGTGACACTGCGGCGGCTGCGGAAGGCGGCGCGTTGACCCGCGACGAGACCGGCTGGGATCTCGAGGTACGCCCGGAGAAGATGCGGCGCTGGGTCGTCGTGGCGGCGGTCGTCGTCATGGCCGTCCACATCTTCGCGGCGCTCGTGCTCCGCGGGGGCGGCGACACCGGCGTGAACCTGCGGGTCGTCGACCAGATCGCGATCCTCGCCATCGGCGTCGTGCTCACCGGAGGCGTCCTGCTGTTCACCCGGCCGCGGCTGCGGGCGGGTGCCGACGGCGTCTCCGTCCGCAACGTGGTCGCCGAACGACACATCCCGTGGACCGACGTGCGCGGGCTGTTCTTCGACCACGGCGCACCCTGGGCCCGCCTCGAGCTGCCGTTCGACGAGTACGTGCCCGTCGTTGCCATCCAGGCGCGCGACGGGGAACGCGCCGTGGACGCGCTCGAGCGTTTCCGCGAACTGGAGTCCCGCTACACCGGCGGCGCCGTCAGTGACGACAACGACGGCGGAGCCATCAGACGCAATGACGACGGCGGAGCCGTCAGGCGCAATGACGACGGCGGAGCCGTCAGGGGCGACGACTAGCCTGGACCTGTGCCCGACCCCTCGACATATCGCCCAGCCCCCGGTTCCATTCCCACGGAGCCGGGGGTCTACAAGTTCCGCGACCCGCACGGCCGGGTCGTCTACGTCGGCAAGGCGAAGAACCTCCGGTCCCGCCTGAACTCGTACTTCGCCGACATCGCCTCGCTGCATCCGCGCACCCGTCAGATGGTGACCACCGCGGGTCGGGTCGAGTGGACGGTGGTGCGCACCGAGGTCGAGGCACTCCAGCTCGAGTACAACTGGATCAAGGAGTTCGACCCCCGGTTCAACGTCCGCTACCGCGACGACAAGACGTACCCGATGCTCGCGGTCACGTTGAACGAGGAATATCCCCGCCTGTTCGTCTATCGCGGGCCGCGCCGCAAGGGCGTGCGCTATTTCGGCCCCTACTCGCACGCCTGGGCGATCCGCGAGACCCTCGACCTGTTGCTGCGAGTGTTCCCGTCGCGCACGTGCTCGGCCGGGGTCTTCAAGCGGCACGCGCAGATCGGCCGCCCGTGCCTGCTCGGCTACATCGACAAGTGCTCCGCGCCGTGCGTCGGACGCGTCTCCGCCGACGAACACCGCCGCATCGTCGAGGACTTCTGCGACTTCCTCGCCGGTCGCACCGACAAACTCGTCCGTGATGTCGAGAAGCGGATGCAGGCCGCCGCGGAGGAGCTCGACTTCGAGACCGCAGCCCGACTGCGCGACGATCTCGGGGCGCTGCGCAAGGCCCTCGAGAAGCAGGCCGTCGTGCTCGGCGACGGCACCGACGCCGACCTCGTGGCGTTCGCCGGCGACGACCTCGAGGTGGCCGTCCAAGTCTTCCACGTGCGCGGCGGTCGCGTGCGCGGTCAACGCGGCTGGGTCGTCGAGAAGTCCGGCGACGTGCTCGACCGTCCCGAGGACCGCGACGTCGAAGGCGTCGAGGCCGCCGAGGGGACCGACGACGTCGAAGAACTCTCCCTGCTCGTCGAACAGTTCCTCACCCAGTTCTACGGCGAGGAGGCCGCACTCGGCACCGATGACGCGGACGCCACCAGCGCCGTGCCGCGCGAGGTGCTCGTCCCCGCCCTGCCGCCCGACCCGGACGAGATGAGCCGCTGGCTCGGGCGTCTGCGCGGCGGTCCCGTGCGTCTGCGCATCCCGCAGCGCGGCGACAAGAAGGCACTGGCCGACACGGTCGAGCGCAACGCCAAGGAAGCGCTCGCCCAGCACAAGCTGCGGCGCGCGGGCGACTTCAATGCCCGATCGGCGGCGTTGCAGGGCATCCAGGACGCCCTCGACCTCGATTCGGCGCCGCTGCGCATCGAATGCGTCGACATCAGTCACGTGCAGGGCACCGACGTCGTCGCATCGCTGGTCGTCTTCGAGGACGGACTGCCCCGCAAGTCCGACTACCGGCACTACGCCATCAAGCACGCCGCGGGTGACGGGCACTCCGACGACGTCGCTTCGATCGCCGAGGTCACCCGCCGGCGTTTCCTCCGCCACAACCGCGACCTGGCCCGACAGGCCGATCCGGACGGCTCCGCTCCGGAGGGAGGCGACGGCGGGGACCTCGCGCCCGAGGCGGCACTGGACCCGGCGACGGGCCGTCCGCGCCGGTTCGCCTACCCGCCGAACCTGTTCGTCGTCGACGGTGGTGCGCCGCAGGTCGCGGCCGCGGCCGAGGTCCTCGACGAACTCGGCATCACGGATGTTGCGGTCGTCGGGCTCGCGAAGCGTCTCGAGGAGGTGTGGGTGCCGGGGGAGGAGGATCCGGTGATCCTGCCGCGCACGAGTGAGTCGCTGTTCCTGCTGCAACGCATCCGCGACGAGGCGCACCGTTTCGCGATCACCTACCACCGCAGCAAGCGGTCCAAACGCATGACCGCCTCCGCTCTCGACGGGGTCCGTGGTCTCGGCGACACCCGGCGCAAGGCACTCGTCACCCACTTCGGGTCGGTCGCGCGGCTACGCGAGGCGAGCGTCGAGGAGATCACCGCGGTGCCCGGGATCGGGCAAGCCACGGCGAAGGCCGTCCTCGAGGCGCTGCGGGGCGACGCACCGGCTCCGGCCGAGTCGCCGCAGGACACCGACGCCCCGACCGTCGCGGACGCGAGTGATCCGGCTGCGGCACCTGCGGGCGACCCGACTGCCGCGGATGCGGGCGACACGCCGGTAGGCGATGATGGCTCAGTCGGCGTGTCGGGAGTACGAGCGGAGTCGGAACAGTGACCGAAGTGGGTCGGATCCCGGGGATGGCGGACGGTTCGGAACAGGGTGTCGACGGAGAACGGCCGGCGCAGGCCGAGGTCATCGTCGTCACCGGCCTGTCCGGAGCCGGACTGAGTACGGCGGCGACCGCCCTCGAGGATCTCGGGTGGTACGTCGCGGAGAACCTCCCGCCCCAGTTGGTGCTGTCGATGATCGATCTCGCGGTGCAGGCCGAACCTCCGCTGCAACGCCTCGCCGTGGTGATGGACGTGCGCAGCCGGTTGTTCACCGGCGACCTCGAACGCGTGGTCGCCGATCTGGCGGCCCGCCCGGTCAACACCCGGGTGCTCTTCCTCGAAGCCGCCGACTCGGTGCTCGTCCGGCGGTTCGAGCAGGTGCGCCGCAGCCATCCGCTGCAGTCCGACACGGCCGACCGCACGCTCACCGACGGCATCGCCGTCGAACGCGAGCAGCTCGCTCCCGTCAAGGCCGCGGCCGACCTCGTCATCGACACGTCCGCGCTGTCCGGGCCCGATCTGCGTCGCAAGATCGATGCGGCCTTCGGCGACGCCGCATCCGACACCATCCGGGTGACCGTGGAGTCGTTCGGCTTCAAGTACGGCCTGCCCATGGACTCCGACGTCGTGTGCGACGTGCGGTTCCTGCCGAACCCCCACTGGATCGCCGAACTGCGTCCGCACACCGGGCAGGACGCGGCGGTGAGCGACTATGTACTCTCCCGCGACGGTGCCGAGGACTATCTCGCCACCTATCACCGGCTGCTCGATCTGACGACCGCCGGTTACCGTCGGGAGGGGAAGCGCTACATGACGATTGCAGTGGGCTGCACCGGAGGGAAACACCGGAGCGTGGCGATGGCCGAGGCCCTCGCCGCACGCCTCGAGCAGGCACCGGATCTGACGGTGAACGTGGTGCACCGGGATCTGGGGCGCGAGTGAACGCCGAGACTCCGAACTCCGACAGCGCTCCGAACTCCGACAGCGCTCCGAACCCCGACAGCGCTCCGAACCCCGGGGCAGCGCCCGGACCTGCGATCACCGCTCTCGGCGGCGGACACGGTCTGTACGCGACGCTCAGTGCCGTCCGGCGCCTCACCGACCGGGTCACCGCCGTCGTGACCGTCGCCGACGACGGAGGTTCCTCGGGACGGCTGCGCGCCGAACTCGGCGTCGTCCCACCCGGCGACCTGCGCATGGCCCTCGCCGCACTCGCCGGCCGCGACGACGAGGTCCGGGTGTGGACCGAGACCGTCCAACACCGCTTCGGCGGCACAGGTGCACTCGCCGGGCACTCCGTCGGCAACCTGATCCTCGCCGGGCTCGCCGAGGTGGCGGGCGACACCGTCACTGCTCTCGACATGCTCGCTCGCGTCCTCGACGTACGCGGTCGGGTACTGCCCATGTCGCCGATCCCCCTCGACATCGAAGCCGACGTCTCGGGACTCGAATCCGACCCGCGGGTGAGCCGCTGCATCCGGGGACAGGTCGCGGTGGCGACCACCCCGGGCAAGGTGCGCCGGGTCCGCCTGATCCCCGCCGATCCGCCGGCCTGTCCGCCGGCGCTCGACGCGGTGTGCGAGGCCGATCTCGTGGTGCTCGGCCCGGGATCCTGGTTCTCGAGCGTCATCCCGCACGTGCTCGTCCCGGACCTGCACGAGGCGCTGGTCCACACGACGGCGCTCAAGGTCCTCGTGCTCAACCTCGCGGCGGAACCGGGGGAGACGGCAGGCTTCTCCGCGGAACGTCACCTGCACGTTCTCGCCCAGCACGCCCCCGATTTCCGTGTCGACCACGTCGTCGTGGATGCTGCCTCGGTACCGGAAGGACGCGAGCGCGAGCACCTGAGCCGGTCCGCGGCCCGATTCGGAGCGGACGTCTCGTTCGTCGACGTCGCCGAGACCGGTACGCATCGACACGACCCCGCCAAGTTGGCGGGGGCACTGGAAACATGTCTGTCCTC
Organism: Rhodococcus shunpengi; assembly: GCF_048381395.1. Classification (NCBI taxonomy): domain Bacteria; kingdom Bacillati; phylum Actinomycetota; class Actinomycetes; order Mycobacteriales; family Nocardiaceae; genus Rhodococcus; species Rhodococcus shunpengi. The sequence continues at coordinate 531,830 of NZ_JBLWIU010000034.1, forward strand.
GCGCGGTGGAGTCCGTGCCGCGCGCGGGGGCGGGAGGGAGAGCGTCTCGTGGCAATGACAGCGGAGGTCAAGGACGAGCTGAGCAGGTTGTCGGTCACCAGGATCAGCAACCGCAAGGCCGAGGTGTCCGCCCTCCTGCGCTTCGCCGGGGGATTGCACATCGTCGCCGGACGAGTGGTCGTCGAGGCCGAGGTCGACCTCGGATCGATCGCACGTCGCCTCCGCCGCGAGATCTTCGAGCTCTACAGCTATCCCGCCGAGATCCAGGTGCTCGGCGCGGGTGGGCTGCGCAAGAGCTCCCGGTACATCGTCCGCGTCGGCAAGGACGGTGAGGCGCTGGCCCGCCGCACCGGCCTGCTCGACGGTCGCGGACGACCCGTGCGCGGACTGCCCGCGCAGGTGGTCGGCGGCAGTGTCTCCGACTCCGCTGCGGCGTGGCGCGGGGCGTTCCTCGCCCATGGTTCGCTCACCGAACCGGGCCGTTCCTCGGCGCTCGAGGTGAGCTGCCCCGGCCCGGAGGCCGCCCTCGCGCTCGTCGGTGCCGCCCGCCGGCTCGGCGTCACCGCCAAGGCGCGTGAGGTGCGCGGCGCCGACCGCGTGGTGATCCGCGACGGCGAGGCCATCGGCGCGCTGCTCACCCACATGGGCGCGCAGGACACCCGGCTGGTCTGGGAGGAGCGCCGCATGCGCCGAGAGGTGCGGGCGACCGCGAACCGTCTCGCCAACTTCGACGACGCCAATCTGCGCCGGTCCGCACGCGCCGCCGTGGCAGCGGCTGCGCGGGTCGAGCGGGCGCTGGCGATCCTGGGCCCCGACGTGCCCGACCACCTCGCCGCCGCCGGCGCGCTGCGCGTGCAGCACCGACAGGCGTCGCTCGAGGAGCTCGGCCAGCTCGCCGATCCGCCCATGACCAAGGACGCCGTCGCAGGACGGATCCGCCGCCTGCTGTCGATGGCGGATCGTCGCGCGAAGGAACTCGGGATCCCCGATACGGAATCGGCCGTCACCGCTGAGTTGCTGGACGAGGCATAGCGGGGCAGGCTTGCAAGGGAGTTCGCGCCACGACCGGGCGGCTCCCCACAGTACGACCGAACCCCACTAGGGTGAAGGGCACACGAGCACGACCATCGGAATACTGGACAAAGGAGCTTCATTGTGACTGTCCGCGTAGGCGTGAACGGATTCGGACGCATCGGGCGCAACTTCTTCCGGGCGGTCGAGGCGCAGAAGGCACTCGGCACCACCGACATCGAGATCGTTGCCGTCAACGACCTCACCGACAACGACACCCTCGCGACGCTCCTGAAGTACGACTCGATCCTGGGGCGCCTCGACAAGGACGTGCATGTCGAGGGCGACGACATCGTCGTCGGCGACCGGAAGATCAAGGCCCTCTCGATCAAGGAAGGCCCCTCCGCTCTTCCGTGGAGCGACCTCGGTGTCGACGTCGTCGTCGAGTCCACCGGCATCTTCACCAACGCCGCGAAGGCGAAGGGGCACATCGATGCCGGCGCCAAGAAGGTCATCATCTCGGCGCCCGCCACCGACGAGGACATCACCATCGTCATGGGCGTCAACCACGACAAGTACGACGGCACGCAGAACATCATCTCCAACGCCTCGTGCACCACGAACTGCCTCGGCCCCCTCGCCAAGGTGCTGAACGACGAGTTCGGCATCGAGAAGGGCCTGATGACCACGATCCACGCATACACCCAGGACCAGAACCTGCAGGATGGACCGCACAAGGATCTGCGTCGCGCCCGGGCCGCTGCCCTGAACATCGTCCCCACCGGCACAGGCGCCGCCAAGGCCATCGGCCTCGTGCTCCCCGAGCTGCGCGGCAAGCTCGACGGCTACGCGCTGCGCGTCCCGGTCCCGACCGGCTCGGTCACCGACCTCACCGCGACCCTCACCAAGAAGGCCACCGCCGACGAGGTCAACGCCGCACTGAAGGCTGCTGCGGAGGGTCCGCTGAAGGGCATCCTGAAGTACAACACCGATCCGATCGTCTCCTCGGACATCGTCACCGACCCGCACTCGTCGATCTTCGACGCGCCTCTGACCAAGGTCATCGACGAGCAGGTCAAGGTCGTCTCGTGGTACGACAACGAGTGGGGCTACTCGAATCGTCTTGCCGACCTCGTCGGTCTCGTCGGCAAGTCTCTCTGAAACTCGTAGAACAGGACATTTGAACAGTGGCAGTTCAGACCCTCGAGGATCTGCTCGACGCAGGTGTGGAGGGTCGGGGCGTACTCGTGCGCTCCGACCTCAACGTCCCGCTCGACGGCGACACGATCACCGACGCCGGCCGCATCCTCGCGTCCGCGCCCACCATCCGCACGCTCGCGGAGGCCGGGGCGAAGGTCGTCGTGACCGCGCACCTCGGCCGCCCCAAGGGTGAGCCGGATCCGAAGTACTCGCTCGCGCCCGTCGCGGCGAAGCTCGGTGAGGTGCTCGGCCGCAACGTCCAGCTCGCCTCCGACGTCGTCGGCCAGGATGCGCTGGCGCGTTCCGAAGGGCTGACCGACGGCGACATCCTCCTGCTCGAGAACGTCCGCTTCGACGCTCGCGAGACCAGCAAGGACGATGCCGAGCGGCTCGCCTTCGCCCGTGAGCTCGTCGAGCTCGTCGGCGACGACGGCGCATTCGTCTCCGACGGCTTCGGTGTCGTGCACCGCAAGCAGGCGTCGGTCTACGACGTCGCGACGCTGCTCCCGCACTACGCGGGTGGTCTCGTCGCGGCCGAGGTCGACGTACTCGCCAAGCTCACCACCGACACCGAGCGTCCGTACGCCGTGGTGCTCGGCGGCTCGAAGGTCTCCGACAAGCTCGGGGTCATCGAAGCGCTCGCACCCAAGGTCGACACGCTCGTCATCGGTGGCGGCATGTGCTTCACCTTCCTTGCGGCACAGGGCTACTCGGTCGGCACGTCGCTGCTCGAGGAGTCGATGATCGACACCTGCAAGCAGCTGCTCGAACGCTTCGGCGACGTCATCCACATCCCGCAGGACGTGGTGGTGGCCGACAAGTTCGCGGCCGACGCACAGTCGCAGACCGTCGCGGCCGACTCCATCCCCGACGGATGGATGGGCCTCGACATCGGACCGGAATCCGTGCAGCGCTTCGCCTCGCTCCTCGGCTCGGCGAAGACGGTGTTCTGGAACGGCCCGATGGGCGTGTTCGAGTTCGAGAACTTCGCGGCCGGCACGAAGGGTGTCGCGGAAGCGATCATCGAGGCCACCGGCAAGGGCGCGTTCAGCGTCGTCGGCGGCGGCGACTCCGCTGCGGCCGTGCGGTCGCTCGGGCTCGGTGAGGACCGTTTCTCGCACATCTCCACCGGTGGTGGCGCCTCCCTCGAGTACCTCGAGGGCAAGGAACTGCCCGGCATCGCAGTTCTGGAGGGCTGACGGTCATGGCACGGACACCGCTCATCGCGGGCAACTGGAAGATGAACCTCAACCACCTCGAGGCCATCGCCCTGGTGCAGAAGATCGCGTTCACCCTTCCCGAGAAGTACCTCGAGAAGGTCGACGTGACGGTCATCCCGCCGTTCACCGACATCCGCTCGGTGCAGACCCTCGTCGAGGGCGACAAGCTCGGCATCACCTACGGAGCCCAGGACATCTCGGTCCACGACTCCGGCGCCTACACCGGTGAGATCTCCGGTGCGATGCTCGCGAAGCTCGGCTGCACCTACGTGGTCGTCGGGCACTCCGAGCGTCGCACCCTGCACGGCGAGACCGACGAGATCGTCCGCGACAAGACCAAGGCCGCTCTGCGGCACGGTCTCACTCCGATCGTGTGCATCGGCGAAGGACTCGACGTCCGCGAAGCCGGCAGCCACGTCGAGTACAACGTCGAGCAGTTGAAGAACTCGCTCGCCGGCCTGTCCGCCGACGAGATCGCGAAGATCGTCGTCGCGTACGAGCCGGTCTGGGCCATCGGCACGGGCAAGGTCGCCTCGGCGGCCGACGCACAGGAGGTGTGCGCCGCGGTGCGCAACACCCTCGCCGAACTGGCCTCGCCCGAGGTCGCGGCATCGGTCCGCGTCCTGTACGGCGGGTCGGTCAACGCCAAGAACGTCGGTGAGCTCATCGCTCAGACCGACATCGACGGCGGCCTCGTGGGAGGCGCCTCCCTCAAGGCCGACGAATTCGCTCAGCTGTCGGCGATCGCCGCAGGCGGCCCGCTCCTCTAGAGCGACCGGCATCAGGTGGGGTGCAGGATCGACGAGATCCTGCACCCCACCCGCGTTTCGCCTCAGCGCAGTGTTGCCGTCTCGACCCGCGTAGCCACGACGACCGTCCCCGGCACACCCGCAGCATCCCCATATGGCGAGCGGGTAAGCTGACGCCGACGTCGCCCACCATCCGAAGGACATCGAACACCGACATGGAACTGTTCCTGGACATCCTCCTGATCGTCACGAGCCTGTTGCTCATCCTGCTGGTGCTGCTGCACCGCGGTAAGGGCGGTGGTCTGTCCAGCCTGTTCGGTGGTGGAGTCCAGTCCAATCTCTCGGGCTCGACGGTGGCGGAGAAGAACCTCGACCGTCTCACCGTCTTCACCGGCATCATCTGGGTGATCTCGATCCTCGGCATCGGACTGCAGATCAAGTTCAGCTGATCCCGCACATGCACGGCCGCTGTCGCGGTCGCGCCCCGGCCGCCGGGCACAGATACTGGCCGTATGACGGACACTGTGCCTGCCTCTGCGACCGAACCCCTCCGCGAGGACATCCGCCTGCTCGGTGGCATCCTCGGCAACGTCATCCGTGAGCAGGCGGGACCCGAGACCTTCGACCTGGTCGAATCGGCCCGGGTGGAGAGCTTCCGGATCCGGCGCTCCGAGATCGACCGCACCGAACTCGCCGAACGCTTCGCCGACGTCGCCACCGACGACCTGATTCCCGTCGCCCGGGCGTTCAGCCATTTCGGTCTGCTCGCCAATCTCGCCGAGGATCTGCACCGCGAACGACGTCGAGCCCTGCACGTGCGCGCAGGCGACCGACCGCAGGACAGCAGCCTCGCCGCCACCTATGCCAAACTCGACGCCGCCGGCCCGGGCCTCGACGCCGACACCGTGACCGACGCGCTCGCATCCGCTCTCGTCGCCCCCGTCATCACCGCTCATCCCACCGAGACCCGCCGACGCACCGTCTTCGACGTCCAGACCGCCGTCACCGAGCTCATGCGGCGCCGGGAGAGGACCGACGAATCCGCCGCGATCGAGGAAATCGACCGCGCCCTGTACCGGCACATCCTGACCCTCTGGGACACCGCGCTCATCCGGCTCGCGCGCCTGAGGATCATCGACGAGGTCGACAACGGTCTGCGCTACTACGACCTCGCACTGTTCGACGTCGTTCCTGCCCTCAACGCCGAAGTGCGACGCGAACTCCGGCGACGCTGGCCGGACGCGGCGGTGCTGACCGAACCGCTGGTCCGTCCCGGAACGTGGATCGGCGGCGACCGCGACGGCAACCCCAACGTCGACGGCGAGGTCGTCACCACCGCCGCGAATCGCGCCTGTGAGACCGCGCTGCGACATCACCTCACCGAACTGGCCGCGCTCGAACGCGAACTGTCCATGTCCGAACGCACCGCGACCATCAGCAGCGCCCTGAAGAAGCTCGCCGACGACTCGGGCGACGACAATCCCGCCCACAGCGACGAGCCGTACCGACGCGCCGTGCACGGTATCCGCGCTCGCCTCACCGCGACCGCGGACAGGCTGCTGCCCGGCGTGGATCTGCCCCACACGGTGCGTATCCCGTGCGAGCCCTATGCCACTCCGGCCCGCCTGCACACCGACCTGAACATCGTCGACGCCTCGCTGCGTGCCGGTGGCGCGGCCGTGATCGCCGACGATCGACTCGCGCACCTGCGCAGCGCCGTCGAGGTCTTCGGCTTCCACCTCGCGCCGCTCGACCTGCGTCAGAATTCCGAGGTCCACGAGAACGTCGTCGCCGAACTGCTCTCCTGGGCGGGGGTGACCGACCGCTACCGCGACCTGCCGGAGGACGACAAGGTCGCGCTGCTCACCGCGGAGTTGCGGATCCGCCGTCCGCTCACCGCTCCCGACGCCCACCTGTCGGACGAGACGGCCAAGGAACTCGGCATCCTGCGCGCCGCCGCCGACGTGGTCCGTCGCATCGGACCGGCCGCCATCGAGCATTACATCATCAGCATGTGCACCTCGGTGTCCGACCTGCTCGAGGTCGAGGTCCTGCTCAAGGAGGTCGGGCTGCTCGACCTCGACCGCGGTTATCCGCGCAGCACGGTGCAGGTCATCCCGTTGTTCGAGACGATCGACGACCTGCGCGGTGGTGCCGCCACGTTGACCGCCGCCCTCGCCGTGCCCGAGTTCCGCAGCCTCGTCGACGGACACGACGGACTGCAGGAGATCATGCTGGGCTACTCCGATTCCAACAAGGACGGCGGCTATCTCACCGCCAACTGGGCGCTCTACCGTGCGGAACTCGACCTCGTCGACGCTGCGCGCACCGCCGGGATCCGGCTGCGCCTGTTCCACGGTCGCGGCGGCACCGTCGGACGTGGTGGCGGACCGAGCTACGACGCCATCCTCGCCCAGCCGCCCGGCGCGGTCCAGGGCTCGTTGCGTCTGACCGAGCAAGGCGAGGTCATCGCCGCGAAGTACCGCGAACCGGTGCTCGCCCGCCGCAACCTCGAGGCGCTCGTCTCGGCGACCCTCGAGTCGAGCCTGCTCGATGTCGAAGGCCTCGGGAAGGACGCACCGGAGGCCTACCGGATCCTCGACGAACTCGCCGACCTCGCTCGCGCCGCCTACAGCCGACTCGTGCACGAGACACCGGGTTTCGTCGAGTACTTCACCACCGCGACGCCGGTCTCGGAGATCGGTGCCCTCAACATCGGCAGTCGTCCCGCATCCCGCAAGCAGACGAAGGCGATCAGCGACCTGCGGGCCATCCCGTGGGTGCTCTCGTGGACCCAGAGTCGCGTGATGCTCCCCGGCTGGTACGGCACGGGAACGGCTGTGCAGGACTGGGTCGCCGGTGATCCGGACCGGTTGGCGACCCTGCAGGATCTCTACCGTCGCTGGCCGTTCTTCCGTTCGGTGCTGTCGAACATGGCGCAGGTGCTCGCCAAGTCCGATCTCGGCCTGGCCGCCCGGTACTCCGAACTCGTCGAGGACACCGAACTGCGCGAGCGGGTGTTCGGCAGCATCGTCGACGAGCACGCCCGCACGGTCGACGCCTACCGGCAGATCACGGGATACGACTCGCTCGTCGCGGACAATCCGGCGCTCGAGCGGTCGCTGCACAACCGCTTCCCGTATCTCGAACCGCTCAACCACCTCCAGGTCGAGTTGCTGCGCCGGTTCCGTGCCGGTGAGGACACCGACCGGGTCCGGCGCGGTATCCAGATCACGATGAACGGTCTCGCCACGGCATTGCGCAACAGCGGCTAGAAAATTTTCTCGTCGGGTTGTCGATACGGCAGGTGCCCGTTCGTCGTGATGGTGTAGGACGAACACCACACAGACGGGAGCGACCGCCATGAAGTACATGCTGCTGATCTACGCATCCACGACCGACGAGCCCACCTGCACCATCGAGGACTGGCAGGACTACGAGAAGGCGATGCGCGATGCGGGTGTCCTCGTGTCCGGGCACGCCCTGCAGGATCTCGTCACCGCGACGACCGTGCAGGTCGGCGCGGACGGACGACGCACGGTGACCGACGGGCCGTTCGGCGAGAGCCGTGAGGTTCTCGGCGGATACGACGTCATCGACGTCGGCAGCCTCGACGAGGCACTCGACTGGGCGGCGCGTTGCCCCGGATCGCGGGACGGCGGCACGGTCGTCGTGCGACCGATCGCCGACTTCGGAGACTGAGCGATGGGGGAGCCGGCCGCGACCGTCGAGTCGGTGTTCCGCGAGGAACACGGCCGGCTCCTCGCCGCGCTCGTCCATCGATTCGGCGACCTCGACCTTGCCGAGGAGGTCGCATCGGACGCGCTCGAGGCGGCGCTCGTGCACTGGCCGGTCGACGGTGTGCCCGAGCGTCCGGGCGCCTGGCTGCTCACCACGGCCAGGCGCCGAGCGCTGGACCGGGTGCGCCGCGACCGCGTGTACGCGACGCGACTGGCGGAGCTCGCCGTCGACACCGAACGTCGCGCGTCGTACGAACCGCCCGAGGCCGGGGAACTGCCGGACGACCGCCTCGAACTGTTCTTCACGTGCGCCCACCCCGCCCTCGCGGCGGACGACCGCGTAGCGCTGATCCTGCGCTGCCTCGGCGGCCTCACGACGAACGAGGTCGCGCGGGCCTTCCTCGTCCCGTCGCCGACGATGGCCCAGCGGATCGTGCGGGCCAAGAAGAAGATCCGCGGTGCCCGCATCCCGTTCCGGGTGCCCGGACCGGACGAACTGCCGGAGCGCCTGCCGGTGGTGCTCGCGGCGCTGTACTCGATCTTCACCGAGGGCTACGCCGCGAGCAGCGGCGAGCATCTGCAACGCCCCGACCTCGCGGAGGAGGCAATCCGCCTCACGCGCATCCTGCACCGTCTGATGCCGGCGGAACGGGAGGTGAGCGGGTTGCTCGCGCTGATGCTGCTCGTCCACGCCCGCCGAGACGCGCGCACCGATCCATCCGGCGCCGTGATGCTGCTCGACGCGCAGGACCGCGCCCGATGGGACCGCGCGATGATCGAGGAGGGCAGCACACTGGTGGTCGCCGCGCTCACCGGAGGACCACCCGGCCCGTACGGGGTACAGGCCGCGATAGCCGCGTTGCACGACGAGGCAAGCGACGTCGACAGCACCGACTGGCCGCAGATCGTCGCCCTCTACGACGTACTGACCGCCCTGAGCCCGTCACCGATCGTCGCACTGAACCGCGCCGTGGCGGTGGCAATGCGCGACGGGTCTGCGGCCGGACTCGAACTCCTCGACGGACTCGCCGAGGAGCCGAGTCTGCGCGACTACGGGCCGTACGTGGTGGCGCGAGCCGAGTTGCTGGGCCGGGTCGGCCGGAAAGGCGAAGCGGCCGAAGCGTATCGGCGGGCGCTCGAGCTCGCCGGTACCGAACCCGAGCGGCGCCACCTCAGGGCGAGGTCGGCGGAGTTGTCGCGTTCGCGGGAGTTGTGACCGATCCCGGTGCGCCGAGACCTCCGATCGGGGCGGAGCGGCGCGGTCCGGCGGTTCGTATAGCCGGGTACCTCGAGGTCGTAGCGCTTCGGCGTGTACCACTCCGGATCGACCCAATGCGGATTCCGTAGCCGGGTCGCCAGACCGTCCTCCCGGAGCTTGACGCTCTCGTGGATCTTCAGTCCTTCGGGAGATCGTGCCCCGAGAATCTCACGAGTTCCTCGCCCGATGAGCCACCAGATGCGGCTCATCCGGGTCGGCGTCGCCGTCGCGCTCGTCTGTTCCGGTCTCGGAAGCTGCCGCAGGCTCACCGTTCGGCGCAGGAGCACGCCGTGGTCGAGGGCGCCCTCGAGGACCCAGCGGAGCGAGATGTCCGCGAGTCGGCAGTCCTCGAATCCACCGCCGACGTCGGAGTGGACGCCCGTGAACCAGACCTCCTCGATCCGGTCGTTGGCGACCTCGTCCACCTTGTACGGCCTGCGGTACTCGTCGATGGAGATCGCGTGCCGGCCGGCTTCCACGTTCGGCAACTCCGCCGTCTTCTCGAAGTGGTGGTCCTTCTCGAAGATCCCGGGTGCGCTGACGCTGTCCCAGATCCCGAGGTAGTGCACGGGGACGGAGAACGTCCCGTTCGACGCGCGGCACACGGTCGTCGCGAACTGTTCGGCGCACGCGAAGTCGTCGGAGCCCCAGGACCTGCGACGGGCATACGCGGCGATCGCGTACTGCACGAGATTCTCGGACGACGATCGTGGAAGTCCGACGAGATGCAACATCGCCGCGAAGGCACGTGCTGTGTGGGCACCCCGGCTGAACCCGAAGAGATAGATCCGATCGCCGGGTTCCCACTGCTTCATCAGGAACGTGTAGGCCTCTGCGAGGTTCGTCGTGATACCGACACCGAACGCGAGGCCGAGCGTGCGGGAGATCCTCTGTCCCACACGCGTCGAGGCCCCGGCGGAGGAGAAGGTACCGACGCCGGGGTCGTAGTAGGTGACCTGTTCGCCTGTCGTGTTCTCGAGCGCACGGAACAGGCGGACGACGTTGGTGTTCCCCTTCGCCCGAATTTCGTTTCCCGTGCCGTCGAAGCACAGGACGATGTTCTTCGACCCCTTCCTTCTGACGACCTTCTGCGCGATCTCTGTCGGTGGTGTGTTCGTTCCGGGCTGCGGCATAGTGGTGCTCCCTGAATGCGACCGGCTGGTGGATTCGACGCTAGGAGGCGACTCGGGAGGTCTCACGGGTAGTGCGCTACTCGAATCCGGCGGTGCTCGTCGGGCGGATCACTGCAGCGAAAGGCGCCGGTCAGCGGTATTCGTCGACCAGGTCGAGGTAGTCGTCCCACGACGGCGGGCGGGTGCCGGCCAGTGCTGCGTCGAGACGGTCGAGGTAGTACTGCCACCCCGGCCCGATCTCTCCGGCCTCCGAGCGCGGGACGTGCCGGTGTGTGAACTCGAGGGTGGTGACCTTCCCGACTTGGCGCAGCACCACCTCGAGCTGCCACCCGTCCACGTCGACGGCGAATCCCTCCGGGGGAGAACACCGGAGGACGTCGACGTAGGTGGTGGCCGAGTCGTGGTCGTCCGTCATGGTCAGGCGCACACGGCCCGTGGCGGGGTCGCCGGTGTACGTGCCGTACCAACGACCCAGCTTCTCCGAGTCGGTGAGTGCCGCCCAGACCTCACCGATCGGGAGCAGGAAGTTGCGGTGGTAGATCAGCCGCACCAGCGACGAGTCGCTCGGGCAATCACGCTCCGGGCTCACTTCGCCTGTGATCGTCCTCGGCGTGCTCATCACGGCTCCTCTCGATGGGCGCTCGCCTTATCGGAATTGTCCTGCATCCGGCTGCCTCCGCGGTCCGTTTCACCGCGATGGTTCCTCCGCTGTGGCGAAGGAGGTGCGCAGCCGTTGGTTCGGCAGCAGCGCGACTGCGACGAGTCCGACGACGGACAGCACCGACAGCAGGAGGAAGACCCGGCCGGTGCCGCGGTCGCGGCTTCAGCCTGCGTCGCAGTGCGACCAGTGCCACGGCGGCCGGTGCCGCGGGAACGAGGAAGCAGGCCCGCCAGCCGAGGGGCGTATCGACGAGGGCTCCGCCGAGGAGCGGACCGCCGGCCATCGACACCGCCATGACCACGGCGCCGTACCCGGAATAACGACCCTGTTCCCGCGGCGGGATGAGCGCGCCGAGCACCGCGACGGTGACGGCCACGACGCCGCCGAGGCCGATCCCTTGCACCACGCGGCCGGCGAGGAGAACGGACAGGGCCGGAGCGCAGGCAGAGACCATCGACCCCGCCGTCAGCGTCAGCAGAGCGGCCTGGACGAGAAGGCGTGTGTCGTATCGGTCGGATATCGATCCCCAGACCGGGGTGGTGGTCGCGTTGGCCAGGAGAGCGACCGTGATGATCCAGGTCATGCCTACGGACCCGCCACCGAGTTCTGCCGTGACGGCGGGCAGTGCCGGGATCGCGACGGTGCCGGAGAGCAAGGCCGCGAACAGCGCGGCGAGCAGGGGAAGCAGCACCGCGAGAATGTCGCGATGTGTAGGAGGTGGATCGACGGACGTCGGTGACGAGAGTTGCGGAACCGCAGCATGGTGCGAGGACGTGACGGGGTCCTTGGAAGAAGTCGGCGCTCGACGGAGTCGAGGGCAGGGCCGGAACCGAACGCAACACGAAGCGAGGGCACGCCGGGATCGGACCGCCGGAAGGCGGGATCACCGATGCGATACTCGTCGCTCCACGTTCTGCATTCGCATTACTTCTCCTCGGACGGGGGGACGCTTCCGTGTCCACCGAATCGATATTCCCAGTGTGCGCCATCGACGAGCATCGGCACGAGTAGTGCGCTACTCGAATCCGTTCACAGGATCGTCTCGATTCGGTACGGCGGGGTGAACCGTCGGTACAGGGAAGAGATCCGCGAATTCGGACGGCGGCAGTCGTGAAGGTCGTTGTCCGGCACTTCGGTTCTCACGGATGCCGGTTCACCTTTCCGGTCGAGCCGGATGTACCGGCCCGAGACCAGGGTCCGGTCCCGCCAGGTGCGTATGTAGGTGATCCACTCGTCGTCACACAGGGCGGTGACGAGAAGTTCCAGACGGTTCTCGGCGTCTGCGGGCGACTCGTTACGACGGGCGACCGCCTCGACCAACGCCTTACGGTGGGCGCATCTCTGCCGGGCCGCCAGGAGGTCGGTCGCGCTACGAATGCCCAGTGCGCGCAGGTCGGACAGCACTCTCGCGCCCTCGGGATCCGTCTCGGTGGTCGAATCCACGATGTGGAGTCGCAGGATCGCCTGATCGACCCAGTCGACGAGGCGGCCGACCGGAATCCGTGTCTCGAGCAGCAGATCGACGAGATCGTGATGCGCAAGGGCTTCGACGTTGGGCACACCCTCGTCGATCAGTCGTGCCCGGTCGTAGAGGTCTAATCCCTCGATGTCGGTGAGCGGTAGTTGCTCTTCGAGCATGCGGCGTTTCTTGGTGAGGGCGAAGCGCCGCAGGGTGTCGCGCAGCAGCACCATCGCGGTTTCGGGAAGCACGCCGATCACGAACGCCAACGGGAGCACGGTGGCGTCGTAGACCCGCGACTCCGGTGATTCGACGACGGCCTGGAGCAAGCAGGCAAGGATGACGACGGTGATCACTCGCACGGTGATCGCACTGTATGCCTTGGGCCGTAAGTCGTTCCGTGAATACCGGCGCAGGCAGGTGTTGAGGGAGAAGAAGTACGCGCCCAGGAATGCGAACGCGAGCGGATCGGCAAGCGCAGTGAAGAGACTCGTATCGGGCGTGCCGGACGACGCGGGGGAGTACAGCGCCATGGTCCAGCCCAACGCGATGGTGACGGTGGAAACGAGGATGGGCCACAGTCGCTGGGTGGCGTTCACCGTAGTGGTCCGTTCGTCTGCGGCGTAGAAGACCTCGTCCATTTGTCCGCCGTACTTGGCCTGCACGTCTGCCAACGTGTGGACGTTCGGGTCCAGGCGGAAGATCTGCCATTCGAAGCGGTCGCGGAGCGTACTCAGACGTTGACGGTCGAACAGGAAGAACAACGGGCCCGGCAACATGGTTGCCACGGCGACAAATGCGACTGCGACGACGGGCGCCGCCGCGATGCTCACCAGTCCGGTAGCGAATGCCGAGACAGGCACCGCCACGCTGATCACGAGCATGCACCACAACGTGACCGTGTGGAGTTGACGGCGGGAACGAGCCTTGGTGCCGTCGAGGGGTGTATCCGTTGTGGCGTGCAAGGGGACGACATATCCGTGGCGGATCAGGCCTTCCCAGGGCCACTGTCGCTCCGGGTCGGTTGGGACGCGGCGTTCGAGCGGTGCGAACACGAGCGTCCGACCGTCCGCGTGGGTGATGTGCAAGCGGGAAGGCGTCGCATTGCGCAGCTCCGCAGGTGCTGTGTCCGGGGCCGGCGCGGGGGCGCCGCCGTGGCTATCGTTGCCGGGACGGGTAGCGAGAGCATCGTCCAGGCTTCGGAGTGTCTTCAGGACAGACGCGAACCGGTTGCTCTTCCTCTTCTGCAACATGATTCTCACCCCGTTGCATCGTTCGGCCGTGTTCGAATCCTGCGCGCCTCGGGTGCGCCCGGCACGGGTAGCGAGCTACCCGTCTCCGGCGATCGCTCCGCCGGTCCGTGCGACCGAGGGGCGATTCGGACGAAATACCGCAACCGTTCCGTGACATCTCGTACGCTGCACCACGGAAGCGACGAGGGGGCGACGTGGACGACCCGCAGCACGGGTACTGGAACAGGCGGCGTTTTCTCGCCGGGATGGCCGCGACGATGGCGGCGTTGGTCGGCACCACAGAAGTGTTCGCGCGGGAGGTGAACGCGAGCCCGCTGAGCGAGACGCCTCCCGCGCGCGACACGATCAACGGGGTGCTCGCGTTCGTCGTACCCGGCAACGATCCGTACTCGCACCAGCAGGGCGTGTGGACCGACCGGCCCGGCGGCGTCACCGTCGGCACGGCGGAATCGCTCGAGCGAACCCTGGACCAGGCGTCGCCGATGCCGCTGCTCGGACCCGAGGCGGGCAACCTGCCCGGCGCTGCGGCGATCGCGGTGCTGCTCAACACCTTCGGTGTCACCGCCGACCCGCGTTCGGTGAGCGGACCGTTCGCGGCGCCGTTCGCGAACCTGAGCCATGCCGCGAAGGCGCAAGTCTTCGAATGGCTCGACACCGACCCGCGTTTCGAAGGTCTGGTGCTGAAATTCGTGGTCAACGCGATTCCCACGCTGGCGGCCTTCGCGGCGTTCTCGGAGGTCTCCGCGTACGACCGCGCCCGGCGCGAGGTCACCGGGCGCCCGGTCGGCTGGGAGCTGAGCTGCTATGCCGGGCCGAGCGACGGGTGGGACGAGTTCCTGGGTTACTACGGCGGAATCGACGAGGTGGAGAAATAGATGACCGACGTCATCGTCATCGGGGCCGGTGGGGGCGGACCCGTCGTTGCCAAGGAACTCGCGGCGCGCGGTCTCGACGTGCTCGTTCTCGAAGCAGGACCCCGTTTCGCCGACCCGGAGAACGAGTGGACCCACTTCGAGGACGACATCAACAATCCGATCACCGGGCTGTTCCGCCACGGGCCCGGAGACCGCTCGGGCACGCCGTGGCTGCGTGATCTGCCCCAGAACTCGTTCGTGTGGCAGGTGTCCGGTGTCGGTGGCACCACGCTGCATTTCTTCGGCAACTCGCCGCGGGCGGCACCCGGCGCGTTCTCCGGATACGACGGCGCCGACCGCGACATGTACGACACGGCGCACCTGTTCCCCTTCGGATACGACGAGCTGCGTCCCTACTACGAGTGGGTGGAGGCCACGCTGCCCGTGCAGACCGCACCGATGGGCGCCAAGGAGCAGGTGTTCCTGCGAGGTGCAGCAGCCATGGGGCTGCCGCACCAGACCTCGCTCGACACCGCCGGGCCCGCCCACCGCGCCCAGCAGAACGCGATCCTCCAACCCGGTGGCACCGCCGGCCGCACCCGAGACCGCGCGCGTCTGCACCATCCCGAAGCGCGGGGCTGCACGATGTGCGGGCACTGCTATCAGGGCTGTTATCTGCCGCTGGGGGCGCCGCGCAATCTCAAGGCCAAACGGTCCACCGACAACTCGTACGTTCCGATGATGCTCACCGCCGACGCGTGGTCGCCCCAGGGGCGTGCCGTCACCCTGATCGCCGATGCGGTGGTCTCCGAGATCCTCGTCGAAGAGGTGAACGGGGAGACCGTGGCACGCGGCGTGCGGTTCACGACAGCGGGGGAGGAGCACGAGGCGACCGCCCCGGTGGTGGTACTGGCGGCCGGGTGCATCGAAAGCCCGAGACTGTGGCTGAACTCGACGCTGCCCAATCCGAACGGCTGGGTCGGCCGCGGGCTCACCGATCACCACATGGACGCGGTCTTCGGCGTCTTCGACGAGTACACCGGGCAGACGCGCGGACCGGGATCCAACGCGCGCGTCGATCTGCCCGGCTACGGCGGGATCGAGCAGGTCGGCCTGCCTCCGGCGTTGATCGCATACGCGCTGAACTTCAGCGACTCCGGCATCCACGGGTACGGAGGTGCCGGAGGTGTCGTCGATTCCGCAGGGGCCGACAGTGTGGGTCGGCTCGTCGGACGCGACCTGCTCGACACGATGGCCGACACCGACCGAGTCCTCGCGGCGCTCGTCATCTCGGACGACGACGTCGAACCGGACAACCGCGTGACGCTCTCGCCGATCCTGTATCCGGACGAAGGAGGTCTGGCGCCACGCGTGACCGTGCAGCATCGCAGGCGCTCGGCTCGTACCCGCCGCAATCGTGACTACGCGACCCGCAAGGCCGTCGAGTTGATGAGGGCGGCGGGCGCGAAGAGGGTGCATCGCTGCGACTGGCCACCGCTGATCCTGCACTCGCAGTCGAGCATGAGGATGGGGGTGAGCGACCGGGATTCGGTGCTCGACGCCGATGCGGAGGCCCGGTGGGTGAAAAGGCTCTTCGTCGCCGACAACTCGGCGCTCGCCAACAGTCTCGGAGGCCCGAACCCGACGTTGACGACACAGGCGATCGCCACCCGCACGGCGGAGAAGATCTTCGCGAAGTACTTCGGTGGCGATCCCTGGGTGGCACGGGAGAACCCCGTGTCGTCGATCGACGACCGCGTCACCGCTGCTGTGATCGAACGGGGTATCTGACGGCTCGATCCCGGATCGGAACGGTCGATTTCGTCCCGAGTGGAACCGTCGGGCGTCCTGGCGCGTCGAACGAGACAGAGGGCCGTGACGACAGCGGTCCACGACGGGAGGAGCTCACCGGCATGGACCCACGAACGGTGCGATGTGTCCCGGGTCGATCACCACTGCGCGCGTTGCGCTCGACGGCAGGGCCGCGTTCGATGAATCGGATGCGGTGCGTGCGAACCGGTCTCGACGACCATGGCGTCGACGAATCCTCCGGAAATCCACGGGCGGAGACGGACGAGGCCGACGATCCCGACTTCGACGGCGCCGGCGCGTGACGGCCGGATCGCCGGTCACGGCGTCAGGATGCCACCGTCACGTCGGCGATGCGACCGGAGAAGTCACCGAGGTCGCGCACGGCGGCCTGCCAGCCGGCGAGCGCCTCGTCGAGAGTGCCGGTGACGGTGCGGCCCACACCCGACGAGAACGTGCCGTCGGCCTGTCTGTTCGGTCATGAGGCCGGGAGTTGCGCTGCGGCAGCCGGATCGAGGAACCACACGGTGCGTTCGGTGCCGCGGGCACCGGCGGAGGGGACGTCCTCCGGTGCGGCGCCGCCCACAGCCGCTGCGACGGCCTCCGCCTTGGCATCACCGGTGACCAGCAACCAGACCTGCCGCGCCCGCTGCACGGCAGGCAGCGTCAGCGTCACCCGCGCCGGCGGCGGTTTCGGGGAGTCGTCGACACCCACCACGAAACGCTCGGACTCGCGCACCGCGTCGGTGTGGGGAAACAGCGAATTGATGTGTCCCTCACCGCCCATGCCGAGCAGGTGCACGTCGAAGACCGGTGCGGTGCCGTCGGGGGAGTGCGCCGCGAGGAGTTCGGTGTACCGCTGGGCCGAGTCCTGCGGTGTGCTGCACCCGTCCTCGCCGAGCGCCGGCATGGTGTGGATGCGGGCCGGGTCGATCGGCACGTGGTCGAGCAGAGCCTCACGGGCCTGCACCTCGTTGCGATCCGGATCGCCGGGCGGCAGGAAACGCTCGTCGCCGAAGTAGACGTTCACCGCCGACCAATCGATGGCGCCCTGGTCGCGCCGCACGTTCTCGAGCATCGCGATACCGGTACCGCCGCCGGTGAGCACGACGTGGGCCTGCACCCGCTCGCGCTGCGCGGCGACGACGGCATCGACGAAGGCGGACGCCGCGGCGCGGGCGACCTCGTCGGCGTCGGCGAAACGCCGGATCTCGGACGGAGTGCGGACCGTGTCAGACATAATCCACCTTCGGCAGGGCCGACAACGCGGCTTCGTAGACTTCGTCGGGGTCGAGGCGACGCAGTTCCTCGGCGAGACATTCGGCCGAGTTCCGGCGTGCCAGGCTGATCAGCGAATCGGGCTTGTGGGTGCGTTCGAGGGTCGCCACGCGACCTTCCTGCGGGCGTTCCAGGGCGATCGTCTGCGACGCCGTGCGCAGTTCCACCCTCAGCTCGCCGACGGATCGTTCGACGGGGCAGTCGAGGCGGCTCGCGAGCCAGCCCGCGATCAGATCGACGGCCGGTTCGGTCCGCAGCCCCGACACGCGTGCCGAGAGCACCGGCTCGTAGGGCGGCTGATCGAGTGCCGAGACCAGCAGGGCCCGCCAGTAGGTGATGCGAGCCCAGGCCAGATCCGTGTCGCCCGGCCGGTAACCGGACAGGCGGGTCGCGAGATCGGCACGCGGGTCGTCGGAGTTGGTCACGTCGGTGATGCGGCGAACGGCGAGGCGTCCCACCGGGTCCTCGGCCGGGACCGCGGGGGCCTGGTTGGGCCACCACGCAACGACGGGGGTGTCCGGCAGCAGGAAGGGCACCACGACCGATTCCTGATGTTCACCGAGTTCGCCGTGCAGGGCGAGGATCAAGGCTTCGGAGGCGCCCGCTTCACCGGCGACCCGGATCTCCGCGTCGAGCCGTGATGGGCCGTCCTGCCGGCCGCGACCGACGACGATGACGCGGCAGGGATGTTCCTTCGACGCCTCGGTGGCGGCCGTGATCGCGGCGTCGAGGCCCCGCGCATCGCCGGCGCACACGATGAACGTGAGAACACGTCCCTGCGTGACCATTCCGCTCGACCGTCGCAGCTCCACCAGCTTGCGGCTGATGGCGTTGGCGGAGGTGTTGCGCAACTGGATCCTCACGGACGCCTCCATTCCCGACCGGTACGCCGCAGCATCTCGTCGGCCGAATGCGGACCCCAGGTGCCGGACTCGTAGGGCTCCGGTCGCCCGTTCGCCGCCCAGTGCTCGAGCACCGGATCGAGGATCTTCCAGGACAATTCGACTTCCTCGTCCACCGGGAACAGCGACGGGACGCCGAGGAGCACGTCGAGGATCAGCCGCTCGTAGGCTTCGGGGGAGGAGACCGTGAACGCTTGGCCGTAACTGAAGTCCATGTTCACGTCCCGGACCTCCATCTCGGAGCCGGGAACCTTCGAGCCGAAGCGCATCGTGATGCCCTCGTCGGGCTGCACGCGGATCACCAGCGCGTTCTGACCGAGCTCCTCGGTCATGGTCTTGTCGAACGGCAGGTGCGGGGCCCGCTTGAAGACCACCGCGATCTCGGTGACGCGGCGGCCGAGACGCTTGCCGGTGCGCAGGTAGAAAGGCACACCCGCCCAGCGGCGGGTGTCGACCTCGAGGGTGATGGCCGCGTACGTCTCGGTGGTCGAATCCGCTGCGAAACCCTTCTCCTCGAGCAGGCCGACGACCTTCTCGCCGCCCTGCCACCCGGAGGCGTACTGGCCGCGCGCGGTGGTCTCGTCGAACGGCTCGGCCGGCCGGGTCGCGGACAGCACCTTGATCTTCTCTGCGTGCAGCTCCGACGCCGCGAAGCTCACCGGCTCCTCCATCGCGGTGAAGGCGAGCAGCTGCAGGAGGTGGTTCTGGATCACGTCGCGCGCCGCGCCGATACCGTCGTAGTAGCCGGCGCGACCACCGAGGCCGATGTCCTCGGCCATCGTAATCTGCACGTGGTCGACGTAGTGCGCGTTCCACACCGGCTCGAACATCTGGTTCGCGAACCGCAACGCGAGGATGTTCTGGACCGTCTCCTTGCCGAGATAGTGATCGATGCGGAAGACGGATTCCTCGGAGAACACCTCACCGACAACCGAATTGAGCTCGCGCGCACTCTCGAGGTCGTGCCCGAACGGCTTCTCGATCACGACGCGGCTCCACGAGCCGTTGCGTTGCGCGGCCAGACCCGAACGCGACAGCTGCCCGCACACCACGGGGAAGGCGTCCGGAGGGACCGACAGGTAGAACGCGTGGTTGCCACCCGTACCGCGCTCGCGGTCGAGCTTCTCGAGGGTCGTCGCGAGTTCCGCGAACGCCGCATCGTCGTCGAAGGTGCCCTGCACGAAGCGGATCCCCTCCGCGAGGCGCTGCCAGACCTCCTCACGGAAGGGGGTACGCGAATGCTCGCGTACCGCGTCGTGGACCACCTGACCGAAGTCCTCGTCGGCCCAGTCCCTCCGGGCGAAACCGACGAGCGCGAATCCGGGCGGCAGGAGGCCGCGGTTGGCGAGATCGTAGACGGCAGGCATCAACTTGCGCCGGGCCAGATCGCCGGTCACACCGAAGATCACCAGCGCACACGGGCCGGCGATACGGGGCAATCTGCGATCTCTGTTGTCCCGGAGCGGATTCACCCACTCCGCCGCACCGGATTCGGGCACGTTCAGCCCTCCGCGCCCGGCGCGTGAGCCGCGAGCTGTTCCGCCGTCGCCGCGAGCAGGTCCTTCCACGACACGACGAACTTCTCCACACCCTCGTCCTCGAGCTTGCGGAAGACGTCGGGAAGATCCACACCGACCGATGCCAGCGCGTCGAAGACCTGCTGGGAGGAGGCGATGTTGCGGGTGACGGTGTCGCCCGTGACCTCACCGTGGTCGGCGACGGCCTCGAGGGTCTTCTCCGGCATCGTGTTCACGGTGTTCGGCGCGACCAGCTCGGTGACGTAGAGGGTGTCGGGGTAGTCGGGGTTCTTCACACCCGTCGACGCCCACAGCGCACGCTGGGGAACGGCACCCGCCTCGGTGAGCTGCTCGAACCGCGTCCCGCCCTCGAACGCGCGCTGGTAGGCGCCGTACGCGAGCCGCGCGTTGGCGAGACCGGCCTTGCCGCGCAGCGCCAGCGCCTGATCGGTGCCGATCTCCTCGAGGCGCGGGTCGATCTCGGTGTCGACACGCGAGACGAAGAACGACGCGACCGAGCGGATCTTCGACAGGTCGTGACCGGAGGCCTTCGCCGCGGTCAGGCCGTCGAGGTAGGCCTCGATGACCCGCTCGTAGCGCTCGACCGAGAAGATCAGCGTGACGTTGACGCTGACACCCTCGCCGATCACCCGGGCGATGGCCGGCAGACCCGCCACCGTCGCCGGGATCTTGATGAACAGGTTCGGGCGGTCGACGATGCGCCACAGCTCGAGGGCCTGCTGGACGGTGTCGTCCGTCTTGTGCGCCAGACGCGGGTCGACCTCGATCGACACCCGTCCGTCGAGGCCGTCCGTGGCCTCGAACACCGGCGCGAGGACGTCGCAGGCCGCGCGCACGTCGTCGGTGGTGACGGTGCGGATCGCCTCGGTGGCGTCGGCACTGGCGGCAGCGAGATCGCGGATCTGCGCGTCGTAGGCATGGCCCTTCGACAGGGCGGCCTGGAAGATCGACGGGTTGGTCGTCACACCCACGACACTGCGGGTCGCGACGAGCTCGGCGAGCTTGCCGGAGTCGATGAGGTCGCGGGACAGGTCGTCCAGCCACACCGAGACACCCTGGGCGGACAGTTCGGCCAGCGCAGCGTTCTGCGTGGAGGTCTGCTGGGTCATCGGATCATCCCTTCACTCGGGTCAGCGAGCGACGCGCGGCGTCGACGACGGCCTCGGCAGTGATGCCGAACTCGCGGTACAGGGTCTTGTAGTCGGCGGAGGCGCCGTAGTGCTCGAGCGAGACCGGCTCACCGGCGTCGCCGATGAGGCGGTACCACGGCATCGCGAGACCGGCCTCGACGGACACGCGGGCGCGCACCGACGGGGGCAGCACCTCGTCGCGGTAGGCCTGGTCCTGCTCGAGGAACCGGTCGAGCACCGGCACGGAGACGACGCGGGTGGCCACACCGTCGGCCTCGAGGGTCTCGCGGGCGGCG
This sequence comes from Rhodococcus shunpengi, assembly GCF_048381395.1. NCBI lineage: Bacteria > Bacillati > Actinomycetota > Actinomycetes > Mycobacteriales > Nocardiaceae > Rhodococcus > Rhodococcus shunpengi. The sequence continues at coordinate 553,321 of NZ_JBLWIU010000034.1, forward strand.
ACGGCGAGCTGGACCTCGGAACCGGTCGCGAGGATCACGACCTCCGGGGTGCCCGACGAGGCCTCGGCCAGGATGTAGGCGCCGCGGGCGACACCCTCGGCGGCCTTCTCCCGCGTGCCCTCGAGCACCGGCACGTTCTGACGGGTCAGCGCCAGGGCGGTCGGGCCGGTGCGGTTCTCCAGCGCGGCCTTCCACGCGAACGACGTCTCGTTGGCGTCGGCCGGGCGGATCACGGCGAGATTCGGGATCGCGCGCAGCGCCGCGAGGTGCTCGATCGGCTGGTGCGTCGGGCCGTCCTCACCGAGACCGATCGAGTCGTGCGTCCACACGTAGATCGCCGGGGTCTGCATGAGGGCCGCGAGACGCACCGCGGGCCGCATGTAGTCGGAGAAGACGAGGAAGGTTCCGCCGTAGGGGCGGGTCGGGCCGTGCAGGGCGATGCCGTTGAGGATCGATCCCATCGCATGCTCGCGGACACCGAAGTGCAGGGTGCGTCCGTAGGGCTGCGCGTTCCAGTCCTTCGTGGAGATCGACTCGGGACCGAAGGAGTCGGAACCGGGGATCGTCGTGTTGTTGCTGCCGGCGAGGTCGGCGGAACCGCCCCACAGCTCGGGCAGCACCGGTCCGAGCGCGGCGAGGGCCTTGCCGGACGCCGAGCGGGTCGCGGGACCGCTCTCGGTGGGCTCGTAGGTCGGCAGTGCGTCGACCCAGCCCTCCGGGAACTCACCGGCGTGCAGGCGGTCGAACAGTTCCTTGCGCTGCGGCTCGCGGGAGGCCCACGCGTCGAAGTCGGCCTGCCATGCGGCACGCGCCTCGGTGCCGCGCGTCACGACCTGCCGGGCGTGCTCGATCACGGCGGGGTCGACATCGAAGTTCTTCTCGGGGTCGAAACCGAGGATCTTCTTGATCTCGGCGACCTCGTCGGCGCCGAGCGCGGCACCGTGCGCGTCGCCGCTGTTCATCTTCGTCGGCGCCGGGTAGCCGATGATCGTGCGGACGGAGATGAAGGACGGTCGGTCGGTGACGGCCTTCGCGGCCTCGACGGCCTCGAGCAGCGCGGTGACGTTCTCGCCGCCCTCGACGGTCTGCACGTGCCAGCCGTAGGCCTCGTAGCGCTTGGAGACGTCCTCACCGAGAGCGATCGCGGTGTCGTGCTCGATGGAGATCTTGTTGTCGTCGTAGAAGACGATCAGGTTGCCGAGCTGCTGGACACCGGCGAGCGAGGACGCCTCGGAGGTCACGCCCTCCTCGATGTCGCCGTCGGAGGCGATCACGTAGACGTAGTGGTCGAACGGGCTCGAGCCGGCGGGCGCCTCGGGATCGAACAGACCGCGCTCGCGGCGGGCGGCCATCGCCATACCCACGGCGGAGGCCAGACCCTGACCCAGCGGGCCGGTGGTCATCTCGACGCCGGCGGTGTGGCCGTACTCGGGGTGGCCCGGGGTGAGCGAACCCCACGTGCGCAGCGCTTCGAGGTCGGCGAGCTCGAGTCCGTAGCCGGACAGGTACAGCTGGGTGTACAGCGTCAGGCTCGAATGTCCGCACGAGAGCACGAAGCGGTCGCGGCCGACCCACTCGGGGTCGGTCGGATCGTGGCGCATCACACGCTGGAAGAGGGTGTATGCGAGCGGAGCGAGGCTCATCGCGGTACCGGGATGCCCGTTTCCGACCTTCTGCACGGCGTCGGCGGCGAGCACGCGCGCGGTGTCGACGGCCTTGGTGTCCAGGTCGGTCCAGTCGGCAGGATGCGCAGGCTGGGTGAGGGTGCGGATCTCGTCTGTGATCGACACGAGCTTGAAGTCTCCTGACATGGGTGTACGGGGTCCCGGCGGGTGGAAGTCGGCCCGCGCGCTACTTCAGACTAGTGCGCTGCTCCGAACGGGTCGATTCGGTCCGGGCAACGGTCCGGTCTACCATCGTTCGTAGTAGAGGAGCGTCCGGAACCGGGCGACCGTGAACGGGCGAAACGAAGGTGCGGATCCGCGTGGGACAAGGAGACAGTGTGCGGGCAGGGCGACGGCCGGGAGGACACGGCTTCGGCGCCCCCGAAGCGCCGAGCGCCCCGCGCCCCGACACCGCGTGGGGCCGGATCTCCGGCACCGTCCTCGCCTACATCGCGTTGACCAAGCCGCGGGTGATCGAACTCCTGCTGGTCGCGACCATTCCCGCGATGCTGTTCGCCGACCGCGGCAACGTCGACATCGTGCTCATCCTGAGCACCCTGTTCGGCGGCTGGATGGGGGCGGCGAGCGCCAACTCGCTCAACTGCGTCGTCGACGCCGACATCGACAAGGTGATGAAACGCACGGCGTTGCGTCCTCTTGCCCGGCAGACGGTGCCGACGCGTAACGCCTTCGTCTTCGGCATGGTGCTCGGGATCGCGTCGTTCGCGTGGCTGTGGTGGCGGGCGAATCTGCTGGCCGGACTGTTGGTCGTGGCGACGATCGCGTTCTACGTGCTCGTGTACACGATGGTGCTCAAACGCCGAACCTGGCAGAACGTGGTCTGGGGCGGGGCTGCCGGATGTATGCCCGTGATGGTCGGCTGGGCCGCCGTGACGGGTTCGCTGAGCTGGGAACCCATCGTGTTGTTCCTGGTCATCTTCTTCTGGACGCCGCCGCACACCTGGGCGCTCGCGATGCGTTACAAGGAGGACTACAAGGCCGCCGGCGTGCCGATGTTGCCGGTCATCGCCACCGAGCAGCACGTCACCAAGCAGATCGTGTTCTACACGTGGGCGACCGTGATCGCGACGCTGGTGATCGTCCCGGCCGCCGGTGTGATCTACGCGGCTGTTGCGCTGCTCGCGGGTGCCTGGTTCCTGATCGTCGCGCACCAGCTGTTCAACAGCGTGCGCGGTGGGGCGTCGGTCAAGCCGCTCAAGCTGTTCCTGCAGTCCAACAACTACCTCGCGGTGGTGTGCCTGGGCCTGGCGATCGACTCCGTGCTCGCACTGCCGACGATCGGCTCGTACTTCTGATCCACGCTTCACGACGAACGCCCCGGCCGATCGGCCGGGGCGTTCGTCGTGTCGAGTCGGGAGATCACGGGATCAGGACGATCGATCCGGTGGTCCGCCGTCCTTCGAGATCGGCGTGGGCGCGGGCGGCTTCGGCGAGGGGATAGCTCGCTCCCACCCGGAGCTTCAGCGACCCGTCGGCGAGCGCCGCGAGCACGTCGCCCGCCCGCCACAGCAGCTCCTCGCGGTCTCGGGTGTAGTGCACGAGGGTCGGCCGCGTGACGAACAGCGAACCCGCCGGGTTCAGCCGCTGCAGGTCGAAGGGCGGGACGGGTCCGCTCGCGGCGCCGAACAGTGCGACCGTGCCGCGCACGCGGACGGACGCGAGCGACGCCTCGAAGGTCGCGGCACCGACACCGTCGTAGGCCGCGGCCACCCCCTCACCATCGGTGAGCTCGCGCACCTTCTCGGCGAGGTCGTCGCCGTAGCGCAGCACCTCCGCGGCGCCGGCCTCCCGCGACAGGGCCTCCTTCTCGTCGGAGGACACGGTGGTGATCACCCGCACGCCCTTCGCGACGGCGAGTTGCGTCAGGATCAGCCCCACACCCCCGGCACCGGCGTGGACGAGAACCGTCTCGCCGGGCTGTGCCGGGTGGACGGAGTTCAGCAGGTAGTGCGCGGTCATGCCCTGCAGGAGGACCGAAGCGGCCTGCTCGGCCGGCACCGAGCCCGGGACCGGCACGGCGACCTGCCCGCGGACGCGGACCAGTTCGGCGTACGAGCCGGGTGCATCGCACCACGACACCCGGTCGCCGACCGCCGTGTCCCGCACACCCTCGCCGACCGCGACGACCGTGCCCGTGCCCTCCGAGCCCGGGATGTACGGCAGCTCCGTGCCGTAGAGGCCGGTGCGGAAGTAGGTGTCGATGAAGTTGACGCCGATCGCGTCGGTGCGGACCAGCAGCTCACCCGGTCCGGGCGAGGGGTCGGGTCGTTCGACGGGGACGAGGACGTCGGGGCCTCCGTGCTGTGTCACTTCGATTGCGTGCATAGCGCTCACAGTATTCTGCAGACATGAGCGTCGAAACACAGGTCGTGGCCGCACCGGCCGACATCGTCTCGTCCATCCGCAGCTTCGTCGCCGAGCACGGAGGTTCCGGGAAGGCAGTGCTGCAGCCGATCGGTCTGTCCGGCGTCCGGATCACCGTGGTCGCCGCCGACGGCACCCTCGGCGACCGCGTCGCGAAGGACCTCCCGACGGCGCGTGCCATCGTCGAGGAGATCCCCGACGTCACCGTCTCCGAGTGGGACCGCGAGGTCACCAGCATCGCCAACCCGCAGAAGGGTCACTGGGCGAAGATGGCCGGCTGGGTGGCACGCCAGACGAAGTTCCCGAAGGCCCGCAACGAGCGCTGACCGACCCGACACCCGTACGACGACACGCGGCCCCTCTCCGGAAATCCGGGGAGGGGCCGCGGCGTCGAACGGTCAGGCCGGAACGGGTTCGCGATCCGGTGCGGTCGTGCGCGTCCGTCCGGCCGCCCAGACCGCGGCGGTCGCCGCCGTGCACAGTCCGGCGCCGGCAACGTGGAAGACGACCAGCACGGCGGGCACGTCCGTCCAGAACTGGACGAGGCCGATGCCTGCCTGTGCGACCACCAGTGCGAGAACGACCTTCAGACGCAGCGTGACGGCTCGGGGTGCATGGACCGCGTAGACGGCGAAGGTGAGGCCGATCAACAGCGCGAGATAACCGACGAGCGCTTCGGCGTGCAGGTGGACGAGATTGGTGATGTCGAGCGCAAGGCGCGGGACGGGTCTGTCGACACTCTTGTCTCCGGCGTGCGGGCCGGCGCCGGTGACCATCGTGCCCAGCACGAGGACCACGGCGAGCGCGACACCCGTCAGAGCGGTGAGCCGGCGCAACGGCTGAGGCAGTACCTGCACCACCGTGCCGTCGTCCGGCTCGCTCACCTTCGCGTAGAGCACTGTCGCCAGCCACACCATGAGCATCGACGCGAGCAGGTGGATCGCGACCGTCCACCAGGCGAGACCGGCCAGGACGGTGATACCGCCGATGATCGCCTGCAGCACGGTGCCCGCGGGCATCACCCACGCCCAGGCGATGACCTCCTTGCGGCGCCGTGCGCGGGTGACGGCCAGGACGATCGCGGCTGCGACGGCCACGACCACGAAGGTCAGCAGCCGGTTGCCGAACTCGACCACCTGGTGCAGGGTGTTCACCCCGCTCGACACACCCACCGGGACCAACGACCCGGGGAAGCACTGCGGCCAGGTCGGGCAACCCAGTCCGGAGGCGGTGACGCGGACGACCGAACCGGTCACGGCGATGCCGCCCTGGGTGAGAATCGTGAGGAACGCGATGATCTTCTGCGTCCGCAGCGACGGCAGGGGGAGACGGTCGACAAGGCTCAGGTAGCCGCGATACAACACGGTTCGATGGTACGGCGTGAACCACTACACGCTGTAGTTGGGTCGTGCCCGATCGGGCCGCCCACGACTCAGGTGAAGCGGAACCAGCGCGCCGCGGCCGTGCCGCCGATCACCGTCCACACGAGCAGCGAGACGATCGACAACCAGTCGAACACACCCGAGGTGGCGTTCTCGAGCGCGAGCGTCAACGCCCCCGACGGCACGATCCGCAGCAGGTGGACCACCGCTTCGGGGATCACGTCGCCGAGCACCACGACGCTGCCGATGCCCAACAGCACGAACCACACGATGTTCGCGAGGGCGAGCACGATCTCGGCGCGCAGGGTTCCGCCGAGCAGCAACCCCAGTGTCGCGAACATCACCGTGCCCAGGGCGATGACGACCGCCCCGACGAGCAGGTCGACGGGGGAGGGGCGCCAGCCCAGGGCCAGCCCGATGGCACCGAGCAACACGGCCTGCAGGACGACGACGATGCCCACTGCCGCGCTCTTGCCCGCGATGATTCCCCACTTGGGCAGCGCGGTCGCGCCGATCCGCTTGAGGGCGCCGTAGCGGCGGTCGAAGCCCACCGCGATCGCCTGACCGGTGAACGCAGTCGACATCACGGCCACCATCATCACTGCGGGCAGCACGCTGTCGACCCGCGAGTCGCCGAGATCGCCGATGGGCAGCAGCGACAGGCCGATCAACAGCGTGATCGGGATGAACATCGTCAGCAGGAGCTGCTCGCCGTTGCGCAGCAGCAGCTTGAGTTCCATGGCGGTCTGCGCCGCGAGCATCTTCGACGGTGAGTTCGGCTGCGGTCGCGGGGTGAAGGTCCCCTCCGCGAACCGGTTGTTCGCCAGACGATCGTGGGTCACGCTCACCCTCTCAACTCCCGACCGGTCAACTCGAGGAAGACGTCCTCGAGGCTGCGCTGATCCACCCGGATCTCGGTTGCCAGTGCGCCCAGGTTCGCGCACCAGGTGGCTGCCGTCGCGACGACGGACGGTTCGATCGTGCCCTCGACGAGATACCGCCCGGGGTTGTCCTCCCGGACCCGGTGGGTGCCGGCCAGAGCGGACTGCAGGGCGCTCAGGTCGAGGCCCGGAGGCGCGGTCAGCCACAGCTGGCCCTCGGCGCCGTCACGGGTGACCTCGTCGGGCGTTCCCGCGGCGACCACCCGGCCGTGATCGATGATGACGATCTCGTCGGCGAGCTCTTCGGCCTCGTCCATGAGGTGGGTGGTGAGCAGCACGCTCACGCCGTCGCGGCGCAGCGCGTCGATCAGTTCCCACACGAGCAGCCGGGCCTGCGCGTCGAGACCCGCCGTCGGTTCGTCGAGGAACACCAGTTCGGGGCGCCCGACCAGCGCGCATGCGAGCGCGAGGCGTTGCTGTTGTCCGCCCGACAGTCGTCGGTAGGGAGTGCGGCGGGCGTCTGTGAGCCCGAGGCGCCGGAGCAGCCAGTCGGGGTCGAGGGGGTCGGCCGAGTAGGCCGCCACCAGGTCGAGCATCTCGCCGGCGCGAGAACCCGGATATGCGCCGCCACCCTGCAGCATCACGCCGATCCGGGGGCGGAGGGCGTCGGAATCGGCGACGGGATCGAGACCCAGGACGCGGACCGTGCCGGCGTCGGGAGTGACGAATCCCTCGCACATTTCCACGGTGGTGGTCTTACCGGCGCCGTTCGGGCCGAGGAGGGCGAGCACCTGAGCGCGTTCGACGGTCAGGTCCAGACCGTTCACGGCGGTGACGCCCCCGTAGGTCTTGACGACGCCGTTCAGGCGCACAGCCGGTACCGCACCGGCGGGAGAACTCGGGGTCACGGGGTTCCAGCCTAGGCGTCCGCGGTTTCCGCCGGACGCGGTGGTGTGCGCTCCTGCAGCCGCCACGGCAGCCGGGAGCGCGTGGCGACGATGATCAGCCCGACCACCACGATGGTCGCGATCGACGCCTGGACGATGATGAACGGTTGGTATTCGCTGCCGTTGGGCATGAGGATCATGCCGACCACCGATGAGAACGCGATGGTGGGGATCCGGAAGACCGGGCGGGTCGCCCAGGCCGCGAGCGGGATCACCGCCCACAGCAGGTACCACGGTTGCACGACCGGGAAGAGCAGCACGATCGCGCCCAGCGACACTCCCAGCGCACCGACGGGATGGATCCGTCCCATGAGCACCGCGAGCAGCATGCGCACCGTGACGAAGGCGGCCACCAGCGCGGCGATGGGGCGAGTGATGGACAGCACGGCCGTCGTGTGGTCGCCGAGACCGAGCAGCACGCCCCCGAGGCCGGTACCCATGCCGAGCAGTGTCGGGATCGACATCCAGCTGCGGACCTCCGTGGCGGTGCCCAGGGTCTTCGTCCAGCCGAAGCCCAGCCCGCTGCCCCAGCTCACAGCGCCGATGACGATGCAGGTCCCGATGCCGAGGATCGCGGCAGCAGCGATCACGGCGCGGAAGCCGCCACCCCACTTGCGGGCAAGGGCCATGCCGACGAATCCGAGCGCGAGCAGCGAGGGCACCTTGATCATCGACGACAGGGCGATCAGCGCGGTGCCGGCCGCGAGCCACCCCGCGAGACGCAGGCGCGAGGCCGCCTCGTCGTCCGGGTGGACGGCCCGCAGCGCGAGTTCGACACCGGCGAGCATGAGCCCGAGCATCAGGGCCTCGTTGTGAATGCCCGCCACCAGGTGGAAGAGCAACAGTGGGTTCGCGGCACCGAGCCACAACGCGCTCACCGACGCGACGCCGCACCGGCGGGCGAGCCGCGGCAGCGCCCACACGATCAGGGCCACACCCACGAGCGCGAGCAGCCGGTGGACGAAGATGCCGGCCACGATGTTCTCGCCCGTGAGATACGTGATCTTCTCGCCGATCCACAGGAAGGCCGGGCCGTAGGGGGCCGAGGTGTCGCGCCAGATGTTCGGCACAGTCCGGGTCAGGACGTGGTCGACCCCCAGCGCGCCGGCCGGACCGATGGCGTAGGGATCGAGCCCGCGCGCCGCGATCTCGCTCTGTGCGAGATACGAGTAGACGTCCTTGCTGAACATCGGCGGCGCGACGACCAGCGGAAGGATCCACAGCAGCAAGGTGCGGTCGAGCTGCGACCGGGACAGTCGGCGCACGGGACCGTCCGGTGTGCCCCGGCCGATCGCGAACCGGCCGAGCAGCAACCAGGCGAGGATCACCAGCGCCGTGCCGATCATGGTCGTCGTGAGGGCGGCGCTCGGCATGCGTGCCGCCAACCCGAGGGCGCGGACGCCCTGCACGGGGTTCTGCAGGACCGGCTGGGCGCCGGCGCCGAGCGCTCCGACGGCCATGAGGACGGCACCGGTGGCGCCGAGCAATCGGATGCGGTGGAGATAGATGTTCTCGATCGCATCGAGTCCGCGACCTTCGGTCTCGTCGCCGTGCAGGACGACCGAGACATCGGCGTGTGGGCCCGGGGCGTCGAGGCCCAGGGCGCGTCGGATCCACACGTGCAGCCGTTCGCGGACCCCGGATCGGCCCGGCGACGGAGACGTCGTGCGCGGGGCGCACAGGGGAGGAGTCGACGGCACGTCAGAAGCGTAACGGGACGGCGAGGGTGGTCTTCGACGGCTCCGTCATGAGGTGTAACAAAGGGCACCCTTGGTGGACCGTGCTTCCGAATTCCGTCACACTGGTGTTGTGAAATACCCGTCCGACACCACCGACGCCGCAGAACGCGCAGGTCACGCACCTGCCGCGACGGCGTCGCGCGTCGAGGACACCCGCAGGAATCCTGCTTCGACGGGCCGCGAGATCCCGGAGGGTCAAACCCGCGCCGCCGTCGTGCAGCTGCTGCTCGAAGAAGGTCCCATCACCGCGCCGGAGATCGGCGAGCGTCTGGGGCTCAGTGCCGCGGGCGTGCGACGCCATCTCGACGCGCTCATCGAGTCCGGTGAGGCGCAGGCCGCCGCGCCGCCGCGCAGGCAGGGACGCGGTCGTGGCCGCCCCGCCCGCCGCTTCCAGCTCACCGCCGTCGGGCGTGCCCGCCTCGGGCACTCCTACGACGATCTCGCCACCGCCGCGATGCGGCACCTGCGCGAGCTCGGAGGCGACGCTGCCGTCGAGGACTTCGCGCGGCGCCGCGTGGACTCGATCCTCGGCACCATCGCACCCGCCGACGAGAACGTCGACGACGTCGAGAGCGTCGCCGAGGAGATCGCCGGGGCGTTCACCGCCTCCGGTTTCGCCGCCTCGACCCGCCGCGTCGGCACCGGCGTGCAGATCTGCCAGCACCACTGCCCGGTCTCGCACGTCGCGGAGCAGTTCCCCGAACTGTGCGAGGCGGAGCAGGAGGCCTTCGTGCGGATCCTCGGAACCCACGTGCAACGCCTCGCGACGATCGCGAACGGTGACGCCTTCTGTACGACACACGTGCCCGTTCTCCCCAGAGCGGATGTGCCCCGTCCGGAGCCGCCCACGTGACGACCCCACCGCGAGTGCTCCGCGAACCAGGGCACACCAGGAAGACATCCACCCACCCGTCGACCGTCGACGCACAGCCCGCGCCGACGCCCACCAGACTCCGGAAGGAGCTCGCATGACCGTCGCATCGGATCAGACGTCCGGAACCGCGCCGCTGACGCAGGAAGAGACGATCGATTCTCTCGGCCACTACGAATACGGCTGGGCGGACCCCGACACCGCCGGCGCCACGGCGCAGCGCGGCCTGTCCGAAGAGGTCGTGCGGGACATCTCCGCCAAGAAGAACGAGCCCGAGTGGATGCTCGACATCCGCCTCAAGGCGCTGCGCACCTTCGACAAGAAGCCGATGCCGGTGTGGGGCTCGAACCTCGACGGAATCGACTTCGACAACATCAAGTACTTCGTGCGCTCGACGGAGAAGCAGGCCGCGAGCTGGGACGAGCTCCCCGAGGACATCAAGAACACCTACGACAAGTTGGGCATCCCGGAGGCGGAGAAGCAGCGCCTCATCGCCGGTGTCGCCGCCCAGTACGAGTCCGAGGTGGTCTACCACCAGATCCGCGAGGACCTCGAGAGCCAGGGCGTGATCTTCCTCGACACCGACTCGGGTCTGCGCGAGCACCCCGAGCTGTTCAAGGAGTACTTCGGCACGGTCATCCCGGCCGGCGACAACAAGTTCTCCGCCCTGAACACCGCGGTGTGGTCGGGTGGCTCGTTCATCTACGTCCCGCCGGGTGTGCACGTCGACATCCCGCTGCAGGCCTACTTCCGCATCAACACGGAGAACATGGGCCAGTTCGAGCGGACCCTGATCATCGTCGACGAGGGCGCCTCGGTGCACTACGTCGAGGGCTGCACCGCGCCGATCTACAAGTCCGACTCACTGCACTCCGCGGTCGTCGAGATCATCGTCAAGAAGGGCGGCCACTGCCGCTACACGACCATCCAGAACTGGTCGAACAACGTCTACAACCTGGTGACCAAGCGCACCAAGGTCGAGGCCGGCGGCTCGATGGAATGGATCGACGGCAACATCGGTTCCAAGGTGACGATGAAGTACCCGGCCGTGTGGATGATGGGCGAGCACGCTCGCGGTGAGGTGCTCTCCGTCGCCTTCGCCGGCGAGGGCCAGCACCAGGACACCGGCGCGAAGATGCTGCACCTGGCTCCGCACACCTCCTCGACCATCGTGTCGAAGTCGGTGGCGCGCGGCGGTGGACGTGCCTCCTACCGCGGCCTCGTGCAGGTCAACAAGGGCGCTCACGGCTCGAAGTCGACGGTCAAGTGCGACGCGCTGCTCGTCGACCAGATCAGCCGCTCCGACACCTACCCGTACGTCGACATCCGTGAGGACGACGTCACGATGGGGCACGAGGCGACCGTCTCGAAGGTGAGCGACGACCAGCTGTTCTACCTGATGAGCCGCGGACTCGACGAGGACGAGGCCATGGCGATGGTGGTGCGCGGATTCGTCGAGCCCATCGCCAAGGAACTGCCGATGGAGTACGCCCTCGAACTCAACCGCCTGATCGAACTGCAGATGGAAGGGGCAGTCGGCTAAATGACTGCGGAAGCGAAGAACACTCCGGCTACCGGAGTGCAGGATGCCGTGCGCGCCGAGAATCGTGCCCCGGCGGTCAAGACCGCCGGCAAGCCGGCAATCAACAAGGGTGAGGTCTTCACGTCGTTCGATGTGCATGCCTTCGAGATTCCGTCGGGTCGCGACGAGGTGTGGCGGTTCACCCCGCTGCGCCGCCTGCGCGGTCTGCACGACGGCACCGCTCCCGCGACCGGCACCGCGACCGTCGAGGTCACCCCGGTCGACGGCGTGCAGGTCGAGACCGTGGCGCGCGACGACGCGCGACTCGGACAGGCCGGTGTGCCGTTCGACCGGATCGCAGCACAGGCGTACTCGTCGTTCGAGACCGCGACCGTCCTGACCGTCGGCCGCGAGGTCGAGGTCGCTGAGCCCGTCACCGTGACGATCACGGGACCGGGCGAGGGCGCTGTCGCCTACGGACACGTGCAGATCCGGCTCGAGGCGTTCGCCAACGTCACGCTCGTCATCGATCAGCGCGGCAGCGGCACCTACGCCGAGAACATCGAGTTCGTGCTCGGCGACAGCGCACAGCTGAAGGTCGTCGCGGTGCAGGACTGGGCCGACGACGCCGTACACGTCGCCGCGCATCACGCTCGCCTCGGCCGCGATGCCGTGCTGCGCCACTTCACCGTGGCGCTCGGCGGCGATCTCGTGCGCGTGTCGGCGACCACCAAGTACGACGGCCCCGGCGGCGACGCCGAACTGCTCGGCCTGTACTTCGCCGACGCCGGTCAGCACTTCGAGCAGCGCCTGCTCGTCGACCACTCGCAGCCGAACTGCAAGTCGAACGTCGTGTACAAGGGTGCGCTGCAGGGCGATCCGGCCTCCGGCAAGCCCGACGCGCACACCGTGTGGATCGGCGACGTGCTCATCCGCGCCGAGGCCGAGGGCACCGACACCTTCGAGCTCAACCGCAACCTGGTGCTCACCGACGGTGCGCGCGCCGACTCGGTGCCGAACCTCGAGATCGAGACCGGTGAGATCGTCGGTGCCGGACACGCGTCGGCGACCGGCCGCTTCGACGACGAGCAGCTGTTCTACCTGCGTGCTCGCGGCATCCCCGAGGAGGAAGCGCGTCGCCTCGTCGTCCGCGGCTTCTTCCACGAGCTGCTCGAGCGCATCACGGTCACCGAGGTCCGCGAACGGCTCGAGGCCGCCATCGAGGCGGAACTCGCCGCCGTCGGCGCCTGACCGGCCCTGCCTCCCGTACTCCCGATACTTCACTAAGGAAACGCATTTCGATGTCCACACCTTCGAACGTCCTCGAGATCAAGGACCTGCACGTCCGCGTCGCACAGACCGACGAGAACGCCGAGCCGATCGACATCCTCAAGGGCGTGAACCTCACGGTCCGCTCGGGTGAGACGCACGCCATCATGGGCCCCAACGGCTCCGGCAAGTCCACCCTGTCGTACGCGATCGCCGGCCACCCCAAGTACGAGATCACCTCGGGCAGCATCACCCTCAACGGTGAGGACGTGCTCGAGATGAGCGTCGACGAGCGCGCCCGCGCCGGCCTGTTCCTCGCCATGCAGTACCCGGTCGAGGTGCCCGGCGTGTCGATGTCGAACTTCCTCCGCACCGCCGCGACCGCCGCGCGCGGCGAGGCCCCCAAGCTGCGCCACTGGGTCAAGGAGGTCAAGCAGGCGATGTCCGATCTGGACATCGATCCGGCCTTCGGTGAGCGCAGCGTCAACGAGGGCTTCTCCGGTGGCGAGAAGAAGCGCCACGAGATCCTGCAGCTGGGTCTGCTCAAGCCGAAGATCGCCATCCTCGACGAGACCGACTCCGGCCTCGACGTGGACGCGCTGCGCGTCGTCTCCGAGGGCGTGAACCGCTACCAGGAGAACGAGAACGGCGGCGTCCTGCTCATCACCCACTACACCCGCATCCTGCGCTACATCAAGCCGCAGTTCGTGCACGTCTTCGTGGGTGGCCGCGTCGTCGAGTCCGGCGGCCCCGAGCTCGCCGACGAGCTCGAGACCAACGGCTACGTTCGTTTCACCCAGGCAGCAACGCAAGGAGCGTGATCGGATGACGGTGCCGGTGCGGACCTTGGACATCGCCCGGATCAGGGCCGATTTCCCGATCCTCGCGCGCACGGTGCGCGACGGCAAACCCCTGGTCTACCTCGACTCGGGGGCCACCTCCCAGCGCCCGGTACAGGTGCTCGACGCCGAGCGTGAGTTCCTCGCGACGCGGAACGCGGCCGTGCACCGCGGTGCGCACGCGTTGTCGGAGGAGGCGACCGACTCGTACGAGGACGCTCGCGCCGTCATCGCGTCCTTCGTCGGGGTCGACGTCGACGAGGTGGTGTTCACCAAGAACGCCACCGAGTCGCTCAACCTCGTCGCGTACGCCTTCGCCGACGACCGGTTCCCGCACCGGCTCGGACCCGGTGACGAGATCGTCGTCACCGAACTCGAGCACCACGCGAATCTCGTTCCGTGGCAGGAACTCGCGCGGCGCACGGGTGCCACCCTGCGCTGGTACGGGGTCACCGACGACGGTCGCATCGATCTCGATTCGCTGACGCTGACCGACGCCGTGAAGGTCGTGGCGTTCACGCACCAGTCGAACGTGACCGGTGCGGTCGCTCCCGTCGAGGAGATCGTGCGGCGCGCGAAGGAGGTCGGCGCGATCGTCGTGCTCGACGCGTGCCAGTCGGTGCCGCACATGGCCGTCGACTTCCGTGCTCTCGGTGTGGATTTCGCGGCGTTCTCCGGACACAAGATGTTCGGTCCGTCCGGCATCGGTGTCCTCTACGGTCGCCGCGACCTGCTCGCCGACGTGCCGCCGTTCATCACCGGTGGCTCGATGATCGAGACGGTGACGATGGAGGCGACGACCTTCGCCGCACCGCCGCAGCGATTCGAGGCCGGATCGCCCATGGTCTCGCAAGCCGTCGGCCTCGGTGCCGCCGTGCGCTACCTGCAGGACATCGGCATGGACGCCGTCGCCGCACACGAACACGAGCTGACTGCTGCGGCACTCGCCGAGCTGGGCGGCATCGACGGCGTGCGCATCATCGGACCCACGACCGGCGAACAGCGCGGTGGGGCGGTGTCGTTCGTCGTGGACGGAATCCATGCTCACGATCTCGGCCAGATCCTCGACGACGAGGGCGTCGAGATCCGGGTCGGACACCACTGCGCCTGGCCGCTGCACCGCCGCTTCGGGGTGGCCGCGACCGCCCGCGCATCGTTCGCCGTGTACAACACGCCGGACGAGGTGCAGGCACTCGGCGCGGCGATCCGGCGCGCCCAGAAATTCTTCGGGGAGGCGTGATCCGATGCGGATGGAGCAGATGTACCAGGAAGTGATCCTGGACCACTACAAGCACCCGCACAATCGCGGACTGCGCGAACCGTTCGGCGCCGAAGTGCATCACGTCAACCCGACCTGCGGCGACGAGGTGACCCTGCGCGTGCACATCGACGGCGACACCGTCAGCGACGTCTCCTACGACGGGCAGGGCTGCTCGATCAGCCAGGCATCGACGTCCGTGCTCACCGACCAGGTGATCGGCGTTCCGCTCGGCGACGCGCTGAAGATCGTCGAAGGGTTCGTCGAGATGGTCGGCAGCCGCGGGACCGTCGAAGGCGACGAGGACCTGATCGGTGACGGCATCGCATTCGCCGGCGTCGCGAAGTACCCGGCGCGCGTGAAGTGCGCGTTGCTGGGCTGGATGGCCTTCAAGGACGCGGTCGCGCAGACCGTGGACGCCGCCCCCGCCGACCTGGCGGGCGGCGCGCACACCCTTTCGAGCGGAGGACAGAACTGATGACCGAACCCGCACCGGGCACCGTGAACACCGACGAGAACCCGACGGCCGACGCCGGCGCGGACGAGACCTCGACGCTGGTCGCGGCCACGGCGCCGCCGCTGGATCCGGGCCGCCTCGACGAACTCGAGGAAGCGCTGCGCGACGTCGTCGACCCCGAGCTCGGCATCAACGTCGTCGATCTCGGTCTCGTCTACGGGATCTCCGAGGTCGACGAGACCGTGACCGTGGACATGACGCTCACCTCGGCGGCGTGCCCCCTCACCGATGTCATCGAGGAGCAGGCCAAGGGCGCACTCGTGCGCAGCGGCCTGTGCGACGAGCTGCGCATCAACTGGGTGTGGATGCCGCCGTGGGGTCCCGACAAGATCACCGACGACGGACGCGAGCAGCTGCGCGCACTCGGATTCACCGTCTGATCCCGCGGTCTCCGGTTCCGAGCCTCGGCGCCTGATCTTCGACTTCCCGTCGGAGGTCAGGCGCCTTTGCGTTCGCCGGAGGTCTTCTTCGCTGGAGTCTTCTTCGCTGGAGTCTTCTTGGCTGCCGAGCTCTTGGACGCGGTCTTCTTCGCCGTGCTCTTCTTCGCTGGAGTCTTCTTGGCCGCCGAACTCTTCGACGCCGAACTCTTGGACGCGGTCTTCTTCGCGGGGGCTTTCTTCTTCGTGCCCTCGTCCTCGCCTTCGTCCTCGTCGTCGTCCTTCGAGGACTTCTTCCCGCCGGAGGACGAACCGGACGGGACCTTCTTGCCCGCCGCATCGACGCTACGTTGCAGGGCCGCCACGAGGTCCAGCACCTCGGCGTCCTCTTCACCGGTGTCGTGTTCGGCGACCTGGAAGACCTTCTCGCCGCCGCGGGCGAGGGCCTCGTCGATCAGCGTGCGCAGTTCCACCTGGTACTCGTCGGTGAATTCGGTGGGATCGAAATCGTCGGACATCGACTCGACCAGGGTCTCGGCCATCGCGAGTTCGCGTTGTTTCGGCTTCTCGATGTCGTCGAGCGACTCGAACTCGGCCGCGCGCACCTCGTCGGGCCACAGCAGGGTCTGCAGGATGAGCAGTCCGTCGCGGGTGCGCAAGGCGGCCAGCCGGGTGCGCTGACGAAGCGTGAAGTGCACCAGCGCCGTCCGGTCGCTCTGTTCGAGAGTCGCGGCGAGCAGGCCGTAGGCCTTCGGCGACGACGAATCGGGTTCGAGATAGTAGGACTTCTCGAACAGGATCGGGTCGATCTGCTCGGTGGGCACGAACTGCAGCACCGGGATCTCGTGCTTCTCGGCGGCCGGGAGTTTCTCGAAGTCCTCGTCGGTGAGCACGACCCGCTCGCCGTCCTCGGAGTCGTACGCCTTGTCGATCTCCTGGTAGGGGACGACCTCACCGCACTCGGTACACACACGCTGATACTTGATCCGCCCGCCGTCCTTCGCGTGCACCTGGTGGAAGGAGATGTCGTGCGACTCGGTCGCCGAGTACACCTTCACCGGCACGTTGACGAGGCCGAACGCGAGTGAGCCTTTCCAGATCGACCGCATGTGTCCATCATGATCGACACCTCGAAAGCACGCTGGAAAGCTGCGAAACTCACCGGCCCGTTCGCCGAGACGTTCGCCACACGCCGCACCCGGCGGATCAGCGGAGGGAACGCAGAATCGTCGCGCGCGCACCCGTCGGCAGCACCCGGAACAGGCGCCACATCGTGGCCGCCACGCCGGTCGCGTCGTCGCGACCGGACAGGTAGGCGCGTTGCTGCTCGACCGGCAGGGCGAAGAACGCGTCGAAGAACTCGATCGCTCCGCGTGCGTCGAGTCGCAGCAGGACCCGCAGTCCCATCTGCCGCAGGGTCGCCACCGAGCGGGCGCGCACCGGCCACAGGACGCGCTGCGGGTCGTCGCCGAGGCGCATCGCGTCGATCACCGCATCCGCGGTGGACAGGGCGGTGGCCACCGCGTATCCCGTGGCCGGATGCATGAGACCACCGCGAGCGCCGAAGCCGAGCACTCCGGGTGCCGTCGGTGCGCCCTCGACGGCGAAGCGCACCCGTTCGACCTGCTCGTCGCCGGTCGTGTGCACGCCTCGCGCTGCGAGGCGGATGTGCAGGCGCCGTTCGAGTTCGCCGAGACCGAGTGCCGGGCGGCCGACGAGGCAGGTCTCCTCGAGGATCGTGCGTCCGTCGCCGACCGGCACCGCGTACAGGAAGGACGGCACGTCGTCGGGGCCCGTGCCGTTGTCGCGGCGCCAGTCCATGAACCAGGCGTCGTGGCCCTCGAGTGCCGGAGCTGCGGTCGCATCGTCGACGATCAGCCCGAATGCCGTCTGCTGGGCACGTTCCGGTTCGGCGGGAACCCCGCGGGCATCGACGACGTAGCGGGCAGTCACCCGGCGTCCGTCGCCGAGGACCACGCCGTCCGCATCGACGTCGCGTACCCGATCCGTGACCACCGTGACGGCGTCGAGGGCGAGGAAGTCCTGCAGGTACGCCGTGTCCAGCACCCGGTAGGCGCGATCGACGATGCGGGGCCCGGTCGTCCACGCCGCGGGCCTGTCGATGCGTGCTGCCACCACCTCGTCGGGCAGCCAGGCGGGCAGTTCGTCGGCCCACGCCGCGTAGGTCGCGGTCCACCGACGCTGCGGACGCACGTCGACGGCCGTCACCGACAACCCGGCCGCGGCGGCACGGAACGCCAATGCACGGCCGGCGGGGCCGAGTCCGGCCACGACGAGGTCGGTGGAGGGAAGGAGGGTCACGGGCGCCAGCCTAGGTCGCGCGCGGGAAGAACCCGGCCGCGCGTGGCGAGGGGTAGTGCATCTCACCGTGGGGGAGAGGTGCTGTCACGGTAAAATGAGTGGTTCGTGTGCCTGGCTGTTTGCCACCATGGCACCCATCCATCGTCTTTCGTTCTAGGAGCCCGTGCGTGATCACCGCTACCGACCTCGAAGTCCGCGCCGGCGTGCGGACGCTGCTCACCGCCCCCGGCTCGGGGCTGCGGGTGCAGGCCGGGGACCGGATCGGCCTCGTGGGACGTAACGGTGCCGGCAAGACCACGACCCTGCGGATCCTCGCGGGTGAAGGCGAACCCTACGCCGGCACCGTGATCCGTTCCGGAGACATCGGTTACCTGCCGCAGGATCCCAAGGAGGGCAATCTCGACGTCCTCGCCAAGGACCGGGTGCTCTCGGCGCGAGGTCTCGACGAGATCCTCCGCAGCATGGAGAAGCAGCAGGCGCTCATGGCGGAGGCCGTCGACGAGAAGATCCGCGACCGTGCCGTGCGCAAGTACGGTTCGCTCGAAGAGCGTTTCGCGACGCTCGGCGGATACGTCGCCGAATCCGAGGCCGCGAGCATCTGCCACAGCCTCGGCCTGCCCGACCGGGTCCTCGGCCAGCCCCTGCACACGCTGTCGGGTGGTCAGCGCCGCCGTGTCGAACTCGCCCGCATCCTGTTCGCAGCCTCGGACGGCTCCGGCGGGAAGTCCGACACCACGCTGCTGCTCGACGAGCCGACCAACCACCTCGACGCCGACTCGATCACCTGGCTGCGCGGATTCCTGCAGAACCACGACGGTGGGCTCATCGTCATCAGCCACGACGTCGACCTGCTCGCCGACGTGGTGAACAAGGTGTGGTTCCTCGACGCGGTGCGCGGCGAGGCCGACGTCTACAACATGGGCTGGAAGAAGTATCTCGACGCGCGTGCCACCGACGAGGCGCGGCGCCGGCGCGAGCGTGCGAACGCCGAGAAGAAGGCGTCCGCCCTGCAGAAGCAGGCCGCGAAGCTCGGAGCGAAGGCCACCAAGGCCACTGCCGCCCAGAACATGGCCAAGCGCGCCGAGAAGCTGCTCGCCGACCTCGACGACGTGCGCGTCGCAGACAAGGTGGCCAAGATCCGGTTCCCCACGCCGGCCGCGTGCGGCAAGACCCCGCTGATGGCCAAGGAGCTGACCAAGGTCTACGGCTCCCTGGAGATCTTCACCGGCGTCGATCTCGCGATCGACCGGGGCAGCCGCGTCGTCGTCCTCGGCCTCAACGGTGCCGGCAAGACGACGCTGCTGCGGCTGCTCGCCGGTGTGGAGCAGCCGGATCTCGGCGAACTCGTGCCGGGTCACGGCCTGAAGGTCGGCTACTTCGCGCAGGAGCACGACACCATCGACGACTCGGCGACGGTGTGGGAGAACATCCGGCACGCCGCTCCCGACGCCGGCGAACAGGACCTGCGGGGACTGCTCGGCGCGTTCATGTTCACCGGTCCGCAGCTCGAGCAGCCGGCCGGAACGCTCTCCGGTGGTGAGAAGACGCGACTCGCCCTGGCGGGGCTCGTGTCGTCCGCGGCTAACGTGCTGCTCCTCGACGAGCCGACCAACAACCTCGATCCCGTCTCGCGCGAGCAGGTGCTCGATGCATTGCGGAGCTACGAGGGTGCCGTCGTGCTTGTCACCCACGATCCGGGTGCGGCCGAGGCCCTCGACCCGGAACGTGTGATCCTGCTTCCCGACGGAACCGAGGACCACTGGTCCCAGGAATACCTCGAGCTCATCCAGCTCGCCTGATCGGGCCTCCGGTCGGATCCGTCCCCCGATCCGCTCCTGCTGGTCCGATCTGCGTCCGCGCAACCTGACAGTCCTCTAGCCTGGGAAAGGGACCTTTGGCGAGGGCGCAGGGAGGATCCGATGGCGCGAAATTCCGGTGGTGGAGAGACGACCTACGCGAAGGGAGCCCGAGTTACAGGGGAATCGCGGGACCGCTTGCAGGAGGATCTGAAGCGCCGCTACGAGGAGGGCGCGAGCATTCGGAGGCTCGCGCAGGAAACCGGTCGATCCTACGGTTTCGTGCACAACGTTCTCGTGGAGTCGCAGGTGCGGCTGCGGGGCCGCGGCGGCCCGAACCGTCGTCGGGCGGCAGCGAGCGACGAGAAGGCATGAGGAACGGATCCGGCGCGTCAGTCGCGCCGGCGCACGGATTCCTCGACGAGGTCGAGAACCGCGACGAGGTCCTGTTCGGTGTGCCCTGAAGCGAGGCGGGCGACGAGCCCGTCGAGCACGAGGTCGAGATAACCCAGGACGACTTCGGTCGGCACGTCGTCGCGCAGCCGGCCCGCTTCCCGCTGCCGTTCGAGGCGTCCGACGGTGGCCTCGGTGAGTTCGGCCGAATGCTGCGTCCACGCCTTCGCGAACTCGGGGTCGGTGCGGAGACGGCGCGTGATCTCGAGCCGCGTCCCGAGCCAGTCGAACTGGTCGGGGGAGGACAGCATGTCGCGCATGACCTGCACGAGACCCTCGTTGGCCGCGACGTCGGCCATCCGTCTCGCATCCTCCTGGGCGAGGGCGAGGAACAGTCCGTCCTTGTCCTTGAAATGGTGGAAGATCGCGCCACGGGACAGACCCGTGGCATCTTCGAGCAGTCGCACGGTCGCGCCGTCGTAACCGTATTCGGCGAAGCAGCGACGGGCACCGTCGAGGATCTGCCTGCGCCGCGCGGCGAGATGGTCCTCACTGACCTTGGGCACGCGCCACTTCCTTTCGGCTCGAGGGAGACGGCGGGCCCGAGACGAGTCTCGTCCCGGGCCCGCCGCTTCACACAGATGTGACCGATCGGGTCACGAGCACTGCTCTCAGCCGCGGATCATGTTCCGCAGCACGTACTGCAGGATGCCGCCGTTGCGGTAGTAGTCCGCCTCACCGGGGGTGTCGATGCGGACGACAGCGTCGAAGGTGACCTTCTCACCGTTGTCCTTGGTCGCCGTGACCTTGACGGTCTTCGGCGTGACGCCCTCGTTGAGCTTCTCGATGCCCTCGATGTCGAAGACCTCGGTGCCGGTCAGGCCCAGCGACGCGGCCGACTCACCCGCCGGGAACTGCAGCGGGATGACGCCCATGCCGATGAGGTTCGAGCGGTGGATGCGCTCGAAGGACTCGGTGATGACGGCCTTGACGCCGAGCAGGCGGGTGCCCTTGGCGGCCCAGTCACGCGAGGAGCCCGAACCGTACTCCTTGCCACCGAGGACGACCAGCGGGATGCCGGCCTCCTGGTAGTTCTGCGAGGCGTCGTAGATGAACGCCTGCGGAGCACCGTCCTGGGTGAAGTCGCGGGTGTAACCACCGGAGACACCGTCGAGCAGCTGGTTCTGCAGACGGATGTTCGCGAAGGTGCCGCGGACCATGACCTCGTGGTTGCCACGACGCGAGCCGAGCGAGTTGTAGTCCTTGCGCTCGACACCGTGGGCGTCGAGGTACTGCGCGGCCGGGGTACCCGGCTTGATCGGACCGGCCGGGCTGATGTGGTCGGTGGTGACCGAATCGCCGAGCAGCGCGAGGACGCGAGCGCCCTTGATGTCGCTGACCGCGTCCGGCTCCATCGTCATGCCCTCGAAGTACGGAGCCTTGCGGACGTACGTCGAATCCTCGTCCCACGCGAAGGTGTCGCCCTCGGGGGTCTCGAGGTTCTGCCAGCGCTCGTCGCCCTTGAAGACGTCGGCGTAGGACTTGCGGAACATGTCCTGGTTGATCGCCGACTTGATGGTGTCGTCGATCTCCTGGGCGGAAGGCCAGATGTCCTTCAGGAAGACGTCGTTGCCGTCCTTGTCCTTGCCCAGCGCGTCGGTCTCGAAGTCGAAGTCCATCGTGCCCGCGAGCGCGTACGCGATGACCAGCGGCGGCGAGGCCAGGTAGTTCATCTTCACGTCGGGGGAGATACGACCCTCGAAGTTGCG
The DNA here is from genome assembly GCF_048381395.1 of Rhodococcus shunpengi. Classification (NCBI taxonomy): domain Bacteria; kingdom Bacillati; phylum Actinomycetota; class Actinomycetes; order Mycobacteriales; family Nocardiaceae; genus Rhodococcus; species Rhodococcus shunpengi. The sequence continues at coordinate 575,252 of NZ_JBLWIU010000034.1, forward strand.
GTTGCCGGAGAGCACCGCGGTGACCGAGAGGTCGTTGTCGTTGACGGCCTTCGAGATCTCCTCGGGCAGCGGGCCGGTGTTACCGATGCAGGTGGTGCAACCGAAGCCACCGAGGTAGAAGCCGAGCTTCTCGAGGTACGGCCACAGGCCGGCCTTCTCGTAGTAGTCGTTGACGACCTGCGAACCCGGAGCCATGTTGGTCTTGACCCACGGCTTGGTGGCCAGGCCCTTCTCGACCGCGTTGCGGGCGAGCAGCGCGGCACCGAGCATGACCGACGGGTTGGAGGTGTTGGTGCAGGAGGTGATACCTGCGACCACCACGGCACCGTGGTCGAGGACGAACTCGCCGCGCTCCTCGGAGACGACCTTGACCCGCTTGGAGGGGCGGCCGGAAGTATCGCCGTGGGGAACGAGCGGAGCGTCGCCGTTCGCGGTGGGCTTGATCGGGTCGGACGCCGGGAAGGTGTCGTCGAGCGCGTCGTCGAGCTTGGAGTGCGGGGTCGCCTCGTGCTCTTCCACGTAGTTGTGGATGTCGCGGCGGAAGGCTGCCTTCGACTCCGACAGGAGGATGCGGTCCTGCGGGCGCTTCGGGCCGGCGATCGACGGGACGACCGTCGACAGGTCGAGCTCGAGGTACTCGGAGAACTCGGGCTCGCGGCTCGGATCGTGCCACAGGCCCTGCTCCTTGGCGTACGCCTCGACGAGAGCGAGCTGCTCGTCGCTGCGGCCGGTCAGGCGCAGGTAGTTGATGGTCTCGCCGTCGATCGGGAAGATCGCTGCGGTCGAACCGAACTCGGGGCTCATGTTGCCGAGGGTCGCGCGGTTGGCGAGGGGGACCTCGGCCACGCCGGCGCCGTAGAACTCGACGAACTTGCCGACGACGCCGTGCTTGCGCAGCATGTCGGTGACGGTGAGCACGACGTCGGTCGCGGTCACGCCGGGCTGGATCTCACCGGTGAGCTTGAAGCCGACCACGCGCGGGATGAGCATGGAGACCGGCTGGCCGAGCATCGCGGCCTCGGCCTCGATGCCGCCGACGCCCCAGCCGAGCACGCCGAGGCCGTTGACCATCGTCGTGTGCGAGTCGGTGCCGACGCAGGTGTCGGGGTAGGCCTGCCCGTTGCGGACCATGACGGTCGGGGCGAGGTACTCGATGTTGACCTGGTGGACGATACCCATGCCCGGGGGGACGACGCGGAAGTCGTCGAAGGCGCCCTGGCCCCAGCGCAGGAACTGGTAGCGCTCGCCGTTGCGCTCGTACTCGAGGTCGACGTTGCGCTCGAGGGCGTCGGCGCGACCGAAGTAGTCGAGGATCACCGAGTGGTCGATGACCATGTCGGCGGGGGAGAGGGGGTTGACCTTGTTCGGGTCGCCGCCCAGGGTGGTCACGGCCTCACGCATGGTGGCGAGGTCGACGACACAGGGGACGCCCGTGAAGTCCTGCATGATCACGCGGGCGGGCGTGAACTGGATCTCGATGCTCGGGTCGGCGGAGGGATCCCAGTTGGCGATGGCCCGGATGTGATCGGCCGTGATGTTGGCACCGTCCTCGGTGCGCAGCAGGTTCTCGGCCAGGACCTTCAAAGAGTAAGGAAGTTTCTCGGTGCCGGGGACGGCCGACAGGCGGAAGATCTCGTAGGAGTTGTCTCCGACCTGCAGCGAACCCTTGGCGCCGAACGAATCACTACTGGTGCTCACGTCAGCTCCACTCGTCGTTTCGGCTGGCCGCCGACGGGGCTGTGTCGACGGCTGAAGCGAGGCACACGACGTCCGCTCGCGGCCCGTGGCCCGGATGCAGTAGTCGTGGCGTCTCGCACTCGATTCTAACAGTACGCTTGTCCTGTATTGAACCGAAGTCGGGTCCGTCGTGTCGACGAGGCGTCCCGCCGGCATCGGTCCTGCTCGCGACGAGTGCTTCGAGCCGCCGTCGCGCGATCGCGTAGTGTTCTCCCTTGCCGCACGGGTGTGGCGCTTCGTGTCGTCTCCGCGCGGCCGGATCGCTGTATCGCCCGGCTTCCGACCCTGCACCACCGGAGAGAGATGTCTGCGCCACTGCTTCGCATACCGGGCCCTGCGCTCACGGATCTTCCTACCGGGGTCTCGGTCGAAAAAGTGCTCGCCGATCTCGCCGACGACCAGGTGGCGGCGCCCTCGCAGTACGTCGACGACCTCGTCGCCGAGGTGCAGCGCGCGCAGGAGAACGGGATCGACCTCAGCGTGGTCGTGCTCGACCGGGACCCCCGTATGGATTCGCAGCTGCGCGACCTCGCGACGGAGGTCGGCGCCGAGGACGGCGGAACGGTGCTGGTCCTCAGCCCGGGATGGGTCGGGACGTTCAGCGAGGATCTCGACCGCGTCACTCTCGAGGCCGCCCAGGATCGCACCTACACCGGCGATCCGGTGGTCTCCACACGCAACTTCGTCGACTCGGTGCTCGAGCCGTCTCCGCCCTGGACGCTGATGACGCTGCTGATCGTCGCGGTGGTCGCTCTTGCGGCCGGCGCGACCTGGCTCGCCAAACGCCGCCGCGCGGACGGTGACGCGACCGTTGCCGGAGGTAACGGATCGTCATCGGCCGAAGACGTCTGAGGTCTCTTTCCCGTCACCGTAGAGATCTTCTCCGGGTTGTCCTCGTCCCGATCGTGACGGAATCCGGCAGGGAAGATCGTTCGGCGTCCTCACGGTGTTGCTCGGTGTCCGCACCGTGTTCTTTCGGCGTTCTTCCGGCCGATCTTCGTGACTGTCATGCGACATACCCCTGAGGTGTCGTACGGTTCTCATGACGCTCTTGGGGAAGGTGTGTCACAACCCGGCTCGTGGGGACGCTGTCCGCAGTCGGTGTACGACTGCAGCGTGTGAGCCGTGGGGCACCCACGGCGAGCGGATGCTGCCTGCCTTCCTCGGGTCGTCCGGCCGGATGTCTCGGCCACCAGGTGCGACCGAGGGAGATGCAAGTGAGACGGTTCGGTATCCACGGAGGGATTCCGCGACGGTCGGGGCCGGACGGCACCGCCACGACGCTCACTGCAGGCCGTCGACCCGACGGTCCGACGCCCGGTCGCATCCCGCGGACGCGCACCGGCACGCTCCTCGCTGGTTTGGGGTTGGTCACAGCCGTGCTCCTCACCGTGACCACGACGGCGTCCGCCGCACCGGCGCCGCCGCCGAACCCCTCGGACGCCGAGATCGACCGCGCAGGTGCGGCCGTCGCGGCCAACATCGACCGGGTCGGGCAGCTGATCGTCCGGATCGCCGACGCGGATCAGCAGCTCGCCGAGCTCGACGCGCAGGTCGCCATCCGCCGCGAGGACGTCAACCGCGCCCTCGTCGATCTCCAGAGCGCGCGCGACGCGGCGGATCTCGCCGAACGGGTGGTCGTGGATTCCCGCCGCGCACTCGACGACGCCGCCGACCGGATCGCCGCTGCCCAGAAGAACTTCGACGCGTTCGTCCGCGACAGCTACACCCGTGGCGCCAACTCGGTCTCCCTCGCGGCCTTCCTCGACGTCGACGGTCCCGACGATCTGCTCGACCGCGCCCAGGTCATGCGATTGCTGTCCGCCGGGCGCACCGCGGTGCTCGATGCGCTCCAGCGCGCCCGGGCCCAGGAGGCCAACTCCCATTCGCGGGCACGCGCGGCCAAGCTCGAGGCCGACGCGGCGGCGGAAGCCGCCGAGCAGCGCAGGGCCGAGGCCGAGGCCGCGATCGCCGTCGCGCGAGCGGAACTCGGTCGGCAGGCTGCCGAGAAGTCGCGCATCGAGCAGGAACGTGAAAACGCGCAGAGCGAACTCGACCGGGCCCGCGTGAACGTTGCGGGCCTGGAAGGGCAACGCGCGCAGTACCAGGACTGGGAGCGTCGCCGCGCAGCCGAGGAAGCAGCCGCCGCGGCGGCACGGGTCGCGGCAGCCGAGGCGGCCGAGCGTGTCGCCGCCGACGCCGCAGCCCGGGAACGTGCGGCGGAACTGGCCAACGGCCGTCGCCCCCACACGCTGATCGAGGAGTCTCCGTCGACCGGCGACAGCGACGTCGCCGCACCGGGTGAGGTCACCACCGAATCCGGAGCGCCGGAGGACAGTGACACCGCTGCGAGTCGCACCGATACCAGTGGCACCGACACGGCTGCACCGGACTACACCGACGACGCCACGGTCCCGGATTACGGCGACCGTGGAAGCGTCCTGGACGACGTCCTCGAGGACACGGACAGCGGAACGGTCCCGGACGACACCGATGGTGGAACCGTCCCGGATGACACCGATGGTGGAACCGTCCCGGATGACACCGATGGTGGAACCGTCCCGGATGACACCGACGATGGATCGGTCCCGGACGGCACCGACGGCGGCACGATCCCCGACGAGGACGAAGACGAGGACAGCGGCAGCGACGGTGGGATCGACTGGGCGAACCCGGATCCGGGCGACCCCGTCGTGGAGACCCCCGGATCGGGGACCGGGGGATCGGGTTCCCGCCCCTCCACACCGAATTCGACGCCCAGCACCCCGTCGCGTCCGTCCGTCACCGGTCCCGCTGCGGTGGAGATCGTCATCGACCGCGCGATGTCCCAGATCGGCGTCCCGTACGCGTGGGGCGGTGGCAACGAGAACGGCCCGACCCGCGGTATCCGCGACGGTGGCGTCGCCGATGTCCACGGCGACTACGCCAAGGTCGGCTTCGACTGTTCGGGACTGATGATCTACGCGTTCGCGGGCATCGGTATCTCGCTCCCGCACTACACCGGCTACCAGTACACGGCCGGCACGCAGGTCCCGTCGTCGCAGATGAGGCGGGGCGACATGATCTTCTACGGGCCCAACGCCAGCCAGCACGTCGCGCTGTATCTCGGCGACGGGCAGATGCTCGAGGCGCCGCAGTCGGGATCGTTCGTGAAGATCTCGCCGGTACGCTGGGGCGGCATGACACCGTACGTGGTGCGCATGGTGTCGTGAGGGCGAGGTTTGCCGCGGCCCTCGTACCACCGAGGACGGATGCCATCCGGTCGTTTCCGGGTGCCGTCTCCCGGTCGGTGCAGGGGCGACGACACACCGAGCCGGCACCTGCAATAGTGGTGCAGCAGGTGTTTCCAGCGGAGCGACGTAGGCGAAAGCGGTGGATTGTTGGTGACCTCACGCGAGGGTGGGACGTCCGGTTCGGCAACGCCGGGCGACCAGAGCGGTAACGACGGACGCAAGAACAACCAGGCTGCGGCGGGTGCCGCGTCGGCGCCGAAGGCGGCGGGCGCGAACGGTCCTGCTCCGCAGGGGTCCGGCGCGAACGCTCAGCCGGCTCCGCAGGGGACCGGTGCGAACACTCAGCCGGCGGCCGGTACGAACACCCAGCCGGCAGCCGGCGCGAACATGCGGAAACCCGGCGACGCTCCTGCGAAGGCGTACGACCCGGCCGACGACGTCCGTCTCCTCGAACGGGCCATCTACGAGGTCAAGCGCGTGATCGTCGGCCAGGACCTGCTGGTCGAGCGGATGCTGGTCGGTGTGCTCGCGCGCGGGCACGTGCTGCTCGAAGGCGTTCCCGGTGTCGCGAAGACGCTGGCCGTCGAGACCTTCGCGAAGGTCGTCGGTGGATCGTTCTCCCGCGTCCAGTTCACCCCCGACCTCGTGCCGACCGACCTCGTCGGTACCCGCATCTACCGGCAGGGACGCGAGGAGTTCGACACCGAACTCGGACCGGTCGTCGCGAACTTCGTGCTCGCCGACGAGATCAACCGCGCCCCGGCGAAGGTGCAATCGGCGCTGCTCGAGGTGATGGCCGAACGCCACGTCACCATCGGTGGCAGGACCTTCCCGATGCCCGAGCCGTTCCTCGTGATGGCGACGCAGAACCCCATCGAGAACGAGGGCGTCTACCCGCTCCCGGAAGCACAGCGCGACCGCTTCCTGTTCAAGGTCCTCGTCGACTACCCGACGGTGGAGGAAGAACGCGAGATCGTCTACCGGATGGGTGTCGCCGCTCCCGAACCGAAGCAGGTGCTCGACAACGAGCAGCTCCTGCGCCTGCAGAAGATCGCCGGACGTGTGTTCGTGCACCACGCGCTCGTCGACTACGTGGTGCGGGTCATCTTCGCGACGCGTCGGCCCGCCGAACTCGGCCTGCACGATGTGCAGGGCTGGATCGCCTATGGCGCCTCGCCCCGCGCGACGCTCGGCATCATCTCCTCGGCGCGTGCCCTGGCGCTCGTGCGCGGTCGCGACTACGTGGTACCGCAGGACATCGTCGACGTCATCCCCGATGTGCTCCGCCATCGCCTGGTGTTGTCCTACGACGCGCTCGCGGACGACGTCTCCCCGGACCAGATCATCACCCGCATCCTGCAGACGGTGGGTCTTCCGCAGGTCGCGCCCCAGGCGAACGCACCCGTGCCGACCGCGACCCCCGGCCCGGCGCCCGCCGATCCGCGGACCGTTGCCGGTCAGCAGGCGCCCGTCGGTGCACCCGGTCCGCAGGGAGGTGCGGGCGCGCGGTGAGCACACGTCCTCACGACGGGTCGCCACCGCGGTTCCGGTCCGGTGAACTGCGCGATCCCGCGCTCACCGCCGCGCTCCGCACCCTCGAGCTCACCGTGCGGCGCCGTCTCGACGGCGTCCTGCACGGCGACCACCTCGGTCTGATCCCGGGCCCGGGTTCCGAACCGGGGGACGCCCGCGAGTATCAGCCGGGCGACGACGTGCGGCAGATGGACTGGTCGGTCACTGCGCGCACGACGCACCCGCACGTGCGGCAGACCGTCGCCGACCGGGAACTCGAGACGTGGCTCGCGGTCGACCTGTCGGCCAGCCTGGACTTCGGTACCGGTATGTGCGAGAAGCGCGACCTGGCGATCGCAGCGGTGGCCGCGCTCGCGCATCTGACCACCGGTGGCGGGAATCGGATCGGTGCGGTGATCTCCACCGGCAACGAGACCGTCCGCGTCCCCGCGCGTGGTGGGCGGCTGCACGCCCAGTCGTTGCTGCGTACCGTCGCGACCACCCCGCATGCACCCGACGGGACCCGCGGCGATCTCCAAGGCCTCGTCGAGTCGCTGCGACGCCCCCAGCGTCGCCGCGGTCTGGCCGTCGTGGTGAGCGATTTTCTGGGTCCGCTCGACTGGGAGCGCTCCCTGCGGGCGCTGTCCGGCCGGCACGAACTGCTCGCCGTCGAGATCATCGATCGCCGCGACCTCGAACTGCCCGATCTGGGCGACGTGGTGCTGCACGACCCGGAGACGGGCCGCACCCGCGAATTCACGACCACTCCCGAACTGCGGGCCGACTACGCGCAGGCGGCCGCGGAGCATCGCGCGGCCGTGCACCAGGCACTGCGCAGTTCCGGTGCACCCGTGCTGACGCTGCGCACCGACCGCGACTGGATCGGCGACGTCGTGCGGTTCGTCGCGGCCCGGCGGCACAGCTTCGGCGCACCCGCACGGCAGGGGGGACGATGAGCCTGTCCGGTTTCACTTCACCGTGGTGGTTGCTGCTGCTGTTCGTCGTCGCCGCCCTCGGCGGTGCGTACGTGCTGGTCCAGCGCCGGCGCCAGACGAACACGCTGCGCTTCACCAATCTCGAGCTGCTCGAGAAGGTCGCGCCCGCCCGCCCGGGACGCGCTCGGCATATTCCCGTCGCACTGTTGCTCGTCGGCCTCGTCTTCCTCACCGTGGCGCTCGCCGGCCCGACCGCCGAACAGCGGGTGCCGCGCAACCGGGCCACGGTCGTGCTCGTCATCGACGTGTCGTTGTCGATGGAGGCCACGGACGTCGCACCCACGCGACTCGCCGCCGCTCAGGAGGCGGCCAAGCAGTTCGCCGACGACCTGACACCCGGCATCAACCTCGGTCTCGTCGCGTTCTCGGGTACCGCCTCGGTCCTGGTCTCGCCGACCACCAACCGGGAGGCGAGCAAGTCCGCGATCGACAACCTGCAGCTCAGCGAGCGCACCGCGACCGGCGAGGCGATCTTCACGGCGATGCAGTCGATCGACACGCTCGCCGCCGTGCTCGGCGGTAGCGACCAGGCGCCGCCCGCGCGGATCGTGCTGCTGTCCGACGGCAAGCAGACCGTCCCCGAGAGTCCCGACGATCCCCGCGGGGGGTTCACCGCGGCGCGACAGGCGGCGGAGAAGGGAATCCCGGTCTCGACCATCTCGTTCGGCACGCAGACGGGCACCGTCACCATCGAGGACGATCGGATCCCCGTGCCCGTCGACGACCCGTCGCTCAAGGAGATCGCCAATCTCTCGGGTGGGAGCTTCTTCACGGCGGCGAGCCTCGAGGAACTCGAGGACGCCTACAACACGCTCGAGGAGCAGATCGGCTTCGAGACGACCCGCGGCGACGCCAGTCGTCCGTGGCTCATGCTCGGAGCGCTCTCGGTGATCGCGGGGCTCGGCGCGGCGATGGTGTTGCGCCAGCGGCTGCCCTGATCCACCTTGTGCACGCTCACGGAGCGTTTTCCGTCCCGGACAGACCACCAGATAGGTTGGAATGCATGACTGACGCAGATAGTGCCGCAGCGTCCACGCGCGCGGGTGTCACCCCCCGATCCGTCCTCGTCACCGGTGGAAACCGCGGGATCGGCCTCGCCGTCGCCCGTCGCCTGCAGGCCGACGGCCACAAGGTCGCCGTCACCCACCGCGGTTCGGGCGCGCCCGACGGCCTGTTCGGTGTGCGATGCGACGTCACCGACGCCGACTCGGTCGACGCCGCGTTCAAGGAGGTCGAGGAGCATCAGGGTCCCGTCGAGGTGCTCGTCGCGAATGCGGGCATCACCGACGACACCCTGCTGATGCGCATGACCGAGGACCAGTTCAGCTCGGTGATCGACGCGAACCTCACCGGCGCCTTCCGGTGCGCCAAGCGCGCCAACCGCGCGATGCTCCGTGCCCGTTGGGGCCGCATGATCTTCCTCGGCTCCGTGGTCGGCCTCGCCGGGCAGGCCGGTCAGATCAACTACGCGTCCTCGAAGGCCGGTGTCATCGGTCTCGCCCGTTCGGTCACCCGCGAACTCGGTTCGCGATCGATCACCGCCAACGTCGTCGCTCCCGGTTTCATCGAGACCGACATGACTGCGGATCTGTCCGACGACCTGCGCGACACCGCGAAGAAGTTCATCCCGCTGCAGCGACTCGGCAAGCCCGAGGACGTCGCAGCCGTCGTCAGCTTCCTGGCCTCCGACGACTCCGCCTACGTCTCCGGCGCCGTCATCCCGGTCGACGGCGGCATGGGCATGGGCCACTGACGGTCTCGCGACCACATCCGAATCTCACTGGAGGACCGATACACTCATGGGCGGACTGCTCGAGGGCAAGACCATTCTCGTCACCGGCATCATCACCGATGCCTCGATCGCCTTCCACACCGCGAAGGCCGCGCAGGAACAGGGCGCGAAGGTGATCATCACCGGCTTCGAGCGACTCCGGTTGATCGACCGGATCGCGCAGCGTCTCCCGCAGCCGGTGCCGCCGGCCATCAGCCTCGACGTGCAGAACCAGGAGGATCTCGACGGTCTCGCCGACAAGATCCGCGAACTCGCACCGGAGGGGATCGACGGTGTCGTCCACTCCATCGGTTTCGCACCCCGGTCCTGCCTGGGCAGCCCGTTCCTCGACGCGCCGTGGACGGACGTCGCGGTGGCACTCGAGGTGTCGGCCTACTCCTACGGCGCGCTCGCCAAGGCCGTCCTGCCCGTCATGAACGAGGGCGGTTCGATCGTCGGAATGGACTTCGACCCGTCCCGGGCCGTGCCGTTCTACAACTGGATGGGTGTCTCCAAGGCGACGCTCGAGTCGGTGAACCGCTACGTGGCCAAGGAGGTCGGCCCGCGCGGCATCCGTTCGAACCTCGTCGCCGCCGGCCCGATCAAGACGCTTGCGGCCAAGGCCATCGCGGGCGACGCGACCGGCCCGGGAGCGGAGATGAACCGCTTGAACGAGGGCTGGTCGGCCGCGTCCCCGATCGGCTGGGACGTCGACGACCCGACGCCTGTGGCGAAGACCGTGTGTGCGGTGCTGTCCGACTGGCTACCCGGGACAACGGGATCCATCGTCTACGTCGACGGTGGTTTCCACTCCCAGGTCGGCTTCGGCAGCTGACCGTACGACGGAAGGCACTTTCATGACGAACACCCCCGGGGCGTACGACGCGCTGATGCTGCTGTCGTTCGGCGGACCGGAAGGACCCGACGACGTGCGGCCGTTCCTCGAGAACGTCACCCGCGGACGGGGGATCCCACCGGAACGACTCGACGAGGTTGCGCAGCACTATCTGCACTTCGGGGGTGTCTCGCCGATCAACGCCCTGAACCGGGCGATCATCGACGCCGTCCGCGCCGAGTTCGACGCGCACGGTATCGATCTGCCGATCTACTTCGGCAACCGCAACTGGCATCCCATGGTCGAGGACACCGTCGCGCGGATGCGCGACGACGGGATCCGCAACGCCCTGGTGTTCGCGACCTCCGCCTGGGGCGGCTACTCGGGATGCCGGCAGTACCACGAGGACATCGCGCGGGCACGGGACGCCGTCGAGAACGCCCCGCAGTTGACGAAGCTGCGGCACTTCTACGACCACCCGCTGTTCCTCGACGCCGTCACCGACGCCGTGCGCGCCGCCCGCGTCGAACTCGCCGACGACGTGCGCGATTCCGCGCGCGTGGTGTTCACCGCGCACTCCGTTCCGAACTCCTTCGACGCGACCGGTGGTCCGCCGGAGGAGGGTGGGCATCTCTACAGCCGGCAGGTGGCCGAAGCGGCGCGGTTGGTGGCCGAGGCGCTCGGCGAGGACGACTACGACCTGGTGTGGCAGTCGCGGTCCGGTCCGCCACAGGTGCCGTGGCTCGAACCCGACATCGTCGACCACGTCGACGCCCTGCACGAACGGGGAGTCCGCGCCGTCGTGGTCGTGCCGGTCGGGTTCGTCTCCGATCATCTCGAGGTCGTGTGGGATCTCGACACCGAGGCTCACGACCGGGCCGCTGAGCTGGGCATGGGCTTCTCTCGTGCGGCGACGGCCGGAACCGACCCGCGCTTCGCGCAACTCGTCCGCGAACTCGTCGAGGAACAGCGGGACGGGATCACCGCCCGTCGCTGCGGCACCGAACCGCTGCTCGGGGCCGCGTGCAACGGGAGCCTGTGCGCCGTCGGGTGCTGCGAGCCGCCGAAACGCCCGTCCCGTCCCGCCGCGAACGGATAGATCCCTCCGCGCCTCACCGGGCGGGGTGCCCGACCGGTGAGGCCAGAGGGGAGTCGAACCAGCGCGGCAGCGACCGGCGCAGGGTGCTCGGACCGTCGACGACCACGGCGCCCGAGCGCAATGCGTCCGGCCAGGTCGCTTCGCCACGCCAGATCTCGGTCAGCTCCCGCAGTCCCGTCGTCACCCGGATCGAGACCTCGAAGCCCGGGTCCTCGTCACACACGTCGACGTCGTGCGGCGTGATGACCATCCACCACCGGCGCGACGCGTGGGTGACCGTCGGGAAGGCGAACTCCACGACCACCCGGGATTCCGGCAGGGCCGCATGGTCGACGTGCCGGTGCATGTCCCACATCAGCAGTCGCGGATCGAGGTCGACGTCACCGAGTTTCCCGGTCCACCGCGTGCCCCACGCACCGAGTGCGTCGACGACGGTCTCGAGATCGCGTCCCGCCGGGGTGAGCACATACCGGACGTCGTTTCCGTCCTCGAGACGCCGCACGATGCCCGCCGCCGTGAGCTGATGCAGCCGCTTCGACAACAGCGTCGGCGACATGCGGGGCAGGCCGCGCCGGAGGTCGTTGAACCGTTCGCTGCCGAGCACGAGTTCGCGCACTACGAGCAGCGTCCACCTCTCGTCGAACAACTCCATCGCCTTGGCGACGGGACAGAACTGGTGGTAGGGCGGGCCCATGATCGGATCGTAGGCCGGTCGGACCGCCACGACCAGCACGGATGTGCGGCTGTGCAGTACAGATTGTGTACTGGAGGACACCGCGTCCGCGTTCCTACAGTCGATCTGTGACCCGGGCCGCCTCCGAGACGGCGCCGAAGCCGGGTCCCTCGACAGGAGGAATCCTCTGATGACCGACATCTCCACGACACACGACGCCGATCTCGCCCTGAAGGCCAAGCACCGGGCGATGTGGGCACTCGGCAACTATCCGGCGGTGGCGACCGAGGTCATCGCCGAACTCGGCCCCGCTCTCGTGGCCGCGACCGGAATCGGTCCGGGCGACCGCGTCCTGGACATCGCCGCCGGATCGGGCAATGCGTCGATCCCCGCCGCGCTCACCGGTGCGAGGGTGCTCGCGACCGACCTGACCCCGGAACTGTTCGAGGTCGGCCGCCGTGACGCCGAAGCGGCAGGTGCGACGCTCGACTGGCAGGAAGCCGACGCCGAAGCACTCCCGTTCGATGATGCGAGCTTCGATGCCGTGATCTCTTGCGTGGGAGTGATGTTCGCGCCCCACCACCGGGCCGCGGCCGACGAACTGCTCCGGGTGACCCGCCCGGGCGGACGTATCGGCCTGCTGAGCTGGACCCCCACCGGCTTCATCGGGCAGATGTTCGCGACGATGAAACCGTATGCGCCACCGCCCCCGCCGGGTGCACAGCCGCCGCCGCTGTGGGGCGACGAGGTGCACGTGCGCGAGCTGATCGGCGACCGTGTCACCGACCTGCAGGCACGCACCGAGAACCTGCGCGTCGAACGCTTCGCGACCGGGGAGGACTTCCGCGAGTTCTTCAAGTCCGCCTACGGCCCCACCATCGCGGTGTACCGCAACATCGCGGACGACCACGAACGGGTCGCGGCTCTCGATCTCGACCTGCTCGAACTCGCCCAGCGTCACGATCTCGGTGGGGGAGCGATGAATTGGGAGTACCTGTTGGTCACCGCGCAGCGGAGTTGACGCGCACTGGAGTCGACGCGCACTGGAGTCGACGCGCACTGGAGTCGACGCGCGCTGAAGTCGACGCGCACTGCCGGTGCGGTCAGCGATGGTGCTCGGCCCGCAGAGCCGCCGCGACCGCACCGGTGCGGGCCTCGCGGACCGCGGCCCACAGCGGCTGCAGCGCGCCCTCGCGGCCGGTGGCGGCGGACACCGAACCGGCCCGCAGACCCCCTCCGCGACCGGCCACGGTGAGGATCGCCGCGACCTGGTCTGCGGTGTCGAGGACGCGCACGGCACGTGCGGGCAGTGACGGGGGATAGCGGTGCCGCGCGAGTTCGGCGACCTCCTCGGCGATCTCCGTCCGCGGATCGGTGCGGCGCCCGTCGGTGCCCACCGTCGGGATTCCGCTCAACGCGGAGGCGGCATCACGCACCGCCTCGCGGATCGCGAACTCGGCCGCACCGAGACCACCGTCGACGGCGATCTCGGGGACCGCCGGCAGCGTGAAGACGTTCCACCGCAGGGCGTCCGGACCCTCGATGACGGGTACCAGACCCAGCCCCGGGGCGCCGGGCGCTCCCACGACGACACCTTCACCGGCCGCGAGCGCTGCGGAGGCGAACGCCGTACCGGCAGGCAGCGCGCGGACGTCGCCCGGGGCGGGAAGGACGAGATGCAGACCCGCGCCGGCGGCGGTGTCGACGCGGCGGATCAGGGTGAGCAGCAGGGCGGCACCGTCGGCGACACCTCTGTCGGGCAGATCCGCCGCGGAGGCCGTCGCCGCATCGTGGGCACCCACGAGATGCATCGGCGCCCATTCGTGCAGCGCGTCGATCACATCGTCGGGGGAGGCGTGACCGGACAGCCACGACCCAGCCCACACGGTCAGCGTCAGGCTCGGAGAACTCACCCCGAAAGCATACGGCGACCGCGCACGGCGGTCCGGCGTGGCAGCGCGAGCGGTCCCGCGCGATGTCCTAGGGTCGACTGGCGTGAGCCCACGCGATATCTACGGCGGCGACATCTATGCCGGTCACGCCCGCACCAAGAAGAAGGCCGTTCCCGAACTCGCAGCGGAGCGCGGCGTCGTCGTCGAGGACGCCGCATCCGGCTGGTGCGGCGCGATCGTGGGGATCGAGAAGACCTACGACGGCGACTTCGTGCGGCTCGAGGACGCGCAGGGACGCACCCGCCTGTTCGCGATGCGACCCGCCGCGTTCCTGGTCGACGGAGCACCCGTCACCCTCGTCAAACCGAAGATCCGTCCCGCCTCCGCACCGACGAGATCCGCTTCGGGGTCCACCCGGGTGGAGGGTCTGCGCGCACGCGTGGCGCGGGGAAGCCGGATCTGGGTGGAGGGCGTGCACGACGCCGCCCTCGTCGAACGGGTGTGGGGGCACGATCTGCGGGTCGAGGGTGTGGTCGTCGAACAACTCGAGGGCCTCGACAATCTGGGTGCCCGGCTGGCCGAGTTCGATCCCGGCCCGGGTCGTCGGGTCGGTGTGCTCGCCGACCACCTCGTCACCGGATCCAAGGAGGAGCGTCTCACCGCGAATCTCGGTTCGCACGTGATGGTCACCGGTCATCCCTACATCGACGTGTGGCAGGCGGTGAAACCGAAGGCCGTCGGCATCGACGCCTGGCCCACCATCCCGCGCGGCCAGGACTGGAAGACCGGCGTCTGTCGTGAACTGGGCTGGGGCACCCCGCAGGACGGCTGGCGGCGCGTCTACAACGCCGTGAACTCGTTCCGCGATCTCGAATCGCACCTCATCGGCGCCGTCGAGCGCCTCGTCGACTTCGTCACCGAACCCGACGAGGGCTGACCGACCGGAGCCTCAGCGGCCCCCGTCCGCCGGCGCCGGCGCCGGCGCAGGTTCCGGCTCCGCGGCGCCACCCGGCAGGCCGGTGCCCACTCCGCCGACGTCGGTGATGGTCCAGTCCGACGCGCGGTCCATCGTCACCGTGTAGGTCGCGGTGGCGGCGACGCCGTCGGGTGTCTGCTTGCTCTTCGAGATCATGTCGACGAAGACCTGGACGACGAAGGTATCGCCGTCGTTGCTCGCCACCTCGGCCGCGAGCAACCGGGCGTCGGCGGTGTACTCCATCTGCGTCAGCCACGGAGCCACGACGTCCACGGCGCCTTCGAGTTTCGGTGCGAGTTGTTCGCTGACGCCGTCGGTCAGCGCCGTCCGCCAGGCGTCGAGATCACGGAAGTCGACCTCCGAGACGCTCAGCGCGTAGTCGGAGGCGACGGCCTCGGCCTCGGCCTCGGTGTCGAGTCGGCTCTGCAGGGCTTGCAGTTGCTCGGACGAGTCGTCCGTCGCCCACAGCACCCCGAAGGTGACCGCGGCGACGACGGCGAGCACCGTCACGACCGCGAGGGCACGGACCGACGACCACCACGGACCGCGGCTTCCCGCCTCGGCGGCAGTCGGCGTGGAGGTGGCCGGTTCCTGTTCGGTGACCCCGATGTTCGAGGGCCCGGTGTTCGAAGGTCCGGTGTTCGAGGGGCCGGTGTTCGAGGGGCCGGTGTTCGACATGACGATTTCTTCCTTCTTCATCGGGGTACGTTCACGGTGAATCGGACGCTGTCGCCCGGCATGGTCGCGATGGCCTGTTCGAGCAGGGTACCGAGATCCATTCGGCCCACCACGGAACCGGTGGCCTGGGTGACCGGGCGGAGCGCGACACCGATCGCGCCGAGTTCGGGTGCGAACCTCCTGAGGAAGTCGGCGAGTTCGATCTCCTCCTCGCGCCACGAGCCGAGGATCTCCTCACCCTTCAGTACCGAGGACCCCTCGAAGAGGTACTCGTACGAGACACCGAGGGTCTCACCGAACTGGTCCAGCATGGGAGGCGCCGCGACCATCGCGGGTCGCACCCAGTCCACATCGCCCATCATCCACATCAGGTCGCTCAGTACCGTTTCCAGCGATCCCTCGTGCCGGGTCAGGGTCGACAGCAGCAGCTCGGCGCCACGACCCGCCGCGGGCATGGTCTCCTCGAGACCCGCAACCGATTCGGTGAACGTCGCGACGAGCTCGTTCAGCGACTCGGCGTCGGTCTGTTCGAGCAGCTCCGAGGTGGTGGCGAGGAGATCGGGTACCGAGGTGGGCAGCTCGACGATCTCGGTCAGGTGGGCGCCGTCCTCGAGATAGGGCCCCTGGGTCGAGGCCGGGAGGAACGAGAACACCGGTTCGCCCAGCGACGACAGGTTCTCGACGCGCATGGTGCTGTCGACGGGGATGCGGTGTTCGGCTTCGTAAGAGATGTTCATGCGGACGAAACCGTCGAGGTTTTCCATGCCGTCGACCCGTCCGATGTTCACCCCGCGGTAGACGACGCTCGATCCGGTGCGCAGTCCTGCCGCGTCGCGCATGTCCACCACGGCGTGCACGCGGCGCTGGGTCGGATCGATCTGCAGCACACCGACGACGAGATACCAGGTTCCCAGGATCATCACGAGGGCCAGGGCGAGTGCGGACATCCAGGCCGGAATTCGGGTCACGGGATCGCTCCGATCATGCGCAGGAGAACCAGTCCGTCGGCCGCCGGACTCCCCTCGTTACCGGCGATGGTCACCTCACGGATGTCGATGCCGGGTTCGAGCAGGAAGGGGACGAGCTTCTCGTCGACGAGCTCCACGAGTTCTGCTGCGTTGCCGCGCAGTTCGGTGGCGTTCGGCGACGGTTCGCGCAGCAGCGGAGTGAGGATCTCGAGGTTGTCGTTGATGTGCGGGAGGCGGGGGATCAACCATTCCAGGCCCGTGACCATGGTGTTCACGTCGATGACGATGTTGAGCACGGCCTCCATGAAGTAAGGCACCCGGTCGAGACGCCGACGTGCGGTGTCAGAGAACAGGAACCCCACGTCGTCGCGTGCGGCATCGAGACGCTGGGACAGGTCCTCCGTCGCGACGACGATGCGATCGATCTGGTCGATGTTCGCGGCGGCCTCGCTCAGATCGTTGGAGATGACCGCTGACAACTCACGGGTCTCCTGCGTGTCCTCGGGCAGCACGTCGTTCAGCCGCGCAAGCGAATCCTGCAGGCGGGTCAGGCTTCCGCCGTTGACGAACATCGCGATGCGTTCGAGCATGTCCTCGATCTGCGGACCCGGATCCGTGTCCTGCAACGGGATCGTGTCGCCGTCCTGCAAGGGTGCGCCGCTGCCGTCCTTCGGGGGGAGCAGAGCGACGTAGATGTCGCCGAGCACGGTGTTCTGCCGCAGTTCGGCGCGGGTGCCCGCGGGCACGACCACCGACTCGCGCACGTCGATCCGGGCAACGGCGCTGTGCGGCTCGAGATCGATCGCCCGCAGGGTGCCGACCGAGATGCCTTCGGAGCGGACGTCCGCCCCGGCCGGCAGGCTCAGCAGCGATTCGAATTCGAGGTTCAGCCGGTAGGTCGGTCCGCGCACCCCGGAGCCGGGCAGCGCGTGGTCGCTGGGGTCGAAACTGCATCCGCACAATGCCACCAGCGCGGTGAGGACCGCACCGATGAGAAGGCGGGACCGGGAGAACGAACGGGTCACGGCGTTGCTCCGATCGTCGACAGGACCAGCTGAGGCAGCGGCACCGACACCGAGCGGGACGACACCACGGTGCAGCTGTCGGGTGCGATCTGCTCGAGTGCTGTGCACGTCAGCGCGGCATCGGGGGTCGGCACCTCGGCGCGGGCGGGATCGAGTTCGACGGCGACCGACCCCGGGTGGGACTGCACCATGGTCTCGAGCATCGTGATCGTGCCGGGAATGGTGGCGAGCAGCTCACTCGAGCTCTCCGCCTGGGTGCGCAGCATCGTCAGCGTGGGCAGCGTCGAGTTCAGGGCGTTCATCAGGTACGGGAAGTGCTCGTTGAACAGCCGGTCGAGAGGTCCGACGGCCAGTGACAGCTTCTCGACGAGGATCTTCGCCACGACGAGCATCTGCTCGATGCCCGCCAGGCCCGGGGCGAACGTCTGGATGGTGGACTTGACGTTCTCCCAGTCGCCGGTGAGCAGGGTCGTCATCTCGGCCGAGTTGTCGAGGATCTGCCCCAGCTGGTCCATGAAGTTGTCGGGGGAGGAGAGCAGGTCCGCGAGGTCGCGCAGTTCTCGGTTGAGTGTCGGTCCCAGGTCCTCGAACTCGCGTCCGGCGTCCTTCAATGCGGTTTCGAGCGGCGCGGTCCCGTCGGGTCCGCGCTCGGTCATCTGCCGCACGAGTTCGGAGAACGATCCGAGCGCGTCCGACACGCTGACCGGGGTGCGGGTGTGCGCCGTGTCGATGCACGTCTCCCGCGACAGGGTCGGTCCCGGCCGGGGATCGGCGTCGACGAGTTCGAGTCTGCGGTCGGTGAGGATGGACGCGTTGGTGATCACCGCGCCGGTCTCCGCGGGAAGCTCGCGGTCACCGACGGTCATGTCGACGCGCACGCGCGCACCGTCGGGTTCGATCCGGTCCACGGTCCCGACCGAGATCCCGCGGATGGTGACCGGGGAACCGGGGTAGAGGCCGTAGGAGTCCTCGAAGTACGCGCAGATCGAGGTGTCGTCCCCCGAGGTCGCGGCGAAGGCGGTCGCGCCGGCCACGGCCAGCGCCACGACCGTCACCGCGGGAACGAGTCGTCGTGTAGTCGTCGTCAGTGTTCGCACGTCAGCACCGTGTTCCCGGCATCGGGAGACAGACGTCGGGTCGCTGGACCGTCAGTCCGCTCTGGTCGACAAGGGCCTGGCCTTCGGGACCGGCGACGGCCGCGAGTCCCGTGAGGGTGGCACGGAGGGATTCCGTCATCGACTCGACGGAGGCCGACAGTTCCGCACTGCTGTCGGCGGCTTCGACGAGATGCGGGATGATCGGTTCGACCTTTTCCTGGTACGGGCCGCTGAGGAAGTCGAACAGCAGCCCGGCGAGCCCGGAGAGCCCGTCGGCGAAGATCTTCACGTCCTGATGGGCCTCGACGATCTTGGGGCCGAGGATCGCGTAGCCGCGGATGATCTCGAGCGCGAGTTCCTTGTTGTCGTTGGCGGTGCGGAGATATTCGTTGGACAGCTCGAGCAGGCTTTCGATCTGGTCCTTCTGATTCGCGATGACGTCCATGACGGCTTCGAGATCGGTGACCGTGATCCGCACCGAATCCGGGGATTCGCCGAGCAGCGCAGCGGTCTTGTCCAGGGCGGTGCGCAGTGCCTGCGTGTCGAGTTCTTCCACCACCTCGGTGGCCTCCTCGAACATGTCGTTCACCAGGAACGGCAGTGCTGCGCGGTTCTCGGGGATCGGTTCGGTGAGCGGCTGCCGGCCGGCCGGGTGCACCGCGAGGTACAGGCCCCCGATGGGAGTGAGCATCCGCACCGACACGGAGGTCTGGTCTCCGACGAAATGCTCGGATTCCACGGTGAATTCGACGTCGACGTGGTCGTCGGCGAGGTTCAGACCGGTGACCGATCCGACCGGCACACCCGCGATGCGCACGTCGTCGCCGGCAGCGAGCCCCGCCGATTCCGGTAGTTCGAGCCGATAGGTCGTCGAACCGACCGGTCGCAGATAGAGCACGAGGACGATTCCCGCGACGAGGGCGAGGACGATCAGACCCGACAGCGCCCACCACATCTGGGTGCGGGGATCGGCGTCCTCGGCGCCGAAGTCGAGTCGTCCGAACAGACGGGTGCGCATCAGGCACCTCCGTTGCAGATGGTCAGGGGACGGCCCTGGAGCAGAATGTCGGCCTCGATCGGCAACTGCACCGCGCCGTTGCTGCACTGTCGGGACTCGTCCACGCGCGGCACCAGGGAATTGATGCCCTCGAAGATCCCCGGCAGCACCGACAGGGTGTCGATGGCCGTCTGTGGATCCGGGATCACCTGGTCCACGCGGACGATGAAATCATCGTTGCGTTCGAGGAATCCCTCGTGCTCGGCGGGCGCGCCGAGACCGAGCTGGGAGAGCAGGTTCACCGTGCGGTCGACCTCCGCCATCTCGAGTGCACCGAGCTTGGTCAGGGACAGGAACTCGGTCATACGTGTCACCAGCGGTGTGAAGATCGAATGGAAGACCTCGAGGATGTTCTCGAGATTCTCGGACCGGCCTTCGAGTTGCTCGTTGAGGGCCGTGAAGTTGTCGAGCAGGGTGCTCATCAGCGCGCTTCGGTCCTCGGCGTAGCTCGCGAGTTCGGCGATGTCGCGCATCACCGGGGTCGGACTGGACTCGCTGCCCTCGATCAACGCGGCCACATTCGTGGCGAGCCGATTGTAGACGGCCGGATCGGCCTCGCGCAGAAGCGGTTTGAGCCCGTTGAACACCGTGGTGATGTCGAACGAGTCGACGGTGTTCACGACCAGCCCCGACGGGTCGACCTCCTGGCCACCCTCCTCGCTGCGATCGAGTTCGAGATAGCGCTGGCCCGTGAGGTTCTGGAACTTCACGAGCAGCCGGTCCGACTCGCGCAGACGGTACTCCTCGAGCACCGTGAAGTCGACGAGCGCACGGTTGCCGTCGGACACCGAGATGTCGGTGACCTTGCCGATCTGTACGCCCCGCAGGCGCACGTCGGCGTTCTCCTTGAGGCCGAAGACGTCACCGAACTGGGCCTTGTAGGCGACGGTCGATCCGCCGACGGGACGTTCGATCGCCTGCACGATCAGCACGATGATCAGGACGACGACGCCGGCGAGCAGGGCGAGCCGGACGGCTGCCTGGCGTGGAGTTCTCATCGGGTACCCCCGGTGGTTTCGAGCGGAACCCGGAAGGCCGGGAAGGTGTCGACGAGCACGTCCACCCCCAGGACCACCCGGTCGCCCTGGTGCTGCAGGGCACCGTCTGCGCCGTCGACGAGCCTGTCGACCTGATCGGGGGTGACCCCTCCCAGGCTCTGGTTCAGCGGGATCAGGATGTCGAGCAGCATGTCGACGGCAGACGAAGTGGGGCCGAGCGCGCCGACGATCTCACCCGAGAGTGCGAGCACCAGATGCGAGACCTCGGTGATCGTCTCGCTTGCCTGCTGCGTGCGGAAATCGTCCTCGAGTTCCTCGACGGACGCGATGGCCGACAGAGTGTTCAGTGCCGACGGGGTGAACGCCGCGACACCTTCGGAGACATCCGCGAATTTCGGCAGCAGCTCACTGAGCGGCTCGTTCTGGGTGCGGGCGATGTTGCGCATCACGAGCAGCGACGAGGCGAGCAGCGGCGCCATCTGCTGGGTCAGTTCGGCGGCACTGTCGATCGAGTCCGACAGCTGTGGGGTGACCACGTCGAGCAGGAGACGACCGGAATCGCGCAGCACGGTGGTGACGGTGTAGTCCCCGACATCGCCGAGGGCGAGGGTGCTGCCGGCTCGGATCGGCTCGCCGCCCGGCATCGGGATGAGTTCGAGTGCGGTGGAGCCGAAGATGTTCGACGAGACGAAACGGGTGTGCATCGCCGTCGACAGCTCGTCGACGTGCTCCTCGTCGACACCGAGCGTGACGATCTGTTGCTGCGGCCCCTGCGGTTCGACCTCGATCACCGATCCGATCGACATGCCCCGCAGACGCACGGCGGTGTCGGTGGAGACTCCGTCGCCGAGATTCGATGCGGTGACGGCGAACTGCACCTCACCGGAGCGGTCGGGCTGCGACGCCCACCAGGCCACGGTGACGACGAGTGCGGCGGCGACCACGACGGCGAGCCCGCGGATCCGCAGTCCGCGGCGACTGGGGCCGAAGCCCGAATACTGTGCTGCGCTCACTGATTCCTCACCCCGAGAAGCTGATCGTCGCGTCGAGGCCCCACATGACGAGCGTGAGCACCATGTCGGTGGTCACGATCAGCACGAGGCTCGCCCGGATGGCCCTGCCCGAGGCGATCCCGACCCCCTCGGGACCACCGCTCGCGTGATAGCCCTGGTAGGCGTGCACGAGCGTCACGACCAGGACGAACACGATCACCTTGACCAGCGAGTAGATCAGGTCGATCGGCTCGGTGAACATGTGGAAGTAGTGGTCGTAGGCGCCCGACCCCTGACCCTGCACCACGGTGACGGTCGCGCCGGTGGCGGCGAATCCGAGCGCGAGCGCGATCAGATAGGACGGGACGACGGCGCCGACGGCGGCGATGAGCCGGGTGGAGACGACGTAGGGGATCGAGTCGATGGCCTGGGCTTCGAGCGCGTCGATCTCCTCCGAGATCCGCATGGCGCCGACCTCGGCGGTGATGCGGCAGCCGGCCTGGGCGGCGAAGCCGATCGCCGCAATGAGGGGAGCGAGCTCGCGTGGATTCGCCAGGGCCGACATGGCGCCGGTCAGCGGTCCCATCCCGAGCATGTCGAGTGCGGAGAAGCCGACGAGACCGACCATCGCCCCGGCGACGATGCCGAGGATGGCCAGCACCGGTGCGACGCCTCCGCCGACGATGACCGCGCGGCCGTTGCCCCATGTCAGGTCGGTGAAGATGGCGACGGTCTGGCGGCGGTTGCGGCGCAGGGCGTGGCCGATGCCGCGGAACGAGACGACGACGAAGTGCAGGTAGAGCCCGAGGGATTCGAACGGGTTCCACGCCCGGCCGGCGTGGCGCGTCCACCGCAGACCGCGGGGACGATAGGGCGACGGCGTGGCAACGGATCCGCTGCGTGTGGCGCTCATCAGAGGAACCTCATGGGGACGAACATCAGGACCACCTGGGTGATGAAGAGGTTGACGACCATGCAGGCGATGATGCTGAGCACCACGGCCGCATTGACGCTGTCCGCGACGCCCTTCGGGCCACCCTTGGCTTCGAGGCCCCGTTGGCTGGAGATGATCGCCACCACGTAACCGAAGACCGCGGCCTTGAACAGGCAGACGATCAGGTCGGTGGTCGAGGCGAAACTGCCGAACGACAACCAGTACGAGCCGGGGGCGACGCCCTGGCCGAGCGAGGCCACGGCGAAGCTCGCAAGGATGCTCATGAGGATGATCAGCACCGACAACATCGGGGCGACGACGACCATCGCCAGGATGCGGGGGGAGACCAATCTGCGCTGGGGGTCGATGCCGAGGGTGCGCAGCGCGTCGATCTCCTCCCGGATGGTGCGCGAGGCGAGGTCGGCCGAGATGGCCGAACCACCGGCACCACCGATGAGCAGGGCCGCGGCCAGGGGCGCGATCTGCTGCATCACTCCCATGCCGCCCACCGCGCCGGCCATGGAGTTGGCGCCGACGTTGTCGGTCATGCTGCCGACCTGGACGGCGATGACGACGCCGAGCGGCAGCGCCACCAGAACTGCGGGCACGGCCGAGACGGAGATGAAGAACCATCCCTGAACGATTGCTTCCCGCATCGGGAAACGACCGCGTGCGATGTCGACGATCAGGTATGCGGTGGAGCGGAACGCCAGACGGAGCGTGCGTCCGAATGTGCGTGTGGAGTCGGCGGTGCGTGTGACCACGGCACCTCCGAACGGCCGCTCGCCCCGGACGTCTGCGTCCGCGGGTCGCGAGGTCTTCATCGAGCCCCCTGATGAACTGACACTGAATCGATTGGTACTGGGTGGAACCGGGCACGGAAGCAACCGGATACCCGAGTCGGGTACTTGCAGGACGGCCGACGACTGCAGCATCGGCTCGCGTCCGCTACGAGCGGACGCGTGTACGGCGGTGAGGACCGGTGGGTCAGATCCCCAGCGCGGCGCGGGCTTCCGGGATCATGCGCAGGCGCTCGGGAACCAGCCGGGAGCCGACGCGCATGAGTGCGAGGATCGCTCGGAACTCACGCTCGCGGGCCGCGCTCCACGGCACTCCCCAGATCCGGCGGACGGATTCGGGGAATGCGCCGAACATCAACGTCTTCACCGGCCGCCCCGTCAACTTCTCGAGGACGGCGGGAAGGGGCCGGGGGAGTGCGGCGAGTTTCGGCTCGAGGGTTGCGATCACGTCCTGTTCGTCGACGAGTTGCTGCATCCGCCGGGTCCCGGGCGACATCGCGAGCTTGTCGGCGACCCCTCGGTCGACGTAGGCGCGAAGAGCTGCCACGTCGTCCGGCATGTCCTGCTCACGGACGCCGAACAGCATGCCGAGCCGGCAGCTCTCCCGGTAGAAGGCCTCCACCTCCGGTGCGGGTTGCGGACCGAAGCAGACCTCGATCGCGTAGATGAGCGATTCGATGGTGGTGAGGTGGACCCACGTCCACACGTCGCGGTTCCACGCGTGGTATCTCCGGCCTTCGTAGTCGAGTCCGGTGATGGGGCGGTGCATCTCCCGCAGTTCGCGTGCCGAATCGGCGACGTTCTCGCCGAAGTAGATGCGGTAGGTGTACGCGAGGGTGTTCTCCGCGCGTACCGACGGCTCGGTGAACGACTTCGAATGTTGTTCGAGCGCAACCATGACGGTGGGGTGGGTGCCCTGGAGGGAGAGCGCCCGGAACAGGAACATCGGCCAGATGCGGCGATCTGCCAGCAACCGGACGAAGGTGCGGTCGGCGACGGGTACGTCGTCCTCGATGTTTGCGCGAACACGCTGTGCGGGAGTGACTTCCATTGCCGGACTCCTCGGGTTCGATGGCTGGGGAACGGATGCGGACATCAGCTGTCGGTGGAGGGCGTCGAGGGCACGATCAGGAAGGACAGCATGGTCCGGGCCACCCGTCGTACCCCGTCGTCGGTCGCGGTGGCGCTGCCCAGATCGGGTGCGAGCCACACGCTCGCGAAGAATCGCGAGACGATCTCCGCGGCGGTGGCCGTGTCGAACGTGATCCCCGCCCGTTGTGCGGTGAGGTCGAGTTCGTGGCGGACCGACGTGAGCAGCGCGGCGGTGATCTGCGGATCGTGCAGGAGGGGGAGGGCGGCTCCGTCGTCGACGAATCGTCGTGCGACCGGGTGGTGGCGAACGGTACGGACCGCTTCGACGATCCATTCGACCGCGCGCTCGTACGGGTCCTCGATGTCGTCGATGGCGGCGTGGAACCGCGTGACGAGCTGATCGAGCTCCCACGCGAACGCGCGACCGAGCAGTTCCTCTTTGGTGTCGAACCGCCGGAAGACCGTCGCGCGGCCGACGCCGGCCTCCGCCGCGACGTCGGCCACGGTCGTCCGCTCGAGGCCGTGATGGCTCAGGCAGCGGATGGTGGCCGCAAGGATTGCGGTGTCGGTCGGATCGGCGTCGGCGCTCTGGCCGATCAACGCTCCCACGAGGAGCGAACGCACGGGGGTGATACCCATAGTTCGGGGACGGTATCACCGATCTCACAACGGCAAAAGGATGTGTTTCGGCTAACTTCACTTATGGAGCGAGGCGGGGAGTCCGGTCGGGACGGAAAAAAGAAAAATACAGAATCACCGGCCCTGAGATCTCCCCTTCAGGAAACAGCATCCAAGACGAGGAGCCGAGACCGTTTCCTCCACCAGGGCGTCTGCCAGGATGTCCGATTTGTGGTTCGATGGTGATCGTGGCCGCATTGATTTGGTTGATCGCCGGAGTGGCGTTGGCGGCCGGCGAAGCGCTCACGGGCGATTTCGCGCTGCTCATGCTCGGCGGTGCAGCGCTCGTCACCGGCGGGGTCTCTGCGGCGACCGATCTGCCCGTCTGGATCGACGCGGTGATCTTCGCCGTGACCTCGCTGGTTCTGCTGCTCGGTGTCCGGCCGATGCTGAGGCGGCGGTACTCCCAGCCGCCCGCTCTGCCGACCGGGATCGACGCTCTCCCGGGCAAGCACGCCTTGGTCCTCGAGCAGGTGGGGGAGCATTCCGGGCGCGTCAAGATCGACGGTGAGGTGTGGACCGCCAGGCCGCTGGACGCCACCGAGGTATACGAGCCGGGAACGACAGTGACAGTGATGCAGATAGACGGCGCGACTGCCGTCGTGTGGAGGGGTGTCTGAGGATGGAAGCTCTGATCGTGCTCGCCGTAGTGGTGGCACTGGTCGTGGTGGTCGTGGCCAAATCGGTATCGCTGGTACCGCAAGCGGAGGCCGCGGTCATCGAACGTCTCGGCCGGTACTACCGGACGGCGTCGGGTCAGCTCACCTTCCTGGTGCCCTTCGTCGACCGCATCCGCGCGAAGGTCGATCTACGCGAACGTGTCGTCTCGTTCCCGCCGCAGCCGGTCATCACCCAGGACAACCTGACGCTGAGCATCGACACGGTCGTGTACTTCCAGGTGACGAACCCGCAGGCGGCCGTCTACGAGATCAGCAACTACATCGCCGCGGTCGAGCAGCTCACCGTCACCACACTCCGCAACGTCGTCGGTGGAATGACCCTCGAGGAGACGCTCACCTCACGCGACTCCATCAACGGCCAGCTCCGCGGTGTGCTCGACGAAGCGACCGGCCGATGGGGCCTGCGTGTCGCCCGGGTCGAACTCAAGAGCATCGATCCGCCGCCGTCGATCCAGGAATCGATGGAGAAGCAGATGAAGGCCGACCGTGAGAAGCGCGCGATGATCCTCACGGCCGAGGGTCACCGCGAATCCGCGATCAAGACCGCCGAGGGCGACAAGCAGTCGCGCATCCTCTCCGCCGAAGGTGCGAAGCAGGCCGCGATCCTCGAAGCCGAGGCCGACCGGCAGTCGCGGATCCTGCGCGCGCAGGGTGATCGCGCGGCGCGCTACCTCGAGGCTCAGGGCGAGGCGAAGTCCATCGAGAAGGTGTTCGCCGCGATCAAGGCCGGCAAGCCCACTCCGGAGCTGCTCGCCTACCAGTACCTGCAGACCCTGCCGCAGATGGCCCAGGGCGATGCGAACAAGATGTGGGTGGTGCCGAGCGACTTCGGCAAGGCGCTCGAAGGATTCGCGCGGACGCTCGGCGCGCCCGGCGAGGACGGCGTCTTCCGCTTCGAGCCGAGTCCTGTCGACGAGGAACTGCAACGGCCCGAGGACGACAGTGCCGAGGTCGAGGATTGGTTCGCGACCAAGCGCGACCCCGAGGTGGCCCAGGCCGTCGCCGAAGCCGAGGCGGTCGCGCGCAAGCCGGTCGACCCCGCAGTTCGGACGGGTCTCGCCACGGAGGGGACACAGGGGGGTTCCGGTGAAGGACAGTCGGCGTTGCCCGCAACGCCGCCGGCGCAGCGCTGGATGACGAACGACGCATCCGAGCAGCCGGCCGAGCCGCCGCAACAGCAGTAACGGAAACCGATTCGAGTGGGAGGGCGCGCCCGTCGGCGCGCCCTCCCACTCGTCATCGGCGGCCGAGCATCGGCAGTGTCATCGGCGGCCGAGCATCGGCAGTGCCATCGCCACCATGATGAGACCGGCGCCCGCGGCGGCGAGCACGGTCACGGACTCTCCGAAGGCGACCATGCCGATCATCAGCGCGACCACGACTTCGAGGTAGGACAGCCCGGACAGTTCCGCGGCACGAAGGTGCTTGCCCGCGACGACGAGCAGCCCCAGCGCGAACAGACCGCAGACGACGAAGAACCCACCGGCCCACAACCAGTGCGTCGCGGTCATCCCCGACATGTCGGGTCGGGTCACCGCGACCATCCCACCTGCCGCGACGGCGCCGAAGACGAAGTTCCACAGGGACCGGACGTCGGACGGCATGTCGGTGCGATAGCGGTAGCACAGCAGGGCCCCGCCGTAGAAGACTCCCGAGGCAGCGCCCAGCACGGTACCCAGCGTCTCGTGCTCACCCCCGGACGACTCACCGCCCACCAGGCCGGCGGCGAGCAACATCCCGGCGAACGCCGTGCCGATCGACAGGGCGTCGAGGCGACCGACCCTCTCCTTCAGGAACACCCGGGCGAGGGCCGTCGCAACGACGGGGCCGAGGTAATGGAGAACCACGGCACGGGACAGGTCGGTCAACACCGTGGCGGACAGATAGGTCGCGAGGGACAGTCCGAGGAGCGCACCGCCACTGACGACCGACCAGGACAGGCGGGTCCGGCGCAACTGTCCGAGGCGGCGGGACAGCGCGATCAGGACGAGCATGCCGAGTGCTCCGACTGCCATCCGTCCGAGCGTCAGTGCCTCACCGAGCACCGCGCCTTCGGGAGTGGCCTTGCGGCCGAACAACCCTGCGGCGCCCATCGCGGTCGCGGACAGCACGATCGCGGCGATCCCGAGTCGCCGGTTCGTACGCGGCGGCGACTTCGGGGCGGGGGAGGGAGGGAGAACAGGGCCACGCGACTCGGTCGGTGCAATATCGGCGCGCTGCTTGAGCAACGCATCATCGGCGCGCGGGGGCGCGGACAGTGAATTATCGGCGCGCGAAAGCGCGCCCAGGGAAACGGTCACACGTCTACCTCGGGTCCAGGGTGCACGAAACGAGCACCAGCGGGTGTTGTCGTTCCCCGCTCTGTCATCGGACCTGAGAGCTTTCGCGGACGGAGCCGCTTACACCTTCGGTGAACCCGGAAGAGTTGCTTTCCAGAGGAGCCTCGCCGTGGCGGTCTGGGGGCCTGAGAGATTCCCGGGGAGGTTGCTCCTTCGGCGCCCGCCGTGTGCGGGACTCTCCCGCCGCGGTTCGGTGGCTGTTCAGTTGTGGCGTCAAGTATGCCATGCGGCTCGATGCCGGTCTGTGAGGTCGTACCGGGGGTCGGGCATGTCTCGCATTTCGCCTGGTGAGAGGGCTGCCAGAAAATTCCGGGTCGATACCTTCACAAATATAGGCATAATTGCTATGGTGTGCATCACACGGTCTCGCGACCGACGGTTCGGCACCCGGTGATCGCGAGCGCCGGTCGATTCGTCTCTTCTCTCGTACGGCAGAGCTTCTGAAGACAGGTGGTCATATGGGTATCGGGATGGTCCTCGACATGGCGTCCGCCGCCACCCCCGATCGGATCGCGATGGGTCCTCGTTCGAACGGTGTCACCTACCGCCGGCTCGACGAACTCGCTTCGCGCGGTGCGGGATTGCTCGGTGAGCTCGGAGCCCGGCACGTCGTCTTCGTCGGAGTGAACGGTCCGGTCCTTCCCGCGCTCATGTTCGCCGCCGGTCGTGCCGGTATTCCCCTGGCGCCCTTGAACTACCGGCTTCCCGCGGCGCAATTGCTCGAATTGATCGACAGGTTGGACGAACCGATCGTCGTGGCTGACGCCGACTATGTCGGCAAGCTCGACGGGTGTGCGCACCGAATCGTCTCGACCGATGAATTTCTCGGTCTCGCGGAGGGGACGGCACCTCTCGCGGGCGACCGCTCGGAAGACGAGGGGACAGCGATCGTGCTGTTCACCTCCGGAACCACCTCGGCTCCGAAAGGGGTCCTGCTCCGACACCGGCACCTGCTGTCCTACCTCCTCAACACCGTCGAATTCGGTTCGGCGGCAGAGCAACAGGCCACGCTGGTCAGCACGCCGCCCTATCACATCGCAGGTCTCGGTGCCGTTCTGAGCAACGTCTACTCGGGTCGCCGCATGGTGTACCTGCCCGACTTCACGCCACAGGGCTGGCTCGACCTCGTCCGCACCGAAGGCGTCACCAGCGCGATGGTGGTGCCCACGATGCTCGCCCGCATCGTCGACCACCTCGACGGTGCGCCGGCCGAGGTTCCGACTCTCGAGTCGCTCGCCTACGGGGGCGCGAGGATGCCCCAGCCGGTCCTCGAACGTGCGCTCGCGGCGTTCGGTGACACCGGATTCGTCAACGCCTACGGGCTGACGGAGACCAGTTCGACGATCGCGGTGCTCGGACCCGAGGACCATCGGGAAGCCTTCGCGAAACCCGAACTGCGAGGGCGTCTCTCCTCGACCGGGCGGATCGTGCCCGGCATCGAAGCGCAGATCCGATCCGAGGACGGCGAACGCGTGCTGCCCGACGGGCAGACGGGTCTGCTGTGGGTGCGCGGGGCGCAGGTCAGCGGCGAGTACATGGGCAACGGTTCGGTTCTGGACGCGGAGGGCTGGTTCCCGACCAGGGATCGCGCCCGGATCGAGGACGGCTATCTCTACATCGGTGGTCGCGCGGACGACACGATCATCCGGGGCGGGGAGAACATCGCGCCGGCCGAGATCGAGGACGTGCTGGCGCGCCACCCGCAGGTGCGTGAGGTGGCCGTGATCGGTACTCCCGACGACGAATGGGGCGAACGGATCTGCGCGGTGATCGTCCCGGCTGTCGACAACCATGACGAGGCCGATGCGATCCGCACGTGGTGCCGTGAACGTCTGCGCGGTTCGAGGACCCCCGACGACGTCGTGTTCGTCGACGACCTGCCCCGTACCCCCACCGGCAAGCTGGTGCGCCGCGATCTCGTCGAGCAGGTCACGGCCGGACTCGCGGGATGATCGCGCTGCCGTCCGCATCACGAAGAGAACGGGCATCCTTGTGACCGACATCGTGGACACCGAACTCGTCCGACGCGAGTGGATCCTCCGGGCGCGCCCGAGCGGCCGTCCCCGTGACACCGACGTCGAGTTGGTCGGAACCGCTCTCGGCGAACCCGCCTCGGGGCAGATCCGCGTGCGGAACCTCGTCATGTCCGTCGAGCCCTACATGCGGGGCAGGATGGGCGGTGAGGCGACCTACGCGGAGCCCTACGCACTCGGGGAGCCGATGCTTGCCCCCACTGTCGGGCTCGTGTCCTGGTCCGATCGACCCGAGTTGCCGGTCGGATCACTGGTTCTCCACGAGTACGGTTGGCGGACCGAAAGTTTCGTCGATGTCTCCGACTGTCGCAGGCTTCGGCACGACGATCTCCCCGCCGCTCTGCACCTGAGTGTCCTCGGCATCCCGGGTATGACCGCCTGGGTGGGAATCGATCGGATCGCGCAGGTGCGCAGCGGCGACGTGGTGTTCGTGTCGTCCGCGGCCGGTGCAGTCGGATCCACCGCGGTCCAGCTGGCGAAACTGCGCGGTGCCGTGGTGATCGCGAGCGCCGGATCTCCCGAGAAGGTTTCGCTCGTCAGGGGACTCGGTGCCGACGCGGCGTTCGATCATCACGAGGGGCCGGCGAAGGACCTGCTGCGCAGCGCTATGGCCGAGGTCGGTGCCACCGCGCTCGACGTGTATTTCGACAATGTCGGAGGCGAACAGCTCGAAGCGGCCATCCGCGTGCTCGCCGACCACGCCCGGATCGCTCTGTGCGGGATGATCAGCGTCTACAACTCCGCCACACCCGTGCCCGGACCGAACAACCTGCTCAAACTGATCTGGCGTCGCGCCCGGATGGAAGGCTTCCTGCTGGCCGACCATCTCGACGCACGCGACGCCTTCGAGGACGAGATGGCCTCGCTCGTCCGGAGCGGACGGATCCGGCCCGTCCACACCGAGTTCGCCGGTGGCATCGGCGGTGCATGGGATGCCTTCGTCGGGATGCTCGACGGCGCCGCGACCGGCAAGGCCCTCGTCCCTCTCGTCCCCTCGACCTGACTCCGTCGGGACCGTCCCGACGTCGCTGCGGCGACGCCGGTGTCCCGCCGCACCTTCTCACTCTTTCGGCGCTTTCGACGCCGACCTCATCGACAGGAGCCCGCATGACCACGCATCCCCGTCCTCTCGAAGGAAAGGTAGCGCTCGTCACCGGTGGCAGCCGCGGCCTGGGCCGCGAGATGGTTCTCGCCTTTGCGAACGCCGGTGCCGACGTCGTCATCGTCAGCCGCAAGGTCGACAGTTGCGAGAAACTCGCCGCGGAGGTCGCCGAGACCACCGGACGCAAGGCTCTGCCCCTCGCACTGCACGTCGGCGACTGGGACGCCCACGAACCGGTCGTCGACCGGGTCTACGACGAGTTCGGCCACCTGGACGTCCTGGTGAACAACGCCGGCATGGCGCCTCTGTACCCCAGCCTCGACCAGGTGACCGAGGAACTGTTCGACAAGGTGATCGGGGTCAATCTCAAGGGTGCCTTCCGTCTGACCGCCCTCGTCGGTCCTCGGATGGCGGCGGGTTCCGGGGGATCGATCATCAACATCAGCTCCATCGCCTCCGAGCGGCCGATGACCACCGATCTGCCGTACGCGGCCGCCAAGGCGGGACTGAACACCCTGACCAAGGGCTTCGCGCAGGCATACGGCCCCAGCGTGCGGGTCAACACGATCATGGCCGGTGCGTTCCTCACCGACATCAGCAAGGCCTGGGACATGGACTCGGCCAACGAACTCTTCGGGGCGATGCCGCTCCGGCGTGCCGGAAATCCGGACGAGATCGTCGGCGCCGCACTGTATCTCGCGGGGCCCGGTTCCACCTACACCACCGGTGCCGTGATCCCCGTCGACGGCGGCCGCACCTCCACCCCCTGACCCGATCCGCGGCCCACGGGCCGACGACCAGGAGCCTCCCATGGACTTCATCCGAGCACCGCGCCGTACCCGGCGCACCTTCCTGTCGACCCTGACCGCCGCCGCGCTCGCCGCGACCCTCGCGGCCTGCGGTGGAAACGGTGGGGACGACCGCATCACCTCGGAATCGATCGGAGCGACCGGCCCGGCCGGCGACGATGCCTGGCAACAGGTGATCGAGGCGGCCAAGGCGGAGGGCGAGGTCACGATCTATTCGTCGAACGCCGCGGACGCTCTCGCCGAACTGGGCCGCCGCTTCGAGGCCGACTACGGCATCCGCCTGAACGTCGTCCGTGACGTCGACGCGAATCTGCACCAGAAGGTCGGTGCGGAGACCGAGACCGGCAACCGGGTCGCCGACGTGGTCACGCAGGCGAGTGTGCCGTGGGCCGTGAGCCTCGGCGCGGAGGGGGAGTTCGCCGAGCCCGTCGGCCCGGCCTTCACCGACTCCGCCAGTGAGTACGACGTCACGACCCTGAAGGACGACACGGGTTACTTCGTCTCCAATGCGTCGGTCCTGACCTTCGGCTGGAACACCCAGCGCTACCCGGACGGCGTCGACAGCTACGGCGATCTCCTGGATCCGGCGCTCGGCGACGGCAGGATCGGCATCGTCCTTCCCACGTCGACCGCCCACGTGGATTTCTACGACAACTATCTCGAGCAGGTCGGAGGTGAGGGCTATCTCGAGAAGTTGGCCCAGCAGCGTCCGCGGATCTACCCCAGCGCGCTGCCGTTGGCGCAGGCCCTCGCCTCCGGTGAGATCGCCGCCGCCGCATTCGTGCAGGACCAGAAGAGCGAGCAGCAGACCGGCGCCCCTGTCGACTCGGCCTTCGGAGACGTCGTGTGGGGCGCACCCATGTACACCGCGATCCTCGCCGACGCCGTTCATCCCAATGCAGCCCAGGTCCTGGCCAACTACATGATCACCCCGGCGGGTCAGGAAGCGGTCTCGTTCCGCAATGCCTCCGTTCTGCCCGGCATCGGTTCGGCGGTCACCACCGTCGACAAGGTTGCCCCTCAGAACACGGACGCCATGACGCCGGAAGCACTCGAAGAACTCAAGGCCCGCTTCGGCCGTCTGTTCAACCAGTAGTTCCGGGATCGCCGGAGAAGGAGTCACCCCCATGGGAAGAGTTGAAGGAAAGGTCGCACTGATCACCGGCGCGGCCCGTGGCCAAGGGCGCGCGCACGCCGTGCGTCTCGCCGAGGAAGGGGCGGACGTCGTCCTCCTCGACGTGTGCAGGTCGATCGACTCGGTGCCGTACCCGCTTGCCACCGGGGACGACCTGAAGGAGACCGAGGCGCTCGTCGCCGCGACCGGCCGTCGGGTCCTGTCCCGCGTCGCCGACGTCCGGGACCAGACGCAGCTCGATGCTGCGGTTGCGGACGCGATCGGAACGTTCGGGCACATCGACATCGTCTGTGCCAACGCGGGCATCGTG
This sequence comes from Rhodococcus shunpengi, assembly GCF_048381395.1. Lineage (NCBI taxonomy): Bacteria > Bacillati > Actinomycetota > Actinomycetes > Mycobacteriales > Nocardiaceae > Rhodococcus > Rhodococcus shunpengi. Next base: position 608,702 of record NZ_JBLWIU010000034.1, read on the forward strand.
GGCTTCCGGCCCACCTGGGAGCTGAGCGACGCCGAATGGCAGGACATGCTCGACGTCAACCTCACCGGGGTGTTCCACACCGTTCGAGCCGTCGTTCCGGAGATGATCCGCGCCGGCCGCGGTGGATCGATCGTCATGACCAGCTCGATCCAGGCGATGCTCGGCTCGGCCAACATCGGTCACTACAACGCGTCGAAGAGCGGTGTCGTCGGCCTCATGCGGACTCTGGCCACCGAACTCGGCCCCCACGGCATCCGCGTCAACACGGTCAATCCGAGCGCCGTGGAGACCCCGATGCTGCACAACGATGCGACCTTCCGGATCTTCGGGCCCGATCTCGAGAATCCGGGACCGGACGACCTGTGGGAGCGCTCCAAGGACCGCAATCCCATGGGCATCGGCTGGGTTGCGCCCGAGGACATGAGCAACGCCGTGTTGTTCCTCGCCTCGGACGAAGCACGATTCATCACCGGCGTGGCACTGCCGGTCGACGCGGGGGTGCGACTGTGACCGCTCTGGACAACGAGACCCGGCCCGAAACCGCTCGGGTGCCGAGTAGACTCGAAGGTCGCCGGCTCTTCGTGACCGGTGGTGGCAGCGGCATCGGTGAGGCCGTGGCGAAGCGACTCGCGGCCGAGGGTGCAGCGGTCGCGGTGACCGACGCCCGGGGCGAGGCCGCGGAGGCCGTGTCCGCTTCGGTCGCGGAGACCGGCGCACCGACGCTGGGGCTGCGGTGCGACGTCGGCGACGAGACCTCCGTCGCGGACGCCGTGGCTGCCGCGGCGGACGAGTTCGGAGGCCTCGACGGCGTGGTGACCTGCGCCGGCATCAACGGGACGGCGATGCTCCACGAGATGGAACTCGCCCATTGGGAACGCATCCTGCGCGTGAACCTCACCGGTACCTTCCTGCCGTTGCGGGCCACCCTGCCCCACCTGCTCCAGGCCGGCGGGGGCTCGATCGTGACCGTCGGCTCGGTCGCGTCGCTGGTGGCGACCAACCTGAACACCCCCGGTTACGACGCGTCCAAGGGAGGCGTCCTGCAGCTCACCCGGTCGGTTGCCATGGGGTACGCGGACCGGAACATCCGGGCCAACTGCCTGTGCCCCGGACTGGTGCGGACGGGTCTGCGGGTGAACTCGCAGGCGCTGCAGGGCCCGGAGCCCGAGGCGACCCGCAGTCGGGTGGTGGAGAACACCGCGCTCGGACGCTCGGCGGACCCGGCCGAGATGGCGTCGGTGGTGGCCTTCCTGTTGTCCGACGACTCTTCCTTCGTGACCGGCGCGGCGATCGCCGCCGACGGCGGACTGACCGCGAACTGACTCCCCGCCCGCTGCGGCGGGCACGACACACAGAGGTGACCCACACATGTCCACCGACCCGACCTGGCGCAGGGATGCCTGCGCCATTGCAGGAATCGGAACCACCGCGTTCTCCAAGGATTCCGGTGTCTCCGTCACAGCGCTCGCCGTCGAGGCCGCCGCGGCGGCCCTAGAGGACGCCGGACTGACCCCGGCCGATGTCGACGGCGTCGTCCGCAACGATATGGATCTCGTCTCGTGTGCGGCGCTCGCCGACGGACTCGGCGTCCCGCACCTGACCTACTGGGGCGAGGCCGGCCCGGGTGGTTCGGGGCCGGCCGCGATGGTCGCCCAGGCCGTGGCCGCCATCATGAGCGGACAGGCGACCACCGTCGTCGTGTTCCGTTCGCTCAACGGCCGATCGGGCCGTCGGTTCGGCCTGTCTCCGGTCGTCACCCCCGAGGTGGGCGGCAACGAGACCTTCGAGGAGTTCTTCGGCCCGTACGGGCTGCTGTCGTCCGGCCAGTACTTCGCGCTGATGGCTCAGCGCTACATGACCGAGACCGGTCTGACCTCCGAGCAACTCGCGCAGATCGCGCTGGTGACCCGCAAGCGCGCCAATGCGAATCCGGCCGCCCAGATGTACGACCGGACGATGACGCTCGACGACTACTTCGATTCGCGCATGCTGTCATCGCCCCTGCGCCTGTTCGATTACTGCCTCGAAACCGACGGTGCCGCAGCGGTCGTCGTCACCACCGCCGAACGCGCCAAGGACCTGCGGCAGACGCCGGCGCTCATCCGGTCGGTCGCGATGTCGACCTGCCGTCAGCCCCAGCCGGGCCTGATGTACCCGACACTCATGCGCGAGGACATCACCGCCCTGCCGTCGCGGGAATGTCAGGACACGCTCTACAACCGGGCCGGTCTCGGTCCCGCGGACGTCGACGTCGCGCAGATCTACGACTGCTACTCCATCACGGCCCTCATCCAGCTCGAGGACTACGGGTTCTGCAAGCGCGGCGACACCGGCGATTTCCTCGCCGAGGGGCAGATCGACCTCGGTGGAACGATACCGATCAACACCAGCGGAGGACACATGTCCGAGGGATACATCCACGGAATGAACCACGTCGTCGAAGGGGTGCGGCAGATCCGCGGCACCTCCACGAGCCAGGTCGAGGGCGCGCAGGTCTCCCTGGTCACCTCGGCCCCGCCCCCGGCGGCGTCCGCGCTGATCCTGGTGGCGGCATGAGCGCCGCGGCAGCCGCGAGCGCGGCGACCACCGACCGGCTCCGTCCCCTCGTCACCGAACGGGGCAGCGCAGGCTTCTTCTCCGCCGCTGCCGAGCGCCGCATCGAGATCCTCACCTGCGAGGATTGCGGGCGACGCATCCACCTGCCGCGCCCGCGCTGCGTGTATTGCGCGAGCACCGAGGTGTCGTGGAAGCCGGCACCCCACACCGGCACCGTGTACAGCCACACCATCGTCGAACATCAGGTGCATCCGCTGTTCCCGGTCCCGTACACCGTGATCGTCGTCGACCTCGACGGAGAGCAGGCCGGCGTGCGCCTGATCGGCAACCTGCCCGGTAGCGCGGACGTCACCGCCGGAACTCCGGTCCGCTGCACCTTCGAGGACCTCGGCGAGGACGCGGCCGGAAACCCCGTGGCGCTGCCTGTCTGGGAGATCGACACCGAGCGCGCGAACGACGGCACCGGGGAGGACGAATGACCACGACGCCCACCCGCCCGATCGATCCGGTCCTGTTCGTCGACGACGACCCGAACGTCGCACTGCGCGGCGCCCGCTGCTCTCATTGCGCGACCGTCACTTTTCCGATGCAGCCCAGCTGCCCCCGCTGCGGGGCCGCGGAGATGAACCCCGAGGCTTTGCCGAGGGACGGCGTGCTCTGGTCGTACACCGTGCAGTCCTTCGCTCCGAAGAAGCCGTTCCTGCACGTCGAACCGTTCACCCCCTTCGGCGTGGGCTACATCGATCTCGGTGACGTGATCGTCGAGTCCCGGCTCACCGTGAACGATCCGGAGTCGCTGGAGATCGGGATGCCGATGCGGTTGTGCAGCATCGTCAACCACGTCGACGACGATGGCACCGAGGTCGTCACCTTCGCATTCGCACCGAGCAAGGAGGAGGCGGCATGAAGGTCGCGATCGTCGGTATCGGCATCCACAGGTTCGGCCGCACCGAGGGCGTGAGCGGCCTGGACCAGGGCGCCTACGCGGCCCGGCAGGCGATGGCCGACGCCGGAGTCGAGTTCGAGGACATCCAGTTCGCCTACGGAGGCAGCGATTCCGCCGGCAACGCCGACACCCTCGTGTCCACCCTGGGCCTGACCGGCCTGCCCTTCGTCAACGTGTCCAACGGATGCGCCACCGGCGGCAGCGCCCTGACCTCGGCGGTCAGCCGAATCCGTTCCGGCGAGTCCGATCTCGGTCTCGTCGTCGGCTTCGACAAGCATCCTCGTGGAGCATTCAACCCTCGCCCCGAGGACAACGGGCTGGGTCGCTGGTACGGCGAGACCGGGATGATGGTCACCACCCAGTTCTTCGCCATGAAGATCCAGCGGTACCTCGTCGAGCACGGACTGCCGAAATCGCTGCTGGCCACGGTGGCGGCCAAGGCGTTCCGCAACGGTTCGCTCGCCCCGCACGCCTGGCGACGAACTCCGCTCAGCGAGGAGGAGATCGCCGGGTCGACGATGGTCAACGACCCGCTCACCCAGTACATGTTCTGCTCCCCGGCAGAGGGCGGGGTCGCGCTCGTGCTCGCCCGCGCCGACCGGGCCCACCGCTACACCGACACGCCGGTCTTCCTCGAGGCTGCCGAACTGCGCTCGCGGCTGTTCGGTTCGTTCGAAGTGTTCAGTCCGTGGACCTCGCCCGAACGTGCCGACGGTCCGACGGTGACCGCCTCCCGCGCGGCCTTCGAAGCGGCGGGGATCGACCCGAGCGACATCGACGTGGCGCAGATCCAGGACACCGAGGCCGGTGCGGAGATCATGCATCTGGCGGAGACGGGACTGTGCAAGCACGGGGAGCAGGAGACACTCATCCGCTCCGGCGCCACCGAGATCGGTGGAGCGATACCGGTCAACACCGACGGTGGATGCCTCGCGAACGGGGAACCGATCGGCGCGACCGGTCTGCGTCAGGTCTACGAGAACGTCGTCCAGCTGCGCGGTGCGGCGGGGGACAGGCAGGTGCCGGGCGACCCCAAGGTCGGATTCACCCATGTGTACGGGGCGCCGGGCATCAGCGCGTGCACCGTCCTCACACGCTGAATCGGCGACCGGATCGCCGACGAGAACTTTTCATCACACGGTAGGAGACGATCGACATGGCATGGGATTTCGAAACGGACCCGGAGTTCCAGGAGAAGCTGGACTGGGTGCAGACCTTCGTGAACGAGGAAGTGGCCCCCGTCGACCGGGTGATCGAACACGCCTGGGACGTGACCGATCCGACGCGCAACAAACTTATCCGTCCGCTGCAGCAGATCGTGCGGGAGAAGGGCCTGTGGGCCTGCCATCTCGGCCCGAAGCTCGGAGGTCCGGGCTACGGGCAGCTCAAACTCGCACTGCTCAACGAGATCCTCGGTGCCACCCACAGCGGTCCGGTGGTGTTCGGCTGCCAGGCGCCGGATTCCGGTAACGCCGAGATCCTCGCGCACTACGGCACACCGGAGCTGAAGGAACGCTACCTGCAGCCGCTCATCGACGGCGAGATCGCATCCTGCTACTCGATGACCGAACCCCAGGGTGGCTCCGATCCGACCAGCTTCGTCACCCGCGCGGTGCGCGACGGCGACCACTACGTCATCAACGGTGAGAAGTGGTTCTCCTCGCACGCACGGTTCTCGTCCTTCCTCATCGTGATGGCCGTGACCGATCCCGAGGCTCCCCGGACGAAGCGGGCGTCGATGTTCGTCGTCCCGATGGACACGCCGGGTATCGAGATCGTCCGGAACGTCGGTGTCTGGGGTCACCAGGAGTCCGAGGGCACGCACGCCTACATCCAGTACACCGATGTGCGGGTCCCGGCCGATCACCTCCTGGGGGAGGAGGGCGAGGGCTTCGCGGTCGCACAGACGCGTCTGGGCGGCGGACGGATCCACCATGCCATGCGCACGGTCGGCCTGGTCAAGGCGTCGCTGGACATGATGCTCGAACGTGCCGTGTCGCGGCAGACGCGCGGCCGTTCGCTCGCCGACATGCAGTTGGTGCAGGACATGATCGCCGAGTCGTGGGTCGAACTCGAGCAGTTCCGCCTTCTCGTGCTACGGACCGCGTGGAAGATCGATCGGCTCGACGACTACAAGAAGGTCATCGCCGACATCTCCGCTGTGAAGATGGTGATGCCGAAGGTTCTCAACAATGTCGTCTCCCGCGCGATCCAGCTGCACGGTTCGCTCGGTATCTCCACCGAGATGCCGTTCGGCAAGTGGCTTCTGGAGAGCTACCACATGGGCCTGGCGGACGGCGCGACCGAGCTGCACAAGCAGCAGATCGCCAAGCAGTTGCTGAAGACGGCGACGCCGGCCGAGGGGCTGTTCCCGACGACCCATCTGCTCGCACTGGATGCTGCAGCAGAGGCCAAGTTCGGGTTGCCGGCGCTGGGGGTGCAGTGATGACGGGCGTCGCCGAAGAGTCGCGCGTCGAGGGCGTGGAGGAACCGCGGGTCGAGATCGCGCCCGTCCGTCCCGGGGAGGAACTCGACTGGGACGCGCTCGAGGCCTACCTGCGGTCGAACCTCGACGGGCTCAACGGGGAGTTCTCGGTGCTGCAGTTCCCGCGTGGTTCGGCGAACCTGACCTACCGGGTCGCCTTCGGTGACCGCCTGCTGGTCGTGCGCCGTCCTCCTTTCGGGCAGATCGCGCGCGGCGCGCACGACATGGCGCGTGAGCATCGGGTGCTCTCCCGTCTGTACCGCGCGTACGACCGGGCTCCGCGTGCGCTGCTGCACTGTGCCGACACCTCTGTCGTGGGCGCCGAGTTCTTCGTCTCCGAGTACCGCGACGGAATCGTGGTGTGGGACGAGATCCCGGAGTCGATGGCACAGTACCCGGACGCCGGTCGGCGGATCGGCTTCGCCGTGGTCGACGGGCTCGCCGACCTGCATGCCGTCGATCCGGCATCGTGCGATCTCGCCGATCTCGGCCGGCCGGAGGGATATCTGGAACGGCAGGTCGCCGGGTGGGCGTCCCGGTGGGATGCCGTCGCCGAGTACGTCTCCGATCGTGAGGTCGCCGATCTCGTCGAGGAGGTCGGCCGTCGGATCCGGGCCGATGTCCCTGCGAGTCAGCGGGCCGGAATCGTGCACAACGACTACAAGGTCGACAACTGCCAGTTCCCGCACGGCGACCCCGACCGGGTCAAGTCGGTGTTCGACTGGGACATGGCCACGACCGGTGATGTGCTCGTGGACCTGGGCACCCTGCTCAACTACTGGCCGGACCGGACCGTGGCTCCCGACTCGGATGCGGCGTTCATCGTCGTTCCCGGTATGCACGCGCTCGATCTGCCGTCGCGGGCGGAGATCGTCGAGCGCTACGCCTCGGGCAGCGATCTCGACCTGTCGCGCATCGACTGGTACGAGGCCTTCGGCTGCTGGAAGACCGTGGTCATCCTGCAGCAACTCTATGCGCGGTTCATCCGTGGAGAGACCACTGATCCGCGTATGGGACAGCGAGGGGAGCTCGTCGCGCCGCTCGCGCGCCGAGCGCTCGGGCTGTTGCATGCCTGAGCAGAGATCCTGTCCGCACGGGGCACGTCCGGTGGTGCGAACCGCCCCCGGGCGTGCCCCGTCTCCGTTCCCGACCACGAGGAGAAGACATGCCCAACATCGGACTGTGTACCTACGGAACAACGCCGCTCGACGCGCTCGAACTGGCCCGCGCCGCCGACGAACTCGGATTCGACGCGCTGTGGCTGGGGGAGCACGTGCTGCACCCGACCTCGTACGCGAGCGACCATCCGTCGACGGGGACCCGCCAGCACCATTCGGGACCGATCGTCGACGACACCACCGAACTCACCGATCCGCTCGCGCTGCACGCGGCGATCGCGGCGGTGACCGAGCGGCTGAAGCTCGGTACGGCCGTCCACGTCACCGCGCTGCGTCATCCCCTGCACACCGCGCGTACCACGATCACCCTGCAGGAACTGAGCGGTGGGCGGTTGTTGTTCGGTGTCGGCGCGGGGTGGCTCGCCGAGGAGTTCGCTGCACTCGACGTGCCCTTCGCCGGGAGGTTCTCGCGCACCGACGAATGCGTGGAGATCCTGCGGAAGGCGTGGGCCGGCGAGTCGTTCTCCCACGAGGGCGCCCATTATCGGTTCGACGAGGTGCGGCTGCACCCGCGAGCCGTGTCCGTGCCGGTCGTGTACGGGGGCAACGGTCCTCGGGCCCTGTCCCGTGCGGCGCGTCTCGGTGACGCCTGGATCTCCTCGGGCACACCCACCTTCGAAGAAGCCGTCGATCTGGTAGACAGCCTGCGCCGTCATCGCACGGACGCGGGTGGGAATGCCGAGTTCCCGTGTTACGTACGGGTCGAGGTCACCGAGGCGACGACGGCGGCCGATCTCGAACGGTACCGGGATCGTGGACTGGACGATCTGGTCGTGTGGGCGGATGCGGGATGGAAGGGCGCCACCGTCGCGGAGCGACGTGAGAATCTCGCGGCCCTCGCGGACCGGCTCGGTGTGCGATCGCCGGCGCTCCACCGGTGAATCCGATTCGCCGGTGAAGCGGATGCAGAAGAGGACCCCGCGGATCGCCCGCGGGGTCCTCCTGTATCCAGTGGCCGGGATCAGCGATCGGATGTGGTTCCGGTGACGGGGATCAGCGCGCCGGTCACCGAGCGGGACGCGTCGCTCAACAGGAAGGTGATGACGTCGGCGATGTCGGCCGGGCGGGCCCACGACGAGGTGTCGGCGTTCGGCATCGCGCTGCGGTTGGCGGGGGTGTCGATCATCGACGGCACGAGACCGTTGACGCGTATGGCGTCGGGTGCGTACTCGACCGCCATGCTCTGGACCAGTGCCGCGACAGCGGCTTTGGAGGCGATGTAGCCGGCGGCTCCCGGGAACGGGCGGGTTGCGGCGGCCGACCCGATGCACACGACCGATCCGCCACCGCGTCGGATGAGTTCGGGCAGCGCGGCCTGGGTGACGAGATAGGCGATCCGCAGGTTGAGGGAGAGCTGGGCGTCGAGCACCTCTACGGGTGTCTCGTGGACGCGGCTACCGGAGTGGAAGCCCCCGACGAGGTTGACCAGGCCGGTCAGGGGGCGGGACTCGTCAGCGGTCGCGAGGCCGAGCACCCGCTCGACGTCGTTCTCGTCGGACAGGTCGGCCTTGACGAGGACGAGATCGGGGTGGGGGGTCAACCGGTCCGCTTCGGCCTCGTCGTACCACGGGACGACCACCCGGGCGCCGGATGCGAGGAGCCGTTCGGTGACTGCGGTGCCGAGACCACCGGTTCCGCCGGTGACGACGACGGAACCGGATCCGAGGGAAAGTTCGCTCATGACGTGGCCTTTCGTGCCGTAGGCAGAAGAAGGAATGGACGACCAAAACATCGTCATATTTGGGATATTAGAGAGCATAGCGCGTGCAGTGGCCCACGTCACCCCCGAATCGTAGAGGGACTCCCTGCAGTCGCTCGATCAGGGCCACCCTCACCGGAAACATCACGTCGAGGTCGCGGAGGCAGGCTCTTCCGGCCGAAGGCGAGGGCGCCCAGTCCGAGGGCGGTCGCGCCCGCCGCCGCGGCGAACGGCACGGACGGAGTGGTGGCCTCCCCGAGCCATCCGGCCAGCCACGGCGCGCAGGCGCCCCCGCCGAAACGGACGAAACTGTAGCTCGCCGCAGCTGTGGCGCCGTCCACGGGGGAGACGTGCATGCCGATCTCGGTCACCAGTGCGTTGAGCACGCCGACGAACAGCCCGGAAGCGACGATGCAGACCGTCACGACAACTCTGTCCTCGGTGAAGACCGCGACGAGCGCGATCGTCGTCGCGAACAGGGCCAGTGACGCTGCAACGGTCGGCACGGCACCGACCGATCCCCGCAGACGGGGTGCGGCCACGACCGACGCGAAGACCAGACAGACACCCCAGCCGGAGAACACGAAACCCGTTTGTGCGGGCGAGAACCCGAGCACGAAGGGTGCGTAGGAGAACACCGTGAAGAGACCGAGATGGTAGAGCAGCGACACCGCCGCGACCGAGAACAGACCGCGACGGGCGAGGGCTCGGAACGGCGCGACGAGCGAAGTCGGTTCGGCGGCACGCGGGGTACGGGGGAGTACGACCGCCAACAGGACGAAGGACAGGGCGACCAGGAGCGCGGACCCGAGAAAGGCGGCCCGCCACGAGATCTGCCCGAGGAGACCACCGACGAGCGGACCGGTGGCGATGCCGGCTCCCACCGCGGCCTCGTAGTAGGTGATCGCGCGTGAGCGCCGTCCCGGCATCGCGGCCACGATCGCGGCCAGGGCCGTTGCGACGAACAGTGCGTTGCCGAGTCCCCAGCCCGCGCGCAAACCGATGATCGGCCCCAGTGTCCACGATGCACTCGAGCCCACCGCGGCTGCCGCGATCAGGGCCAGGCCGACCAGGAGGGTGGCGCGCACCCCCGTGCGGCTCGAGATCCAGCCCGTGACGACCATCGCCAGACCCATCACCGCCATGTAGCTGGTGAACAGCAGGGAGACCTGAGCGGGGGACCCACCCAGTTCGTCGGCCAGGGACGGAAGGATCGGACTGACGACGCCGATGCCCATGAAGACACCGACGGTGGCGAACGAGATCGCCCACGCCGCGCGGGGGAGCGCGGTGCGTGGGCGCGGACTCGTATCGGAAACAGCCTTCGACGACACGCGGAGCTCCGGTTCGGTACGGCGACCTGCGTCGGCGATCCGGCGGCCGTGCAGGCACGCCGGGCCGTGGGTGATCGATGTGCAGGTCGCGGGCGGATGCCCGGATGCAGGTCGTCGCCGAAGGGGAGGGCTCAGCGCCAGTCCACGCGTTCGTCCAGCATTCGGGGGTTGAGGGCGGAGAGGCGGTCGATGACCTCACGCATGTGTTCGCGGGCCAGGCGGCGGGCGCGTTCCGAGTCGCCGGCGGCGATGGCACTGTGGATCGCCTGGTGCGGACCCTCGAAGCCCTCGCGCTCTTCGTCGTCCCAGACATCGGGGTGTGCTTCGAGCATGCGGAAGGTGTAGATGTGCGCGAGCGCCGAGCCGGTGAGGGTGAGCACGTAGTTGCCGGACATCTCCCGCAAGGTCTGGTGGAAGCCGACCGCGGTGTCGACGACCTCGTCGTCGGTCATCTCCGGCACGATCTGTTTCCCGGCCAAGGCGTCGAGATCGACGTCCTCGCCGGCGGCGACACGGTCGGCGAGCATCGCCGCTGCGAGGCCCTCCATCTCCAGTGCGGCCTCGGCCACCTCTCGGAAACGAACACCCTTGGCCTGCAGGTACATCGACAGTGTGTCGCCGAATTCGCTCCCCGTGGGTTCGGAGACGATGGGCCCACCGCCGAGACCCTGCCGAACCGTCACCAGGCCCTGGGCCTCGAGTAGTCGCAGCCCTTCGCGGACGGAGGCGCGGCCGACGCCGAAGCGTCGAGCCATCTCGGACTCGGCTTCGAGGGCCGAACCGGGAGCGAGCTGCCGGTCGGCGATCTCCTTGGCGACCATGCGTGCCACTGTGCGCGAGACCTTCTCGGTGCGAGTCATGGCTACCGCGCGTCGTCGCGCGGCGGTGTCCGACTGCGAACTCGTGAAGTTGCGGGTCATGGTGTCCTCGTCGTCTCTGCAGGGGCCCGCACTCGTCCGAGCGGGGGTGAGCGTGCGGCCGAGTATAGGGAGGAAGCCCGGTGTTGAGGGCTAGGTGGAAATATATGTATGTTTCGGTTAGTTGATGTTATACCACTCTCTATGACTCAGAACACACGTATACCCAGAGATTCTGCGAACGACACCGGCGCGGGCGCTCTCGTCGGACAGCACGCCCTCGTGACCGGAGGGAGCGAGGGCATCGGCTACGGCATCGCCGAGCGTCTGCTCGATGCCGGAGCGACGGTCTCCCTCGCGGCACGTCGGCCCGAAGTGCTCGACGCGGCGGTCGAGAGACTGCAGATGCGGTGCGAGGCCGCGGACCGGGTCTCCGGCGTCGTCGCGGACATCAGCGACGCGGACTCCATCGCCGCGATGTTCGAGACCGCGGAGGATCGGAACGGGCCGCTCAACGTACTCGTCGCCAATGCCGGGAGTGGGAGTGTGGTGCCCTTCCTCGAGCTCACGCCGCGGCAATGGCAGGACTGCATCGATCTGAATCTGACGGGGACGTTCCTCTGTGTGCAGGCGGCGGCGCGATCCATGGTCGAGCGTGCGGACGAGAACCGGTCCATCGTCGTCGTCTCCTCGATCCGCGCGCTCGGTGCCCGGCCCTCGCTCGTTCCCTACGGCACCTCGAAGGCGGGCCTGAACCAGCTCGTCCGCCTCGCCGCCTACGAGCTCGCGCCCACGGGAGTGCGCGTGAACGCGCTGTCGCCCGGCATCACTGCGACCCCTCTCGCCCAGGACCGCAACAACCTGTTCGACGAGCGCGCCGCGACGGTCCCCATGGGCCGGGCCGGCACCCCGGCGGACATGGCCGCTGCCGCACTGTATCTCGCGAGTCCGGATTCGGCGTTCGTCACCGGCACGAACCTCGTGGTGGACGGGGGTGAGTCGCTCTACTGACCCGCCCTGCGTGGCGTCGCCTCGCGACCTCCCGAAAAAATTGTGATGTACAACGCACAAAACATTGCTATAGTTACGGTGTTTTCAGCTCGCGTTCGAGCTTCCGCCGAATTCCCGACCCGCACCTCACGGAGTCGCTCGGCGCTCACTTCCCATGCTGTACGCGGCCTCTCGTGGCCGTGAGACGACGAAGGAGAACACTCGATGACCACGGTGATGAACGGGATCAAGGTCGTAGAGGTGGCGCTGTACGCGTTCGTCCCCTCGGCGGCCGCGATCCTCTCCGATTGGGGAGCCGACGTCGTCAAGATCGAGCACTCGGATTTCGGCGACCCCACCCGCTCCACCGCGGCCTGGGGCGTCCCCGCCCAGGTCGACGGCCTCGCGAGCCTGTTCGAGATCAACAACCGCGGAAAGCGCGCCGTCGCACTGGACATCGCCCACCCCGAGGGGCGCGAGGTGCTCATGAAGCTCGTCGAATCCGCCGACGTCTTCATGACGAACTTCCTGCCGGACGCGCGCGCCAAGCTGGGTATCGACGTCGACGACATCTTCGCGCGCAATCCGCGGATCGTGTATGCCCGCGGCACCGCTCAGGGCGTCGCCGGCCCGGACAGCGACAAGGGTGGTTTCGACGGCATCACCTACTGGGCGCGCTCTGGTGCTGCCGGATCCATCGCCCCGGACGATCTGGACTGGCCCGCCAACATGCCCGGTCCGGCCTTCGGTGACTCCCAGAGCGGTATGGCCCTGGCCGGCGGTATCGCGGCGGGTCTGCTCCACCGCGAACGCACCGGTGAGGGGATCGTCGTCGACACGTCGCTGTTCTCGGTCGGTGCCTGGGCGATGCAGGCGACGATTGCGGGCTGCCAGATGGTCGGTACCGACGAGTTGCCGTATCCCGACCGCCACAACCCGGTCAATCCCGTCTCCAACATCTACCGCACGAGCGACGGGCGCTACATCCATCTCGCGCTGCTGCAGAGCCAGAAGTTCTGGCCCGGCCTGTGCGAGGCGATCGGCCTGTCCCACCTGATCGACGACCCGCGGTTCGCGACCTTCGAGGACCGCGCCCGCAATTCCCGTGAGTGCACGGCGATCCTGACGGAGATCTTCGAGCAGCGCACCCTCGCGGAGTGGACCGACATCCTGGGCAAGCAGGAAGGGCAGTGGGATGTCTTCCGCAAGCCGATCGACGTGCTGTCCGATCCGCAGGCCCTGGCGAACGGCTTCGTCCGCACCGTCGAATACGAGGACGGGCGGACCCTGGACATGGTGACGGCACCGACCTCCTTCGGCGGGGAGGCCCCGACACTGACGCGAGCCCCGCATCACGGCGAGCACACCGACGAGGTGCTGCTCGAGCACGGTCTGGACTGGGACCGCATCGTCGAACTCAAGATCGCCGGCGCGATCAAGTAGCGCGTCTCCACTCGATCGAACAGAGCTTTCCGGTTGCGACCCGAGGTCGCCGCCTTTCCTGCGCACTCGCGCACCGACATTTTCGCTTCCCGATCTCCACAAGGAGGAGTTCTCGTGTACGACCTTCGCGATATCAAGATCATCGATACCGATACCCATGTCGTCGAACCGCCGGACCTGTGGACGTCCCGGATGTCGAAGAAGTGGGGCGATCTCGTTCCCCACGTGCGGTGGGACGAACAGCGCGGCGACGAGGCGTGGTTCGTCTCCGGTACCCGCATGAGCGCCGTCGGTGCGCCCGCGATGGCGGGCTGGCACGAGTACCCGCCGAGCTGCCCGCCGCGCTTCGCCGACACCGATCCGCGTTCGTGGGATCCCGCCAAGCGTCTGGCGCTGATGGACGATTACGGCATCCACGCACAGATCCTGTACCCGAACGTCGCGGTCTTCAGTCAGAAGACACTGCAGTCCAACGGATCCAACGATCTGCAGCTCGAGTGTGTCCGCGCCTACAACGACTACCTCACCGAGTGGGCCCAGTTCGCACCCGGCCGCTACGTCCCGGTGGGCATTCTGCCCTTCTGGGACATGGAGGCGACCATCGCCGAGGTCGAGCGGGTCGCGGCTGCCGGGCACAAGGGTCTGGTGTTCACGCAGAATCCGGCCGCATTCGGATTGCCGGTACTGACCGACCCGTACTGGGACCGCCTGTGGGCGTCCGCGCAGGAGAAGAAGCTGCCGATCAACTTCCACATCGCATCGGGCGAGGTCGATCTGAGCGGCTTCGGGCACGAGAGCAACGGTGTAGCGGCCAACTACGGCATGATGGGCATTTCGTTCTTCATGGATAATGCCCGCACGATCTCGCAGCTCATCTTCGGTGGCATCTGCGACCGGTTCCCCGAGCTGAAGTTCGTCTCCGTGGAGTCGGGCATCGGCTGGATGCCGTTCGCGCTCGAAGGCATGGACTGGCAGTGGCGGAACAGCGGTGTGCACAAGGAGCACCCGAACTACGAGCTTCTGCCCAGCGAGTACTTCAAGCGGCAGATCTACGGCTGCTTCTGGTTCGAGCAGGATTCGGCCCGCAGTGCGATCGAGCAACTCGGTGCCGACAACGTGCTCTACGAGACGGACTACCCGCACCCGACCTCGATGTCCCCGGGACCGGCGAGCGACGCCGTGCGGCCGGACGACTACCTGCGTCGCAACTTCGCGCACCTCTCCGAGGCGGACGCGCGAAAGATCCTGCACGACAACGCCGCGGCGCTCTACAACCTGGACTGACGTCCTCGAGTCCCAGGTGCCGGTCCATACCCTCGGGGCGGACCNCCGGCACCGGCGGTTCGCAGCCGGTCCCGGTCCTCCGGCGGGGTGACACGCATCTCTCGCATCACTGGACTGTGACCTAAATCTCCGTTAATATGCGTATGTTCCTAATGGATGCCGAGCGGGTAGCTTCTGCCACCGGCCGCGGACCGACCAACAGCCCGATCGCCCCACCCGGGACGATCTCAGCCAGTGGAGTATTCATGTCCCTCTCGGAATTCGAGACCCGCGCCCGTACCTGGATGACCGACACCCTGGCTCGACTGTCGTTCACCGTCCGCGACGACGAGTACGACGTCTCGGTCTTCCACGATCTCCCCGAAGACGAGGAGCGGGCGCTCCTCGACCGCCACCGCACCTGGCAGCGCGAGAAGTTCGACGCCGGCTACGGTGCGCTCGGATGGCCGAGCGAATACGGCGGCACGGAGACCGGAACCGATGTCGCGGAAGCCTTCGCGCGCATCGAGAACGAACTGTGCCCGCTCCCGCCGCACGAGCTCGTCTCGGTCACCCTGCATCTCATCGCCCCCACCATCAGGCTCCTCGGTACCGACGAGCAGAAGCAGCAGTTCCTGCCACGGATGCTTCGTGGCGAACTGCTTGCCTGCCAACTGTTCTCCGAGCCCGATGCCGGCTCCGACCTCGCGAATCTCGGAACACGCGCGGTCCGGGACGGTGACGACTGGATCGTCTCGGGGCAGAAGGTCTGGACGTCGGGAGCGCAGTTCGCCGAATGGGGCGAACTCATCGCCCGCACCGATCCCGACCAGCCCAAGCATCAGGGCATGACCGCATTCCTGATCCCTCTCGACGCTCCCGGTGTCGAGATCCGCCCGATCCGGCAGATGTCCGGGGGCAGCAGCTTCAACGAGGTCTTCCTCGACCGGGTCCGCATCCCCGACAGCCTTCGTCTCGGGGAGGTGGGCAAGGGATGGTCCGTCGCTCTGACCACACTCGCCTTCGAACGCGAAGGCGGCTCCAATACCGCGAATGTCGGCGGGCAGTTCGATCAACTCGTGGCCACGGCCCGGCGCCTCGGGCGCGACGAGGACCCGCGTGTGCGCGAGCAACTGGCCCGGGTGTACCTGCGCCAGCAACTCGCCGCGGTGGACCTGCTGCGGGACCGTCAGGCCCGCGACGGCGGGGCCGCGCCCTCGGCGATCGGATCCGTCCGCAAGATCCAATGGGTCGACAAGCTCGCCGCGGTCTCCGACGCAGCACGAACGGTCTTGGGACGCAACCTCATCGCCGACACAGGCATTCCCGGTACCTACGAATGGAATGCGCACGTTCTCGGCGCCCCCGGTTACAGCATCGCCGGCGGGTCGGATCAGATCCAGCGCAACATCGTCGCGGAACGACTTCTCGGGCTCCCCGCGGAGGCTCGGGCAGACCGTGGCCTGACCTGGCGCGAGGCGCGACATCGCGTCCACGGTCGGGTCGCTTCCGGAAGCTGAGCATCCCGGCCGTCCCACCGCATCGCCCTTGCGTCCCCCGGCGCACGGTCGCTCGACTCTTCAGAAAATCGAAAGGTCTGCCATGAGATTTCCGTCGCTTCGTCGCTCGCTTGCCGGAATCGGCATCTCTGCAGTGACGTTCGCTGCTGCTGCGTGCGGGTCCGGTACCACGGAGGTGTCCGCGGAGGATCTCGGTCCGGCCGGGGACAGCGCCTGGGAGGAACTCATCGAGGCCGCGAAGGAGGAAGGCTCGGTCACCTATCTCACCGGGCAACCGACGGACAACCTCCAGGAACTCGCGGCCCGATTCGAGTCGGTGTACGGCATCGGGGTGGAGATCGTCCGCGACAACGACGCCAACCTCCAGACCAAGCTGGCTGCGGAGGCGGAAACCGGTCGCCACACGGCCGATGTCATCGCCACCGCCTCCCGGCCCTGGGTGGACACGCGGCTGGCCGAGGACTACTTCGTCCCGGTCACCGGCCCCGCCTTCGACGCCGCCGAGTTCGACCGCGAGAAGTTCCTGCGGGACGACGACCGGATCTTCCTTTCGTCGGCCGCGGTCCTCACCTACGGCTGGAACACCTCCCGGGTACCGGACGGCGTCGACGGATACGAGGACCTGCTCGACCCCTCCCTCGCGGACGGGAAGATCGGCGTGATGCTGCCGGTGTCGTCCGCCATCGTGGACTTCTACGATTTCCTGGGGGACACGGTCTCACCCGACTACGTCGAGAAGCTCGCCGGTCAGAAGCCCCGCACCTATCCGGGCGCCCAGGCGATGGCCCAGGCACTGACCTCCGGTGAGATTGCCGCGGCCATCTACACCATGCCGCTCACCGCGGAGAAGGAAGCCGGTGCTCCGGTCGACTCCGGTCTGCCCTCGCCGGTCTTCGGGGCACCCTTCCTCACCGGGGTCCCGGCGACCGCACCGCACCCCAATGCCGCACAGTTGTTCGCGAACTTCCTGGTGACCAAGGCCGGTCAGGAAGCCGTCGCCGACCGCGCCGGCTCCGTGCTGCCCGACATCTCCACGGCCGCGACGTCCGCGGACGACATCTGGGTCAACAGCCGGATCGTCACCGCCGACGAGACCGAGGCCTTCCGCGCCGAGTTCGCGCAGTTGTTCGGCTCCAGCCAGTAGAACCCATCGATACCCGCCGCCGTCGGCAGCGCCGCCTCCGGTGCCCGACGAACCTTCCGGAGACCCGGATCGGTCCCGGACGCGAGAGGAAAGAAACATGAAGGTCGGAGAACGTCTCAAGAGCCCCGTGTGCGGTGCCGAAGTCGTGGTCGTCCGAGTCGACGGCACGGTGACCGGACCCTTGCTGTGCGGAGGCGAACCGATGTCCGCCGATGCGGCGCCGGCCGCCGGCGGGGCGACGGACCAGGGTCTTCTCATCGGCAAGCGATACGAGGGTGGGGGAGTCGAGGTGCTGTGCGTACGTCCCGGCACCGGACCCCTCGCGATCGGCGACGCGGTTCTCGCCGAGAAGCAGGCCCGGCCCCTTCCGTCCTCGGACTGAGCAGATCCCGACGCCGGCATCAGCTCCCACGGCCGGCATCCCCAGGAAAGGCGACACCATGATTCTCTCGAGCGCGACCGGCGCGGAGGATACGGCGCTCCTCGTCGACACCATCCGAGCCGCCGTCGGCCGGGCCGACCCGGCGGACGGGCGGACCGATCGGGTCTACCGCGACGGTGCCCTCGACCGCGAACTGTGGTCCGTACTCGGCCGTGAGATCGGAATCGGCGCTCTCGCCGTCCCCGAGAATCTCGGCGGTCTCGGTACCTCTTTCGCCACCGTGGCAGCCGTTCTCGAAACCCTCGGTGCGGAATTGACCCGGGTCCCGGTCCTCGGCGGTGTCGTCGCCGCCGCGGCTCTCACCCGCTGCGCCGGACACCCCCTCGCCGGGGACCTCCTCGAAGGGATCGCCTCGGGCACACGGATTGTCGCCACGGTGGTCCCCGGGGACGAGTGCGACGCGCCGTCCGCCGAGAGCGCCTTCCGGGCAGTCGAAGGCAGCGGAGGCGTCACTCTCACGGGCCGAGTCGAGTTCGTGCTCGACGGAGCTGTGGCGGACACGATCCTGATCCACGCCGTCGACCGGTACGGTGCCCTGGGCCTCTACGCCGTCGACCGCGTCCATCTGGCGGTCGAACCGATGGAGAGCACCGACGCCACCCGGGGTCTGGCACGCATCCACGCCGAGAACGCCCCGGCCACCCTGCTCACCGACCGGCCCGAACCGGGCCGCGTACGCGATCGGGCCCTCGTGGCGCTGGCCTGCGACAGTCTCGGCGTCGCCCGCGCGTGCCTCGACGCCGCAGTGGCCTACGCGAAGGAACGCGTGCAGTTCGGCCGCCTCGTCGGCGAGTTCCAGGCCGTGAAGCACATGCTCGCCGAGGTGGCCGTGGCCGTGGAACTGGCCGACTCCGCTGTCGCACACGCGGTGTGGGCGGTCGAGGAGGGCACCGACGACGAGTGCGCCGAGGCAGCGGCCATCGCGGCGATCGCGTGCGGAGACGCTGCCGGCCTCGCCACTGCGACGAATGTCCAGGTGCACGGAGGCATCGGTTTCACCTGGGAGCACACCGCCCACCTGTACTACCGCCGGGCGCTGAGCTCGAGCGTGTTGTGGGGCACCGCCGACGAACACGCTCAGCGGCTGTATCGGCTCGCGACCGGCCGCGCAGACCGGGAAGGCGGCACCCCGTCCCCTGAACCCGTTCGCGAACCGGCACCCGCCCTGTTCGCCACCGAGCACTGATCTCCGACGGTCGGAAAGTGAGTACACGATGTCCCATGTCTCGATACGCCAGCTGCTGAAGAACTTCGACGGCAAGCCCCCGACGGTGGCCGTGGATCATCTCGACCTCGAGATCGAGGACGGCGAATTCCTGGTCCTGCTGGGCCCGTCCGGGTGCGGCAAGACGACGACCCTTCGCTGTCTGGCCGGCCTCGAGCAGCCTGCGAGCGGCTCCATCACCCTCGGCGACGAGGTGGTCTTCGACGGTGCCCGCCGCGTGAACCTGCCGCCCGACAAGCGCTTCATCGGCATGGTCTTCCAGTCCTACGCCCTGTGGCCGCACATGACGGTCCGCAAGAACATCGCCTACCCACTCAAGTCGCGCAAGCTCACCGACGCGCTCGCCGACGGCCGGGTCGAGGAGACCGCGGCGCTGGTGGACTGCGAACGTCTGCTCGACCGGCTCCCGGCGGAACTGTCCGGCGGGCAGCAGCAGCGCGTCGCTCTGGCACGCGGTCTGGTCTCCCATCCCGATCTCGTCCTGTTCGACGAGCCGCTCAGCAACCTCGATGCGCGCCTGCGCGATCAGGTCCGGGCGGAACTGCACGACCTGCATCAGCGCAAGCCGTTCACGGCGGTGTTCGTGACGCACGATCAGAGCGAAGCCCTGGCGCTGGGCACCCGCATGGCGATCATGCGCGCCGGCCGGATCGTCCAGATCGGTCCGCCGCGAGAGGTCTTCGAGGAGCCGGTCGACGAGTACGTCGCAGGCTTCACGGGCATGTCGAACCGGGTGCCCTGTGAGTACGTCGACGGACGCTGGTATGCGCTGGGCACCGAGATCCACGGCATGCAACCGCGGGCAGAGGCTTCGGTGGGTTCGTTCGTCCTGCGCCTACGACCGGAGAAGGTCCGGCTGGTGACCGACGTCGCGGACCTGCTGCCCGGTGAAGCCGGGATGGCCGTGCACATCGACGATGTCGAGTACGGTGGCCTGCACTTCGACGTGATGTGCTCGGTGGTGGGCGATGGATCGGTGCGCCGCCAGTTGCATGCCCGGATCCAGACATTCGACACGGCGCGCATGCCGCGCACGGTGAACCGCGGCGCGACGATGATCTTCGCCTTCGATCCGCTCGACGCGCGCACCTTCGACAACGACGGCACGGCACTGGCACTGCCCCGACAGGCGCTGACCGGCGCTCTGGTGGGGTGAGGCGGACATGGCTGTCATGACGTTGCCGACCGCCGAGGTCGGTGAAGCCCCTCCGAGTGTCCCCCGCGCGCTCGGGAACGACGCGGTGCGGGTCGTCGCGCGCCGCCTCGGCGTCGTCGCCTTCGTGGCGCTGCTCTGCTACCTGGTCGTGCTTCCGGTGGTGCGGTTGCAGGCGACGGCCTTCGAGGACGGAGCAGCCGGTTACGACCGTGCCTTCGGTCTGCCCCGCATCGGCCAGATCCTGTGGAACACCGTCGGCCTGGCGTTCGGCTCGTTGGTGATCGCGATGGTTCTCGGCACGGCACTGGCGTGGGCGGCGAACCGGCTTCCCCGACGCCTGGCCGTGTTGCAGATCCTGCCGATCCTGCCGATCGTGATCCCGGCCGTCGCTGCGATCGTCGGCTGGGCGTTCCTGCTCTCACCCCGTCCCGGCTACCTCAACGCGATGCTGCGGAACCTGCCGTGGTGGTCGCATCTCGAAGAGGGCCCGATCGACATCTACTCGATCCAGTGGATCGTGATCATCACCGGCTTCTCGCTGAGTTCGTTCGTGTACATGTTCGTCCGCTCGGGCTTCGAGAACATCAACTCGGAGATGATCGAGGCCGCTCAGGTCTCCGGGATGCCGGAATGGAAGGTCTTCTTCAAGATCACCCTGCCGTTGCTGCGCCCCACACTCATCTACGGCGCGGGCGTGGCACTTCTGCTCGGGCTCGGGCAGTTCACCGGTCCGCTGTTGCTGGGCACCAACACCGGGGTCAGCGTGCTGACCACGGAAATGTACTTCCAGATCAGCGACTCGCCGGCACAGTTCGCCACCGCGGCGGCCCTCGGCTCGCCGCTGCTGATCGTGGGGATCGTGGTGGTCTTCGCGCAGAAGGCGATGCTGGGCAATCAGCGCCGGTTCGTCACCCACGGCGGTAAGGCCTTCCGTTCGCAGGGGCGCCCGTCGAAGACCGGTGTGGCGATCATCCTGCTGTTCTCGTTGCTGTCGACGGTGCTGCCGCTGCTGGCGCTGGTGTTCGTCGCCCTGTCGCGCTACTGGAGTGGCACCGTCAACTTCTCGGCGCTGACCTTCGAGAACTTCGAAACGATCTTCTCCGGTACGGCGGTGCCCGCCGCGGTGGGCAACAGCGTGATGTTCTCCCTGATCGCGATGGCGATCGTCCTGCCCCTGGGCTTCGTCGCCGCGAACCTCATCGTGCGTGGCACGAAGTACCCGGTGCTGCGTGTGGTCACCGACGTGCTCGTGTCCATGCCGTTGGGAGTGCCGGCGGTCATCTTCGGCGCCGCCTTCCTGCTGACCTACACGCAGGGGCCGATCGTCCTCTACGGCACCTCGTGGGTGGTGATCCTGGTGTACGTGACGTTGATGCTGCCGTTCGCGACCCGGATGCAGCTGTCCTCGATGCTCGCCCTGGGTGAGACCTATCTCGAGGCGTCCCGGGTGAGCGGTGCCGGTTTCGTGGCCACCAACGTGAAGATCCTGTTGCCGCTCATGCGCGGCAGCCTCGGCGGGACCGCGGCCCTGTTGTTCGTTCTGCTCACCCACGAGTTCACGGCGTCGCTGCTGGTGCGGGCCTCGCAGACGCAGGTGATGGGCACCATCCTGTTCGAGTACTGGTCCAACGGTGGGTACCCGCTCGTCGCCGCTGTCGCCCTGGTCATGACCGGTGTCACCGCGGTCGGTGTCGCCGCGGCGATGCTGGTGGGCGGAACCGACGCGCTCAGCAAGATGTGACCACACGGATCGAGATGTCATCACGGGGCCCGGCGGCGAGTCGCTCGTTGCCGGGCCCGGTCTCGCCTGCCGCCCCGGCACGTCCGGGCCGGCACGAACGGAAGGACGACAGTTGACACACAGGACGACTCCGGATCATCTCCGGGACGCGGGTGTCGTCGTCACGGGAGCCGGTAACGGCATCGGCCGGGCTCTCGCCCACCGCCTCGCGCAGGCCGGCGCCCGTGTCGTGGTCAACGATCTCGACGCCGACGCGTGCGTCCGTGTCGCCGAGGAGATCGGTGGCGTCGCGGCACCGGGGGATGCGGCAGGGGAGCAGGGGGTCGCCGATCTGGTCGCCCGTGCGCGCGCCGCTCTCGGCGCCGTGGACGTGTGGTTCGCCAACGCCGGGGTCGAGACCGGAGGGGCCGAGAGCGAGGCGGCCTGGCAGCTGTCCTGGGACGTCAACGTCATGGGTCACGTCCGCGCCGCCCGGGCACTGCTGCCGGAGTGGCTCGATCGGGGCACCGGCCGGTTCGTGGTGACGGCGTCGGCAGCGGGACTGCTGACCATGCTCGGTTCCCCGGCGTATTCGGTGAGCAAGCACGCTGCCGTCGCCCACGCGGAATGGCTCTCGGCGACCTACGGGGACAAGGGCGTGATCGTCCAGTGCGTGTGCCCGCAGGGCGTCGCGACGGATCTGCTGCCCACCGACGCGGCAGGCCGGGTGATCTTCGAGAGCGGGGTGCTCACCCCGGACGAGGTCGCCGACCATATCGTCGGAGCCCTCGGCGACGACCGGTTCCTGATCCTTCCGCACCCCGAGGTGGCGGAGTACTACCGGCGGCGAGCATCGGACCCGGATCGGTGGCTACGCGCGATGCGACGAGTGCAGGACCGCATCGAGGTCGTCGCGCGAGAGGAGCGGATCCACCCCCTCCGGACGACCGGGTGAGAAGGTAGCACTTCCGGGGCGGAGACCGGTCGTGGTCGCTGTGCTTCGCGAGTCGGGTTGCCGCAGCCGTGGCTGTCGATAGCGTGGTCGACATGAGTGCTCTGCCGAGATCGTGGATACAGTTGCGGGTCGCAGCGGGCGTATACCGATTCCGGGAGAGCCTGTTCGCGCTGCCCGCGCTGGTCGTCGTCGCCGGAGCCGTGCTCGCGGAGGTGAGCGGCTACATCGATCGGGCCTCCGGCCCCTTCCCGTGGGGCATGAAGATGAACAGCAACGCCGCGATCTGGCTGCTGAGTACCGTGGCGGGTGCCACGATCACCACCGCCGGTGTCGTCTTCTCGTTGACCGTCGTGAGCCTGCAGTTGGCGAGCAGCCAGTTCTCACCGCGGGTGATGCGGTCCTTCATCCGGGATCGGGCCAGCCAGACGGTGATCGGGATGCTGGTGGCGACCTTCGTCTACTGCGTGCTGACGCTGCGCCACATCGGCGCGGACGACGCCGCACCCGCCCCGACACTGTCGACCACCCTTGCAGTGGTTCTCGCGGTGTCGACCGTGGTGCTCATCATCGCCTATCTCAACCGGCTGGCCCATGGTCTGCAGGTCGGGGAGGTGGTGCGCAGCATCGCCTCGGAGGCCGAGAAGGTCATCGCGAACACGAGCCGGAGTGCGCACCGCGAGATCCACGTCGACCGGGTGCCGGAGCCGGATTTCACCGAGGGGGCGACGGTGCACGCCCCGCGCGACGGCTGGGTGACCCAGGCGCCGGCCGAGCTCGTTCTCGCCGTGGTACCGCCGGGTGCGGTCGTGCGGATGGAGACGCGTCCCGGCGCGTACATCCACTGCGGGGAACCGCTGCTGCGGATCCATCCGAAGCCGGAACGGGCGGTGGTCCTGCGGCGGCTCGAGGCGGCCGTGGAGATCTCGAATGCGCGCACCATGCAACAGGACGTGGACTTCGCGCTGCGGCAACTCGTCGACATCGCGCTGCGCGCCCTCAGTCAGGCGATCAACGACCCGACGACCGCCACCGAGGTGGTGCTCCGACTCGGCAGTCTGCTGCGCACCCTGCTGGTCACCGACAGTCCGGTGCCGGCGATCGAGGGGGCGGACGGCCGGATTCTGCTGCGTCCGTGGATCCTGTCGCCCGACGAGTACATCGAGCACGCCTTCGAACAGATCCGGCAGGCCGGTTCGGCGCAGCTGCACGTGGCCACGGCGCTCGCCCGGGTTCTGCGCATGCTCATCGATCATCTCTCCGAGCAGCGGCGCACCGAGTCGGTACCGGCCTTGCAACACCAGTTGCGGCTGCTCGTCGACGCGGTGGTCGACCGGCCCGAGTTCCGTCCGGAGGACCTCGAACGTTTCCGTGCCGTCGCCGAGGGATCCGCGGATCCCGCGGAGCATCGGACGGACTGATCGACCTGGGGTGTAGGACCGATCGGAGACGGCTATCCGACTGTCACAGGAAGCGGGCCGAGCGGGAGGACGACGACATGGCGACCCACTTCTCCGTCGGTGACCACGTCCGATGGAACTCCGAGGCCGGATACGTCGAGGGTGTGATCATCGCGAAGCACACGGAGGACGTGGAGTTCAAGGGACGCACGCGGCGGTGCAGCGAGGACGAGCCGCAGTACGAGATCCGGAGCGACAAGACCGATCACGTCGCGATGCACAAGGGCAGTGCGCTGAAGAAGACCTGACGGTGGAGATCCCGGCGTCAGGTGATCAGCGCCTGCCCGACGCCGCACACCGCGACCGCCCACAGCACCGAGGTGGACGTGCCGATGATGAACTGTTCGGAAGCATTCGGTTCGCGTAGTTCGGGATAACGGGCGAGACCCTTCACCGCCATGATGACGGCGATCCCTTCGGGCCATCCGGCGAGGACGGAGGCGGTGACCGCTCCGCGTTCGAGCACGCCGATGACGCGTCCGCCGCGGAGCGGGCCCGGGGGAGGGGTGGGCTCGGGACCGGCGTCGGGTTGCCGGCGCGCGATCCGGAACGCCACGAGGACCGCGGGTCCGCCCCCGGTGATCGCCGCCGTGGCGGTGAGGATCAGCGTGGCCGCGAGCGCGACTCCCTGAACCGGTGTGGTCGCGGTGGCGGCGAGGGCGGCACCGGCGAGACCCGCGAGGCTCAGCGAGGCGGCCGGCCACACCGGCAGGCTCGGGCGCAGCGCGAGCGTGGGTGCGAGAGCGGCGACGGCCAGGCACACCAGTGAGAGGACGGTCAACGATCGGCCCTTTCCAGGAGTCGGCGCACGAGTTCGCGTCCGGCCAGTTCGGCCTGCCACCCGGCGGTGGCGAGGCGCTGGGATACCGCTTGCTTGCTGATGTCGAGACGCTCGGCGATCCGCGCCTGCGACAGACCCTGGCGAGCAAGATCGACCGCCTCGTGCCCCTGCTCGGTGCGGCGCAGGACGACGGTGGCGAGCAGGGTGAGCGCGGCGTCGACATCGGCGGTGGCCTCGGGGTCGTCACCTTCGGCCGTGACCTGCCCGGGTGCGCTCTTGGCGCGTTCGACAGCAGTGCGGGCATGTTCGAAGGCGGGTCCGCGGCCGGCGCGTGTCTGCTCGGGGAGCGGGGTCTCCACCGGGCCGATTCCCACCCCGATACTCCAGCGTTCTCTTCGGAGGAGGTCGAGGACGAGATCGACGACGAGAGCGGGATCGTCCGCGACGGCCTGGACCTCGTCGCCCGCGGTGCGATCGAAGGGCCGTACCAGCGGAACGTCCTGCAGTGCGGTGAGGAGGTCCGCCACGCGGTCGACATCGCGGCGGCTGCCCCGTTGGTCGACCGTCAAGACGAACATGGGTCAAGTGTGAGGGCTTGATTCAGGATAATCAAGACCTGAAGCTTGACGAATCGGGGTGCCGCGTGGCGATGCGTACGGGCTAGCGGGCCGGCTCGTTCCCCGTCAGCTCATGATGTGCGGTGATCGCGTCCACCGCATCGCCGTCGTACTTCATCCGTTTCGCGATGGTGAGGCGGAGTGTCGACGGCAGTGCCGGGGCGAACTTCTTGAAGTAGGCGCACAGCCATTCCTGGCGACCGACGAGAAACGGGAAATCGGTCGTCATCATGTTGCGGGCGACCAGCATCGGCAACGGGGCGTCGAGCGGATGGAAGTCGTGATTCCACAGACCCGGCTGGGTGCAGCCCGGGTAGAACTGGCCGAGCATGAAACCGTGTTCGACGAACCGCGACTTGAATTCCGCGTGGACGACGTCGATCACCTCGAAGCCGGTGAGGTCGGGCAGTACGGTCACGAGCGTCTTCAGGCTCCGGTCGCGATCGTCCTCGCGTGAGAGCGTCGTGTACAGGTCGAACTGGTCCTCCACGATCGTGCCGAGTGCCCCGGCGTCGATTGCGGGTCCGTGGACGAACGCGGCTCCGAAGAGCTGCTTGCCGATCGACGGACGAACGAACGGGCAGACGGGCCCGCTGCGGCCGAGGTCGGGGTTGGGTTCGGTGAGATACCCACTCGCCCACGTTCTCAACAGGTGGGCGCTCGCTTCGTCTGCGTACTCGGAGGTTTCACCGAACAGGTCCACCCAGACCGTGCCCGAACGAGGCCCGACTCGTCTCTGGATCGGCATCTGCGCTTCCTCCCTCCAGGGGGATGAATGTCGCGTGTCTGTGGGAACCGGGGAAGGTTCTTGGAAAGGATTGTCGGAAGGCTGTTTCGCGCAGCAGGCATACGACGAGTGGAAATTGTTGCAGCGCAAAATGTTCGACTGTTCCGGTCCGGCCTCGTGCATCGTCCGCTCTCGCGGGTCCCGTGCTCGTTCGACCGTCGGGCCGGGCGTGAATTCCCCTTCGTCCGGAGTTTACCGAAAGTTTTGCATTCTAAGTTTGTAAAACGAGCATAGCGCGGACGGAGGGTTTCTATCCATCCCATCAAACAAACCCAAGGTTTATGGCGTGAAAATGCCGAATGTCGGGATGTGTGAGCGTCGTCCTCTGCGTCATGTCCTGGTCGCATCTCGATCTCGTTCTGCTGCACAGCATTGCAGCAACCCCGTCCCCGTCCTACGCTGACGCATACATTTTCGAAGCGACGTGCCGACTCGGTCCTTCCCACTCGTGAGCTGTGCACGACGCTCGATGGCATCCGGCTCGACGAGACGCTCCCGTTCGACGCTGCCGCTGCACACACATCCTCGTGAAGGGGGCGCTGTGGCCACTCCCGTCGTAGGCACCGCGCACAACTCCGACGACGAGCGCGCGGGTGCGTTCCCGCTGACTCCGGCCCAGTACGGTATCTGGCTCGCTCAGCAACTCGTGCCCGAAGTCCCTTTCGTCATCGCCCAATACGTGGAATTCCGTGGAGAACTCGATCTCGAGCTGCTGAAGTGGGCGTCGACGACCGCCGGGCGGGAGTTCGAGACCGTCCTCCTGCGTCTCGTCGACGTGGACGGCCGTCCGTGCCAGGTCGTCGACCGAAACCTCGATGTACCCACCGAGGTCGTCGATCTCCGTGACGAATCCGATCCTCGGGGAGTGGCCGAGGAGTGGCTCCGGCGGGATGTGGAAGCACCCGTCGACCTGATGGCGGACCGGTTGTGCCGCATCGTGGTTCTGCGCACGGGTGATGCCAGTTACCTCGTGTACGTCAAGGCTCACCACATCGCGCTCGACGGGTTCGGAGCGATGATCATCGTCCGCAGGGGAGCCGAACTCTATTCCAGGGCACTCGCCTCCCGGAGTTCCGGCCAGGACGGGGTGTCGACGCCGGACAAGCCGCCGGCGGATCTACGGACGTTGTACGAGAAGGACCGGCAGTACCGCGCGTCGAGCCGGTTCGTCGCGGATCGTGAGTACTGGAGTGAGCGGATCCGCGACCTGCCGCACGTCGACACCACGGAGGTGCCCCCGGCGGTCCGGACCCTCACGGCGGAGACGGATCTGTCGGACACTGCGGACGTCTACCTGTCGGGGTCCCCGGCGATGCGGGATGCCTCCTCGGCCGCAGTGGTACTCGCGGCCGCCGCCTGTTTCTTCTCGCGGCGGTCGGGGCGGTACGACGTGCTCGTGAACATCCCGGTGTCGGCGCGGACGACGGCCGAGCTGCGACGGTCCGCCGGAATGCTCGTCAACGTGGTTCCCCTGCGGATCCGGGTGGATCCGAGCGAACCCGTCGAGGATCTCGTCCGGCGGATGCAGGTCGAGCTCGTCGGAGCCCTCCGACACCAGGCGTGCGGACTCGACGACATCCGCCGGGCGACATCCGAACCGGTGTCCCGATTCTCGGTCCCGCTGGTCAACGTCATGCTGTTCGATCAGCAACCCGTACTGGGGGACATCGTGGGAACACCACATGTCCTGTCGCGCGGGCCCGTCGGGGACCGGCTGATCACCGTCCACCGCCGCAGTGCGCCGGCCGGCACCGTGATCGAATTCCGGGCGAATCCGAACCGATACGAGGAGAACGAGATACAGGCGCAGTGCATCTGTTTCACGGAGATCCTCGAGCAGTTCGTCGCAGCCGACCCTCGAACGCCGGTCGGTTCGATCCATCCGCCGAGCGCCGGAGCGGCCGCCCCCCGCTACCGGCGGAACACCGTGCTCGATCACTGGCGGCACCTTCTGGCCGGCGCACCCACCCCGCCCGCACTGTCACCGTCCACGCCGGCACCCGCCGGTGGACGGACGGGCAACGCGGGATCTGCTTCGGCGTGGGCGCAGTTCGTCCATCCCCTCGGCAGCGGACCGGGCCGAGCGAGCGCCGAATGTGCCGACGATCGTCTCCCGATCCTGCACGCTGCCACCGCGATCCTCGTTGCCAGGTCGGGTGGTACCGACGACGTCGTCCTCGGTGTCCCGGTCCCGGCCGGTACCACTCATGTGCGCACGGTCCTGCCGGTGCGCACCCGAGTGCGCCTCGACGAGCCGTTCCGAGATCTCCTCGAGGACATCTCCCGTGGGACTCGGGACGCTCTCGCACATGCCGACGTATCTGCCGCGACACTGCTCGACGCGCTGGCGCCGACACGGAACGGATCGCACACCCCACTCTTCCGCATCACCGTCGAAGGACGGGGCGATGCGGACAGGAAGGTGGAGAACACCGTCCTCGGCGACGTCGGCCTGCGTATCGATCTGGAGCGTCCGCAATCCGGCGACGGTGCCGGACGCGAGTCGACGTCCGCGGACGTGCTCCGCATCCGATACACCACGGACGCCTACACCGCGCCGACCGTCGAGCGCATCGCCCGCCGACTGGAACGGATCCTCCTGGCCGTCGAAGAGGATCCGGAGATACGGGTCGGCGACCTCGATCTGCTCGACGCAGCCGAACGGACCGCACTCGTTCCCGTGACGGGTCCGCCGCCGGTGACCGAACGTCTGCTGCCGGAAATCCTCACCGACGCTGCACTCCGCACCCCCGCGGCCACCGCAGTGTCGTGCGGCGAGACCCGGATCGACTACCGGGAACTCGATGAGCGGTCGAATCGGCTGGCCCGCATGCTCATCGAGCGCGGCGCAGGACCGGAACGTTTCGTCGCGATCGGCATGGCCCGGTCCGTCGACTCGATCGTCTCGATCTGGGCCGTGGCGAAGACGGGCGCGGCCTTCGTCCCGGTGGACCCCGCCTATCCGCCCGCCCGGATCGAGTACATGCTGCGCGACTGCGGCGCCGTGCTCGGACTCACCACCATCGGCGAACGGTCCCTGCTTCCCGGCACCGTGCCGTGGACCGTGGTCGACGATCCGGAGGTGGTCACGGAGACGAAGCGATACACCGGGTCTCCGGTGACCGATACGGACCGGTGCGCGCCCGCGCGTTCGGATCAACCCGCCTACCTCATCTACACCTCCGGATCGACGGGACAGCCGAAAGGCGTGGTCGTCACCCACCGGGGACTGTCGAACCTCGTCGCGCACACCCGCACGCTCGCCGGCCACGACGCGCGGGTCTGGCACGGGACATCCCCGAGCTTCGACCTGGCGGTACTGGAGTTGCTCGTCGCGTTCGGCTCGGCGGCGCACCTGGTGATCGGCCCACCCGGCGCGTCCGCCGGTCACGACCTCGCACATGCGTTGCGCGCCGAGCGGATCACCCACTTCTGCACCACTCCTGCGGTCCTCGCAACGATCGATCCGGCGGTCCCCGAGGACCTGTCCTTCGTGAGCGTCGGCGGTGAGGACTGCCCGACCTGGCTCGTGGAGAAATGGGCGCCGGGCCGCCGCATGGTCAACGGGTACGGGCCGAGCGAGATCACCGTGCAGATGGCCTCGGAGGACCTCGTGCCCGGCAGACCGGTCACCGCAGGCACACTCGGACCCGGATTCCGTTCCGTCGTGCTCGACGCACGCCTGAATCCGGTGCCGCCCGGGGTGATCGGCGAGCTGTATCCGTCAGGACGTGCCCTGGCGCGGGGTTACCACCGGCGGCCAGGGACGACGGCGACGCGGTTCGTCGCGGACCCGTTCGGGCCACCGGGGTCGAGGATGTACCGCACCGGCGATCTCGTGCGGTGGTCGACGTGCGACGAGAGCACCGCAGAGATCGCCTCGGATCTGCGCCTGATCTACGCCGGGCGCGCCGACCTCCAGGTCAAGGTGCGGGGGCGGCGCATCGAACTCGGCGAAGTGGAAGCAGCACTGCTCCGCCACCCCGACGTCGAGCAGGCCGCGGCGGTGGTTCGGCGCGAGACCGGATCCGACCGGGTGGTGGCGTACGTCGTGCCGCGCACCGGTACGGCGCCGGCTCCCGCAGCGATTCGTGATGCGCTCGCGACGGAACTCCCGGATTTCATGGTCCCGGCTGTGGTGGTGCCGCTGGCAGCTATGCCGATCACGGCCAACGGCAAGCTGGACCGTGCCGCGCTGCCGGCCCCGGACCGCCGGGGCGTGCTCCATCGTCCTCCGCGCACGGGGTTGGAACGGACTCTCGCGGGGGTCTTCGCGGACGTTCTTCATCTGTCCCCGGATCGGGTCGGCGTCGACGACAACTTCTTCGAACTCGGAGGCGATTCCCTGTCGGCGACCGGTGTCGTGGCGGGGATCCGGTCCGCACTGCACGTCGAAGCACCCATCAGGATGCTCTTCGAAGCACCGACGATCGCCGAGCTGGCACCGCGACTCGCGGACTGCGGTGTCGCCCGGACGCCGTTGACACCCCGACGTCGACCGGACCGGATCCCGTTGTCCTACGCGCAGTCCCGGTTGTGGTTCATCCACCGCTACGAAGGTCCGTCGCCGACCTACAACATCCCCATGGCGGCACGCCTGACCGGACGGGTGGACATCGACGCGATGAGGGCGGCGTTCGCCGATGTCGTGGGGCGCCACGAGTCCCTGCGCACGGTCTTCGAGGAATCCGACGGAGTCGCCTTCCAGCGCATCCTGCCGGTCGAGCGGACCTCATTGTCGCTGCCTGTGCGGGCAGTGACCGCCGACGAAGAGCAGGCCACCGTGCGCGCCGAGGCGCGGCGGCCCTTCGACCTGTCCACCGACATCCCGGTGCGGGCCACCCTGCTGCAGACGGGTTCCGACGACCACGTGCTGGTGCTCGTGCTGCATCACATCGCCGGCGACGGCGCGTCGATGGTGCCGCTGGTGCGCGACATGCTGCTGGCATACGCGGCCCGATCGGCCGGGACCGAACCGCGATGGGATCCGCTGCCGGTGCAGTACGCCGACTACACCCTGTGGCAACGGGAGGTGCTGGGGGACGAGGACGAGACGGGAAGCATCCTGCACCGGCAGTTCTCCTACTGGCGAGAAGAACTCGCCGAGGTCCCGGAATGCCTTTCTCTTCCGCTCGACCGTCCCCGCCCCGCGGTGCAGTCCTTCCGCGGTGGCCGGGTGGAGTTCACGATCCCCGCGGAGCTGCGCCTCGCGACCGACGACCTGGCTGCCGAGCACGGGGCCACCGCGTCGATGGTCTTCCAGTCGGCACTCGTGGTGCTCCTGCACAAGCTCGGTGCGGGAGACGACATCACGATCGGTGGTCCGGTGGCCGGGCGGACCGACGAGGCTCTCGTCGATCTCGTCGGATTCTTCGTCAACACCTGGGTGCTGCGCGTGGACGGCATCACCGGACGATGGACGCTCGCCGATGTCCTCGACCGCGTGCGGGCCAAGGCGCTGGCCGCCTACGAGAACCAGGACGCGCCCTTCGAACGGTTGGTGGAGCTGCTCGCCCCGGCGCGCTCGACCGCCCATCATCCGCTGTTCCAGGTCGCATTCGCGTTGCAGAACAACCCGCTGCCGAGCCTGGACCATCCGGACATCCACGTCGAGATGCTGCCCGTCGCGACCGACATCGCGCGGTTCGACCTGTACATCAGCGTGTCGGAACGCGTGTCCACCGAGGACGGCAGGCTGCTCGGCAGCATCGAATACGCGAGCGATCTGTTCGAGCGCGACACCGTCGAACGATTCGCGGACCGGTATCTCCGTGTCCTCGATGCCCTCGTGAGATCGCCGCACCGGCGGGTCGACGCTGTCGACCTGCTCGATCGGTCGGAGCGCGACCTGCTCCTCGACGCGTGGAGCGGTCCGGCTGCCATCACTGCTGATCGGACGGTGCCGGCGGTGCTCGCCGAGCGGGTCGCGGCGACACCGGACGCACCGGCGCTGACCAGCGTCGTCGGCCGATGGACGTACCGTGACCTCGATGCCCGGGCCAACCGGCTGGCTCGTCTGCTCGTCGAGCTGGGTGTGGGGCCCGAGACCGTGGTGGTCGTCGCCCTCGACCGATCCCCGGCACTGGTCGTCGCCCTTCTCGCGGTGTCGGCGGCGGGTGGCGCCTATCTGCCGTTGGACCCCGCCTATCCGAGCGAACGCACCGCCTTCGTCCTCGCCGACGCCGCGCCCCGCGTCCTGGTCACCGACAGTCGATTCACCTCACATGCGACCCCCGCCGTCGTGGTGATCCTCGACGAGACGGGCCGCCCGACGTCCCACGCCCTGCCCGGCGATGCGCGACCGCTCACCGACGACGACAGGATCGCGCCCCTGCACCCCTCGAACACCGCGTACACGATCTACACGTCCGGTTCCACGGGTGTCCCGAAGGGAGTGGCCGTCACGCATCGGAACCTCGTGCACCTCGTCGAGCACGGATGGACCGATTCGCGACCGCGACACCGGATGTCGCTGGTGTCCTCACCGGGTTTCGACGCGTCGGTGTACGAGATCTGGCCCGCCCTGATCGGCGGTACCGAACTGGTGCTCGCGCCACCCGGCCTGCTCGATCCATCGACCGTCGCGCGGATGATCTCCGAACACGGTGTGACGACGATGTTCGTTCCGACACCGCTGTTCCACGCCCTCGCCGACCCCACCGTCGTGCCGGCGCGGGTCTGGGACGGTGTGGACCAGGTGGTCACGGCCGGTGACGTGCTGTCCCCGGAGGTCGCACGTCGCTTCCGCGAATCGCATCCCTCGACGTTGCTCGTCAACGCGTACGGACCGACGGAAACGACGGTGTGCGCGACGATGTACCTCGTCGAGGACGCGTTCGCCCGAGGAGAGCGCGCGTCGGTCCCGATCGGCACATCGATCCCGGGAGTCGCGGTCCTCGTCCTCGACGCCGGACTGCTGCCGGTGCCGCCCGGTGTCCCCGGCGAGTTGTACATCACCGGGGACGGGGTCTCTCGCGGATATCCCGGTCGTCCGGCCACGACCGCGGCGCGATTCGTGGCATCCCCGTTCGGCGGGCCGGGGGAGCGGATGTACCGCACCGGTGACATCGTGCGGTGGATCCGCTCGACGAGCGATGCCGAGGGCCCGGGCGGGCACCTGGAATTCGTGGGCCGCTGCGACGATCAGGTCAAGGTCCGCGGTTTCCGGGTCGAACCCGGTGAGATCGAAGCGGTCCTGGGTGCGCATCCGGCGGTGGCCCACACGGCCGTGGTCGTGCGGGAGACTCCGGGGCACCACGAGACCGGACGACTGGTCGCGTATGTCGTGCTCGACCGGGAGCAGACACTGCTCGCCGACCCGACCCGCGCGACCGGCACCGTCGAGCGGTGGAGGGCACTGTACGACGACGTGTACTCCACGCCGCCACAAGAGGACACCGGTGACACCGGCACCTTCGCGGGTTGGAACGCCACCGACACCGGGCAGCCCATTCCGGTCGAGCAGATGCGGGACTGGCGCGACGCCGCCGTGCGGGCCGTCCGGCGGCTCCGGCCCCGACGCCTGCTCGAGATCGGCGTGGGCTCCGGTCTCCTGCTCCGAGAACTGGCCCCCGACTGCGCCGAGTACTGGGGCACGGACTTCTCGGCCCCGACGATCGAGACGCTGCGCTCCGCCGTGCGATCGCAGCCGTGGGCCGATCGGGTGACGTTGAGGACGCAACCGGCGCACGCGACCGAGGGGTTGCCGCAGCGGTACTTCGACACCGTCGTGCTCAATTCGGTGATCCAGTACTTCCCGGATGCGGCGTATCTGCTCGAGGTGCTCCGGAAGATCCTGCTGCTGCTCGCACCCGGCGGATCGGTCCATCTCGGCGATGTCCGGAACCAGGCGCTGCTGCCGTACTTCGCTGCCGCGGTGGAACTCGCCCGTGCCGACGGCACCGAGACCGCGGACACGATCCGCGAACGCGTCCGCCGTGCCACGCTCTCCGAGAGGGAACTGCTGCTCGCCCCCGAGTTCTTCGCCGGCCTGGCCGGTCGTCTGCCGGGTGTCACCGGGGTCGACATCGAACTCGGCCGGATGCGGACGGCCAACGAACTCGGCTTGTACCGCTACAGCGTGGTGCTGCACACCGGTACCGGACCCAGGTCGCTCGCCGACGTTCCGTGCCGGTCCTGGGCGGGATTCGGAACACTCGCCGCGCTCGCCGACCACCTACGGACGGATCGTCCCGACGCCCTGCGCGTGTCCGGCGTACCGCACACCGCCCTGCAGTCCGTGATGGCCGCGACGACCTCCCTCGATGCGATGCCCGGCCACGCGTTCGTACCGGAACCGGACCCCCGGCCACGATCGGACGGCATCGGTCCTGCGGACTTCGATCTGCTCGGCGCCGAACTCGGCTACCGGGTCGCCGTGACCTGGTCGCAGGAACCGGGATCGATGGAGGTGATCGTCCTCCGCGACGACCCGGACGACAGGGCCGATGCAGCGCTGACCGACGTCTACCGTCCGGCCGACGACGTCGGCAGCCTCGCGCGCTACGTCAACGACCCCGCCGCAGAGGAGCGACTCGACGACGTCCGTCGCTTCGTCCGGGAACGGTTGCCCGACTACATGGTTCCGGCCGCGTTCGTCCACATGGCCGACCTCCCGGTGACGGTGCACGGCAAACTCGACCGCCGCGCACTGCCGGCCCCGGAGGTCGCGACGCGGAGCGAGGGCTACATCGCACCGACCACCGACACCGAACGGGCTCTCGCCCGGGTGTTCGCCGACGTGCTCGGCGTCGACCGGGTGGGAACACAGGATTCGTTCTTCGCCCTCGGCGGCGATTCGATCATGTCGATCCAGCTGGTCGCGCGGGCCAAAGCCGCGGGACTGGTGCTCTCGCCCCGAGATGTGTTCGAACACAAGACCGTTGCAGCGCTCGCCGCGGCGTTCACCACAGCCGGACCGGCCGCGCCGACGCTCGAGGAACTGCCGGGTGGCGGCGTCGGCGACGTTCCGCTCACCCCGATACTGCGGTGGCTGGTCGGGAGCGGCCGAACGTATCCGGGTTTCTGCCAATCGGTGTCGGTTTCGCTGCCGGGCCGACTCCGCGAGGCCGACCTTCTCGCGGCCCTGCAGGCGGTCGTGGATCGGCACGACATGCTGCGAGCGCGGTTCTACGCGGAGCCCGGAGCGGCTGACGAGCTGCGCCTGGAGACACGGCCGATCGGCTCCGTCTCGGCGTCGACGATGCTGCGTCGCGTCCGGGTGGACGATCTGACGGGGCCCGAATTCACCGCGATCGCCGCTGCCGAGCATGCTGCCGCGACCGGACGGTTGGATCCCGGCAGGGGAGTGATGTTGCAGGCGGTGCAATTCGAGGCGGGACCCGCGTCGCGGCTGTTGCTCGTGGCACATCATGCCGTGATCGACGGTGTCTCCTGGCGAATCCTGTTGGGCGACCTCGCTGCTGCGGCGGCTCGACTCGAACACGGACTCGACCCGGATCCCGCACCGACGGGCACCTCGATGCGCCGCTGGGCGCACGGTCTCGTCGAGGCGACCCGCCGCGGCACGCGCGCGGCCGAGCTGCCGTTCTGGATCTCGACCCTGTCGGGTCCGGATGCGCTGCTCGGCGCCAGAGAGCTGGACCCCGCGGTCGACGTCGGGGCCACCGTCGACACCGTCACCGTCGAGGTTCCCGCCCCCACGACCACCGCGCTGCTGACCGTCCTCCCGGCGGCCTTCCACGGGAGCATCGTGGACGGTCTTCTCGCAGCGCTGGCCGGAGCCGTCGTCGCGCAGCGCGCCGAGCGCGGGATCGACCTCGCCCGGGTGCTCGTGGCGTTGGAAGGCCACGGCCGGGAGGAGCAGGTCGTGCCGGGAGCCGATCTGTCCCGGACGGTCGGATGGTTCACCGCGGCCTATCCGGTGCGACTGGACCTGGCCGGTATCGACGTGGAGGCCGTGGAACGCGGCGGCACCGCAGCGGGAACCGCGATCAAGACTGTCAAGGAACACCTGCGTGCCGTTCCCGACCACGGGATCGGATACGGGATGCTGCGGTATCTCGACGACGAGGGCCGCGCCGCGCTCGAAGCCCTGCCGGCACCCCGGCTCGCCTTCAACTTCCACGGCCGGAGCACGCTGCCGGACGCCGTCACGGACATCGAATTCGGCGGTGGCCTCGATCCCGCTCAGCCGGTACCGGCGGTGATCTCCGTCAACGCCATGGTCGTCGACACCGCCGACGGTCCGGTGCTGCGCGCGGATCTCGCCTATGCGACCGGGGTCATCGCCCGCCCGGAGGTGTCGGATCTGGCCGAACGGTGGCGACGCATGCTGAGCGGCCTCGCCCGGCACGTCGCCGAACCGGGCGCGGGAGGGCACACCCCGTCGGATCTGCCGCTGGTCCCGTTGAGCCAGGAACGCCTCGACGAGCTCGAGCGCCGTTATCCCGGCCTCGAGGACGTGTGGCCCCTCACCCCCTTGCAGACCGGCTTTCTGTTCCATGCCCTCCGGAACGATTCGCTCGACGCGTACACGGTGCAACTGACCCTGCACCTGGGCGGTGTCGTCGATCCGCGACGCCTCCGGCGGGCGGTGGCCGCCCTGGCGGCGCGGCATCCGAACCTGCGGGTGAACTTCGTCTTCGACGGGGAGTCCCCGCCCGTGCAGGTCGTGCAGGCATCGGTCGAACTGCCGCTGTGTGAGCGGGATCTGAGCGACCTGGATCCTGATGACCGTGCGTCGGAACTGGCCCGTCTGCAGACCGAGGACCGGACGCAGCGTTTCGACACGGCGCACGGACCGCTGGTGCGCTTGAGCCTGGTCAGGATGGGACCGGACGATCACCGGCTGGTGTTCACGAACCACCACATCCTGCTCGACGGTTGGTCGGCGCCGTTGCTGCTGAAGGAACTCCTCGTGCTGTACGGCACCGATGCGGACACCGGGGTTCTCCCGCCGGTACGTCCCTACCGGGACTATGTGCGGTGGCTCGTGCAGCAGGACCCGGCGCCCGCCCGCGATGCCTGGTCGCGGTACCTGGCCGGTCCGGATCGGCCCACGCTGGTCGCCCCGGACGCCGAGCAGACCTTCGTGCAGGCTCTGTCCGAGGAGACCACCTGGGCGCTCGATCCGGCGGACACCCGGCGCCTGGAGGCCTTCGTCCGGGACCACGGGCTCACCGTCGGCACGGTGGTGCAGGTCGCGTGGGGGATCGTGCTGGCGAAGCTCACCTCGCAGCGCGACGTCGTGTTCGGATCGACCGTCTCCGGGCGGCCCGCGGAGGTCGACGGGGTCGAGGAGATGATCGGTCTGTTCGTCAATACCGTTCCCGTGCGGGTCCGGCTCGACCCGTACGAAACCCTCGCAGCGCTCGTCGAGCGGATCCGAGTCGAGCAGACCGCACTGCTCGACCGGCATCACCTCGGTCTCAC
This sequence comes from Rhodococcus shunpengi, assembly GCF_048381395.1. Taxonomy (NCBI): domain Bacteria; kingdom Bacillati; phylum Actinomycetota; class Actinomycetes; order Mycobacteriales; family Nocardiaceae; genus Rhodococcus; species Rhodococcus shunpengi. The sequence continues at coordinate 646,651 of NZ_JBLWIU010000034.1, forward strand.
GGAGATCCAGCAGGTCGCCGGACCGGCTGCCGGGTTCGACACCCTGACGGTGTTCGAGTCGTACCCGGTCGACCGTGCCGCTCTGTCCGATGCGGTCGACATCGCGGGCATGCAGGTGCGCGAGGTCACCGGACACGACTCCGGCCACTATCCGCTGACTTTGATCGCGCACGTCGACGACGCGCTGCGGCTGCGACTGAGCTACCGTCCGGATCTGTTCGACGGGGCCGCGGCCGACGCGATCGTGTCGCAGGTCGCCCAGGTCCTCGAGGCCGTCGTCGATCGGCCGGAGGTGCCGCTCGGTCGTCTCCGCCTGTTCGGGGACGAGGTGTCGGTCGTGTCCGCTCCCGGCACCGCCCCTTCACGGACGTGGGCGGAGATCCTCGACGACTGGATGGCGCGGTCCCCGGAGTCCGTCGCCGTCGTCGACGCAGGCAGGCAATGGACCTACGCGGAGCTGGACGAGCGGGTCGAGCGGCTCGCACATCTGCTCGTCTCCCGCGGAGCAGCACCGGAGACCACCGTCGTGGTGGCGATGCGGCGGTCGTTCCTGCGGGTCGTCGCCATGCTCGCCGTCGTCCGCGCCGGTGCCGTCTACGTGCCCGCCGACCCCGACCAACCCCGCGACCGCGTCACCGCGATGATCCGGACGGTCACACCGCTCTGCGTGCTCGTCGACGGACCCGAACCGGCGGTGCCCGACGATGTATCCGTCGTGCCGGTTCGGGACATGGACGTCGACGGTGCGCCGGCAACGCCGGTGCCGGACATCAACCGCCGCGCTCCGGTGCGCGCCGACAACGCCGCGTATGTCGTCTTCACGTCCGGATCGACGGGCACGCCGAAGGGGGTGACCGTGACGCATCGCGGCATCGCCGAGTTGGTCGATCGGCTCTCGACGGTCGCCGACCGCGAGTCGCGAGTCGCGCAGGCGATGCTTCCGGTGTTCGATGCCTCGCTGCTGGAAACGATCGTCGCGTTCTCGGCCGGGGCACGGCTCGTCGTGGTGCCGCCCGGCATTGCCGCCGGTGACGACCTCGAGCGTGTCCTCGCCGACGAGGAGATCACGCACCTGTACACCACACCCGCGGTGTTGGCGACGCTGGATCGGGACGCGCTGCCGGCCCTCACCTTTGTGAGCGTCGGTGGGGAGGCGTGCCCGCCGTCCCTGGTGGAGACGTGGGCCCGGAGCCGTCACATGGTCAACGGCTACGGTCCGAGCGAGGCCACGGTGATGTCGAACCTGCTCGATCCGCTCGTCCCCGGCGAGAATCCCACCGTGGGGCCGCCGATACCCGGTTTCGACGAGTACCTGCTGGACTCGTATCTGCAGCCCGTGGCCGGCGGCGCGGTGGGGGAGTTGTACCTCGCCGGACCGGGTCTGGGGCGAGGGTATGCGGGACAACCCGGCCTGACGGCGACGCGTTTCGTCGCCGACCCCCTCGGCGCCCCGGGGCGCCGGATGTACCGCACCGGAGATCTGATGCGCTGGACCCGCACCGCGGCGGGCGCCGAGCCCGTCTACGTCGGGCGCAGTGACTTCCAGATCCAGCTGCGCGGTCTGCGCATCGAGCTCGAGGAGGTCGAGGCGGCACTGCTCCGGCATCCGGCCGTTGCCCAGGCGGTGGTCGTGGTGCGCGACGACGGCAGCGGCGACCGGCTCGTCGGATATGTGGTGCCCACCGGGACCGTTCCGATCGAGGCGCCCGAGATCCTGCATTTCGCGGCCACCCGGCTGCCGCGGTACATGGTCCCGTCGGTGATCGTCGTGCTACCGGGCCTGCCCGTCACCCCGAGCGGGAAGGTGGACAGGTCGGCGTTACCGGCGGCCGCGCCGGTCGGGGCTGCCTACCGGGCGCCGCGCACGCCGACCGAAGGTGCCGTCGCCCGCGCGTTCGCCTCCGTCCTCGAACGGGACCGGATCGGGATCGACGACAACTTCTTCGACCTCGGCGGCAACTCGCTCGCCGCGACCGCCGTGGCATCGAAGCTGCGCAGCGAGCTGGGCCGGGAAGTTCCGCTGTCTCTGGTCTTCCTCGACCCCACACCGGCCGGCCTCGCGGATCGCCTCGACGAGGCGACCACGACCACTGCTCCGACGACCGGCATGTTCGATGTGCTGATCCCCCTGCGCGGGCACGGTCACCGCCCACCGGTGTTCTGCGTACATCCCGCGATCGGCTTGTCCTGGGTGTACGCGGGACTGCTGCGCCACCTGCCGGATCGGCCGGTGTACGGGCTGCAACTGCCGTACCTCTCGGGCGGACCCCTCGACGCGACACCCGCCGAACTGGCACACCGCTACGTCGGGGAGCTGCGGGCCGTGCAACCGCAAGGTCCGTACACCGTGCTCGGCTGGTCCCAGGGCGGACTGATCGCCCATCACATGGGTGTCGAACTGCGTGCCGCGGGGGAGCCCGTCGATCTGGTCGTCCTCGACTATTACCCGCTCGAACGCGAGCGGCGTGCCCACACCCACGCGGAGCTGCTGGCGGGACTGGGCATCGAACTGACCCACGCGACGCCGGACGAGATGACCTGCGAGCAGCTGCTCGACGCGGTGAACCGCAGTCTCGGGCACGAGACCGGACTGTCCACCGCCGACCTGGAGCGGATCCTCACCGCCTATGCGCACGTCCATCGGGCCGCGCCGACGCTCGACCTGCGATGTTTCGACGGCGACCTGCTGTTCGTCGCCGCGGCGCGATCGCTCGGCACGGGCGACGGTGCGTCACCGGCCCTGTGGCGGCCGTGGGTGTCCGGCACGATCACCGAGCACACGATCGACTGCGACCATCTGGAGATGATGACCCCGGCCGTGCTCGCCGTCCTCGGCCCGACCCTGGCCGACTATCTCGACGCCGGATCCTGATCCGGATCGACGACGGCGTCGAGCGCCGAACCGGCGGGCTCGGGGAGTCGGGCCTCGAGCAACAGCCCGGCGAGACCGAGCGCGATGCACACCCCGGTGATCACCATCAGTCGCGGATCGGTCTGCCCGGTCAGAGCGTCACCGAGGAGCACCACCGCCACGGTGCCCGGCAGGATGCCCACGACCGTCGCGAGTGTGTAGGGGACGAGACGGACCGCCGAGACCGCGCAGCAACAGTTCACGACGAAGAACGGGGCGGCGGCGATCAACCGCAACGAGCCGACCGCGAGCCATCCGCGGCGTGCCAGCCGCAGATCGATCGCTTTCGCCGCCGGGTGTGTGAGACGCGATTCCACGGCCTTGCGTCCGACGGCCCGCACGAGCAGGAACGCGAGGACGGCGCTGACCGTGGAGGCGGCGACCGTCACGCCGATGCCGACGGCACTGCCGAACAGCACGCCGGCGCTGAGGGTGAACACCGTGCGCGGAATCGGGGCGATCGTGACCAGGGCGTGGACGGCGAAGAACGCCAGGACCAGTGCCGGGCCGTGCACGGATTCCGACCACTCCCGGATCTGGGCGATCGTCGGATGCGGCACCACGAGAGCTACGACGACGAGCGCCGCCACCAGGCCCAGGATGCCGAGCACTCTGCGGTCTGCGGCAAGCCTCGTCACGAGCGTCCACATTACCGGCCGGGCGGTCTCTGCTTCCCCGCGAGCAGAGTGGTGAAGGCGGCACGATACCGTTCCGGTCGAGGACGTCGTTATCGAGCGCTAGAAAAACTGTGGTGATCCCCACAACGACCGCGCGGTGTGTGGGGATAGCATCACACCGAAGGCAACCTACCCTTTTCGAGGTTGTCCACCTCCGGCCGACAACGCCGTCCGTACAAAGCCTGCAAACCCGCAGTAGGAGGAATCGCCCGTGTCATTAGCTGCAGAAGCCGAGGATGCCGCGCGCGCATATGCGCAGTGGCAGGACGCGGTGGCGGGGGTGCTGGCCAAGTCCCGACGCGTCGACCCGGCCGAACTCGGACCCGAGCCGCAGCGTCTGCTCGAGACCACGACCTACGACGACGTCACCGTCGCGCCGCTGTACGGCGTGCGCGACGAGCGCGACGAAGCGCCGCTGCCCGGTGAGTTCCCGTTCGTCCGCGGCGGCTCGTCCACGCGCGACGTCAACACCGGCTGGCTCGTCGACGTCCGGTTCACCGGCACCGACGCGGCCTCGGTCAACGAGCGCATCCTCGACGCCCTGAACAACGGTGTCAGCTCGGTGTGGCTCGGTCTCGGCGCCGGCGCGGTCCCCGTGGACGCGCTCGACACCGCGCTGAGCGGTGTGCTCCTCGACCTCGCGCCGGTCCGTCTCGACGCCGGTGCCGACGTGGTCGCAGCGACCACCGCCGTGTACTCCGTGCTCGACAACCGCACCGACATCGAGGACCGCGCCGCCGTGCGCATCTTCCTCGGTGCAGCGCCGCTCACCAGCGCGTTCTCCGAGCGTCCCGACGTGTCTCTCGACGAGGCCGTCGAGCTGGCACGGGCCGCCGCCGACCGCACCGAAGGGGTGCGTGCCCTCACCGTGGACGGCACCGCCTTCCACAACGCCGGTTCGTCCGACGCCGAGGAACTCGGTGCCGCGATCGCCGCCGGCCTCGATTACGTGCGAGCACTCGTCGACGCCGGGGTTCCCGTCGCTGCCGCGCTCGGTCAGCTCGAGTTCCGTCTCGCCGCGACCGACGACCAGTTCCAGACCATCGCCAAGTTCCGCGCGGGTCGTCAGGTGTGGGCGCGCGTCGCCCAGGTCGCCGGTGCCCCCGAGGCCGGCAACGCTCCGCAGCACGCCGTGACCTCCGCGGCGATGATGGCCCAGCGCGATCCGTGGGTGAACATGCTGCGCACGACCCTCGCTGCGTTCGGCGCGGGTGTCGGTGGCGCCGACGCCGTCACGGTCCTGCCGTTCGACTCCGCGCTGCCGGCCGGTGTGCTCGAGGTGTCCGAGGCGTTCTCCGCCCGGATCGCCCGCAACACCCAGCTGCTGCTGCTCGAGGAGTCCAACCTCGGTCGTGTCCTCGATCCCGCCGCCGGTTCCTGGTACGTCGAGGAACTGACCGCGCAGATCGCGGAGAAGGCGTGGGGCTTCTTCCAGGAGATCGAGGCGGCCGGTGGCTACCGCGCCGCTCTCGAGTCGGGGCTGATCGCCGAGCGTGTCGCGCAGACGCGTGCCCGCCGCGAGTCCGACATCGCGCACCGCAAGTTCTCGGTGACCGGTGTCAACGAGTTCCCGAACCTGGCCGAGAAGCCGCTGCCGGTCGGTGTCGCCGAGGCCGGCGCGTCCGCCGCGCGGTACGCCGCACCGTTCGAGGCGCTGCGCGACCGCTCCGACACCTACCTGGCCTCGCACGGTGCCCGCCCGCGGGTGCTGCTCGCCCCGCTCGGGCCGATCGCCGAACACAACGTGCGTGCGACCTTCGCGGCGAACCTGCTCGCCGCCGGTGGAATCGAAGCGGTCAATCCCGGACCGCTCGATCTCGACGCCGACCTGTCGTCCCTGGTGGGAGACACCGGAACGTCCGTCGCCGTGCTGTGCGGCACCGACACCCGCTACGGCGAGCAGGCCGGTACGGCCACCGCTGCGCTGCGTGCGGCGGGGATCACGACGGTGCTGCTGGCCGGACCCGAGAAGGCCGTGAAGGACGCGCAGGGCGACGATCGTCCGGACGGCTTCCTCACCGCGCGCATCGACGCCGTCGCCGCCCTCACCGACCTGCTGAACACTCTGGGAGCGTAAGTGAGCATCGAACACGAAATCGGCAGTTTCGCCGACGTCCCGTTGACGGACCCGGCCGCGCCGGCGCCCTCCGCTCCCACCGCGGAGCAGGCCGCCGCGCTCGTCGAGTCCGTCGCCGAGGCGAACAACTACAGCACCGAGGACGTCGTGTGGTCGACGCCCGAGGGCATCGACGTCAAGCCGGTCTACACCAAGGCCGACCGCGACGCCGTCGTCGCCGAGGGTTACCCGCTCGGCAGCTACCCGGGTCTGGCCCCGTTCGTGCGCGGGCCGTACCCGACGATGTACGTGAACCAGCCGTGGACCATCCGGCAGTACGCCGGCTTCTCCACCGCCGCCGAGTCCAACGCCTTCTACCGTCGCAACCTCGCCGCCGGTCAGAAGGGTCTGTCGGTGGCCTTCGACCTGGCCACGCACCGCGGCTACGACTCCGATCACCCGCGTGTGCAGGGTGACGTCGGTATGGCCGGTGTCGCGATCGACTCGATCCTCGACATGCGTCAGCTGTTCGACGGCATCGACCTGTCGCAGGTGTCGGTGTCGATGACCATGAACGGCGCGGTGCTGCCGATTCTGGCGCTGTACGTCGTGGCGGCGGAGGAGCAGGGCGTCAAGCCCGAGCAGCTGGCCGGAACCATTCAGAACGACATTCTGAAGGAGTTCATGGTCCGCAACACCTACATCTATCCGCCGAAGCCGTCGATGCGGATCATCTCCGACATCTTCGCGTACACCTCGGCGAAGATGCCGCGCTTCAACTCGATCTCGATCTCCGGCTACCACATCCAGGAAGCCGGCGCGACGGCCGACCTCGAGCTCGCGTACACCCTCGCGGACGGCATGGAGTACATCCGCGCCGGACTCGACGCCGGAATGGACGTCGACAAGTTCGCGCCGCGCCTGTCGTTCTTCTGGGCGATCGGCATGAACTTCTTCATGGAGGTCGCGAAGCTGCGCGCAGGTCGCCTGCTGTGGAGCGAACTCGTCGAGAAGTTCGGAGCGAAGAACCCGAAGTCGAAGTCGCTGCGTACCCACTCGCAGACCTCCGGATGGTCGCTCACCGCACAGGACGTCTTCAACAACGTCGCCCGCACGTGCGTCGAGGCGATGGCCGCGACCCAGGGCCACACCCAGTCGCTGCACACCAACGCGCTCGACGAGGCGCTGGCACTGCCCACCGACTTCTCGGCGCGCATCGCCCGCAACACCCAGCTGCTGCTGCAGCAGGAGTCGGGCACCACGCGACCCATCGACCCGTGGGGCGGCTCGCACTACGTCGAGTGGCTCACCCACGAGCTCGCCAACAAGGCCCGCGCCCACATCGCCGAGGTCGAGGCGGCCGGCGGTATGGCACAGGCCATCTCGGAGGGCATCCCGAAGCTGCGCATCGAGGAGGCGGCCGCCCGCACCCAGGCGCGCATCGACTCGGGTCGCCAGCCGGTCATCGGCGTCAACAAGTACCAGGTGACCGAGGACCACGAGATCGAGGTCCTCAAGGTCGAGAACTCGCGTGTGCGAGCCGAGCAGCTGGCCAAGCTCGAGCAGCTGCGCGCCGACCGCGACGAGGAGGCCACCCGCACCGCCCTCGACGCGCTCACCCGCGCCGCCGGTGCGCAGAGCCAGGGTCTCGACAACAACCTGCTCGCGCTGGCCATCGACGCGGCCCGCGCGAAGGCCACCGTCGGTGAGATCTCGGACGCCCTGGAGAAGGTCTACGGCCGCCACCAGGCCGAGATCCGTACGATCAGCGGCGTGTACCGCGACGAGGCCGGTAAGGCCACCAACATCACCGCCGCGACCGCACTGGTCGAGAAGTTCGCCGAGGAGGAGGGCCGTCGCCCCCGCATCCTCGTCGCGAAGATGGGCCAGGACGGTCACGACCGAGGCCAGAAGGTGATCGCCACGGCCTTCGCCGACCTCGGATTCGACGTCGACGTGGGACCGCTGTTCCAGACCCCCGAAGAGGTCGCCCAGCAGGCGGCCGACAACGACGTGCACGTCATCGGCGTGTCGTCGTTGGCCGCGGGTCACCTGACGCTGGTCCCTGCCCTCAAGCAGGCACTGGCCGAGGTGGGCCGCGAGGACATCATGATCGTCGTCGGTGGTGTCATCCCGCCGGGTGACTTCGACGAGCTCTACGCGGCGGGTGCGGCGGCGATCTTCCCGCCCGGCACCGTGATCGCGGATGCGGCGACCGGTCTGCTGACCAAGCTCGCCGCGCAGCTCGGCCACCACCTCGGAGGCTGACGTCGGCATGAGCGACTCCTCGGTCGGCGCCGCGCAGACCCGCCGACGGCAGATCGACGTCGACGCCCTCGCCGAGGCCGTGCTCGCCAACGAGCGGGCCGGCCTCGCACGGGCGATCACATTGATCGAGTCGACCCGCGACGACCATCGGGAGCAGGCGCAGCAGTTGCTGCTGCGCCTGCTCCCGAAGGCGGGGAACGCGATTCGTGTCGGTATCACCGGTGTGCCCGGCGTCGGCAAGTCGACCTTCATCGACGCGCTCGGCATGCATCTGCTCGAGCAGGGGAATCGGGTCGCGGTGCTGGCCGTCGACCCGTCGTCGACCCGCACGGGTGGTTCGATCCTCGGCGACAAGACACGGATGGCGCGGCTCGCGGTGCAGCGGGACGCCTACATCCGCCCGTCGCCCTCGGCCGGCACGCTCGGCGGGGTCGCGAAGGCCACCCGCGAGACGATGGTGCTGCTCGAGGCCGCCGGTTTCGACGTGATCCTCGTCGAGACCGTCGGTGTCGGACAGTCCGAGGTGACCGTCGCGAACATGGTCGACACCTTCTGCTTCCTGACCCTGGCCCGCACCGGCGACCAGTTGCAGGGCATCAAGAAGGGCGTGCTCGAACTCGCCGACCTCGTCGCCGTCAACAAGGCCGACGGGGAGTTCGAACGCGACGCGCGGGTCGCCGCCCGCGAACTCGCCGGCGCGATGCGCATGGTGCATCCGCACGACGCGATCTGGAAGCCGCCGGTGATCACCATGAGCGGCATGACCGGCGTCGGTCTGGACACCTTCTGGGACACCGTGCTCGAGCACAAGAAGGTGCTCACCGAGGCGGGCATGTTCGACGAGAACCGGCGCCGCCAGCAGGTGGACTGGACGTGGACGATGGTGCACGACCAGCTGTTGCGTCGTCTCGAGACCTCCCCGCGCGTGCGGGCGATCCGCAAGGACGTCGAGGCCGGGGTGCGCGACGGTTCGCTGACCGCCGCGCTCGCGGCGCAACGTCTGCTCGACGCCTTCGACGGGGTGGACGACCCCGGAACGTCCGGCGAGGACTCCTGATCCCATGAGCCGCCGCACGATCGCCGTCACCGTTCTCGGTGCGTTCGCGATCGTCGCGGCGGCTCATCTCGTCTATCAGGTTCTCGCGCCCGATTCGGCGTTCACCGACGTCTCGCAGTGGTTCCTCATGCCGTTGCTCGCGCTCGGACTCGTTCTCGTCACGTCCGCACCGCGCGACCGGCTGTTCGTGGGCACGCTTGTGGCACTGGGCTTCTCGTGGCTGGGGGACGCCACACCCGACCTCGTCGACGGTGATGCCTCGTTCCTGGTGCTGGTGGGCTTCTTCCTGTGCGCCCAGCTCACCTACATCGTCGCGTTCTGGCCGTACCGGCGGTCGAGCGTGCTGCGGACCCGCCCGTGGGTGGTCGGCCTCTACGCTCTCGCGGTCATCGCCATGGTCGCCGTGTGCGCTTCTGCGGCAGGGATTCTCGTGGTCCCGATGGCGATCTACGCGTCGTGTCTGGCGGCGATGGCGGTGCTCGCCACCGGCGTGAACCGGACGGTGGCGGTCGGCGCGATGCTGTTCGTCGTCTCCGATGCGCTCATCGCCGTCCGTGCCTTCGTCGACGCGGATCTGCCTGCGGTGGGGTTGTGGATCATGGCCACCTACATCGCGGCCCAGGCTCTGATCGTGCGCGGTGTGCTCACCGCGCACGATCGGCGCGGACGGGCCTACAGGTCGAGCAGTTCCTTGGCGACGGTCACCGAGGTCGGGGCGTCGAGCGACGGGTAGTCGCCCCACTGCCCGCCGGTGATGGACACCTCCACCTCGGGCAGTTGGACCTGGGTGACGGAGACGGCGGCGACCGAGACGGCCTCTCCCATGGTGTAGGCGATGCCACCGGCGGCCTCGATGGCGGCGTCGGGGAGCAATTCGAGACCGCCGGTTTCGAGGTCGCTCGCCGCCGGGACGGTGCCGGAGCCCGGTGCCAGGACGATCTCCACCGACCGGATCTCGTCGAGGTTCGTGGCGCTGTCCGGGGTCTCCCATGCGCAGTAGACGCTGTACTCGTCCACGCCGCTCGACGAACGCAGGCTCAGGCCTTCGATGTAGGGGGCGACGGCGGGCGCGACATCGTCGCACGAGTCGAAGCGGGCGAGGATGTCGCTGCCGAGGCCGGTCGGTTCGCCGACGGTGTCGGCGTCGAAGGTGGTGGTGTCGGAGGCTGCGGAGTCGGCGTCCGAGGCGGTGTCGGAGGAGGCGTCGTCACCGGAGGAACACGCTCCGAGGAGTAGGGCGCCGGCGAGGGTCGCGGATGCGACCGCGTATCGGGTCAGATTCACATGGCGCATCGTAGCGTCCGTACGAGTTGTATGTGATCTTGGTTCCGCCCGGGCGGTCGAGGGTCGCGACACCGTGCGCTACAGCCCGAGAAGCTGCTTGGCGACCGCCACGCCACCTGCCGGATCGAGGACCATCGCGGCATCGCGTCCGCCGACGGTGATCGACACGGAGGCCTGAGGGAGTTCGACGCCGGTCGCGGTGAAGGCGGTGCCGGCCATGTTGATCGGCATGCTGTGCGCGAATCCGCCGGCCGCTTCGATGGCGGAATCGGGAACCACCACCAGGCCGGTTTTCGCTGCGGTGGCGGGTGTGACGGTCTCGGGTTCGACCACGACCTCGACGGAACGGAGTCCGGAGGGCGGCTCACCGGCTCCGGCCTCCCACACGCAGTTCACGCGCTGGGGGCTCACGACACCGCCGGGGGCGGGCGTCAGCCCGTCGATGTAACGCTCGAGGGTCGCGCCGATGGCCTCGCAGCTGGGGAAGTTCTGTGCGATCTTCACCAGATACGGCGATTCGGCGGAGGCGGACGTCGAAGAGCCGATATCGGCAGCATTGCGGATGCCGACCGTGGAATCCTCGGCGGAGCAGGCCGTCAAGGCAGCGCCGGCAGTGAGGAAGACGAAGGCACCAGTATGTATTCGCTTTTGTCGCACGCGGGCATAATAGCGATTATCATGCCCCGTCGGGAGTCCGTGGTGACGTGCTGGAATTCAGGCGAGTTTCATTGTGTCCGGGTACCTCCCGAGGCTCCGGACGGGCCCCGGGGAGAGGCGTCGCGTCGGCACCTTCGAGCAGTGCCGCCGGCGTCGGCTGCGCCAGCGGTTCGAGCGAACCGCTCTTCTCCGCGGGGGTGAGGCGCGAACGCTTCCAGGACACCATCAGCAGAGTGAGCCAGGCGGCGACGATGGCGAGGTAGAGCACCGCCAGTGCCGCGCCGGAGAGTTCGAACGTCTTGGCGAGCTTGTGCGCGTTGGTCAGCACGATGACGCCACCGACGCCGGTACCGAGCAACGTCGCGGGCACACGGCTGACCAGCCAGGCCGCGACCGGCGCTGCGAGGGCGCCGCCGAGGGCGAGACCGGCGACGATCACGAGATTGCCGAGCGACTCGTGGCCGAGCCCGAACAGGAAGCCGACGCTCGCCGCGACCGCGACGAGGAACTCCGACGCGCTCACCGACCCGATCACGGTGCGCGGTGCCGTCTTGCCGCGGGAGAGCAGGGTGCTGGTGGTGATCGGTCCCCATCCGCCACCGCCGCTCGCGTCGATGAAGCCGCCGAAGAAGCCCAGCGGCGACAGGAATTTCGCGGTGTGCGGGGAGGTACGGGCATGGGCCACCGCAGGGGGTCGTACCGAGAAACGCAACGCGACGTACACGCCGATGGCCAGCAGGATTCCGGCGGTCACCGGTTCGGCGGCCTCGGTCGACAGTCCCGACAGCACGGTCGCACCGAGGAAGGCGCCGATGGCACCGGGAACACCGAGTCGCAGCACGACCTTCCAGTCGATGTTGCGGAACCGCCAGTGCGAAGCACCGGAGACGAGGGTGGTTCCCACCTCGGCGAGGTGCACGGCGGCGCTCGCGTGCGCCGGACCGACACCGCTGAACAGCAGCAGGGTGGTCGCGGTCACACCGAAGGCCATGCCGAGTGCGCCGTCGACGAGCTGTGCGCCGACACCGACGAGTGTGAAGATGAGCAGATTGAACATGCGTTGGCTCCGAAAGCTGGAAGAACCCGAAAAGCTGGACGAGCGGCGAAGCGCTCAGCAACACTCCCGGGTGCAACACAGACAATCGAAGCAGGCGCCGCGACGGGTCGGCCAGAACGGCATGAGCGCGAGACGAGCGGCCGGAGCCATCTCGGTACTCGTCGCAGCCATGGTCACGTCCTCAGGTCTCGTTCCGCGCACGGATCGTTCGGTCCGGTCGAGCATAGCCCGTCGCGGCGACGGAACCACACTCGGCGGGCCCGGCGCGCCGATCGGGCGCGCCGGACGCGAGGTCAGCCGAGGCGGCGCGCGGAGATCTCGAAACCGGCCGCGCGGAGCCGATCGGTCAGCACGTCCCCGAAGGCCACCGCGGGGGTGAGGACACCGCCACCGGCGTGCAGGGCCGCGCCGCCGAGGGCGAGCGAAAGGGCGGACTCGCCGAGCATCACGGCTGTGGCCTTGTAACCCGGGTCGCCCTGCGCGGAGAATCGCGCGGTGTAGCGGGCGCCGGACTCGGTCGAGGCGTACAGATCCACCGTGAAGTAACCGTTCTCGCGGGTCTTCTCCGACGGTCCCTCACCGGGCGCGGGCAGGAGCTTGTCGAGGACGAACCGCGTGGGCGGGAACGACAGGCCGGCGGCGAGGGCGCCCGTACCGAGTCCGACGAGCCCGGCGAGGACGGGGGAGAGCGGCGAGGAGCCGACACTCATCACCTCCCGGTAGCGGAACCGGCGTCCGTAGGCCCAGTCGCGCAGCGCGTTGCTGCGTCGCACGATGCGGGTGTTGTAGGAGGCCATCACGAACGGAGCGAGCCGTCCCGAGATCTCCGGGGCGACGGACTTGCCGTCGACGAACGCGAAGTCGTTCTGGCGACCGAGATCGGGTTCCCGAGTCCGATCGGGGGACAGCGAGTACGGGCGCGCGGCGATCTTCCGTGCGGTGGAATCCTTGCGGATCGCGTCGAGCTGTTGCCGGAGCGAATCGATGGTTCCGCCGCTCACCCCGCCGCGGAAGGAGCCGAGCACGAAGGTCGTGTCGGTGAGCGGCAGGTTACCGTCGGCCTCCGCGGCGCGGTAGAGCGCATGGACGCCGAGGTCGGACGGGACGGAGTCGAAACCGCACGAGTGGACGATGCGGGCGCCGGTGCGCCGGGCCACGTCGTCGAAGCGGTCGATGCTCTCGCGGTGGAAGAGCACCTCGCCGGTGAGGTCGACGTAGTCGGTGCCGGCCTCGGCGCACGCCTGCACGAGCGGCAGCCCGTACGTGGCGTAGGGGCCGACGGTCGTGATCACCACGCGGGTGGACTCGGCGAGCGCGGTCAGCGAGGCGGGATCGTCGGCGTTCGCCTCGATCAGCCGCCAGTCGGTTCCGAGGTCGGCGGCGAGCTTCTCGAGTTTGGTGCGTGAACGTCCTGCGAGTCCGACGGCGACGCCGTCGGGGAGGTTCTCGGCGAGATAGGCGGCGGTGAGGCGCCCGACGAAGCCGGTGGCGCCGTAGACGACGATGTCGAGATCCCGGGAGACAGTCATGCCCCCACCCTACTCAGGAGTAAGTCTCGGGGGCGACCTTCGTCACACGAATCCGGCGCCACAGCACCACCCACGAGATCAGCACGGCGAGCGCGGCGAGGGCACGGACCGCACCGAGCGCGGACTCCGGGTAGATCACCCCGGTGAGGTAGTGATCGATGAATCCGCTCGGCGGCAGACCTTCCTGGCCGGCCGCGCGGCGTGCCCAGTTCTCCACCGCGGTCAGCGGGCAGTCGAACCCCACGGCCACCGAGGCCGCTCCCCACACCACCGCGACGATGTGCGCGACGATCGTGCGGGGCCACCGCCACGCGAGGAAACCACCGAACGCAACGTAGAGCACGAACAGCAGATGCACGAAGGCCGTGAGGTCGGCGACCACCCGGAACGCCATGTGCCCAGAGTAGAACGAACGGCCGCGGAACGAACGGGGATGCCGGAGGGCGGGCGGCGGCTCAGCCGGCCTTGATGACCAGCACCGGCACCGACGACTCGGTGATCAGGCGCTGCACCGCCCGCTCGACGAGGAACTTGCCGGTCGCGGTGCGCCCGCGGCTGCCGATGACCACGCGTTCGGCGCCGCTGCGCGCGAGCAGTTCGACGGTCGTGCCGACCGGATCGCCGTCGTGGACGGCCGAGAGCAACTCCCAGCCGTCGGTACCGGCCACCTCGCTCACCTGTGCCCGCACACCTTCCACCTCGTCGGGTTCGTCGAGCGGGTGGAGCACCACCAGCGACTGCTGCCGGTCGGCGGCCTCCCGCACCGCGGCCTGCAGAGCGATCCGGCCTTCGGGGGTATCGGCGTGAACGACAGCGACAGTCATGACTCTCCTCGTGCGGGCCTGCGGGGACGTCCTCCATTATCGCCGCGGCCCGGAGGGCGGGCCACGATCGACGGTGTGGAACCGGTCTCCCCGAATTTCGGGGTCCGGATCACCACGGTGCCGGGCGGAAGTCCTTGAGGAAGCATCCGTACAGGTCCGTGCCCGCCTCGCCCTGGACGATCGGGTCGTAGACGCGGGCCGCGCCGTCCACGAGATCGAGCGGCGCGTGGAAGCCCTCCTCGGCCAGCCGCATCTTGGTGTGGTGCGGCCGTTCGTCGGTGATCCATCCGGTGTCGACGGCGGTCATGAGGATGCCGTCGCTGAGCATCTCCTCGGCACTGGTGCGGGTGAGCATGTTCAGCGCGGCCTTGGCCATGTTGGTGTGCGGATGCCCGGCGCCCTTGTAGCGGCGACCCGCGAACTGCCCTTCCATCGCCGAGACGTTCACGACGTATTTGCGGCGGGCCGGGGACGCGGCGAGCGCCGGACGCAGACGGTTGACGAGGATGAACGGCGCCACCGAGTTGCACAGCTGCACCTCGAGCAGTTCCAGCGGCTCGACCTCGCCGACGGTCTGCACCCAGCTGTTGGTGTGCACGAGATCCGGCAGCAATCCGCCGGCGTCGACGGCGACCCCGGCCGCGACCCGCTCGGGTGTCGCCGACCCGGCCACCAGTGCCAGCGAGGTCAGCGAATGCGCCGACAACTCGGCCGGCAGCGACCCGGCCAGGGCGGCCGGGTGGGCGTCCGAGGGCTTGCCGAAGGTCAGGACCTCGGGACGCGGTCCGGCGGGCAACGGATCGGCCTCCGCCTCGGCCAGCGCCGAGTAGGCGCCGGGGGAGCGGCGCACCGTCTGCGCGGCATTGTTGATGAGGATGTCCAGCGGCCCCTGCGCGGCGACGTCGTCGGCGAGGGCGACCACCTGGGCGGGATCACGCAGGTCGATGCCGACGATGCGCAGCCGGTGCAGCCAGTCGCCGCTGTCCTCCATCGCGGTGAAGCGGCGAATCGCGTCGTTGGGGAACCGCGTGGTGACGGTGGTGTGCGCGCCGTCGCGCAGCAACCGCAACGCGATGTACATACCGATCTTGGCGCGGCCGCCGGTCAGCAGGGCGCGACGACCCCGCAGATCGGTGCGTGCGTCGCGCTTGGCGTGGTTCTCCTCGGCGCAGGTCGGGCACAACTGGTGATAGAAGGCGTCGACCCGGGTGTACTTGTCCTTGCAGATGTAGCAGTGCCGCGGACGCAGCAGCGTTCCCGCGCTCGCGCCGCGAGTCGCCGACGCCAGCGGAAGTCCGGCGGTCTCGTCGTCGATGCGGGTGGGGGAGGCGGTGGCGGTCGCGGACAGCACCTGACGGTCGGCGTCGACGCGTTGCTTGCGGGCCTCGTTGCGGCGCAACCGCTTGAACTTCTTGAACATGTGCCCCACGGCCCGCTGGACGGTGATCGCGTCGGGATGCTCGGCGTCGAGACCCGCTGCCTGGTCGAGCACCCGCAGACAGGTGGCCAGATCGTCGGGGTCGATACGGGTGAAGCCGTCGGGAGCGGGCTCGGCGGTGGTGTCGCTGTGGGGGTTCATCTGCCTTTTTCCGTGTGCTGCTGTATGCCCGATCGTATCGGGCAGGATGATCGTGTCCGAATTCCCGTGCAGGTACCGGAGGAACGATGAGCCCGAGCTCACCCCTGTCCAAGAAGAAGTTCGCCGAACTGAGCCGCCCCCAGCAGGTGCTGGTGGTCCTGCTCGCGGTGGTGCAGTTGTCGCTCGCCGTCGCGGCCTGGGCCGATCTGGCGAGGCGACCGGCCGACAAGGTCAACGGCAGCAAGTTGCGCTGGGCGCTGACCATCGCGGTGAACTTCTTCGGCCCGATCCGGTACTTCCGCAAGGGCCGCCGGGACTGAGCGATCCGCTCGCGCCGACCCCGGACGAACCGAAGGCCCCGAACCGATATCGGTTCGGGGCCTTCGGGTTTCGGAGTGTCCGAGGGGGGACTTGAACCCCCACGTCCGTTAATAGGACACTAGCACCTCAAGCTAGCGCGTCTGCCATTCCGCCACTCGGACCGACGCCCGCACGGGGCATGTCGGTAGAACCCGCTCCCGCGGGCGCTGAAGAAACAGTAGCGCATCGGGCGCCCGATCCCCAAAACGGCACTTCAGGCGCGCTCGCGGTACTCGACGGGCCGGGCCTCGCGCGGATCCGCTCGCTTGTTCGCCATCCGCTACAGCGAATTGCCGTAGCGGATGACGAAACCGGTAGCGGTTGTCGCCCGGTCGATCTTCTCCCCACAACGACGAAGGCCCCGAACATGATGTTCGGGGCCTTCGTCGTCTGTCTCGACTCAGAGTGTCCGAGGGGGGACTTGAACCCCCACGTCCGTTAATAGGACACTAGCACCTCAAGCTAGCGCGTCTGCCATTCCGCCACTCGGACCTGATGCTCGCGCCCACTCGTCGTGGGCGCTGTGAAAGAGTAACCCACCGCGCCCGCGGTCCCAAATCGCCACCTCCACCTGCGACGATCCGAACGGTCGAGATGGTGGGCGGGCGGTGGTAGACATACGGCCATGGCCATTGACACGAGCGCCCACCAGCCGTCCCGGGCGGAGGAGGAGGTCGTCGACCTCGTCTCCCGCCTCATCCGGTTCGACACCTCGAACACCGGCGAACCCACCACCACCCGCGGCGAACGCGAGTGCGCCGAGTGGGTTGCCTCCGTGCTCGAGGAGGTCGGCTACGAGACGACCTACGTCGAATCCGGAGCGCCGGGCCGCGGCAACGTCTTCGCGCGTCTGCCCGGATCCGACCCGATCCGCGGTGCCCTCATGCTTCACGGCCACCTCGACGTCGTGCCGGCCGAGGCCGCGGACTGGAGCGTGCACCCGTTCTCCGGGGCCGTCGAGAACGGTTACGTGTGGGGACGCGGCGCGGTCGACATGAAGGACATGGTCGGCATGATGATCGCCGTCGCCCGCTACTTCAAGGTCGAGAACATCGTGCCCCCGCGCGATCTGGTGTTCGCGTTCGTCGCCGACGAGGAGGCCGGAGGAAAGTTCGGTTCGCAGTGGCTGGTCGAGCACCGGCCCGACCTGTTCGAGGGCGTCACCGAGGCCGTGGGGGAGGTCGGCGGGTTCTCCCTGACCGTGCCGCGCCCCGACGGCACCGAACGTCGCCTGTACATGGTCGAGACGGCCGAGAAGGGCATGCGCTGGATGCGCCTGACCGCCACGGGTGTCGCCGGGCACGGCTCGTTCCTGCACGAGGACAACGCCGTCACCGTCCTTTCCCGCGCGGTGGCACGGCTCGGATCCCACACCTTCCCGCTGGTCGTCAACGATTCCGTCGCCGAGTTCCTCTCCGTCGTGAGCGAGGAGACCGGGCTGGACTTCGACCCGGCCTCGCCCGATCTCGAAGGTGCCCTCGCCAAGCTCGGGTCGATCGCCCGCATCGTGGGCGCGACCCTGCGCGACACCGCGAACCCCACGATGCTCGACGCCGGGTACAAGGCCAACGTCATTCCGCGTACCGCGCACGCCGTCGTCGACTGCCGCATCCTGCCGGGTCGGCTCGCCGAATTCGAACGCACCGTCGACGAGCTGATCGGCCCGAACGTCACCCGCGAGTGGATCACCGGCCTCGAGCCGTACGAGACCACCTTCGACGGCGAGCTCGTCGACGCAATGAACGCCGCGATCCTCGCGCACGACCCGATCGGCCGGACGGTGCCGTACATGCTCTCGGCCGGCACCGACGCCAAGGCGTTCGCCAAGCTCGGCATCCGCTGCTTCGGTTTCGCGCCGCTGCAGTTGCCGCCCGATCTGGACTTCGCCGCGCTGTTCCACGGTGTCGACGAGCGTGTCCCCGTCGACGCACTGCGCTTCGGCACCCGGGTCATGGAACACTTCCTCATGCACGCCTAGAACACACGAAACCGTCACGAAAGGACCGGAATGGCTTTCGATTACGACCCGTACAAGTTCCTGCCCGAGCTGCCCACCTTCGAGGTGACCAGCGCGGACTTCGCCGAGGGCGAGGAATGGAAACTCCCGCAGGCCAGCGGTGCGTTCGGAATCCCCGGGGGCGGCGACGTCTCCCCGCAGCTGTCCTGGTCGGGTTTCCCCGCCGAGACGAAGAGCTTCGTCGTCACGGTGTTCGATCCGGACGCCCCCACGGCGTCGGGTTTCTGGCACTGGGCCGTCGCGAACATCCCCACCTCGATCACGGAGCTGCCGGCGGGTGCGGGTAGCGCCGACTCGGATGCTCTTCCGGAGCAGGCCGTGACGCTGCGCCACGACGGCGGCGCCCACGGGTTCATCGGTGCCGCTCCGCCGGCCGGCCACGGCCACCACCGCTACATCGTCGCGGTGCA
Source organism: Rhodococcus shunpengi (assembly GCF_048381395.1). Taxonomy (NCBI): domain Bacteria; kingdom Bacillati; phylum Actinomycetota; class Actinomycetes; order Mycobacteriales; family Nocardiaceae; genus Rhodococcus; species Rhodococcus shunpengi. The sequence goes on from NZ_JBLWIU010000034.1 coordinate 665,337, forward strand.
CGCACTCGACGTCGAGGTGCTCGAGGGCGTCACGCCCGAGTCGAGCCCGGCCTTCCTCGGCTTCAACGTCTTCGGGCACGCCATCGCCCGCGGTCTGCTGACCGGCACCTACGAGGTGCGCTGACAGGTCGTGACGGACGGGGCCCGGGTCGAGTACGACCCGGGCCCCGTCCGTTGCAGGTCAGACCCGTGCGGTGGCACCCACCGCGTCGGCGATGGAGCGGTAGCCGTGTGCGCGCAGCTTGCGGGCGATGCCGCGGTTGATGCGCCGCGCCCAGAACGGACCGCCGTAGATGAAGCCGGTGTAACCCTGGACCAGCGACGCGCCGGCGAGGATGCGCTCGAACGCCTGCTCCGGGGTCTCGATGCCGCCCACCGAGACCAGGGTGAGGCGATCACCGACCCGCGTGCGCAGCCGGCGCAGCACCTCGAGGGACCGCTCGGCGACCGGGGCGCCCGACAGGCCGCCCGCGCCGATCTCCTCGACACGGCTCTGCGGAGTGTTCAACCCGTCGCGGCGGATGGTGGTGTTGGTGGCGACGATGCCGGCGAGCCCGAGTTCGAGCGCCAGATCGGCCACCGCGTCGACGTCCTCGTCGGACAGATCCGGGGCGATCTTCACGAGCACCGGCACCGTCACGGTGTCCAGTACCGCGGCCAGGATGGGGCGCAGCGACTCGACGGCCTGCAGATCCCGCAGGCCCGGGGTGTTGGGAGAGGAGACGTTGACGACCACGAAGTCGGCGAGCGGGCCGAGCAGCCGTGCGCTCTCGGTGTAGTCCTCGGCGGCCTGCTCGGCCGGCACGACCTTCGTCTTGCCGATGTTCGCGCCGATGGGGACGGTGCGCCGACGCTGCCGCAGCCGGTTGGCGGCCTCCCCGGCACCGTGGTTGTTGAAGCCCATCCGGTTCACGATCGCCCGGTCCTCGGGGAGTCGGAACAGTCGCGGCTGCGGATTGCCCGGCTGCGCCTGGGCGGTGACGGTGCCGATCTCGGCGAACCCGAAACCGAGCGGCCCCCACACATCGACACCGGTCGCGTCCTTGTCGAAACCGGCCGCCAGACCCACCGGCGTGGGGAACTGCACGCCGAAGACGGTGTTGCGGAGGATGGGGTCGTCGGTGACGAGCACCTTCGCCACCAGGGCGCGCAGCGGCCCGAAGCGAGTCGACCAGCGCATCGCGAGGAAGGCGAGGTGGTGGGCTCGTTCCGGCGGCAACAGGAACATGAGCCGAAGAAGATAGCGGTACACGAACTACTCCCTGCAAGCCCGGTCCACGACGGTCCGGGATCTGTTATCAACCAACGGTGGGTTCGGGGACGTGATGGGCGGTCTTGCGGCGGCGCAGCAGCACCCGCCGGCTCCCGTCCGGATACAGACGCACCCGGGTGAGTTCCCAGCCGTGGAATTCGGCGGAGATCGCCAGACGCATCGACGCGCTCACCCGGGACACGTCCCGGGGCAGCTTGAGCGGCACGTATTCGTATTCGTCGTTGCTGGTGTCCCAACCGACAGGCATCCGGGTCAACCGGCCGAGTCGCTCGTTCGCCATCACTGTCCTTCGATCGGGATCCGTTGCAGTCCGTCACCGGTTGCCGACGCGATCACCAGTGCCGCATCGGCCGGATCGACGGCGATCGAATTCGGTTGCCGCACCGTTGCGAAGCGGTGGCGTTCTCGCGGGATCCCGGTCGAAAGATCGTAGCCCACGACCTCGTTGCTGCCGGTCAGAGTCACCCAGATCAGGTCCCGCGTCTCGTCGTAGGTCACAGCGTACGGGGCGGGGCCGACGGGATAACGCTGCCGCAGGACGATCGCGTCGAGGGTGTAGACGAGCAGTTCGTCGCCGGTGGTGTCGGTGACCACGACGCGTCCGAAGGGGTCGGTGGTCAGCTGTGTCGCACCTTCGCCGGCACGCAGCGCGGGCCCGAGATGGGCGTCGGCGAGGTCGAGCTCGGTGAGGGAGGTCTGCCGACGGTCGAGCGCCGCGACGGCGTCACCGGTGACGGCGAGGGCGTCGACGGAGGCGAGGCCACCGACGGTGGTGGCCACCTCGCCGGATTCGGGGTCGACGACGAGCACGCGGCCGTTGTCGGTGCCGACCGCCCAGCGGCCATCGGACAGCACGGCGGCCGACGCGGCATTGCCGTCGACCGGGACCTCGGTGATGGTGCCGTCGGCGACGTCGATGCGCAGCACGGCCCCGGACACGGGGGCGAGCACACTGCCCTCGGGGCCGGTCACGACGGTCGCGGCGGACGACGGCAGGTCGACCAGGCGCGGTTCCACCCCGGGACCGTCGAAGGCCGTGTCGTCGAACAACGCGAGCCGTGCGCCGTCGTCGACGAGCGCGGCGAAGGTGCCCGTGGACGGTTCGACGACCAGCGCGTCGACCTGCAGGTCGAGTGGACGGACGTCGCCGGCGGGGGACGGGCCGACCTCGGGGGCGGCCGCGGGAGTGGCGGGTTCGATGGTCTGCAGCACGTCCGGGGTGCTCTCCGACGAGCAGCCGGCCAGCACGACCATCGCGATCGCGCCCACCATCGTGACCGCTCGGATCCCCGCTCTGCCCATCGTTGCTCCTCGTCCTCGGATTCGATTCGCACTTGCCGGACGCGCTCCGGCGCCCGGCGCGCCGACCTTCAGTGTTCCTGATGCCGGTCGCGGGGAAGAAATCAGTGGGTCGTCCGACGGGCCGGATGTGACCTGCTGCTCAGGTCTGCGCCGGGGCGGACCTGTCGGGGTTCGGGCGTCGCGGCAACACGAGTGGGGTGCCGGTCTCGGGGTGGCGGCCGATTGCCACCGGGTACTGGTAGACGCGGCCGAGCAGCTCTTCGGTGAGGACGTCGCCGGGTGCGCCGTCGGCGACGATGCGGCCCTGTTCGAGCACGCAGACGCGGTCGGCGTAGGCGGCGGCGAGCCCGAGATCGTGCAGCACGACCACCACGGCGTGCCCGTCGTCGGCGCGGGCCCGCACGACCTGCATGACCGCCTCCTGGTGGCCGAGGTCCAGTGCCGCGGTGGGTTCGTCGAGCAGCAGTGTCTCGGTGTCCTGGGCCAGCACTCGTGCGAGCGCGACCCGGGCCCGTTCGCCGCCGGACAGCGCGGGGAACGGCCGGTCGGCCAGATGGGCGACGTCGGAGGTCGCGAACGCCTCGGCGACGATGCGATCGTCGTCGTCCTGCCGCGGGGTGCGCGCCCACGCTGCCCGCCCCATCCGCACGACCTGCCGGGCGGTGAACGGGAAACCCACGGTGTGCTGCTGCGGCAGCACCGCCCGACGGCGGGCCAGCGCGATCGACGACCACCGCTCGAGGGGACGGCCCTCGACCTCGACGGTGCCACCGCTGATCGGATGGTCGCCGGACAACGCCGCGAGCAGGGTGGACTTACCCGCTCCGTTGGGGCCGACGAGCGCGACGACCTCACCGGTGCGCACCTCGAAGTCGACGCCGTGCAGGATCTCCCGCTCGCCGCGCCGTAGTCGCACCCCCACCGCGCGCATCGTCGCGGTGCCGGGCGCCGATCGGGCCGGGACGGTGGTCGCCGGGGATCCGGGGGAGCGGGGGAGCAGCCTCATGCCCACCCGCCCTGCTTCGCGCGGGTGCGGCGCAGCATCAGGAAGAAGACCGGACCGCCGATGAGGGCGGTGATCATGCCGAGCGGCAGGTCGGCGTTCTCGACCAGGGCGCGCGCTCCGAGGTCGGCGGCGAGCAGGACGACCGCGCCGGCGAGCACACTCGCCACGACGAGCACCCGGTGGGCGGGGCCGAGCGCCAGGCGCATCAGGTGCGGCACGACCAGGCCGACGAACATGATGATGCCGGTGAAGGCGGTGGCGCCGCTGACCAGCACCGCGACCGCCAGGATCGACAGCTGCCGCACCCGTTCGACGTCCACACCCAGATGCCGGGCGACGCTCTCGCCGAGCGCCAGCAGGTCGAGTTTCGGGGCGAGCAGGACCGCGACGAGCACACCGGCGAGGGTCAGCGGCGCGACCACCGCGACGATGTCCCAGGTGGCGCCCCCGAGACTGCCGAGCTGCCAGAACACGATCTGGTCGCGGGCGGCGGGGCTGGCGACGAAGGTGAAGAACGCGATGAGCCCGCCGGCGACGGCGTTGACGGCGACGCCGGTGAGGATCACCGTGACCACCTCCGTGCGTCCGTTCGATCGGGACAGCACGTAGACCAGCACAGTGGTGATCAGACCGGAGACGAGTGCGGCACCGGCCAGCGCCCAGCCGGCGGTGAAGGCGCCGCCGAGCACGATCACCGCGGACGCGCCGACGGCGGCGCCGGAGGACACCCCGATCACGCCGGGTTCGGCGAGGGGATTCGCGAAGATGCCCTGCAACAGCGCTCCGGAACAGCCGAGGGCGGCACCGACGAGCATCGCGAGCACCACGCGCGGGAAGCGCACCTCCCACAGGGTCACCTCCCCGGCGGGGTGCGCGGGCACTGGGCCGAGGTCCAGCCCGATGCGGTGAAGCAGACTGCCGACCACCTCGGCGGGACTCGTGGGCACCTGACCGAGGCACGCCGACGCGACGGCCAGGGCGAGCAGGGCGACAACGAGACCGACGAGGACGACGGTGGTGCGTCCCCGTCCGGCCTTCCGCAGTGCCCGTTCGGGCAGTCCGGTGGCCTCGGTGACTTCTTCGCTCACGGACATCCGGCGATCACGACCGGTCCGGCGGGTAGAACGCCTCCACCAGAGCGGCCAGGACTTTGCCGGTCTGCGGGCCGAAGCTGAGCAGGGTCGAATCGTCCATGTCCACGATGGTGCCCGTCTTCCCGGCCGGGGTCTGCGCGACGCCCGGGAGCTGCGCAAGCCCGTCCGGTCCGCCCACCGAGTCGAGACTGTGCGTCATCACCAGGATGATGTCGGGCGCCGAGGCGATCATCGCCTCGCTGGTGATCGGCACGAACTGTGAGTCCAGGCCGGCGAGGATGCCGGCGTCGCGACCACCGGCAGCTGCGACGAGCGCATCGGCCCCCGAGCCGGGGCCTCCGAGCATCTTGATCGCCGAACCGCGCAGATAGAGGAAAGCGACGGTGGGTTCGGGATGATCGGCGGGGATCGAGTCCTTTGCCGCGGCGATCTCGTCGAGCGTCCGCTGCGCGAGCGCCGCACCGGCCTCGGGGACGCCGAGCGCGACCGCGACCGCCTCGATGTCGTCGGCGACGGTGTCGAGGGAGCGTTCCGGGTCGACGAACACCACCGGCACACCGGTCGCGCGGACCTGTTCCTGCACCGCCAGCGGACCGATGGAGGTGTCGGTGAGCACGACGGTCGGATTCAGCGCGAGGATCGCCTCGGCGTTGAGACCGTGCCCACCGGGGGTGACGTTGGGGACGTCCTCGATCGCAGGGAAGGACGCGGTGGAGCGGCCGACGAGCTTGTCGCCGAGACCGAGCGAGTACACGGTCTGCGCGAGGGTGCCGGAGCGGTCGGCCACCACGATCCGGGAGATGTCGGTGATCGTGGTCTCGACCCCGTCCACGCCACGCACCGTGGCCGGCAGCACGGGTGCCGGGTCGGTGGTGATCGGCTCGGGTTCGGAGTCGACGACGGCGGTGCGCGGACCGGTCGCGACGTCGGTGGCGGTCGTGCCGTCGGTGGTCGGCGCACTGCACGCCGCGACGACGAGGACACCGAGCACCGCGATCAGCGCGACCGGGAGGCGGAGGAAGGAACGGAACATCGGTCAGGCACGCACCCGGTAACGATCGATATCGCGTGCGAGGTCGGCGAACAGGGCACCGTTGAGCCCGTACACGAGGTTCGCCTCGTCGATGACGGCCTGCTGCTGGTCGCCGTCGAGCGGTGCGGCGTCGAGCTTCGCGCGGTAGGCGTCCTTGAACGGCTTGGTCTTCGGGATCCCGTCGAAGATGTAGAAGCGCAAACCGTCGCGCTCGTAGCCGTAGGCGCGTTCGAGCATGCGGCGGATGATCTGGCCGCCGGACAGGTCGCCGAGATAACGCAGATAGTGGTGCGCGAGGAAGGCTTCCGGGGACACTGCCGCGACCTGCTGGAGCCGGTCGACGTAGGCGACGGTCGCAGGCAGCGGCGCGATGCGGTCGCGCCAGTCGGAGCCGACGAGGAAGTCGAGGTCGGCTTCGAGCGCGGCTGTGCGGAGCAGTTCGTCGCTGAGGAAGGGGCCGGCGATCGGGTCGTCGGCGTAGCCGCGGCCGATCCGCTCGAGGCTGTCGTAGACGAACCACGTCTGCGCGATGAGCGCGGCGTGGGCTTCGGTCGACAGCGTGCCGCCGAGCAGTTCCGCGACGAACACCGAGTTCTCGGTGTCGCTGTGCGCCTGCTGGGTCTCGAGCCGGATGCGCTCGGCGAATCCGACGACTTCGGTCGTGGCCATCGACCGACCTCCCCTCACATTGCCTGTACCGAATGTACTCGGCAGGCTAGCCTAACCTTCCGGAAAAGGGCAGGGTGCGGGCGGTGTCGCCGAGATCACGCGCTCACGTCGTCGAGTGCCGCGGCGATCGCCGGCGGCAACGCCAACTCCTCCGCGACCAGCACTCCGGTCAGCTGCGCGAGATCCCGGGCACCCACGAGCGTCGAGGCCACGTGCGGCCGGTCGCGCACCCACGCCAGTGCGACGGCCAGCGGCGAGGTGCCCAGACCGTCGGCAGCTGTGGCGACCGCGTCGACGACGCGCACCGCGGATTCGGTGAGATAGCGGCGCACCTCCTCGGTGTGCACGTCGTCGGCGCCGCGCGAATCCACCGGCACCCCCGACCGGTACTTACCGGTGAGCACACCGCCGGCGAGCGGCACGGCCGCGAACACACCCACGCCGTGGTGGGCCGCGGCGGGGATCAACTCCTCCTCGACGCCGCGGGCGAGCAGGGAGTACTCGACCTGCGTGCTGATCAGCGGAGCCGGGCGTCGGGCGGCCGCCGCGGCGGTCGCGAGCTGCCAGCCGAGATAGCCGCGCACCCCGACGTAGCGCACGCGCCCGCTGGTGACGGCGAATTCGAGGGCGTCCATCACCTCGTCGACGGGGGTGTGCGGATCCCACGTCGCGACCTGCCACACGTCGAGGTGGTCGGTGCCGAGTTCGCGCAGGGTCGCGTCGAGTTGGTTGAGCAGGCCCGAGCGGGAGCAGTCCACCCGGCCGGAACCGAGTGTGGAGGTGTCGATGCCGGAGCTGCCCGACAGCACCAGCTGGTCGCGGGGCACCACGTCGTCGAGCAGTTCGGCGAGGATCCGTTGCGCGACCCCGTCTCCGTAGGCGGGGGAGGTGTCGACGAGCGTGCCGCCCACATCGACGAAGGCCGACAACTGGGCTGCGGCCTCGTCGCCGTCCGTTCCGCGACCCCACGTCAAGGTGCCCAGGCCGAGCCGTGAAACCCGCAGGCCGCTCGCACCGACTGTCCTGTATTCCATAACCGTCCGCGTTTCCTCCCGACACGACGGGACGTCGCCGCGCTCGGCCACGACCCCGGTACTGCACCCTAATGCGCGACAGGTGCGCGGCAGTGTCCGGCGCGCCGACCGGTCGGGTTCCACGTACTCTTCGGCGAGTGAGAACTGCTCCCTGCATCCGCGACCACCGATCCGTCCCCACCGCAGCCTCCGTGCCGGGAGTCGCCGCATGATCGGCGAATCGATGACCTGGCTGCAGACGATCGTCCTCGGCATCGTGCAGGGCCTCACGGAGTTCCTGCCGATCTCCTCGTCCGGCCACCTGCGGATCGTGTCGGAGATCTTCTTCGGGGAGGACGCGGGCGCGTCCTTCACCGCGGTCACCCAGCTGGGCACCGAGGCCGCGGTGCTGGTGTTCTTCGCCGGCGACATCTGGCGCATCCTGCGCGCGTGGTTCCGCGGCCTGTTCCACAGGGAGCACCGCGCCGACCACGATTACAAGATGGGCTGGTACGTCATCCTCGGCACCATCCCGATCGGCATCCTCGGCGTGCTGTTCAAGGACGACATCCGCACCGTCGCCCGCAATCTGTGGCTCGTCGCCACCATGCTCATCGTGTTCTCGATCGTCATCGCCGCTGCCGAGTACTTCGGCAAGCAGCGGCGCGACGTGAGTCAGCTCACCCTCAAGGACGGCCTGATCATGGGCTCGGCGCAGGCGCTGGCCCTGATCCCCGGCGTGTCCCGCTCCGGCGGCACCATCTCGGCCGGTCTGTTCCTCGGTCTCACCCGCGAGGCCGCCGCCCGGTATTCGTTCCTGCTCGCCATTCCTGCGGTCGTCGCCTCCGGTCTGTTCAGCCTGCCGGACGCCTTCGAACCGGCCGGTGAGGGGCTCAACGCCTCGGGAGCGCAGTTGCTCGTCGCGACCGTGATCGCCTTCGCGGTCGGTTACGCCGCGATCGCATGGCTGCTGCGCTTCGTCGTCAACCACTCGATGTACTGGTTCGTCGGCTACCGCGTGATCCTCGGCGTGATCGTGCTGGGGCTGCTCGCGACCGGCGTGGTCTCCGCCACCTGAGAGGCTGCCGACAGGCGGTACCTCTAGGCTGGGCGCATGACGGTCATCCTGCTGCGGCACGGACGGTCGACGGCGAACACCTCGCACGTGTTGGCCGGTCGTTCCCCCGGTGTCGAACTCGACGAGGTCGGCCACGTCCAGGCGAAGAATCTCGTCACCCGGTTCGCCGGTCTCGAGATCACCGAGATCGTGCGGTCGCCGCTGCTGCGGTGCCGGCAGACGGTGCAGCCGCTGGCGATCGATCGCGGACTCGAACCGGTCGTCGACGAGCGGCTCGCCGAGGTTGACTACGGGCAGTGGACCGGACGCGAACTGAAGGAATTGGTCGAGGAACCGCTGTGGGCGGTCGTGCAGCAGCACGCTTCCGCGGCGGTCTTCCCCGACGGCGAAGGGCTCGCGCAGGTGCAGTCCCGCGCAGTGGCCGCGATCCGCGAACACGACCGGCGCCTGCGCGACGCGCACGGCAAGGACGTCGTGTGGATCGCGTGCAGCCACGGCGACGTCATCAAGTCGATCCTCGCCGACGCGCTCGCGACGCATCTCGACAGCTTCCAGCGGATCGTCGCCGAGCCGGCGTCGATCAGCGTCGTCCGCTACACCGACACCCGGCCGTTCGTGCTGCGCGTGAACGACACCGGTTCGGACCTGTCCGGACTCGCCGGCCCGTCCGAACCGAAGTCCGTGCCCGGCGGCGAAGTGCCCGGCGCGGTCGAGGAACCCGGCGACCCACCGCAGGGGCACCGACAGGAGACGGCACGCGGATAATGGCAGTGTCCGTCATGGCAGAGTGTGGGGACTCGAGGAGGTGTGATGGCCCGCGCGATACACGTGTTTCGAACACCTGATCGGTTCATCGCCGGCACCGTCGGTGAACCGGGCGACCGGGTGTTCTACCTGCAGGCCGTGCACGAGTCCCGTGTGGTGAGCGTGCTTCTGGAGAAGCAGCAGGTGCAGATCCTGGCCGACCGGATGGGACTGTTGCTCGAAGAGGTGCAGCGCCGCTTCGGCACGGTGATCCCCGACGAGCCCGAGGTCGACGTCAGTCCGCTGGTGACACCGATCGAAGCCGAGTTCCGGGTCGGCACCATGGGTCTGGGCTGGGACGCCGACGCCGGCTCGGTGGTGGTGGAACTGCTCGCGGTCACCGACACCGAACTCGACGAATCGGTGGTGCTCGACGACACCGAGGAAGGCCCCGACGCGGTGCGGGTGTTCCTCACCCCGGTGCAGGCCCGCGAATTCGCGGCCCGCTCCGAACTCGTCGTCTCGGCCGGCCGCGCGCCGTGCCCGCTGTGCGGCGAACCGATCGGCGCCGACGGACACATCTGCGTCCGCACCAACGGTTACCTGCGCACTCCCGGATTCGATCCGGCCGCGTGGTTCGGCGAGGAAGAAAGCTGACCGCGTGACGACGCCGGACGTGCGGAGCGTGCTGACCGACGGCGACCTCGACGTCGTCGGGCAGATCGCGCACGCGAGCAACGCGACCCTCGTGTGCGACGCGCAGCTCGGCGACACCGAGGTGCGGTGCGTCTACAAACCCGTCCGCGGGGAGCGGCCGCTGTGGGACTTCCCCGACGGCACCCTCGCCGGACGCGAGGTCGCCTCGTACCTGATCTCCGAGGCACTCGGCTGGGACGTCATCCCGTTCACCGTGCTGCGCGACGGCCCGTACGGTCCCGGCATGGTGCAGCGCTGGATCGACACGGTCGACACCGCGCAGGGCGGAACGGAACGCCTGGATCTGGTGGACCTGTGTCCGGCCGGTGCGGTCGCGCAGGGGTGGCTGCCGATCCTGCGTGCCCGCGATCTGGACGGCGCCGAGGTGGTGCTCGTCCACGCCGACGATCCGCGCCTGCAGCGCATGGCGGTGCTCGACGTCGTCCTCAACAACGCCGACCGCAAGGGCGGCCACGTCCTCGAAGGTCGCGACGGGCACGTCTACGGCGTCGATCACGGCATCTGCCTGCACCAGGACGACAAGCTGCGCACCGTGCTGTGGGGGTGGAGCGGCGACCCGGTCGATCCGGTCCTCCTCGCCGACCTCGACAAGCTGCTACGCCGGTTCGACGGCGGCTTCGCCGAGGAGCTGTGCGAGCACGTCACCGCCACCGAGGTGCGTGCCCTGCAGCGCAGGATCACCCGCTTGCTCGAACATCCCGTGATGCCGCATCCGCGCGGCGACCGGCGCATTCCCTGGCCCGCCTTCTGACGTCCCAGCCGTTCGCCTACCGCACGCCCGGGTGCCCGCGCGGAGCACTCCCGCGACTCCATTAGGCTCGTAGTCATGCAATCTTGGTCCGACGTCGCGATCCCGTCCGTCCCCGGTCAGGGGCCTCCGTTGCGGTTGTTCGACACCGCGGACCGAGCGGTGCGTCCGGTCACCCCGGGCGACACCGCGACGATGTACGTGTGCGGCATCACCCCCTACGACGCCACGCACCTCGGCCACGCCGCCACCTACCTGACCTTCGATCTGGTCAACCGCATCTGGCGCGACGCCGGCCACGACGTCCACTACGTGCAGAACGTCACCGACGTCGACGACCCGCTGTTCGAACGCGCCGAGCGCGACGGTGAGGACTGGGTCGTTCTCGGCATGCGCGAGACCGCCCTGTTCCGCGAGGACATGGAAGCCCTGCGCGTGCTGCCGCCGCGCGACTACATCGGTGCCGTCGAATCGGTGAACGAGGTCGTCGAACTCGTCGAGAAGCTCGTCGCCTCCGGTGCCGCCTACATCGTCGAGGACGCCGAGTACCCCGATGTCTACTTCCGGACCGACGCCACCGAGCAGTTCGGCTACGAATCCGGCTACGACCACGACACGATGATGCGGTTCTTCGCCGAGCGCGGCGGCGACCCGGAGCGCCCCGGCAAGCGCGACCCGCTCGACGCGCTGCTGTGGCGCGCGCAGCGTCCCGGCGAACCGGCCTGGCCGTCGCCCTTCGGTGACGGACGCCCCGGCTGGCACATCGAGTGCGCGGCCATCGCCCTCAACCGCATCGGCTCCGGCTTCGATGTGCAGGGCGGCGGCAGCGACCTGATCTTCCCGCACCACGAGTACTCCGCCGCGCACGCCGAAGCCGTCACCGGCGACCGGCGCTTCGCGCGGCACTACGTGCACACCGGCATGATCGGCCTCGACGGCGAGAAGATGTCGAAGTCGCGCGGCAATCTGGTGTTCGTCTCCAAGATGCGCGGCGAGGGCGTCGACCCGGCCGCCATCCGTCTCGGTCTGCTGTCGGGCCACTACCGCGTCGACCGTCCGTGGACGGCCGAGGTACTCGAGCAGGCGCAAGCGCGTCTGGCGCTGTGGCGGCAGGCGGCCGCGCTGTCGTCGGCGGCGTCGGCCGAGGACGTGGTCGCGCGCCTGCGTCAGCACCTCGCCGACGACCTCGACACCCCGAAGGCCCTCGACGCCCTGGACGGGTGGGCGAGCTTCGCTGTCGAGCGCGGCGGCGACGATGCTGCGGCACCGGGCCTGTTCGCCGACGCGGTCGACGCGCTGCTGGGCGTGCCGCTGCGCTGACGCGCCCGTGCGTGGTTGCCGGTAACAGGTGTTTACCGGCATCCCGCACGAGGCGGTCACGCCAAGAGCGCGCGGATGTCGTCGGCGGTCAGGGCCGACGAGAACATGTCTCCGTCGTCGACGACGGACGAGAACAGTTCGGCCTTGCGCACTTGCAGCGCCCGCACCTTCGCTTCGATGGTGTCGCGGGCAATCAGCCGGTACACCATGACGTTGCGGGTCTGCCCGATGCGGTGGGTACGGTCGACTGCCTGCGCTTCGGTCGCGGGGTTCCACCACGGGTCGAGCAGGAAACAATAGTCCGCTTCCACCAGATTCAGGCCGAACCCTCCGGCCTTGAGGCTGATGAGGAACACCGGCGCCACCCCGGACTTGAAGTCCTCGAGCACTTTTCCGCGTTCTCGGGTTCTGCCGTCCAGGTACAGGTAGTCGATTCCGGCAGCATCGAGCCGTGTCCGGACCCGGTCGAGGAACCCGGTGAACTGGCTGAATACCAAGGCCCGGTGCCCGCCTGCGATCACGTCGTCGAGCTGTTCGAGCAACGCATCGATCTTCGCGGAGCCGACTGTGCCGTGCGCGGCGTCGACCAGCGTCGGATCGAGACTCATTTGCCGCAGCAAGGTCAGCGACCGCAGGATCGTGAAGCGGTTGCTGTCGAGGTCGTCGACGAGCCCGAGAATCTTCTGCCTCTCCCGCTGCAACTGCCGGTCGTAGAGGGCACGGTGTTTCGGTGAGAGCTCCACCTCGAGCACCTGCTCCTGCTTCTCCGGCAGGTCGGTGGCGACCTGTTCCTTCGTGCGACGCAACATCAGCGGCTTGATGCGCTGCCGTAGCTGCACCAGCAACTCGGGATTGCTGCCGCTCTCGATGGGCTTGCGGTAGTAGTCCTGAAACTTCGTCGGATGGGGGAACAGGCCGGGCGCGGTGATCGACAGCAGCGACCACAACTCCATCAGATTGTTCTCCATCGGAGTTCCGGTGATCGCGACCTTCAGTGACGCCTCGATCTGCCGCACGCACTGATACGCCTTCGCCCGGTGGTTCTTGACGAACTGGGCTTCGTCGAGCAGCAACATCGACCAATCCCGTTCGAGATAATCGTCGATGTCCAAGCGCAGCAACGTGTAGGACGTGACGACGACGTCGATGCCGTCGATCAGTTCGCCCAGCGACGCACCGCGTTTGCCCGACGTCTCGGTGATCGCGACGACATTCAGATCCGGCGCGAACCTCCGTGCCTCGGTAGCCCAGTTCGGAACCACCGAGGTCGGCGCGACGATGAGTACCGGGGCATCCGCGGGTCGCTTCGCGCGCGCGTGGCAGATCAGTGCAAGCGATTGCAGGGTCTTGCCGAGGCCCATGTCGTCGGCGAGGATTCCGCCGAGCCCGTGCGTCCACAAGAACGTCAACCACCGGAATCCGTCGAGCTGGTACGGCCGCAGCGTCGCCTGTAATGCCTTCGGCACCCGGGTCTTTGCTGTGGCCTTCACGTCGAGAAGTCCTTGTACCTGTTTCTTCCAGGCCGCGGCCTGCTTGTCGACGACACCGAGCGCTGCCAATTCCTCCCAGATTCCGGCCTGGAATCGGCTCAGCTGCAACCGATCCGGATCGTCGTCTTCGTGCAGCGCGCGGGCTTCGTCGACGAGCCGGCGCAGTTGCTGCAGTTCGGGCTTGTCCAGCGGCAGGTAGGCCCCGTCGGGCAGCATCAGATACGCCGCCCCGTCGCTGAGTGCGGTGAACACCTCGCGGAACGGGATGGTCGTGCCGTCGAGTTCGATGGTGATGTCCAGATCGAACCAGTCGGAGTCGGCGGTGGCCTTGGTGGACAGTCCGATGCGCAGGCTGTCGCCGACGTCTCGGTAGTCGGCGGGGGTGCCCTCGACGCGCACCTGCACGTCGTCACGGCCGGTCAGCAGGGGCAGCAGTTCGGATACCAGTCGTGCGGTGTCGAGGTCGGTGATGGCGACGCGGGGGACCAGCCGCCGGTCGACGGAGTTGTCCAAGCCGAACGGGGCGACCATCGGCCGGATCTCGGTGAGCAGCGCGTCCTCGGCGTCGCGGTCGCGGACGGTGTCGCCGAGATGTTCGTACAACTCGACCGTATATTCGCCGTCGCCGACGGTGTAGACGAACTGCCAGTGCAAATCGGCGCGATGCTGAGGGCGGAACGCGACGTGCAGTAGCAGCGCCGGCCCCGTCACGGTCGGTGCCGTGAACGAGCCGTCGATGGAGGTGACGGTCGCTGCTCGGTGCAGACGCGGGTAGTAGGTGGTCGCGAACCGCGGCACCTGATCTGCCGGCACGGTGAGCGCACCGCCGCTCTGCAGCAGTTGCTGCATGCCGGCGGCAACGGGGTTGCGGAGTTGCGCGAGACGGAACGGTAGATCTGCCGGCGCGCCGCCGTCGTGATCCCCGGACGGGAGGTAGACGACGCCGTGGGCGGGGGCGCCGATGAACGCGACCGCGGCCCCGGTCGAATCGTCGCTGATGTGCAGGGCTGGGGTGACGGTCAGGCCGTCACCCACATCTGCGACGTCGACGTGCACCTCTGCGGCGCCCGGCGGCGGCACCGCGCCGTGCTTCTTCTTCGCGTAGCGCAGCTCGATCCCGAGGCGGCGGGCATCGTCGAGCAGCGACCACAGTCGCGGCGACACCGCGGACAGGTCGAGGGTGGTCGAGGCGGAACTGTAGTAACTTCGTGTCGATGCGTGTACCAGCGCCGCGAATTCGAGCAACAGTTGCTGGTGTTGTTTGTTCACGTCGTAGGTGTAGGCCAGATTCTGCCATGAGATGTTGCCGGACACCCACCCGGTGCGTCCGGGACGCAGCACCCGTGCGGACAGCACCGGAGTGGGAGCGTGTGCTCGCTGTGTCAACGCCAGTTGCAGCGCGAGCGGCGTTCCGCTACCGGTCACGTGATCCTCGAACATCGCTTCGAACGGCTCCTCCCAGGAGGGGGCAGCCGGGGTCGTATCCTCCTGCGGGACAAGCAACGTGAGCAGAAGCGCTACGGTGTGCTTGCAGTCGTAGCCCACCGGGCACGAACATTCTCCGTACTCGAACTCGAGGCCTCGTGGCCCGGGGTGGAGGCGAACGACCGCCTGGTACATCCGCGTGCCGGCGATCTGTCCGAAACCGACGAGATTGTCCTCGTCGAATCCGCAGTCGACGACCGCGCCCGATTCGGCGTAGCGCCTCCCTCGTTCGAACGTAGGACGACCCACCGCGGTGACCAGCGACTGGATGAGGTGGTCGAATGCTGGATCTCCGGACATGAATGGGCAGTCTATGCGCCCACATCCCGCGCGAGGGCAGGGACTCGCACCCGTCGCCATGCCGTCCGGACCGGGCGCTGGCCGCAAGCGCCGCGACACGCTACGATTGCGTCGATGACAACCTTCTCTGATCAAAGATTGGGGGCCCAGTTCGCTCACGGTGAGTGCTGATGCACCCTCCGACCGCGAACGGGATCGACCCCCGACTGTTCTTCTGGCTGCGTGTGCGCGAGTTCGCCGTGCCGCCGTCCATGATCGAGTCCGCAACCGACCGGCGTCTTGCGGGTGATTGGCGTGGCGCTTGTGCCGCAGCGGGGTTCGATGTCGACATCGATCTGTCCGTGTCGGCCCGCACCCACGGCGCCGACATCGCCGCGCAGGTCTCGGACGACCTCCACCACCTGGCGCCCGACCTGCTGCGCTGGCACCTGCCACGTGTGGCCCCGGATGGACTGCTGCGCCCCGCGCTGACCGTCACACTGGCCGGATACGGTGACATCGTTCCTGGAAATCGATGTCGCGGAACGGGTTCCGTTCATCTGGTTGTCCGCACTGCTCCTGCCTGGGCGGATGCCGGGCAGCGCGTCGTATTGACCCTGTGGGACGGCTCGAATACCGGGAACCATCCGCACCCGCGTCCCAATGCACGATTTCGGCTCGACCTCCACCGGCACCTGTGGGACGCGCGCAGGTCCGGAGAACTGCGATTACGCAGTGGTACAGGACAACCGGCGGACAGAACGACGCTCGACCCCGCCCTGGCCGCGATGATCCCGAGTGGTTGCGCCGTCGACCGCTGGGCGGCCGAATCCGGCATTCTGCTCCGCGCGGCCGGGCAGTGCGACGGTCCCGTACGGGTGCGATCCGGGAGTCGGTTCGACGTCGTGATCGAAGGGCGCGGCGACGATCCCGCGGCGCTTCGACTCGTGGACCACTATTCTCGCGGCCGGCTCGCCGCGCTGCCCGTGCTGCCGGACGCGGCGACTCTGGTACTGCCCGACCTGGAGTTGATCCGGTCGGGAGCAATCACCGCCGACCGACTGCACCCGCTCGTCGCCGCCGCTCTGGATCCGGACCGACCACCGCCGACAACACTCCGGATGCCGAGCCGGGAGAAGCGGATTCACCTGGTCGACTGCCGTGGCGAACGGCACCGGCTCGGGCTCGTCGACGGTGCGCTGACCGCCCTCGATCACGACCCCGCCGAGATCCGGCGCGAGGAACTGCTCGCCGCCCTGGGTGGCATCCCGCTGCCGTGCCTTCAGGCCATCGATCACGCCCATCGCCGTCCGGATTGTCTGCCGGGCGTTCGTGAACGCCTGGACCATGGAGACGCCGCCGGGGCGCTGGCAGTCGTCGAAGGACTGCTCGGTCCCGCTGCCGTCCTCCGTGAAGGACCCCTGCTGGACGAACTCCGTGCGTCGGTCGACCGACGCGACGCATACGACCGCTTCCGTACTGCACCCGTCGAAGCGCCCCCGGCAGCGCGACCTCGACGTTCCCGACGGTCACCCCGGACCCGATTCCGCTGAACCCGTCTCGATCCCGAAAAACAGTGTCCCGCAGGGCAGCCGGTCGGGCTGCATCCTGCTGTTCCTCCACGACCTCACAGGTGATGCACATGTCTTCCACGCCTCTTCCCGGTAGTTCATCGAACAACGAACTCGACAGTGCCGCAACTCTGTTGGACATGCTGGGGGCGGTCACCACCGAGCCTCGCCCCGACAGTCGACTCGAAGCGCTCACCTTGGCCGTAACCGCGGACCTACCGGTGCTGCTGTGGGGTGAACCGGGAATCGGTAAGACCGCCGCCTTGACGCAGCTCGCCGAGGCCGTGGACCTACCGCTGACCACTGTCATCGCAAGCGTGCACGAGCCGTCGGACTTCTCGGGTCTGCCCGTTCTCGGGGACGACCCGGCAACACACGGTGTCCCGATGGCTCCACCGGACTGGGCCGTCCGGCTCGTGCAGGCGGGGAAGGGACTGCTCTTCCTGGACGAACTGTCCACGGCACCGCCCGCCGTGCAGGCAGCCCTGCTCCGCCTCGTCCTCGAAAGACGGATCGGGGCCTTGCAACTCCCGCCAGAGGTCCGCATCGTAGCCGCCGCCAATCCACCGTCCTCGGCCGCAGAAGGCTGGGAGCTGAGCCCACCTCTGGCCAACCGATTCGTGCACCTGCACTGGACCTACGACCACGACGTGGTCGTGCGAGGCCTCGGCGGGACGTGGCCTCGGGCGACGCTGCCGCACCTCGACCGGGAGAAGTTCCCTGCCGCGGTGACCTTCGCCCGGCGCGCGGTCTGTGAGCTGCTCAGCGCCCGACCCGCTCTCGTTCACCAGCTGCCCACCAGCCAGACCCGTCGCGGCAGTGCCTGGCCGTCGCCACGAAGCTGGGACATGGCCGTACGGCTGATCGCTTTTGCGACCGCGGCCGCGTCGTCGAAGGACGTGCTGTCGCTGTTGGTCCGGGGAAGTGTCGGTGACGGGCCCGGCTTCGAACTGCTGGCCGCTATCGACCGTATGGATCTCCCGGATCCCGAGACGCTGCTCGCCGATCCGGAGGCTGCCGAGCTTCCCGAGCGCGGGGATCTGCGCCAGGCAGTGCTCGATGCGGTGGTCGCCGCTGTCCGCCGACGGCCGGAGAAATCCCGCTGGAACGCGGCGTGGACACTCCTGGGCATCGCGGTGCACTCCGGGCCGCCCGACCTCGTGGTGGTCCCGGCGACCACGCTGGCGGCCCTGCGCCGGGACGGCTGGGAGTTGCCGGCCTCGATCGACGAACTCGCCGGTGTCGTCGCGGTCGCTCGATCAGCGGACGCCGCCGCGCAGGCCGGTCGATGACGACGTCACCGGCATTCGACGCGAACAAGGTCTACGCCGCCCGGTTGTATGCCGTTCGCGCCCGGCCGTATCTCGCGACCGCCTTGTACGCGCTGCACATCGTCGAGTCCACCCGGGTGCCGACCATCGGTGTGGACCGGTACTGGCGCTGCTACGTCTCACCGGCTTTCGTCGCGCAGCGGCCGGTGGCGGAATTGGCCTCGCTCCTCGTCCACGCGGTGTCGCATCTGTTGCGCGATCATCACGGCCGCAGCGAACGCTACGCCCGCGCACACGGAGCGGGCTCGCGCGCCGATCGGCTGCGGATGAACATCGCCGCCGACGCGGAGATCGACGATGACGCGTTCGGGGACGGATTACCGATACCCGACGATGCCGTTCTGCCGTCGACCCTGCAGCTGCCGGCAGGCCGGCTCATGGAGGACTATCTGCAGCAGTTGGGTCTCGGTCCGTGCACCGACAGGCTGGCCTGGCTCGACTGCGGTAGTGGCGCCGACGGACTGGTTCGGGCATGGGAACTGGGTCCGGAGGGGGCGAACGCGCTCAGCGATCAGCAACAGGAGGCCGTCCGTTTCCGCGTCGCGAACAGCATCATCGGGCATCCGGGCAGCGCACCTCGAGGTTGGCGTCGGTGGGCGGAGGAGGCGCTGCACCCGCCGCAGCCCTGGCGAAGCCTGCTGGGCGCGGCGATCCGCTCCGCCACGGCATCGTCCGGCGCCGGGGACGACTACACCTATCGTCGACCGGCGCGCCGCTCGGCAGCCGTGCCCAGGGCGGTACTACCGAGCCTGCGGCGGACCCCGCCCCGGGTCGGCGTCATCGTCGACACGTCGGGCTCGGTTTCCGATGCCGACCTGGGCAGCGCGCTGCTCGAGGTGGCCGCCATCGTGCGGGCCGTAGGTGGGCGACGCGACCTCGTCACGGTGCTGTCCTGCGACGCAGCGGCGCGGATCGTGCACCCGCTGTGCACGGCCGAGGACATTCCACTGTTCGGGGGCGGTGGCACGGATCTGCGCGCCGGGTTCACCCGGGTGCTGCGCAGTACACCCCGGCCCGACGTGGTGGTCGTCCTCACCGACGGGCAGACTCCCTGGCCCAACAGCCGTCCGAGGTGCCGAACGGTGGTCGGCCTGTTCCCCCGGTTCGCTTCCCCGAGCGAAGCGAACCCCGCCTTCGTTCCGGACCGGCCACCGGAATGGGCGCAGGTGGTGGAGATCGGCACCTCGCGCACCTGAGGGGCATCGCCACGCACGCGCGCGGATGCTCCACCGACCGGGTGGTCGATCAGCTCGGTGGTGCGAAGAACTCGAACGCGATGTGGTCGAGCCCCGTGTTCCGCTCGTCGAAGGACGCCTGCGGCGGCGAATCGGAATGGGTGCGCAATCCGAACGGTGTGCCACCGTCGAGCGTGAAGACCGCATGATGGACGGCGCCCGGTTCGTCGTCTTCGTCGAGCGCGGGTGAGGTGTCGAAGAGGCGGGAGTACCACGCGGTACTGGCGGCCATACAACTACCCGAGTCGTTCAGCTTTGTTTCCCTTCTGCTTATCTGAAGGGAAGTTGTCTGTACAACTCCGTCGGCGACAGTCGTCGACGTGACAGAACGTAGCGGTTACCACGACATCGCGTGTGTGCTCGCCGACGAGATCTCCGAGCTCGAAACCGGTACGAAACTCGCCAGCGAACACGAGTTGATGCACCGGTTCGGAGTCGGCCGGGCATCCGCCCGCGCCGCCGTGCAGGAACTCGAACGTCGCGGACTGGTCCGGCGCGTCCGAGGGTCGGGCACCTTCGTCAACCGGCCCATCGACTACCTCATCTCGCACGAACAGCGACCGTCGTGGCACCGCACGGTCGAGGCCGCAGGTGCAACGCCCCGGTCGACGGTGCTGTCCTCCGACGTCCGGCCGGCCTCGGCACGCGAAGCCGCGTACCTGGGGGTCGCGCCCGGAACCGAGGTGCACCATATGCGTCGCCTGCGGTTCGTCGACGGCAACGTCGCGGCGATCGGCGACGAATGGGTCACCCGTGAAGCGCTCACGGAACTCGGCTCCGCTCTGCGAGTCGAAGAGTCTCTCGACGAATTGCTCCGTCAGATGGGAAGAGTCGACGTCGTGCGGTCGTGGTGCCGCATCGGAACGGAAGTGCCGGCACCGGAGATCGCCGACGCACTCGAAATGAACTTCGTGACGCCCGTGTGGACGGTCGAATCGATCAATCGGGACGCCGACACCGGTGTCGCCGTCACCTACAGCATGTCGTGGATGCGCGCCGACATGATCCGCGTGGTCATGGAAATAGGCGACCGCTCCGTATCGAACCCACTCGAATCTCAGAGGAGAACAGGGACATTCGTATGATTACAGCCGACTACACGCGTGAGCGGCTCGCCGAACTGCTCGCGGCGGCACCCGAACCCGACCTCGTCGCGGCCGCCGACGCGTGTCTGTCCGACGGCGCCGACCTCACCGTCCTGACCGCTCCCGAAGTGGGATGCGTTGCGGTACAGGTACGCGAACCCATCGCCCACGACCGCTTCTATCTCGGCAACGTCCTGGCCTGCCACGCCGAGGTGCGCGTGGCCGGAACCCGCGGCTGGGCTCTGCGTATGGGTGACGACCGCGCGGCCGTGCTCGCCGCCGCGGTGTGCGACGCCGAGGTCGCCGCCGATCGTCCGCACGCCCATGTCGTCCGCGATCTGTGTGCCCGTGTCGAGCAGGACCTCGACCGCGCCGATCAGGAGGAATGGGCCCGGATCGCCCCCACCATCGTGCAATTCGAGGAGCTCACGTGACCATCGCAGACCCGATCGTCGGTATCGGACTCGACCCCGCCACCGCCGGACGCATCTACCGCGACGTCCTCGCCGCGTACACGCGCCCCGGCCTCGAGCAGATGCTGCCCTCGACCGATTTCCCGGCGGCGCTGCTGCCGGCGCTCGCCCTCGCCGATCTCGATACCGGCGTCGAGGTCCTCGAATCCGACGGCCGCCACTGGCTCGAGGTGCTCACCGTCGCCACTGGTGCTCCCGCGACATCGGCCGACCGTGCCCGCTACCTCACGGTGCTGCGAGCTCCCACCGCCGACGATCTGCTCACCGCGACCCGCGGCAGCGCCCTGTCACCCGAATCGGCCGCGACCGTCGTGGTCGAGGTGACCTCGCTGCGCGGCGGTACCCCGGTCGAACTGACCGGACCGGGAGTCGAGGAAGCCGAACGTGTTTCGCCGTCCGGATTCGACGAGCAGCTGTGGCGGGCCCGCAACGAGGCCACCGCGGATTTTCCCGCAGGTATCGACCTGCTGATCGTCGCCGAAGACGGTGCGATGGTCGGCATTCCCCGCACGACACGCGTCGTTCCGATCGCAGAGGAGAACTGACATGGGGTACTCGGGAGCACGCGGCGGACTCGACGCGATCCTCGCCGCCGAAGAACTCGTCCGCACCGCCCGCGACACCGACGATTCGCCCGCGCTGACCACCGCGCAGATCACCGGCCGGATGCGACTCGCCGTCGACCGCGTGATGGGGGAGGGCTCGCTGTACGACGAGGCCACCGCCGCCGATGCACTGCGACAGGCCGAAGGCGACGTCATCGAAGCCACCCACCTCGTCCGCGCCCACCAGTCCACCCTGCCGCGACTGGCGACCAGCGAACCGGTCGACCCCGACGAGATGACGGTGCTGCGCCGCATCGTGCCGGCGTGGCGGACCCCGGACGGACCTCAATTGCTCGGTCGCACAAGTGATTACACCGGACGCATGCTGGTGCGTGAGGGCACGAACATCGTGACGGTGCCGTCCGAGACCGATCCGTCCGTCGAGCGCACCGAGGCCGAACGGCACCCGCGCCGCTTCTCCGACCTGCTGCGCGACATGAACCTGATGGTCGACAGTCGGCCCAAGGACGGCTCCGACCTGGAACCGTTCGACATCTCCCGTCACCTGCCCGTTCCCCCGGCGCCGCGCTCGGCGGTGCTCGCCTCGATGGCGCGAGCCGAAACCGGTGCGCTCGTCGGCACCTGGTACCGCTCGGTCCGCGGCACCGACGGGAACATCCACGAAACCACCCTCGGCGAGGTCCGGCACGGGCGTATCCCGGTCCGGATCCGGCACCCGCACACCGGTAATCCCTTCGTCATGGGCGAGATCCGCGCCAGCGAGTGCGAAGCGATCGAGGACCTCAACGGTCCCGACGAGGACCGCGGCCGCTTCGACGTCGGCTACGGCCTGTGCTTCGGGCACAACGAACGCAAGGCCATCGCCATGGCCAACCTCGACATCGCGTGCCGTCGCTTCGGTGACAGCACCGGCCTCGAACAGACCCTGCTTCTCACCACGGACGGCCTCGACTCCTGCGGCTTCCTCGAGCACCTCAAGCTTCCGCACTACGTCACCTTCCGATCGATGATCGACCGCAAACTCGCAGTCCAGGCCGGCGAGGACGACGCTCCGGCCCGCGCTGCCGAACCTCTCGGAGGCATCTGCTGATGACCGACACCCTCACGACGCACGCTCCCGGCGCTGCGCCGTCCCGCCTGACCCACACCCTCGACGCGATCGACGCCGCCACCCCCGGCCGCGGCATCCTCGACGAAGGTTCCAAGCGCGAGATCCGCCGCGCATCCCTCACCGCGGTCTGCGTGCCCGGTTATCTCACGCCGTTCGGGTCCCGCGAGATGCCGGTGGCACGTGGCTGGGGTTCCGGTGGCCTGCAGGTCACGCTCGGTCTGGTGACCGCCGACGACGTCGTCAAGGTCATCGACCAGGGTGACGACGACGGCGTCAACGCCACCAACCTGCGCCGCCTCATCGAGGACAGCGAGAAGTGCGCGAGCACCAAGGACACCCGCGAGGCGACGATCATCCAGTCGCGGCACCGGATCCCCGAGGAACCGATGGGGGAGGACCAGATCCTCGTCCTGCAGGTCCCCAACTCCGAACCTCTTCGCGCCGTGCAGAAGTCCGTCACCGAGTGCGCGCGCATGCACGCCGAGGCCGACTACTCGATGATGTGGGTGAGCCTCTACGAGGACCTCGTCCGCAACGGCGTCATCACCAAGACCACCGGCTACCCGGTGCTCGTCAACGGCCGCTACGTGATGATCACCTCGCCCATCCCGCGCTGGGACGTGCCGCAGCTTCACGACTCGCCGTTCCTGACGCTGCTGGGTGCGGGTCGTGAGAAGCGCATCTTCGCCGTCCCCCCGTACACCGACGTGCGCCCGCTGACGTTCGACGACGTGCCTTTCGAGGTGGAGGGTTCGAAGGATCAGCAGTGCGAGCGGTGCGGTTCCACCGACACCTTCCTCGTCGAGGCCGCCCCCGGCCGCATGATGTGCAGTGACGTCGAGTGGTGCACCCGCGTCACCGACGCCGACGTCGACCTCGACCGGCACGCGAACAACGCCCCGCTGCAGTACCTGCCCGATCCGCAGCGTCGCGTCCGCGTCGCCGCTGCCGCCGATCACCGCGACCCGAAGGAACTCGTCGACCGGCCCGTCCCGGCCCATGCCGAAGGCTGGACGCTCGCCGTCCGCGGAGTCGGCAAGGTGCACGGCCCCGGTGGCGCCGACGCAGTTCCCGGCACCGGACCCGAGGCCGGCACGGCCATCAGTCCCCGTACCGGAGCGGTCGTCGCGGCATGGGACGTCAGCTTCGACGTCGCACCCGGTGAGGCACTCGGCATCATCGGCGAATCCGGATCCGGCAAGTCGACCGTGCTGCGCTGCCTCATCGGCGACGAGAAGGCCACGGCCGGTTCGATGTTCCTGACCACGCTCGACGAGGGCCGCACCGACGTGTTCACCCTCGACGACACCGAGCGTCGTGCTCTGCGGATCGACACCCTGGGGCTGGTCCACCAGAACCCCGCCGACGGACTCACCATGACGGTGTCGGCCGGTGGCAACATCGCCGAGCGGCTCACCGCGGCGGGCTGGCGCAACTACTACGAGATCCGCGACCGCGCCGCCTATCTGCTCGAGAAGGTCGAAGTTCCCCTCGACCGCATGGACGATCCGGTCCACACCTTCTCCGGCGGTATGCGCCAGCGCGTGCAGATCGCCAAGGCCCTCGCCACCGATCCGCGGGTGCTGCTGCTCGACGAGCCCACCACCGGTCTCGACGCGTCCGTCGCCGCGGGTGTGCTCGACCTGCTGCGCAACCTGCTCGCCGAACGCGACACCGCAGCCGTGGTGGTCAGCCACGACTTCGCGGTCATCGAAGCGCTCACCGACCGCACGCTGGTGATGAACGTGGGACGCGCCGTCGAAACCGGCCTCACCGACCAGCTGTTCCAGGACCCCCACCACCCCTACACTCAGCGGCTCGTCGCCGCCGCCCGGAGATGACCATGCAGACCACACCTGTTCTGACCGTGCGCGACCTGCGAAAGTCGTTCACCCTCCACACCATCGACGGACGGAAGGTGACGTCGCTGCACGGCGTCGACCTCGACGTGGCCGCCGGCGAGCACGTGGCGCTCGCCGGGCCGTCCGGTGCAGGAAAGTCCAGCTTCCTGCGCTGCGTGCACCGCAGCTACCTGCCCGACTCCGGGTCCGTCGTGCTGCACACCGACGACGGCCCGGTCGAACTCACCGACCTGCCCGACCGGGAGATGGCCCGCCTCCGCGGCCGCGAACTCGGTTACGTCTCCCAGTTCCTGTCGGCGCCGCCGCGCACCGCACCGCTCGAGGTGGTGGCATCCGCCGCTCGTCGCCGCGGGATGAGCCGCACCGAGGCCCGCGACGCCGCCGCGGAGTCGCTGAAGCGCCTGGCCCTCGACGAGGCACTGTGGGACGTCGACTGCAGCGTCCTGTCGGGCGGTGAACGTCAGCGTGTGAACATCGCCGCGGGCACCGTGCACCCGCCGCGCCTGCTGCTGCTCGACGAACCGGTCTCGGCGCTCGACCCCGTCAACCGGGAGCGCGCCCTGGAGCTGATCGCCTCGCTGTCCGCCTCCGGCGTCGCCGTTCTCGCGGTCTTCCACGACCTCGACGCCATGCACCGCCTTGCCACCCGTGTCGTCCGGTTCGCGGACGGTGACATCGCCGAAATCGGTCCCCCCGCCGACGTATTGGGAGCACACGCAGCATGACCGGAATCGAACTCGCCCCCGAGACCACCGACGCGCTGCCCTGGACGTTGCAGCGCGCACCGCAGAACTACGTGATCGGGCACGTGCGGGCCGTGCTGCCCGACCGGGTCCTCGACGACGCCCGCATCGTGGTGCGCGACGGTCGTATCGCCGAAGTCGGCCCGTCGGTGCCCGGTGTCCGCGCCGACGTCGACGGCGGGGGACTGCTGTGCCTGCCCGGGCTCGTCGACGTGCACTCCGACGGCCTCGAGAAGGAACGGATGCCGCGACCCGGCGTCGAACTGCCCTGGTCGTTCGCGCTCATGTCGTTCGAGGGCAAGGTTCGCGCCGCCGGCGTGACCACGGTCTTCCACGGCGCGTCGTTCTCCGACCGGGCCACCGCGACGTCGGGCCGCAGCGTGCACGTCGCGCAACGCATGTGCGAGTCCATCGAGCAGTGGTCGCTGCGCGAGACCGACTGCGGGCTCGTCGACCACCGGGTACTGCACCGCCTGGACGTCCGGTCGGAGGCCGGGTTCGAGGCCATGCGTGCCGAATTCGAGCGGCTCGTCGCCACCGGTGCGGTCACCACCGAAACGCCCGCGGTGATCTCGCACGAGGACCACACCCCCGGCATCGGGCAGTACGCGGACCGCGCCTACTACGAGAATCACATCGCAGGTGTTCGCGGCATCTCCGCGGAGGCCGCCCGCGCCTACGTCGACGAACTGGCAGCCGAACGCGAAGCCAACGCCGGCATCCGCGACACGACGATGGGCTGGCTCGCCGAGCAGTCCCGTACCGGGCTCGTCCGCATCTTCGGGCACGACCCCGAGTCGGCCGTGGAGATCGCCGACCTCGCTGCGCGCGGCGGCAACGTCGCCGAGTTCCCCACGACGGTGGAGGCGGCACGAGAGGCGCGGGATCGCGGGATGTCGGTGGTCATGGGCGGACCGAACGTGCTGCGCGGGAAGTCGCATTCCGGCAACGTGTCCGCCGGTGAGCTGGCCGACCTGGGACTGGTGACCGCGCTGGCGTCGGATTACCTTCCGTCGTCGCTGCTGGGTGCAGCGTTCGTCCTCGCCGAGCGGGGGATGGGCCTTCCGGCCGCCGTCGCGCTGGTCACCAGTGGCCCTGCCACGGCCGTGGGGCTCGCCGACCGAGGGGCTCTCGACGCAGGTCAGCGCGCTGATCTGGTGCTCGTCGCCGTCGAGCACGGGCATCCCGTCACCCGCGCCGTGCTGCGCGCGGTGTGATCCGAATTACCGCACAAGGCGTACGGATCGTCGCTCGGGCGAGATGAACGGTTCATCTCCAGTTCGATACCCGGATACACCATGCAGACAGTCTGAACGCGACGCCCCGACAAGGAGTTCTTCCCATGCGTATTCGTTCATCACGTTCCCTGACGGCTGCCGCCGTGGCCGCCGCCGCGGCGCTCGCCCTCTCCGCCTGCGGGTCGAGCGCCGACGAGGACAACTCCGCCGGCGGCACGTCCGCCGGTGACGGCGCCCCCGACACCCTGGTGATCGCCGCCATCCCCAGCGAGGAGAGCTCCAGTCTCCAGCAGCAGTTCGCGCTGGTGCAGAAGGTCATCGAGGACGAGACCGGCCTGAAGACCGAATTCCAGAATGCCACCGACTACGCCGCTGTCATCGAGGCGCAGCGCGCAGGAAAGGTGCACATCGGCCACTACGGCCCGTTCTCCTACGTCACGGCACGGGACAGCGGTGTGCCCGTGCAGCCTCTCGCGAGCTTCGCCGATGCCCCCGACGAGAAGCCCGGCTACCAGTCGTACGCGATCGTGCCTGCCGGTTCCGACATCCGCTCGCTCGAAGATTTCCGTGGCAAGACGGTGTGCTTCGTCGACCCCACCTCCACATCCGGCTACCTGTATCCCTCGGCCGGTCTCATCGAGGCCGGAATCGACCCGGAGAACGACGTCACCCCGGTCTTCGCCGGCGGTCACGACGCGTCGGCGCTCGCCGTGAAGAGCGGCCAGTGCGACGCGGGCTTCGCGTTCGACACGATGGTCACCGAGACCCTCGTGAAGAAGGGCGATCTCGCCGAAGGTGACCTCGACGTCGTCTGGGAATCCGAGACCATCGCGTCCAGCCCGACCGCGGTGCTGAGCACTCTGCCGCAGGACCTCGTCGACCAGCTCAGCGACATCTTCCAGAACAAGCTCAACCGTCCGGCGCTCGTCGAGGCCGGCTACTGCAGCACCGCGGAGGAGTGCGAACTGCCGGAGAGCGCCGAGTACGGATACATCCCGGTGACCGACGACGTCTACGACGGCGTCCGCAAAGTCTGCGAGATCACCCAGTCGCCGTCCTGCGCGAGCTGACCCCACGAACCCCGACCCTCTTGGAGCCCGACATGACCGACTCCGATCATTCGCGCCTCGGCGCATCCATCGACAAGATCCTCCGGCCCACCATCTCGCTCAGCGGCGTCACGAAGCAGTTCGGTCCCGATCTGCGGGCGCTCGACGACGTGTCGCTCGAGGTGTACCCGGGTGAAGTTGTCGCGCTCCTGGGCCTGTCGGGCTCCGGAAAATCCACCCTGCTGCGTCTGCTCGACGGCCTGCACCTGCCCACCTCGGGCACGGTGCAGGTTCTCGGCCAGGACGTCGGCACCGCCCGCGGACGAGAACTTCGGGCGTTGCGCCGCAAGGTCGGTTTCGTCTTCCAGCAGTTCCATCTCGTCGGGAACATGACGGTGCTCGAGAACGTGTGCACCGGCGCCCTCGGGTCGCTGCGCGGCCCGCGCTTCGGGCTGATGAGCTATCCGAAGTCGGTGCGGCTCGCCGCGATGGAACAACTCGACCGTGTGGGCCTCGCCGACCGTCCGTTCCAGCGCGCCGACACCCTCTCCGGGGGCCAGCAGCAGCGAGTCGCCGTGGCCCGCGCACTCATCCAGAAGCCGCGCATCCTGCTCGCCGACGAACCGGTCGCCTCCCTCGATCCGGAATCCTCGGCTCAGGTGATGGCCTTGATCTCCCGCATCGCGTCGGAGGATTCGCTGACCGTGGTGTGCAGTCTGCACCAGGTCGACCTCGCGTTGTCGTGGGGACATCGACTCGTCGGATTGCGCGGCGGCTCACTGGTTCTCGACAAGCCGGTCTCGCAGATCGACAAGAACGAGACGATGTCGATCTACTCGGCCGTCGAACCGGTCTCCGTCGGACAGCCGGTGTAGCGCCTCCATGACTCTTCTGACCAACCCACCGCGCTCGACGCTGCCACGCCCGACGTGGCAGACGGTGAGCGTGAACGTCATCCTGTTCGGCCTGTTCGCCGCGTCCCTGTGGGCGGTGGCGGACCTGAAGATCAATGTGGCCACGATCATCGACAGTGCCGACAATGCGGTGAGTTTCGTCGGGCGCATCTTCCCGCTCGACTTCCCGCCGATCGGCGAACTCGTCACGATGACGGCACAGACCCTCGGCATCGTGCTCCTCGCGACGGTGCTGTCGGTGATACTCAGCATGTTCGTGGCCCTCGCTGCGGCCCACAACACCACCCCCGGCACGGCGCTGCGCTGGGGTGCCCGTGCGATCATCGTCGTCACCCGCACCATTCCCGAACTCGTGCTGGCGATCCTGTTCCTGCGGTTGTTCGGACTCGGAGCGGTCGCCGGCATTCTCGCGCTCGGCCTGCACTCGATCGGCATGGTCGGCAAGCTCTATGCGGATGCGATCGAGGACACCGACCCCGGACCCCGCGATGCACTGCGTGCGGCCGGTGCGTCATGGTGGCAGCAGATCGTGGGCGGAGTGTTCCCGCAGGCCATGCCGGCCTTCGTCGCCACCGCCCTGCACCGTTTCGACATCAACCTGCGCGCGTCGGTCATCCTCGGATACGTCGGCGTCAGCGGCATCGGCCTCGAACTGTCGGGTGCGTTGCGCACCATGAACTATCAGCGCGGCATGGCGCTGGCGCTGTTCGTCGTCGCACTGTGCATCGTCGTCGAACTCATCTCCGGAGCGCTGCGGAAGATGGTGCTCGGCGATCAGGCACCGGCACACCGCACCATCTGGACGCGGATGCGCGAGAAGGTCGCCACCGCGCAGAACGGCTGGCTCGACCGCGGCGCCGCAGCCACTTCCGAGGCCCGGGCACGCACGGCCGCCGCCCGCACCGCCGACGGAAACTACCGGGTCAGCCCGCCGTGGACCGGCGAACGTATCCGCCGCACGATCTACGTGGTGCTCTTCGCACTCGCGCTCGTGTTCGCGACGTGGGGTGCGCAGATCGACCTGTCGCGCATGGCCGACGGTTTCGGCTCCATGTTCAACACCCTGTCGCTGTTCTTCCCGCCCGGTACCGGCGGCATCGGGTCGGAACTGTGGGAGCAGCTGCTCGTCACCGTCCAGATCGCTCTGGCCGCAACGTTCATCGGTCTGGTGGTCGCGGTCCCCGTCGGCCTGCTCGCCGCCCGCAACGTCGCACCGACGCCGGGCATCGCCAAAGGCTTCCGTATCTTCATCGTCGCGGTCCGCGGCATCCCCGACCTGATCTTCGCGATCATCGTCATCGTCGTCACCGGTCTCGGTGCCACCGCCGGCGCGATCGCCTTGTCCGTCGGTGCCATCGGACTGCTGTCCAAACTGATCGCCGACTCGGTGGAGGAAACCGACGTGCGCGTTCAGCAGGCGGTACTGGCCGGTGGCGCCACCCGGATGCAGGTGCTCATCGGTGCGACCGTCCGCCAGTCGGGCCCCGCGATCGTCGCACACATCTTCTATCAGCTCGACAGCAACATCCGCG
Source organism: Rhodococcus shunpengi (assembly GCF_048381395.1). Taxonomy (NCBI): domain Bacteria; kingdom Bacillati; phylum Actinomycetota; class Actinomycetes; order Mycobacteriales; family Nocardiaceae; genus Rhodococcus; species Rhodococcus shunpengi. Next base: position 695,298 of record NZ_JBLWIU010000034.1, read on the forward strand.
CCGCAACGCTTCTCGGCGTCGTCGGCGCGGGCGGTATCGGCTTCTATCTCATGAATGCCGCGCGGGTGATGCAGTTCGACGTCGTGACCATGGTCGTCGTGATGATCTTCGTGGTTGTCATGGCGGTCGAAGGGCTCGCGATATGGGTGCGCCGCGCCATTTCGTAACCACCACAACTACGACCCGGAGTTTCACGTGACCATTATCGAAGCGGCCCGGACCGCTGCCACCGGCATCCTCACCGCCACCGCCGACGCCGCAACCGCTGCCTACCGCGACGCGGTGCGTACCTACTCGCGGGAGAAGCTTCGTTCGGTGGCCATGGTGGGTGCCGACGGCACCGACACCATGTTCGTCGACGTGCTGGTGGAGGACGCGATCATCGGTGCCGCCACCGCTGCGGGCGCGAACATCCTGTCGGAGGAGCGCGGCTTCGTCGACGTGGGTTCGGCGATCACGCTGGTCGTCGACCCCGTGGACGGATCCGCGAATGCCGCAGCGGGCATCCCGCTGGCCTGCTTCAGTGCAGCGGTCGTCGTCGACGGGGAGTTCACCGAGGCGATGACGTCGTGGCTGCACACCGACGAACGATGGTGGGCGTCGCGCACGGCATCGGAGTACCGGACGAGCGGCTGCACGTCGCTCGACAGGGCGGCGGTGTCGATGCTGCGTCCGCACGAACGCAACCGCGACGCCTGGTGGCGGGTCGCATCGGCCGCGACCCGCATCCGCATCCTCAGCTGCAGCACCCTGGAATCGGTGTTCGTGGCGACGGGTGCGTCGGATGCCTTCGTCGACGCCGGCAGCGACACGCATCGCCTCATGGACATCGCCGCGGCCGTGGTTCTCGTCGAGGCGTCCGGTGGTGCGGTGATCGACGCCTACGATCGGCCCGTCGAGTTCGATACGGACCTGACGAAACGGTGGAGCGGGATCGTCGCGTCCACTCCCGACCTGGCGGAAGAGTTGCGGGCCGCCATTGCCGGGTGATCCCGGTCGGGATACCGGCGGCTACATGTGGCTGCAACCGTGGTCACCGAGAATCGCTCAGGGGCGGGGGACGCGCGAGACGGGCCTGTGTTGCGCGCGGCGTAGTGCGCGGCGCAGTTCGTCCCGGTCGTCGAATACCTGCACCATGTCCCCGGAGACCAGCCGTGGCTCGCATCCGCGCCCGGCCACGACGACGACGTCTCCGGGGCCGGTGTGGGCGACGGCGATGTCGAACGCGCGACGTCGGTCGGCTTCGACGACGACGCGGGCACTGCGCGCTGCGAAGGCACCTTCGGCGACCGCATCCCTGAGCACCCGCGGGTCCTCCGAGAGGGGACTGTCGTCGGTCACGACCACCACGTCGGCGTAGGTCGCGGCGGTGTGCCCGAGCGGAAATCGCTTGCCGGGATCGCGTTCTCCGGTCGCGCTGATCACGAGGACCAGTCGCCGCTCGGGGGCGAGCGACCGGAGGAAGGGCAGCAGTTCGCGTTGCCCGGACGTGTTGTGCATGTAGTCCACGAGCGCGAGAACGCCTTCGCCGGTGTCGACGCGTTCGAGTCGGCCGGGCACACCCGCGAGGGTTTCCAGACCCGCCGCGGCCTGCAGGACGTCGCCGTCGACGGCGGCCACCGAGGTGAGCGCCGTCAGCGCATTGGCCACCTGGTGCGGCCCGAGCAGCGACAGTCGCACCGGCGCACTCCCGGCCGGTGTGTGCACGGTGAAGGTGGTGCCGTGGAGATCGCACCGGATCGTGTCCGCGTACACGTCGGCGCGGGGATCGCGGGTCGAATGCGTCCACAGCGGCACGTCGACGGAGGCAGCCAGACGTCGGCCGTACTCGTCGTCGATGTTCACCACGGCCGTCTGCGTGCGGTCGGCGGTGAACAGTGCCGCCTTGGCGGCGAAGTACTGCTCCATCGTGTGGTGGAAGTCGAGGTGGTCGCGCCCGAGATTGGTGAAGGCGACGGTACGGAAACGCACACCGTCGACGCGGCCCTGACTGATGCCGTGCGAGGACACCTCGAGCGTCACCGCCTGCACGCCCTGGTCACGGAACTCGGCAAGGGTGCGGTGCACCACCGAGGCCTCCGGGGTGGTGCGGGTTGCGGGCCGTGTGCCGGCGGGACCGCGCACCACGACCCCGCCTATCATGCCGGTCACCACGCCGGTGGCCGCGAGTGCGGTGTCGAGGAGATAGGTCGCGCTCGTCTTGCCGTTGGTGCCGGTGATGCCGTGGACCTGCAGGTCGTGGGAGGGATGCCCGAGAATCCACGACGCCAACGGGCCGACCACCTCGCGTGGTCGATCGACCACGAAGGTGGGCAGCAGGCGCGACGGTCGGTCGCTGAGCACCGCGACCGCGCCGTGGGTGGCGGCTTCGGCTTCGAACTCCAGGCCGTGGGCGTGGTGTCCCGGTAGCGCTACGTACAGATCGCCGGGCCGCACCGCGCGGGAATCATCGCTGATGCCGGTGATCACGCGGTCGTGTCCGCCCTGCGGTCCGGATCGCATGACATCGTGGAGGTGCTCGGCGACGTCGCGGACCTGGATCCGCCGGGTGGGACGGCAAGGATCGTCCGGGTCGGTGTGCACGGGGGCGGATACCCGGTCCGGGGCGGAATGATGCGCCGCCGGTGACCGGGGTCCACCGGCGTTTCCCTCGCCCGCAGCGTGCGTCGGTGTCACACGGTTACCCTCGAAGGATGACTGCGATTCCGGATTTCCCCGTCGGCACGAACACCACGATATCCGGTCTCGGCAGCTCCTTCGCCGACGAATTGAGCGGATTGTCGGTGCCGTGGCAGGGCGCCGAGGCCCCCGACCCGGAACTGCTCGCGCTCAACGAGGACCTCGCGGTGTCGCTGGGACTGGACGTGGCGGCGTTGCGCAGCGCCGACGGCGTCGCCGCCCTGGCCGGCGCGGAGGTACCGGCGGGCGCGAAGCCGGTCGCGATGGCCTATGCCGGACATCAGTTCGGCGGATACGCTCCGCTGCTCGGCGACGGTCGGGCGTTGTTGCTCGGTGAACTCGTCGACGCGGACGGTGGCCGCGTCGATCTGCATCTCAAGGGTTCGGGGCCCACTCCGTTCTCCCGGGGTGGGGACGGCTTCGCGGTCGTCGGGCCGATGCTGCGCGAGTATCTGGTGAGCGAGGCCATGCACGCGCTCGGCATTCCGACCACCCGTTCGTTGTCGGTGGTGGCGACCGGTCGGCCGGTCTACCGCGAGGGCGCCGAGCCCGGTGCGGTGCTGGCCCGTGTCGCGGCCAGTCATCTGCGGGTGGGGACCTTCGAGTTCGCTGCGCGGCAGGGTGAGGTCGTGCGCGCGCTGGCCGACCACGCGATCGCCCGGCACTATCCGGATCTGCTCGATCTACCGGAGACCGGTGAGAACAACCGCTACCTGGGCCTGTTCACCGCCGTGGTCGAGGCGCAGGCGTCGCTGGTGGCGCAGTGGATGCTCGTCGGTTTCGTGCACGGGGTGATGAACACCGACAACACCACCATCTCGGGGCAGACCATCGACTACGGTCCGTGCGCCTTCGTCGACGCCTTCGATCCGGCGGCGGTGTTCAGTTCCATCGACCACAGCGGACGCTATGCGTTCGGCAACCAGCCCGCCGTCCTGAAATGGAATCTGGCGCGCTTCGCCGAAACCTTGCTCAGACTCGTCGATTCGACCCCGGACGCGGCGATCGCCGCGGTCACCGCCGTTCTGGACAGCTTCGACACCCGTTACGAGCGGCACTACCGGTCCGGTCTGGCCGCCAAACTCGGTCTCCCGGAAGACTCTCTCGACCAGACGCTGGTCGACGATCTGCTCACGCTGCTGGAAGAGCACCGCGCCGACTGGACGGCGACCTTCCGTGCCCTCGCCGACGAACTGCGCGGCAATCCGGCACCCCTCGACGGACTCGTGCCGCGTGAGCGCTCGGCATCGTGGCTCGAACGTTGGCACGCCGCAGCCGAGCGGGACGACCGGGCAGCGGGGGAGAGGGCGGGGGCGATGGACCGCGTCAACCCGCTGTACATCGCGCGCAACCATCAGGTCGACGCCGCGCTGAAGGCGGCGACCGGCGGCGACCTCGAGCCGTTCGCGAAACTGCTCGACGTCGTCACGCATCCCTTCGAGGCGCGTGCCGAGTGGACCGAATACGCCTCGCCCGCACCGCGTTCGTTCGCCGAGTCCTTCCGGACCTTCTGCGGCACCTGACCGTCCGATCCTGCGCACATCTCGTCGCGACACGCCGAACCGGCGCGACAAGATGTGCGCATTCGGCGTGCCCGACCGGCGTCCGCGCCGTCGGGTGCGATTGCTGCACCATTCTTACATAGATAACTACGTAATCCTATTGACACAACTGAGAAGCCAACTTACGCTCAGCCCACTCCAGTGTGAGGTGCATCACTCAGCCGGAACGTCCAACGCCCGTGTCAGGAAACGAGGGAGTGGCCCCGTGTCTCAGATGTTCGGTTCGACCCGCAGGGAATCCGTCAAGAGAATGCGTCTGGGGTTGCTCCTGGTGACCTCCGCGCTGGTGGTGGGAACGGCGTGCGGCAGCACGGACGACAGTGCGGACGCCGGTTCCGCCGAAGCGCCGAGCAGCGCGTTCCCGGACAACCCGGCGACCGGTACACCCGTGAGAATCGGGGTGATCAATCCCGAAGGCGGACCGGCGATCTCGATGCCCGACAACCGCCGCGCCGCCGAGGCCGCCGCCGAATACGCCAACGCCCATCTCGGCGGTATCGGGGGACACCCGATCGAACTCGAGATCTGCGCCGCCAAGGAGGATCCCGCCTCCAACCAGGACTGCGCGAACCAGATGGTCGAGAAGGGGGTCGCGGCGGTCGTCGTGCCCTCTTCCGGCCACGGCGCCGCCATGGTCCCGATCATCACCGGCGCCGGCATCCCGTACATGACGCCGTCCGGCACCACCCCCGCGGAGCTGACCTCCCCGTCGGCCTACGCCCTCAACAGTGGTTTCCCGGGCTCGCTCGCCGCGATGGCGAACTACGCTGCGGAGCAGGGCTATCAGAAGGTCGCGGCCTTCGTCATCGACACCGGCGCGGTCATCGCCTCCACCCAGGCCCTCGGCGACAGCACCTTCGGCGCCGCCGGTGTGGAGCTGAAGATCGCCCCGGTGACACCCGGCACCCCCGACGCGACGCCGCAGGTCAGCGCCGGCCTGGCGGACGGCGTCGACGCGGTCGCGGTGATCGGCGACGCGACGATGTGCACCTCCGTGCTCCGCTCGATGATGACGCTCGGCGCCGACCAGGCGAAGATGATCATCCAGCCGTGCCTCGACCCCTCTGTGATCGACGCCGTCGGCGACTCCCTCGACGGCGCCACGGCCTTCCTCGGGGCCGACATCGACTCCGACGAACCCGAAGCCGTGCTCTACCGCTCGGTCATGGAACGCTACGCACCCGACGCCGACATCAACGGCTTCACGTTCACCGGCTACCAGGCCATGCTCGGCCTGATCCGCGCGGCCGAGAACCTCGAGGGCGAGCCGACCGCCGCCGCGATCGATGGTGCGATCAAGACCGCCGTGGACGTGCCCATGCCCGCCGCAGATGGCATCACCTTCACCTGCGACGGCACCGCGATGCCCGGCATGCCTGCCGTGTGCGCAAACCAGGGCATCATCGCGACGGTCGAAGGCGGGAAGGCCACCGACCCGAAGGTCGGACAGTGACGAGCCGGGCCGGCTCACCGGAAACGAGTGACTGATGTCCGGTCACTTCGTCTTCCTCGCACTCGGATTGGGCAACGGCGCCGTCTACGCGGCACTCGGGCTCGCGCTGGTCATGACCTTCCGGAGCTCCGGGGTCGTGAACTTCGCGACCGGCGCGATCGCCCTGTACGTGGCGTACACCTACGGGTTCCTGCGCAAGGGCGAGTTGCTCAATCCGATTCCGGGGATGCCGACCACCGTCGACCTCGGCGGTCCGTGGGGATTCGTGCCGGCACTGGCACTGTCCCTGCTGATCGCCGCGGTCCTCGGCGTGGTGCTCTACGGCCTGGTGTTCCGGTTGGTGCGGAACGCCCCGCCGGTCGCCAAGGCGGTCGTGTCCATCGGCGTGATGCTGGTCGTGCAGGCGCTGCTCGCGCTGCGGGTCGGCACCACCCCCGTCTCGGTCAAGCCGATCCTGCCCAACGGTGCGCTCACCGTCGCCGGCATGCGGATCCCACAGGACCGGTTGTGGTTCGCGGTCCTCATGATCGCGATGACGGTCGTACTCGTGTGCCTGTTCCGGTACACCCGGTTCGGACTCGCGACCCGCGCGGCCGCCGAATCCGAGAAGGGCGCACTCGTCACGGGTCTGTCTCCCGATCGGATCGCGCTCGGCAACTGGGCGCTGAGCACCGTGGTCGCCGGCATCGGCGGCATCCTCATCGCACCCATCGTCCCGCTCGTCCCGGTGTCCTACTCGCTATTCGTGATTCCGGCACTCGCGGCGGCGTTGGTCGGGAACTTCACCGCGATGGGCGTGACCGTCGCAGCCGGGTTCGCGATCGGCATGCTGCAGTCCGAGATGACCCACCTGCAGGCGACCGTCGACTGGTTCCCTCGATCGGGGATGGCGGAACTCGTTCCGCTCGTGCTGATCCTGGCGTTCCTGGTGGTGCGCGGTAAGCCGTTGCCCACCCGCGGGGCGATCGTCAAGTCGTCGCTCGGTCGGGCACCGCGGCCGCGACGGATCCTGCTACCGACACTGGTCGGGGTGGTCGTCGCGGTCCTGGCCCTGACCCTGACCTCCGGAAGTTACCGGGCCGCAGTGATCGTCAGCCTCGTCCTCGCGATCATCGGCCTGTCGCAGGTCGTCGTGACCGGTTTCGCAGGCCAGATCTCACTGGCGCAGCTGCCCCTGGCCGGTGTCGGCGCGTTCACCCTCAGCCGCCTGACCACGGACTGGGGTATCCCGTTCCCGATCGCACCGATCATCGGGGCGCTGGCCGCGACGGTCATCGGCGTGGTTGTGGGACTGCCCGCGCTGCGGATCCGCGGATTGCCCGTCACCGTGGTCACTCTCGCGCTGGCGGTCTTCCTCGAGTTCGTGTGGTTCCGTAACACCGATCTCAACGGCGGGATGCAGGGCGCCCAGGTCGAACCACCGACGCTCTTCGGTATGGATTTGTCCATCGGGTCCGGTGCGGGTTATCCGCGGGTGGCCTTCGGATTCCTCTGCCTGGTGGTGCTCGTGATCGTCGCGGTGGCCGTGGTGAAGCTGCGGACCGGGAGGCTGGGGGCGGCGATGCTGGCGGTGCGCGCCGACGAGCGTGCCGCGGCGGCCTCGGGCATCGACGTGTCGCGCACCAAGCTGCTGGCCTTTGCCATCGGGGCGTTCATCGCTGGTCTGGGCGGATCGCTGATGGCCTATCAACAGACCGTCGTGACCGCGGAGTCGTACACGACGATCGGCGGTATCGCGTTGTTCGCGATGATCTACATCGCCGGGGTCACTCTGGTCAGCGGCGGCATCCTCTCCGGTGTCCTCGGTGCCGGCGGACTGATGTTCATCCTGCTCGACCGGCTGCTCGGTTTCGCCGACTACTACGCGATCATCGGCGGGGTCCTGCTCACCGTCACCGTGATCAGCTACCCCGAAGGCATCGCCGGGCACTTCGCCGAGCGGATCGCGCGGCTGCAGGCAGCCCTTCGCGCGCGGTCGGGACGCCCGGTGAAGACCGACGTCGCCGTCCCGATCGACACGCAGGCCGAGCTGTCGACGATGCTGTCCGGCGGACCGGAAGGCGCGGTGGTGCTCACCGCGGACGGCCTGACCGTCACCCACGGTGCCGTCACGGCGCTGGCGGACTTCTCGATCGAGGTCCGTTCGGGCGAGATCGTCGGGCTCATCGGACCCAACGGTGCCGGCAAGACGACCTGCATCGACGCACTGAGCGGTTTCGCGGACGCCGCGGGATCGGTGACCCTCGAGGGCCGGCGGATCGACGGTCTCGTCCCGCACCGGCGGAGCCGTCTCGGGCTCGGCCGCACCTTCCAGGACATGTCGCTCTACGAGGACCTGTCGGTGCGCGAGAACGTGGCGGTCGGCACGTTCACGGCCGGTCCGCGAGCCGGTAAGGCGGGTGGCCCGTGGATCGACACGCTCTTCCGGATCCTCGACCTGGAATCGTGCGCCGACGATCCGGTCGCCGAACTGTCGCAGGGCCGAAAGCAATTGGTGTCGGTCGCGCGCGCACTGGCGGGTCGTCCCCGGATGCTGTTGCTCGACGAACCGGCAGCAGGGTTGGCGAGCTCCGAAAGCCGTTGGCTCGGGGAGAAACTGCGCGCGGTGCGCGATGCCGGGGTCACCGTGCTCATCGTCGACCACGACATGGATCTGGTGCTCGAACTGTGCGACCGCATCGTGGTGCTCGACCTCGGACGCATCATCGCCGACGGCACACCCGACGAAATCCGTGGCAACCCGGCAGTCGTCGCGGCCTACCTCGGTGCGACCCGGGAGGGCGCAGGCGAGCTCATGACAGCGAGCGACGGCGAGCTCATGACGACAGCGAAAGCGGAGGCGGGCTCGTGACGACGAAGTTCAGTGCCACCGGACTGTTCGCCGGCTACGGCCGCGGACGGCCGTGTGTGCGGGATGTGGACATCGAACTGGGTTCCGGGCAGGTGATGGCATTGCTCGGCCCGAACGGGGCGGGCAAGACCACGCTGCTGCTGACCCTGGCGGGATTGCTCGCCCCGCTCGGTGGTTCGATGGAACTCGACGGCCAACCCGTCGCGGCGGGCAACGCACGCGCGGCGTCGAAGGCCGGCATCGTGCTCGTCCCCGACGATCGCTCACTGTTCAAGTCCCTCACGGTCGTCGAGAACCTGCGCCTCGCCCGCCACAAGGACGGCCCGACGATCGACGAGGTGATCGAGTACTTCCCGGCACTCGGGGAACGCCGCTCGATCGCGGCGGGCATGCTCTCCGGCGGCGAACAGCAGATGCTCGCGCTCGGACGGGCTTTCGTCCAGGCACCGAAGGTGCTGCTCGTCGACGAACTGAGCATGGGTCTCGCGCCCGTGGTTGTCGACTCGTTGCTGCCCGTCGTCCGCAGTTTCGCCGATGAGAGGAACGCCGCGGTCGTGCTCGTCGAGCAGCACGTGCACATGGCGCTGTCGGTTGCCGACCACGCGATGGTGCTGCGGCACGGCGAGGTGACGACGAGCGGCCCCGCCGCCGAACTCGCGGCCTCCCCGCATCTGCTCGAGCAGGCATATCTGGGGGAATCGGCCGGAGCGGATTCGGTCGTCTTCTGATGGCACCGACCGTCGACGAGAACGGTGTGGTGTGCGGAACTCCTCGAAGAATCGCACGCCACACCGCCTCCAGGGTCGTCAGACGGAGGCGAGGACCTCGTCGAACAGGTCGGCGTAGCGCTCCTGCGCCGCGCGCCGACGGGTCGGCACGTGCTCGGACGGGATGCGGTCTGCGGGGGCCTCGTAGCCGCGAAGGATCAGCTTGGCGACGGTGTCGCGGTGTACCTCGTCGGGGCCGTCGTACAACCGTGCGGCGCGGGCCGCGCGGTACATGAAGTCCAGCGGCAGGTCGGAGCTGTAACCGAGAGAGCCGTGTGTCTGTATCGACCGATCGATGATGTCGTGCAGGATTTTCGCACCGTAGTACTTGATCATGGCGATCTCCTTGCGCGCCTCCTTCGTGCCCTTCGTGTCGATCACCCAGGCGGCCTGTAGGGTCATCAGGCGCAGGGCCTGCATCTCGGCGGCAGAGTCGGCGATCCAGTTGCGCACCGTCTGCTTCTCGCCCAGGACACTGCCATGGGCGAAACGGTAGGTGGCGCGCTCGCACATCATGTCGAAAGCGCGGTTGGCCTGCCCGATCCAGCGCATGCAGTGGTGGATCCGGCCGGGGCCGAGACGTTTCTGGGAGATGAGGAAGCCGTCGCCGGGATTGCCGAGCAGGGCGTCGTCACCGACGCGCACACCGCGCAGGACGACCTCGCAATGCGAACCGTAAGTGTTGTCCCGGGGTGAGGGATTCTCCATCGACGCGATGTCACGCACCACCTCGAGGCCGGGAGCGTCGATCGGGACGATGAACTGCGATGCCCGGCGGTGTCGTTCCGCGTCCGGATCGGTGACGGCGACGACGATGACGAAATCGGCGGTCGAGGCGTTGCTGATGAACCACTTGTGCCCGTCGAGCACCCACTCGTTGCCGTCGCGCACGGCGGTGGTCTGCAGGTTCGTCGGGTCGGCGCCGGCGTTGTCGGGCTCGGTCAGGGCGAAGGCGGAGTACTTCTCACCGGCGAGCAACGGGTCGAGCCAGCGGCGCTTCTGCTCGTCGGTGCCCACCGCCGCCAGGATCTCGGCGTTGCCGGAATCCGGCGCCTGACAACCGAATACGAGAGGACCGAGCGGGGAAGAGCCGAGGATTTCGTGCATCAGGCCGAGCTTGACCTGACCGTAGCCCTGGCCACCGAGTTCGGGATCGAGATGAGCGGCCCACAGCTGCTGGGACTTGACCTCCTGCTGGAGGGGCGCGATGGCTTTCAGCAGCTGCGGCCAGGTGAGTTCGAGCGTTTCCAGCGGACGGATCTCGTCGCGCACGAAGGTGGTCATCCAGTCCAGCTTCTGCTGAAATTCGTGCTCGGTGGAGAAATCCCATGCCATCTTTCGTACCTCCGGTCGGTGGGTGAAGCGTCAGTCGAGGAACCGCAGAGTGCGGTCGAACAGTCGAAGGGCGTAGCGGTGCAGGCGATCACCGACCTCGGTGGATGCCTGCCCGGAACAGGCGCGCGCGTAGGTGCCTTCGAGGATGATGCCGAGTTTGAAGCCGGCCAGCGCCGTGTACCAGTCGATTGCGCTCAGATCGCGCTCGGTGTTCGCCGCGTACCGGTCGATCAGTTCGGTGCGGGACGGGAGACCACCTGCCGCGGCGAGACGGCTCTCGAGCAGGTCGGATCCGCCGTCCGTGTCCGGCCACATGGCGAGCATCCAGCCGAGGTCGAGGAGGGGATCCCCGATGGTCGCCATCTCCCAGTCGACGATGGCGGTGAGCACCGGATCGATGCGATCGAACATCACGTTGGAGACGTGATAGTCGCCGTGCAGGATTCCCGGTGTCCAGGTCCGGGGTTTGTGGTCGTCGAGCCAGGACGCGATCCGGTCGACACCGGGCAACAGCACTGTCGGGTAGCCCGGCAGCAGCGTGTAGGACTCGAGTTCGCTGCTCCAGCGAGCGACTTGGCGGTCGAGGAAACCGTCGGGACGACCGAAGTCGCTGAGCCCGATCTGCACGGGGTCGACACGACCGAGTTCTGTGAGCGCGTCCACCATGGCCAGTCCCATCCGGTGGCGGGCGCCGCGATCGGCGGCGTGGCCGGGGGCAAGTGACTCGGCGGCGTTGTAGCCGTCCACAGCGTGCATCAGGTAGAAGGCTGCGCCGAGAATGTCGGTGTTCTCGCTGCCGGCGACGAAGGTGGGATGCGGCACGGTGGTGCCGGCGAGTGCGCGGAGCAGCGTCATCTCTCTCGCCATCATCCGATTCGAATGTGGCCGAAGGTGTTTCGGTCCCCTTCGGAGGACGTAGTGGACGCCGGAACGTTCGAAGCCGAGCATGACGTTCTGCGTTCCACCCCCGATAGGCGAGGCGGCGGTCAGATCACCGGACCCGAGGCCCTGCGCGTCCATCCAGTCCCGCACGGCGGTGAGGTCGACCCCGAGGAGGTCGCTGTGTGTGGTGTCGGTCGGCATGAATAGAACGTATCGACCGGATCCGTCGGTGGCACCGTACCTCGTCGACCCTCGTTGTGGATTCCTACAATGGCATCCGGTCAGGGATCTGCGCTGGTCAGCGGGCCGCGAAGTCGAGGATCTGGAAGGCCAGGCGCGCAGCGAGCAGTACGTCCAGACTCGTCGGGTCCAGGCCGGTGAGTTCCTTGATCTTGCCCATGCGGTACCGGACCGTGTTCTCGTGGACCTCGAGCGCCAGCGCGGCGCCCTGCACCCTTCCCTCCGCGGCGACGAACGCCCGCCACGTCTCGAGCAGCACACCGTCGTCGGCACCGCGCACGGCGTGGACGTACTCGTGGGCGAAGCGCACTGCGTCCTTGACGCGTCCGGAACTGACGACGACGCGGAAGAGCCCGAGTTCGGTGACGTCGAGGACACCGTCGGACCAGTCGAACGATCGCGCGATGTCGGCAACCTCTTTCATCTCGCGGGCCGCCTGCGGGAAGCCGGTGACCTCGCGGCACACGCCGGAGATGACCGTGGCGCCGGTGGCGAGCTCGGGTTGCAGTGACTCCCGCACCCGCCCGACCCGGTCGCGGAGGGTCTGCATCTCCTCCGCCGACCCGCCGTCGGGGAGCGGGACGAGCACGATCACGTGGCCGGGCAGTTTCACCGCGGCGGGTTCGTCGATGCCGAAGACCTCCCGGAACCGGCGGGTGACGAGCCGTTGCGCCGCGGAGGCGGTGGTACGCGGGTCAGCGGACAGCTCGAAACGTACCAGCACGTGCGGGTGGGTGAGGTCGATGCCGAACTGGGGGCCCCGGCGCAGCAGATGCTCCTTGTCGCGGGTGTTGCGCAGCAGGTCGGACAGATAGTCGTCTCGCGCTTGACCCTGGGTTTCGATCTGGCGTCGTTCGGACAGGATCTGCAGTGACAGCACCGTCGCGCCGTGCTCGGCCAGATGGCTGTCCACCGTCTCGAGGGAACGCCCGACCTCGACGATGCCGAGATAGCCGTTCGGCCGCCCTTCGATGATCAGCCGGCACATCAGGTGCCGTCGTCCGAGTCCCACCGACAGAGTCGGTGGGACGATCGCGGAGGGACGTTCCGGGCTGAGACCCGCCAGTTCCGCCTCGACCGACGGCATCCTCCGCACCTGCTGGGAGATAACGGGCGGGCGGTCGAGACCGAGCGTTGCAGGAGACGCCCAGGCCAGGACCCGGAAGTCCTCGTCGTAGAGCACTACGGGTTTGGCGGACAAGCTCGACAGCAGCGTCACCACGCTGTGGATGTCGGCGCCTTCGAGGACGGCGTTGGTGAGTTTGCGGTGCACGTCCGCGAGATAGGCAAGCGTGTTGCGGCTGCGGGCGATCTCCGAGGCCTGGCTGCGCAGCCGGACGTTGAGCATCGCCTGACTGATGAACAGCGCACTGAGCTGCGCGAACATCTCCGCGATCTCGACGTCCTCTTGGGTGTAGACGTGATCGCGGTCCTTGTCGTCGACGAAGAGCAGGCCGATGACCTCGCCGTCGAACACCAGCGGCACACCCAGCATCGCCCGCACCCGCCAGTGCTCCATGGTGCGGCGGTGCGGGCGCGGATCGTTGGCGACGTCGTCGATGAGGACAGGGCGCGCGGTCTCGATGACTTCCCGGCTGAACCGGTCGCCCGCGATACCGGACTCCTGGCGTTTGACGGCCTCGGTGATGTCACCCTGGTCGGAACAGTGGCCGGCGGCGCCTCGGAACCGGCCGTCCGGGCGTTTGAGGTAGAGCGACGACCGGGAGACTCCGATGACGTTGCACAGCTTCACACACACCGAGCGCAGGAGGTGTTCGAGGTCGGCGTCCCCGATGGCCTCCCCGGTTATCTCGGCGAAGGCGGTGATGACGTCGCGTTCTCGCGGCGGGTCGGCGGAGGCGGGTGGCACAGTGCCGACGGCGTCGGGCCGCGTGGTGCTCTCGGTGCCCGCGCTCGGCAGCAGTGTCATATCGTTCCCTCTCCTCCCAGGATGTGGCGGCCGTTACTCCACATCGTTGAATTGTGGAATATCACAATCTACCGGATCCCGTCACGTGGCCATCGCGTCGGGCAGGCCGTGATCGAGTACGTGGCCCATGCGGTCCCGCTTCGTCCGCAGATACCGCACATTGTGGGCGGTCGCGACGGTGGGAAGTGCGACCCGACCGACGATGTCAATCGAATAACCTTCGAGTCCACCGAGTTTCGTTGGGTTGTTCGTAATCAGACGCATCCGGCGAACCCCTAGGTCGGCGAGGATGCGGGCGCCGACGCCGTAGCTTCGTGAATCGTCGGGCAGGCCGAGCGCGCGGTTGGCGTCCACGGTGTCGAGACCTTGTTCCTGCAGTGAGTACGCACGGATCTTGTGGGCGAGACCGATACCGCGACCCTCGTGGCCGCGAAGGTACACGAGCACCCCGCATCCTTCGCGAGCGATCTCGGCGAGGGCCTGTTCGAGTTGAGCGCCGCAGTCGCAGCGCAACGAACCGAGGATGTCGCCGGTGAGACACTCGCTGTGCACGCGGACCAGCACGCCTTCGTGGCTGCGTCCGGCAGCGGTGACATCACCCATCACCAACGCCAGGTGTTCGGTGCCGTCGAGAACCGACCGGAACGCCACCGCCCGGAACTGCCCGAACTCGGTGGGCATCGTCGCTTCGGCGACCAGTTCGACGAAAGGTTCGGTCGCGGCGCGATACCGCACCAGATCCGCGATGTGCAGCATCGGTAGATCGTGGACGCGCGCGAACTCGACGAGGTCGTCTCCCCGGCGCATCGAACCGTCCTCGGCGACGATCTCGCCGATCACGCCGACATCACCGGCGCCGGCGAGACGCAGCAGATCGACGGTCGCCTCGGTGTGTCCGGCCCGGGCGAGGACCCCACCCTCGCGGGCGCGCAGCGGGAAGATGTGACCCGGTCGGCGCAGGTCCGGGGACTCGGTGGTGTCGGCGGCGAGCGCCCGCACGGTCGCCGCTCGGTCCTCGGCGCTGACCCCGGTACCGGTCGAGACGTGATCGACGGTGATGGTGAACGCCGTGCCGTGCGCATCGGTGTTGCGTTCGACCATCGGAGGCAGCTCGAGCACATCGGCACGATGGGCCGTCATGGGCGCGCACACGATGCCGGTGGTGTGGCGGACGACGAATGCCATCTGTTCGGCGGTCATCGTGGCCGCCGCGGCGACCAGATCGCCTTCGTTCTCACGATCGTCGTCGTCCACGACGACGACCATGCCGCCGGCGGCGAGGGTCTCGACGGCGAGCTCGACCTGCTGTGCGGGTGTGTGAGGCATGGCGACTACTCCTGTCCTGCGCTGTGTGTTCCGAAGGCGCGCCGGTGGTAGGTGAGCGGCGGGTTGTCCGTACAGTCGGCGTCCTCGACGTGTCCGAGGACCACTACGTGGTCACCGCCGTCGACGAGATCCGCCACGGTGCAGGCCACCCAGCCGGGGACGCCTTGGATTCGAGGCACGTCGGACGACAGCGACCAGTCGATGCCGGCGAACTTGTCGGTGCCCTTGCGGGCGAAGGCCAGGGCCAGGGCGTCCTGACCGTGACCGAGGATGTTGATGCCGAAGCGGCGCTGCTTGCGGACCACCGTCAACAGATCCGAGGCACGATCGAGTGCGACGAGCACCATCGGAGGAGCCATCGACAACGACGCGAAGGCACTGACGGTGGTGCCGTGCGGTCGATCACCGTCGAGTGCGGTCACCACCGTGACCGGGGTGCAGACGCCGGCCATCACGTCGCGGAACGCGGTGGTGAAGTCCTGGGTGGCAGGGGAGTTCATGTCGTCCTCCGAGGGGAATCGAACGGGCGGTGCCCGAGGTTTCGGGCACCGCCCGGGTCAGGGGTCAGGCGTTGGCCGGAACCGGTGCCTTCATCTTGTGCAGCTCGGGAACGACCTTTTCGCCGTACAGCTTCAGAGCTTTCTCGGCCTGCTCGATGGGAAGGCCACCGAATGCGAACGCGGCGTTGGCGAAGAAGTCGCCGATCTTCTCGTGCCGGGCCGCGTACTTCTCGACGATCTGCTCCGGCGTGCCGTAGACGTTGGCCTCCACGTAGGCGTCGGCGGCGGCCTCCATGCCGGCTTCGCGGATCATGTCCGCCCCCACCTGGTACGTCTCGTAGCCCTTCGTGTTCCGCCAGTGCTCACCGGCGAAGTCGTAGTGCTTGATAACCGAAAGGAAGTAGCGGGCGACGTGCTCGTAGGCGAGCCGGCGGGCCTCCTCGGCGTCCTCGTGGCAGATGACGAAGTCCTGGATGACGGGCGGCAGCGGTTCGGTGTCCCAGCGCTCCCGGTACAGGTCGCGCCAGCGATTGATCGTCTCGGCGTGCTTTTCGAACTCGAACTGCATGAAGGTCATCATGCGGACGCCGAGGTCGGCGATGACGGGCACAGAATCGGGCGACATCGCCGCACCGAACAGACGGTCGCGACCCCACTCGTATGTCGGGTTCGGGGCGGGCCGGATCTCCACACGTGACTGGGGGTAGAACTCGCCTTCCGGGTTGTCGACGACACCGGTGCGTAGGCCCTCGATGGTGATCTTCGCGCCTTCGATGAACCGTCCGCGGGCCTCGTCCATGGGGATCCCGAAGGCGTCGTACTCCATCTTCGCCAGGCCACGGCCCATGCCGTAGAGGGCGCGACCACCGGACATCATGTCGAGCATCGTCATCTTCTCGACGACGCGCACCGGGTTGTTCCACGGCAGGATCACGGCGCCGGTGCCGAGCTTGACCGTCGAGGTGCGCGCGGCGAGGTACGACATGATCTGCATGTTGTCCGGGCACATCGAGTAGTCGTCGAAGTGGTGCTCGGCGGACCAGACGGCGTCGAAGCCGTACTTCTCCGCGTCGACGCCCATGTCGAGCTCGCGAGTGAAGACTTCCTGGTCGCTGACGTTCTCGTGGTAGTTCTGGAAGACCAGCAGCATTCCGACGTCCATGGACGTATCTCCTTGTGTAGGTGAAAGAACGGGATGGGAATGGAGAGGTGTGGGTCAGGGTGCGAGGAAGACGGCCCGGGTGTGTTCGGTGTCGAGGAACTCCTTCACCGACCGGATCAGTCCGTCTCGGACTTCGAAGACGAAGTGGTAGAGGTTGTTGTAGACGCGGCCGTTGTTCATCTCCGAATACGACTCGGTCTCCACCGCGACGCGGTCGCCCTCGGCGGTCCATGCGAGCGGAGTCAGCGCGATCGCGCCGGTCTTCGTGTTCGCCGACAACCCCGAGAGCATCGCGCGGAATTCTTCCTTGGTCTTGGTGCCGGAGATGCCTTCGATGGTGCCGGCAACCCACCAGGTCGCGTCGGGGGAGAGATAGCCGAGGATCGCTTCGACGTTGCCGGTGGAGAAGACCTCCATGAATTCGGCGATGAGCTTCTTGTTGGCCGCTTCGAGGCTTCCGGCACTCGCGACGTTGTCCATCTGAGCTCCTTGAAGAGGGGAATTGGACGAATCCTGCAGCGGGGGAACGAGTTTCTGTGCTGCCAGGGTCGAGAGTAATCGGATTTCTGTGGTGTGGGTCACGCGAGTTCTCCGGTCGTTGTAGGTCGCTACAACGACCGGAACCTCAACTACGCGAGCTGAACGAGCTCATCAGCCCGCCATCGGTGGCCACAATGCTGCCCGTCATGTAGGGCGCATCCGCGACACCCACGACGACCTGCGCAATCTCCTCGGGCCGGCCGGTACGGCCCATGGGAATGGCAGCGACGACCTTCTCGCGGGCACGCCCTGTGAGCGCCGAGGTCATGTCGGTATCCACGAAACCCGGGATGACCAGATTCACCCGGATGTCGCGCGGAGCGAGTTCGACGGCCAGCACCTGGGTCAACCCGCTCAGCCCGGCCTTGGCCGCACCGTAGGCTACATCCCCGGGAAAACCCCGGAAACCCACCACCGCACCGACATTGATCAGTGCGGCGCCGGCGTCGAGTCGCGGCACCACCGTACGCGCGAGTTCGAACGCCCCTGTCAGGTTGGTCGCGATCACCTCGTCCCAGTGCTGCCGGGACAGATCGCCGATCCGTCCGCCGCGGTGCACGCCCGCGGCGTTGACCACGACGTCGAGCGAACCGAACCGGTCGAACACCTCGGCCACCCCACTGCCGACCGAGGCCGAATCGCCGATATCGGTATGGATTTCGACCACCCGATCGGGATGGGTCCACTGCTCGGTGGCCGGTTTGCGAGCGAACACCGCGACGCGGTCCCCGCGAGCGGTGGCAGCCTCGACGACGGCGCGGCCGATGCCGCGCGAACCACCGGTGACCAGCCAATTCTTCGAGTCGCTCATCGGTTCAGGAATCCCGTCAACTCGGCGAGGTAGCGGTCGCGCTCCTCGAGGAAGGGCGCGTGCCCGCTGGACGTGAATTCCACGACCTCGGCTCGCGGGTTGAGCGCAGGTACGGCTTCGGCCGCGGAGAACGGAACGAAGTTGTCGGCCCGGCCGTGCAGCAACAGGATGGGCACCTCGAGGGAGGCGATCTCCTTGCGCAGATCGATCGTGGCCAGATCCCGCAGCGAGTCGTCCCCGCGGGGGCCCATGGCCATGAACATGTCCCAGATCGAATCGAGCACGGCCTCGCCCGGATTCTCGGCGCACACCGCCGCAGCAACGCCGCGGAAGGTCTCGGCGCGGTTGGCGGCAGCCGACGCCAGGACGCCTTCGACATCGGCGACGCTGCCGCCGTGCGGCCAGTCGTCGGTGGCGGTGTAGCGGGGAGAGGCGCCACCGGTCAGGACCAGCGCAGACGCCCGTTCGCCGAGCTGGGCGACCGCCGCGGTGGCAACCGCCCCGCCGAGCGACCATCCGTTGATCACCGGCCGGTCGAGATCGAGATGATCGACCAGGCGCACGATGTCCGACGCCAGCGCCTCGATGGAGACGTCGTCGAAGTCCTTGTCCGAGCGTCCGCAGCAACGCAGGTCGACGGTTACGACCTCGTTGCCGTTGGCGCGCAGGGCCGGCAGGGTCGTGTCCCAGGCCCGAGTGGTGGCACCCCAGCCGTGGATCAGGACGATCGGCCGTCCGTCACCGCGGTGATGTTCGAAGTAGATGCTGCGGTCGTTCTCGACGGGCAGAAATCCCATGGTGTCCTCCTGTGCGAGTGGGGAAGTGGGGTAGGTATGGATTTCGGGTACGGATGTCGCAGTGTGCGAGTCGGATTCGCGCAGCGCGCGGGGGACGACGGGTTCGCGTCCGCGGAAATGCGGGATGACGTGTTCGGCGAACAGTTCCAGCGAGCGCATGACCTTTTCGTGTTCGAGTCCGCCGAAGCGCATCCAGCAGATGAGGTGCTGCAGACCGGTCTCGTCGTGCAGGGTCTCGATCTGGCGGATCAATCCGTCGGGCTCGCCGACGTAGACCACGCCGCCTTCGCGCAGGCCGTCGACGGTCATGCCCCCGGCCTCCTCGCTGGCGGTGACGAGCTGGGCGTAGCGTTCGTAGGTGGCCGGCACGTCCGGTCCCTGCGGCACCGCGGTGAGCGCAGCGTCGAAATACCAGGTCAGGGCGTCGTGTGCGTTCTCGACCGCCGCGTCCTCGGTGTCGGCCAGGTGAATCTGCCAGTTCATGGGGAAGTCGAGGTCGAGGATGTCGCGACCCAGATCGCGCAGCCGCCGTTTGGCGTCGACGACGAAGGTGTTGAGCTCGGGCATCGTCATGAGCGTGGGCGTGACGAGCATGTTGTAACCCTGGTCGGCAGCCAGATCCAGGGTTTCGGGACTGATGGACGCGATATAGATCGGCGGAGTGGGTTGCTGGACGGGCGCAGGCCGGCAGTCGATATCGACGAGGTCGAAGTGCTTACCGTGATGGGAGAACGGTGCTCCGACCGGCTTGCTCCACAGGCCTCGCACGATCTCCAGGGCTTCGACGAACCGCTCGCGGCTCTCGCTCTGCAGATGTCCCACGCCCATGTTGTGGAACTCCTGCGGCTGGTAACCACGACCGACCCCGAAGTCGAGGCGGCCGCCGGACAGGACGTCGACCATCGCGTAGTCCTCGGCGATGCGGACCGGCCAGTCGAAGGTCAGGTTGCTCACGGCGATACCGATGCGCATCCGCTCGGTGCGAGCTGCGATGGCCGCCGCCGCGACCTGTGGCGACGGCATCGAGCCGTAATCGGTTCCGTGATGCTCGGCCAGCCACACCTCGTCGAAACCGAGCTTCTCGGCGTAGGCGATCTGGTCGAGCATCTCGCGGTAGGCCCGCGCGAAGTCGTGGTCGGGGCATTCGAGGACGTAGAAGATCCCGAACTTCACGGTGTTCCTCCTCGGGACGACGGATGCCCCCGGATCGGTGGGCCGGTGGACCCGACGCTAGAGCGAGGGCGGCCTCACCCGGGCGAACCTGCGGTCGAGCTGTTGTGGGTATCCACAAACAACCGGTCTCGGACGGTGCTGCGCAGGCGTTTCTTGTCGAGTTTGCCGACGCTGGTGCGGGGCAGGTCGTCGACCACGACGATGCGCTCGGGCAGCCACCACCGCGGCACGATCGCGGCGAGCGCGTCGGCTACGGCATCCGGAGCGAGCATGGTTCCCTCGGTGGGGCACACGAAAGCCAGGGGACGTTCCTGCCAGCGTTCGTGCGGCACCGCGATCACCGCGGCTTCGGCCACACCTGTGATGGTGGTCAGTGCCTGTTCGAGGGCGAGCGAGCTGATCCACTCACCGCCGCTCTTGATCAGGTCCTTCGCCCGATCGACGATGGTCAGATAGCCTTCGGGATCGATCGTGGCGATGTCGCCGGTGCGCAGCCAGCCGTCGACGAACGCCTCCGGGTGCTCGTCGCGGAAGTAGTTTTCGGCCACCCACGGTCCCCGCATGAGCAGTTCGCCGCGGTCGATGCCGTTGTGGGGAACTACAGTGCCCTCGTCGTCGACGAGCTTCCACCGCAGTCCCGGGAGCAGCCGTCCCTGCCTGCGGATGTAGGAATATCGCAGTTGCGGGTCGTCGTCGGCGGTTCGTGGCGGTCGGGCGAAGGTACCCATCGGCGAGAGCTCGGTCATGCCCCAGCCCTGATAGGCGCGCACATCGAGGTCTTCCTCGATGCTGCGCACCAGCTCCGGGGTCGGGGTCGACCCACCGAGGACGAGTGCGCGCAGGCACGTCAGATCGATGCCCGAGGACACCGCGTGTCGCACGAGGTCTACGGCGACCGTCGGCACCATGCCGGTGTAGGTGACCTGTTGCTCGGCGAGGATGGTGGCGATGTCGGGCACAACCGGA
The DNA here is from genome assembly GCF_048381395.1 of Rhodococcus shunpengi. Classification (NCBI taxonomy): domain Bacteria; kingdom Bacillati; phylum Actinomycetota; class Actinomycetes; order Mycobacteriales; family Nocardiaceae; genus Rhodococcus; species Rhodococcus shunpengi. The sequence goes on from NZ_JBLWIU010000034.1 coordinate 716,272, forward strand.
TGCTCGCCGGGAAGCACCTGGTTCGCGCCGGTCATCAGGGCGGCGAAGGGGATACCCCATGCGTTGGCGTGGAACATCGGCACCACGTGGCAGACTGTGTCGCGTTCGCTGATCGCGTGGCCGTCGGCAAGGCAGGCCGTGAAGGTGTGCAGGTACAGGCCCCGATGCGAATACCCGACGCCCTTCGGTGATCCTGTGGTGCCCGAGGTGTAACACAGTGCGGCAAGGTCGTTCTCGTCCCGTGGCACCGGCTCGGAGAGTGGGTCGACGGCTGCGGCGAGCGCGTCCAGGTTCGGCAGGCCATTGCCGTCCCCGTCGGTGGTGAACACGGGCATGTGGGGACGTTGCGCGCGCGTCGCGTCGAGCAGGGGAAGCAGGGAGGAGTCGACGAAGACGACGCGGTCGTCGGCGTGGTCGACGATGTAGGCGATCTCGTCGGATTCGAGCCGCAGATTGACGGTGTGGAGAACAGCACCGGCCAACGGAACCGCCATGTACAGCTCGAGATGACGGTAGTGGTTCCACGCGAGGGTGGCGACCCGATCACCGGGACGCACGCCGAGGTCCACGAGCGCCGCTGCGAGCCGCAGCACGCGGTCGGCGTACTCGCCGTAGGTGTATTCGAAGACCTTCGCGCCGCCCTGGTATTGGGTGATGGTCTTCGTGGAGAACAGATCTCGCGCCCGGTAGAGGAAATCGGTGATCACGAGGGGTGTGGCGGAGCCGGTGGTCGGCGCCGGGGTCATGCGGATACCTCCTGTCGGGCGGCGGCGACCGCTGCGCGTACCTGTGGGATCACCTTGGAGGTGAGCAGTTCGATACGTGCCGAGCCGCTGTCGACGGATTCGCCTGGCAGTTGCGCCCAGAAGTGAACGTCCTTGATCTGCGGGCGTGCCACGAGCATCGCGGTCAGTTCGGAGACCGCGATGTCGGCGTCCCACAGGGCGAACGAGCCCGCGTCGAGCAGGTCCTGGGGAGTCGCGAAGGTCGGGACGGCGTCCGGCGGACCGAACGCGCCCATCTCGATGTACCCGTTGATCTGGTACAGCGCGTGCTCGCCGATGCGTGCCCATTCGCGTTCGGGATCGTCGGCGATCACCGCCCATTGGCCGGCATAGATCCGGCCGTCTTCGCGTGAACGACCGACACGATCGAGGGCGTCCAGATACATCTCATGGTGGGCGTTCTGGGTGCTGAGATAACCGTCGGCAATCCGAGCGGCCCGTTCGATCGCCGGTTCGGCCATTGCTCCGACGAGCAGTTGCGGGGTGGATTCGGGTCGCGGGGTGACGGGCAGGGCGGGGAAGTCGTAGCGCTTGCCATGGAATTCGCCGCACTCACCCGACCAGGCGCGACGGATGAGATCGAGACCCTCCTCGAGCAGACTCGGGCGGTTGCGCAAGTTCTGCCCGAAGGCGGCGAATTCCGGCTTCCAGTAGCCCTGCCCGACCCCCAGATCGAAGCGACCCGCGGTGAGCAGCGAGAGGGTCGCGGCGTCCTCCGCGAGGCGGATGGGATTGTGTAGCGGCGAGACGATGAGATTCGTGCCGATGCGCAGCGAACGGGTGCGTGCTCCGATTGCTGCGGCGAGCACGAACGGCGACGGGGTGTAGCCGTCGGCCATGAAGTGGTGCTCCGTCAACCAGACCGATTCGATGCCCCGGGCCTCGGCCCAGGTGATTTGTTCGAGGGTCTGGGCATAGAAGTCGGTGAACGTCCGCGGCCACCGTTCCGGGTTGCGGAAGTCGTACCACAGGCCGAACGTGCAGTTCTCATCGTTCACGGCGCATCTCCTCGAGCTTCGTCGGCGGGCTTCGGGTATGTCGTGGATCACACGATGCCTTGCCGAGGCTGCACGGTGAAGCGCTCCGTGCCGCCGCCTTTGTGGGCGGATCCAAAGGATCAGAAGTTGCCCTTCGCCGCCCATCCGCCGTCGACGGGGTAGATCTCGCCGGTGAGGAAACTGCCCTCACGCATGAGATACGCGACCATCGATGCGATCTCCGTGGGTTCGCCGAGACGTCGCACGATATGGGCGTTTGCGTTGGCCTGCCGCATCTCGTCGGTGATGTCGGCAAGAATCGGGGTGTCGATCGTGCCCGGGCAGATCGCGTTGATGAGGATGTTCTTCTCGCCGTACTCGAAGGCCGCCTGCTTGGTCAGCGAGACCACCCCGCCCTTCGCGGCGGAATAGGACGCCAGGTTCGGCAGTCCGCGGAGCGCGGCCATGGACGCGATGTTCACGATCCGTCCGCCGCCGCGTTCGATCATGTGGGGAATTACGGCCTGCATGCCGAGCCACACGCCCTTGAGATCGGTGCCGACGACGTGGTCCCACGCCTCTTCGGTGAGTCCGACGACGCTGTCCTCGCTGAGCATGTTGACCACGCCCGCGACGTTGGCGAGCAGGTCGACGCGGCCGTGGCGCTCGACGACCTCGCGGACGACGTTCGCCCAGTTGTCCTTGAGCCGCACGTCGAGATGGTGGGCTTCGGCCTTACCGCCGAGTTTCAGGATCGTGTCGACGGTGCGGGTCGAATCCTGGATGTCTGCTACGACGACGGTGGCGCCTTCGCCGGCGAGACGCTTGGCGGTGGCCTCACCGATACCCTGTGCGGCGCCCGTGACGATTGCGATCTTTCCGTTCAACGACATCGTTCTCTCGTTTCTGTCCGTGGAGTCGGGTGGAGGAACAGGATCGAGTCCTGTGCCGCCAGACGCTACGAACGCGAGGGTCCCGATGGTGAGAGAACTGTGACGACGATTGGAGAGCGGAACAACGAAAGTGCTCCGTGCAACGATTCGAGGTTGATGTTGTTTGCGATTTCCCACCGGATCTCGCGAACAACATCGGTCTCGATCAGCCCCGGACGAGTCTGGTGCGGGTCGGGCCGTGGTCGTCCCAGTACTGCTCGCGGATGTGGCGTTTGTAGAGTTTGCCGTTCGGGTCGCGCGGCAGGTCTGGCACGAAGTCCACGCTGGTCGGGCACTTGTAGGTGGCGAGTTCGCGTCGGCAGTGGGTGAGCAGCTCGTCGGCGAGCGTGTCGGAGGCGGCATCGGGATCGACGAGTTGCACGACCGCCTTCACCGCCTCACCCATGTCCTCGTCGGGGACCCCGATGACGGCGACGTCGAGGACGGCGGGGTGCCCGATGAGCACGTCCTCGGCCTCCTGCGGGTAGATGTTGACCCCGCCCGAGATGATCATCAGAGCCTGGCGATCGGTGAGGTAGAGGTAACCGTCGTCGTCCAGATAACCCATGTCGCCGAGCGTGCGCCAACCGTTGGGGTGGGTGACACCGGCGGTCTTCTCCGGATCGTTGTGGTACTCGAACGGCCGACCGCCCGCGAAGTACACGACGCCGATCTCCCCGGGCGGTAGTTCCTCGCCGTCCTCGCCGACGATGTGGCATTCCTGCATGGGCCGGCCGACGGAGCCGGGATGCGCGAGCCATTCCGTCGCCGATATCTGGCTGGCGCCGACATCCTCGGTGCCCGAATAGTATTCGTGCACGATCGGACCCAACCACTCGATCATCCGGTGTTTCACCGAGACCGGGCACGGCGCCGCGCCGTGCGTGACCTCCTGCAGCGACGACAGGTCGTAGCGTGTCCGCTCGTCGTCGGAGAGTTTGAGCATGCGCACGAACATGGTCGGTACGAACTGCGCGTAGGTGACGTGGTGCCGTTCGATCAGTTCGAGGCAGTGCAGCGGATCGAACCGTTCCATCACCACGACGGTCGCGCCGAGGCGCTGCGCCGACATGCAGAACGCCAGGGGAGAGCCGTGATACAGCGGGGCGGGGGACAGGTAGACGCTGCCCGGTCCGATGCCGCGCGCCGCGACGCCCTGTGCGATCAGCACCGGCGGCGCGGTGGGATCACCGAACGAGGTGCCGGGCAGGGGTTTGCGAACTCCCTTGGGGCGACCGGTGGTTCCTGACGAGTACAGCATCTCGCGACCCTCGACGGACTCGCCGAGCGGGAGCGGGTCGTGACCGGCGAGGATCGCGGCGTAATCGTCGAAACCGGGGAGAGTGCCGTCGGTGCACACCCGGATGTGGGCGGCCGACAGTTCGAGTCCGTCGACGACATCGGTCATCGACTCCGAGGTGATCAGTGCGGCCGCCCCGGCGTCGTCGAGGATGTACTGGACCTCCGACTGGCGCAGATGCCGGTTGATCGCGGTGTAGTACAGGCCCGAGCGCTGGGCGGCCCAGGCGACTTCGAGGAAGGCGCGGGAGTTCTCCATGAGGATGGCGATGTGGTCGCCGGGTGTCAGTCCTCGATCGCGCAGGTAGGTCGCGAGTCGCGCGGATCGGTCGTCGAGTTCCCGGTAGGTGACCACCTCGCCCCGTCCCATGACGATGGCCGGCACGTCGGGGGTGTGCCGAGCGTGCGCGGCGGGGGTGAGTTCGAGCTGGGTCGGATCAGCGGCCGATGCCGTCATGGGGACCTCCGGACATTCACTCTGCGTTACAAGAAGATTATTCTCTTGTGTGAGAGTATCGTTTCGATCCGGTCGTGGCCAGGCATCGACCGCAACCGATGTTCCACCCCGAAGTCCCGCTGCCACAGGCACTGCCGGTGAAGGAGTCCCGATGCTGCACCACCTACGTCGTCGAACCCGACGCACGATTTCGGCGGTCGCCGCGGCCGTGTCGGTGGCTCTGGTACTCACCGCCTGCGGAAGCAATGGTTCCGTGGCCACGGCGGACGCGGAGGTCGGTGACCCGGTCCACGGTGGGACGGTGCGCATCGTCCAGGGCGGGGAGCCGCGTTCGCTCGATCCCGCGACCCTCGTCAACGCCTGGGTCTCCAACAGTCTCATCGGCAACGCCCTGTACGGCACGTTGCTGGTCAACGACCCCGAGACCGGCGAGCCGAGCCCCGTCCTCGCGGAATCGTTCGACACCACCGACGGTGGCACCACCTTCGAACTGACACTGCGTGAGGGCATCACCTTCACGGACGGCACCGCCTACGACGCCGAGGCCGTCCGCCACAACTGGGACCGGATGCGCGACCCCGCCGCGGGCTCGCCGTCGTTGATCCAGGCATCACAGATCGAGGCACTCGAGGTCACCGACCCGCTCACGCTGCGGGTGACGCTGCGGGCACCCAACCCGCACTACGGCCAGGCCGTGCTGTGGAGCGGGTTGAACTGGATCGCCTCCCCGGCCGCACTCGACGGCGGCCGGCAAGCGTTCGACGAACAACCCGTCGGGGCCGGTCCGTTCACGATGACGCAGTGGCGGCGGCAGGACCGGATCATCCTCGAACGCAACCCCGGATACGAACCGACGCCCTATCTCGACGGCATCGAACTGATCCACAACGGCGACACCAACCAGCGGATCAACGCGGTGATCGCCGGGGAGGCCGGCGTCGCCATCGAGGGCAGCTGGGCGTCACTCGGCCGCGCCGAGGACGCCGGGCTCCGCACTCTCGTCCAGCCGACGGGCGGCGGGCAGTTCCTCGCCCTGAACACCCGGCGGGCGCCTTTCGACGACGAACGAGCGCGACGCGCTCTCGCCCTCGCCATCGACATCGACGCGCTCAACGACGTCGTCTTCGCCGGACGCGCGGAACTCCCGCGCACCCTCTTCGACGAGTCGTCACCGTTCCACACCGACATCGCGGTCCCGGCACACGACCCGCAGGCCGCGCAGGAGCTGTTCGACGAACTCGCCGCGGAGGGCCGACCGGTGTCGTTCACCTTCCTGGCCTACACCTCCGTCGAGAACAAGGCAGTCGCCGAAGCGGTGCAGGCCCAACTGAGCGCGTTCGACGGTGTCGACGTCCGGGTCGAGGTCCTCGAATTCGCCTCGGCGTTGCCGCGGCTCAACACCTACGACTTCGACGTCGCGATCACCTCGGCCACGATCCTCGATCCTGATACCGCCCTGTGGTCGAACTTTCACGGCGACTCGACCGGCAACTTCACCGGCATCGACGACGCGGAACTGAACACTGCCATCGACGAGGGGCGACGCGCGGCCGATCTCGACGCGCGTATCGCCGCCTACGAGATCGCGCAACAGCGCATCGTCGACCTGAACCCCGTCGTGTGGTACATCCGCACCGCCCCGGCCGCGGTCCTCGGCGACGGCGTGCACGGCGTGCAGATGTACGGGATGGGATCGATCCGTCCGGAACTGCTGTGGACGACGGGCTGACGACCCTCCCGCATCGCGAAGGTCAGCGGGAACGCTGCCGCTTCTTGCGTTTCTTCTTCTTGTTCTTCGTGCGCCGGCGCGCGGGGGCCGGGCGCGGTTCGTCGGTCGGCGCGGCGGCCTCGAGCAGTACCCGCTGCATCTCCCGGCGCAAGCTGTCCATGAGCTCGGGGGAACGCAGCAGGAAGGTCGCCTCCTGCAGCGCCGCGTAGCGGTCCTGAGAGATCAGCACGCCCGTGCCGCGTTTGCCGACGATCTCGACGGCGACGGTGTCGTCGTTGACCTCCCGGACCAGCTCACCGAGCCGCTTGCGTGCGGCTTTCACGGACACGGACGTTGATGGCACTCGCGGCGACTCCGATCTGTTCCCCCGACGCGGGCATCCTTTCATCACCGATGTCGGATTCGGGGGCGGACACGACGGAAAATCCCTTCGAGGTCACAACGGAAAGTCCGTTCGATGTCACAGAAGCGCGCGCACGGAGCGGGGCAGCGCGGTCGAGGACCCGGTGATGCGTGTTCCTTCTCGCCCGGCGCGACGGATGTGGCCACGCCGAACAACACGGCACTGCGGTACTTCATGCTGTGGTCGAAGGCCGACCGGGCGAAGACGAGCCCCGTCGAGATGCGTCACCGCGACCGACACCTCGATTCCGGACCGCGCAGCGAGGAACATGCCGGCGCCGGTCGAGCCGTGCAGCAGCAACCGGTCCTCGTCGCGACCCATGGCCATCGGCAGCACCACGGGCGATCCGTCGCGGACGAAACCCACATGCGCGATGCGGGCCTCGTCGAGGAGGCGGTGCAACACCGCTGGATCGTCGGTGCGGCGTTCAGGTTTGCGGGTCAGGCGCGTGCGGTCGCACATGGCACCGATCGAAGCAGTGCCGCCGCGGCCGGGCAACCGGATTCCGAATCGAGTAGTGCGCTACTCGCGACCGTCGACGATCGCCACCACAGACTTCGTGTACAGGCACGAAGTGCGACAGTCGATCGGACGACGGAGATGACGAGATGAACAAGATCGGTGACCACGCAATCGTTCTGGGCGCGAGCGTCGGTGGTCTGCTCGCGGCCCGCGCGCTGGCCGAGTCCTACGACGCGGTGACAGTGGTCGAACGCGACGTCCTCCCGTCCGGTGCAGAGAACCGTCACGGGGTACCGCAGGGGCGGCACGGCCACGGGCTCCTGGCCCGCGGTGCCCGCACCATGGACGAGTTGTTCCCCGGCATCCTCGACGAACTGATCGCCGACGGCGCACCGGTGATCGCCGACGGCGACCTGTCGGAGATGCACTTCGTCCTCGGTGGGCACCGGCTGGCATCCTCGGGCCGGTTCCGCGACCGCCGAGCCACCTACGTGCCGAGTCGGCCGCTGCTCGAACACCATGTCCGGCGACGCGTCCGCGCCATCCCGAACATCACCCTCCTCGACGGACATAACGTCGGCGACCTGGCGACGACACCCGACCGCTGCCGGGTCACCGGGGTGCAAGTGGGCAGCCGCGAGGGTGTTCGGACCATGACGGCGGATCTGGTGGTCGACGCGATGGGACGGGGCGCCCGCACCCCGGCGGGCCTCGAGAAACTCGGCTACGGGCGGCCTGCCGAAGAGCACGTCGTCGTCCACGTCGTGTACCGCAGCCAACTGCTGCGACTCGCGCCCGGCACACCGATGGAGAAGATGGTGCTGATCGGTGCCGTACCGGGACGCCCCTCGGGCATGGCGCTGTTCGGCTACGAGAACGACACATGGCTGTTCACGGTCGCTGCGATGGCCGGTCGCGAACCGCCACCGAGCCTGGACGGCATGATCTCCGCCGTGGAGGCGTACGCACCCGACCACGTCGTGGCCGCGCTCCGTACCGCCGAACCCCTCGGCGAGGTGGCACAGCACAAGTTCCCATCCAGCCAGTGGCGGCACTACGAACGGATGCACCGTTTCCCGGACGGGCTGCTCGTCTTCGGCGACGCGATCTGCAGCTTCAACCCGATCTACGGTCAGGGCATGACGGTCGCCGCCGTCGAAGCGATGTCGCTGCGGGAGTGCCTGCGGCGCGGCGAGGACGACCTGTCCCGCAGGTTCTTCCGGGCCGCAACGAAACCGATCGGTGCTGCGTGGCAGCTCGCCGTCGGCTCCGACCTGGCGCTACCCGAGGTCGAAGGACCCCGCAGCGTGCAGACCCGGCTCGGCAACGCGTACGTGGCGCGGGTCCTGGCCGCCGCCGAGAACGATCCCGTGGTCGTCGACCGATTCCTTCGGGTCAGCAGCCTGATGGATCCGCCCGGACATCTGATGCATCCCGCGCTGGTGGGCCGGGTATGCGTAAGCAACCTCCGGCGACACCGGAGAACCAGCGGCGAGCCCGCGGCCGTCCCCAGCGAGAGGCGGAGGAGCTTCTCGGCCGTCCGCAGATGAATTCCGCCTCTGCCCATTGCACAGGGGTTCTCCGACGGGTAGAAGTGTCGGATGCCCAGCACGCTCATCGAGGTTCGTACCCGCCACGACCGCTAGGTCGAGACCGGCATGATCGACGCAGTCCACGACGCGCTCGTCGCCGCCTTCCGAATCCCGGCGGCCGACAAGCACATCCGGCTCGTGGTTCACGAACCCGAACGCTTCGCGGTGCCGCCGACCCTGACCTCGCCCGAGCTCTACACCCTCGTGATCGTCGACTGCTTCGCCGGGCGCAGCGTGGACGCCAAGCGTCACCTCTACCGCGAGATCACCGAGCGGCTGGGCGCATTCGCGATCCCCGCCGACCACGTGACCGTGATCGTGCGCGACATCCCGACCGAGAGCTGGGGGATCCGCGCCGGACAGGCTGCCTGCGATGTGGACCTCGGCTTCACCGTCGACGTGTGAGGACTGCTCTTATGGAGAGAACTGCGCGTTGGGGAGGGTGGAGGGTTCGAGGGACCCGAGATCCTCGACCACATCCCACAGTGGGTCGTCGAATCCGATGTCGTAGGTGCAGTCGCCTTCCCTCGGGTCGGGCACGAACGCCCACAGCAGTGCACCCGCGGTGCCGGCGGCGCGTTGGCCCTCGATCTTCGTGGTGATGTGGTCGGCGCGGTCACCGAGCGCCCCGCAGGACCCGGCGAGTTCGCCGATCTCCGCCACGAGCAACGGCTTTCCGACGGCTGCGGCCTGTGCGACCCGCCGGGCGAGGCCGTTCCACTGATCACCGGGCAACGGCACGGCGTCGGCACCGTAGTCGTGGTACTGCACGGCATCGACATAGGGAGAGGCGCTGACGAACTGGTATTCGTCACCCTGGGTTCCGCACTGGCCACCCCCGGTGTAACCGGCCGTGATCAGGGTGCGAGGGTCGACGGCGCGCAGTTCGGCGCCGGCCGTGTCGAAGAAGTCGCGCAGCACCTGCGCGGCGCCGGGTTCGCACGACCGGGTCCACCACTGGCACGCGGCGTCGGTGCACGAACTCGTCTCCGGTTCGCCGATCAGCTCCCACGCCGCGAGGGACGGGGAGTTCCGGTAGCGGGCGACGGCGGTGTGCATCCAGTCGCGGTAGCTCATCACCACCCGCTCGTGACCCGGGGTGAATTCGGTCCACCCATCGACGTACCACTGCCGTCCCTTGAAGACCTCGTCCTCGCACGCGCCGTCCTGCGGTGCCAGGACCGGCAACAGCATCTGATCGTGCGCTTCGGCGGCCGCGAAGACCGCGTCCATCGGTCCGAAGTCGAGCTGCCCGGTGAACCGGTTGACGGCCAGCGCCTGGAAGAGGTTGAAGCGGGTGAGCGAATTCGGGGGCAGTGCACCGAAATAGGCATCGAGGTCGACCATCGCTCCGCATCCCCAGTTCACCGACCAGTCGGTGGCGAGTTGGTAGGCGTTGAACCCGGTGGGCCACCAGGCCCGACCGTCGAGCGCGAAACCGTCCGGCGACGCGGTCACCCGCGCGCCGGGCTCCGGTGCCGCTGCCGCGGGGCTCGTGCCCAGTAGCAGCCCGGCCACGGTCGCAACGCCGACGATGAGTCTGGATACCCGAAGCCTCGTCATCTTCGGATCGTAGGACCGCGACGCAGGTGAAAGCTCCGATCGAGGCGGAACACGCCGCAGTGACCGTCGTCACGATCAGGCGAACTCGAGAGCCCCCTCCACCGGACGTGTAACCCGCCGGGTCCGCGGGGATCCGAGCGCGCTCTCCAGATCCGACCCGTCGTGCTCGGCGAGCAGTTCGCCACCCGACCACACCAGCAGCGTGGTGGCGACGGTGTGCTCGGCCACCGAATGCGACAGGTCGTAGTGCGCACAACCTGGCACGCCGGCATAGGTGATCCACAGGTCGAAACCGGTCATGAACAGATCGAGGTCGAATTGCACGGACAGACCGAGCAATTCGCTGCGGCCGGTGTCGTCGACGCCGGCGAAGGCCTCGTCCAGGGCGAGCAGACGCGGCGCATGCGGGTCGGCGGAATCGAGCATCACGTGCGCTGCGGCGAACAACGGCAGGTGCAGGGAGACGGACTGCTCGCCACCGGACAGCGCCGAATGTCGGGCCGGGGTGAGCCGGTCCTCGCTGCCGTCCGCACCGACGAGACTGAACGAGAACACCCGCCACCGCCGGTAATCCAGCGTCGCGGCGAGGATCTCAGGGTACGACCGTTCCGGATGCGCAGCCCGCTCCGCGCGGATCCGCGACGCGAAATGCGCGCGGATCCCCGCTAGATCCTCCGGAGCCAGCATCGACGCGTCGCGGTCCAGAAGCTTGCACACCGCCCGCGCCGGCTCGTCGAGATGGTCGGCGAGCACCCAGTGCACCCCGATGGTGTTGCCCGAGGACATGTGCCGCTGCCGCATCTCGGTACCCATCCGGGCGATGAGGTCGCGGGCGTCGACGGTGCGTTCGTGGATCTGCTGCGCGAGACCGGTGAGCAGCGCGTCCTCGAGGATGCGCCGTTCGGAGTCGGTGAGCAGAGTTTCCTGTTCCTGCCGCGCCCGCGCGATGCGCTGCGCGAACGCCGCGACGGACGTATAACCCTGTTCGTCCTGCACCTGCACGACGGTGATGCCGTCGGCGGCATCCCAGTGCAGCCGGTAGTCGCGGCCCCGGGCGAGTTCGGCGTCGAACTCCTGCAGTGCGGAAGTCAGTGCCGAGGCCATGGACTTGCGGGTCGACTCGGAGGCCGTGACCGACTCGGTGGCGGCGTCGAGTGCCCGGAACAACGCGAGGACCGCGGTGGGCAGCACGTCGACCGTGTCGTCGGGGGACTGCCGGATCCGGTAGGCCAGCTGATCGGCGTCGAGCCACGCGGCCGCGCTGGACGGCCACACGTGCTCGCTCTCCACACCGAGCAGGGTCAGCAGGTCGCGCCGGGCGAAGGGCGCCAGGGCATCGGCGTCGGCGCGGGCCTCGGTGAGCGCCGACCGCAGCGTCTGCTCGGCGCCCGTATGGGCGGCCTCGGCCTTGCCGATCCGTTCGAGCGCCGATTCGTGGGCCTTACGTGCGGTCCGCTCGGCGGTCTTCGCCACCTCGATCCGGCGCCGGGCCTCGTCGAGCTGGGCATCGATCCGGTCGGCGCTCGCCCCGATCGACTCGCGGAGCGTCTCGAGCTTCTGCTGCTCGTTGGCCAGCGTCTCGGCGTTCTCCGCCGCGAGCTCGGCCGCATTCTCGGCGGAGACCCGCGCCTCGTCGAGCCGAACCTCGGTGTCGCGGAGGCGATCACCACAGGTGACCTGCTCGCGCAGGGCGCGCTGCAGGGCCTGGCCCTGCGAACGGAAGTGCCGCACGGCCGCGTCGAGACTGTCGAGTTCCGTCGCGGTGAGCGGCGCCCGGTGCCGGCCGGCGGTCGAGCGCAGGTGCTGCTCCTTGGTGGCGACCGCGGCGATCGCCTGGTCCAGGTCGCGATCGGCGGCAGCCGCGGATTCGGATGCGGTCCGCAACGCGCCGGCGCATTCGGTGACCTTGCGCAGCGCCGCGAGCACGGATCCGGTGCGCGGCAACGACTTCGCGGCCTCGTCGAGTGCCGTGATCCGGTCGCCGATCTCGCGGTCCTGCTCGCGCAGCGACTCCACGTCGGCGCGGCACTCGGCGATGGTCGTCTCGAGTTCGACGATGCGACGCTGCCGGCGCCGGGCGCGGGCGGTGGCTCCGATGAACTCGGCCTGCTCCTTGACGTGGCGACCGAGCTGCACTCCCTGACGGAACCCGCCGTGCGCATCGACCGACACCCGCGCGTCCGGACGGGGATCGGTGGCCCACGCGATCGACGACAGCACCGCGGCGACCCGTTCCTCGGGCACGGCCGTGTCGGATTCGGGAACGAGCACATCCGTGAGCGTGGGGCCGCTGGGGCGGTGCTCGGGCGCGAGCGGCACCAACAACTGCTCCGACTCGATGTCCGGCAGGTCGCCGGCACCGTCGGTGATCCACCCGTCGAGCAGGTTCGCGGCCTGCAATGCCGCTTCGATACCGGCGGCGTCGTGCGCCGACACGTCGTCGCGGAACCGGACGAGCTGCCACAGCGGCGCGCCGACGAGATCGTCGCGGCTGCCGGTGCGGGCCGGGAACGCCGGGGGAGCGTCGTCGCGTTCGGCCGCGACGGCGGTGCGTTCGGTCTCGAGTTCGGCGATCCGGGTGCCGAGCGACTCGATCTCCGAGGCGCACACGCGACGCCGGAACCGCAGGTCGTCGAGCACGGGCCCGGTGTGATCGGCGAACACCGCTGCCGGGGACGGGGCATCGTCCTGACCGACGGTGCCGAATGCGGTGTCGAGCGCCTCGAAGGCCGGAGTGGACACACCCACGGCGGCGAAGGTCTCGGCGCGATCGGACCACCACCGGCCCAACTCGGCGGCGACCTCGCTGCGGGACAGCTCGACCATGGTCTCGGCGGCCTCCACCGCGGCCGACGCGGTGTCGCGTTGCGCGCGGGCACGCACCGCGGCGGCCTCGGCCCGCGACCGCGCGGCGGTCGCACCGTCGAGCTGGGACAGTGCGTTGCGCACCGCGCGCACGTCGGCGTCGCGTTCCTCGGCGAGCGCGTCGATCGCGGCGTTGAGCTGCTCGGTCCGTGCGGTGCCGTCGAGGCCTGTCCACGTGATGCCGGCGTCCTCGGCCGCCGCACTCAGCCCGTCCTCGGCGCGGCGACGTGCCGCCGTCGCCGTCTCCAGCGCGTCGCGGGCACTGTCGTGGTCGCGGAGCCGGTCGGCCACGACGGTCTGGGCGCGGTTCGCCTGCTCGGCCTGCGCGGCGGTGGTGCGCTCGAGGTTCTTCACCGCCGACGCGAGGTCGTCGAGCTGCTGTTTGCCCTCGTAGGCGCTCGAGCGGTGCAATGCCTCGAGGGTGGTGCGTGCCTGTTCGTGGTCGCGTTCGGCGACCAAGAGCTGTTCCTCGGAGGTGGTGCGCGCGGCGGCGGCTTCGGTGCGGGCCTCGGTCGCCTCACGCAGCGACCGGACCGTGGTGTCCACCACCCCGAGACGGGTGGCGACCTTGTCGACGGCGGTGCGGGCCTGCTGACGGAGGTACTTCGAATACACCTTGACGAACTGTTGCGCCGCATCGTCGGCGGCCGCGAGGGATTCGAGGGTGCGCTCGACCTCCTCGATCGCGGAGAACGAGCGGGCGGCCTCGACGATGAGATCGTCGTCGAGGGGGCGAAGGCCGTCGGTCAGCGCCTGCGACAGGCCCTTCGGGTCGAGGTTCTTGGCGAGCTGGGGGCGGCGCAGCGTGAGGATCAGGTTGATCAGCTGGTCGTAGCGTTGCGCGCCCAGACCGAACATGCGCGCGTCGATCGCCGCCCGGTAGTCGACGGGACGATCGACGATCGCGTCGGCCCCGATCTGCTCGACCAGTTGCTTGCGGGTGAGCGGCCGGTCCTCGTCGTCGAGCAACGAGAAGTCCACTCCCACACGGCCGTCGACGACGAAATGCCAGCGGGTGACCTTGTCGTTTCCGCGGGTGGCACGCATCCCGATGCCGACGGTGACGGCTTCCGGGTCGTCGGCGCGGCCGCGGCAGAACTCCATCCACACGTACGAGTGGGCGCTGTCCTGCCCTCGGTACAGCAGGTTCGAGCGCATGGTGCGCTCCTCGCCGGCGAACGGGTTCAGCCGTCGCGGTTCGATCCGGCCGTCGAGCACGAACGGGAACAGCACCTCGAGCGCCTTGGTCTTGCCCGACCCGTTCGGTCCGCGCAGCACCAATCGTCCGTCGGCGAACGAGAACTCCTGGTCGCGGTAGTCCCACAGATTGATGATCCCGGCACGCGTGGGGCGGAATCGGGCGCTGCTCATGAGATCTCCGTCGGGGTCGTATTGGGGGCGGGAACTGTCGGTGGGGTGGTGGCGGGGAACAAGTCGATCTCCGGATCTCGTTCGCGCACACTGACCGTCACGCCGCGGAAGCGGGCGATCGCGGGCAGGACGAGCACCCCGCCGGGAACCCGGGCCACCAGGCGCAGTCCGTCGAGCATGTCCACCGCGGCCTCGGCCAGTCCCGCCGGGTCGGCCTGCCACTGCGCGGCGAAGGTCCGGCCGTAGATGTCGACGAGACGACCGACCGTGCCCCCCAACCACGAATCTTCGAGCAGTGGATGCTGGAGCGGGGCACGAGTGTCGTCATCCTTCTCCTGCTCGTCGGGGATCGGGTTGTCGGACGCCGCGAGCGGGGTGAACACCGTCGACCTCGGGATCGCGGAATCGACCGCCGCGACGAGGACGTCCTGCGTCTCCGCAGGCACCGGCATCCGTGGAGGGGTCGGGCCGTCGGGATCGAGGATGCGATCGCACATCTCCCCGGCCAGCAACAGCGCGACCTGCGCGACCGTCCCCGTGTTCGGGAACCGCACGTCCGACAACCGTCCCGAGGTGTCCACCAGTGCAACACCTTCGGCGCGACGCTCACACACCAGGCCGGTGAGCAACTCCACCTTGTCGGTGGTGCGCGGCAACGCCAACTGCAGCGCTTCGTCGTCGTCGAGATCGTCGGCGTACACCACGGGACGCTGCACCAGCGCGCGTCGTACCCGCCGCCGTACCTCCGCCGTATCCGAATGCGGGGCACCGGCATTGCCGAGCAGACCACGCACCGATTCGAGATGCTGCAACGCCCGTGGCGGCCGGAACAGAGCGTGCACGACCGCGCGGTCGACGTCGTAGAGCGCCTCACCGCTGTCGGGATCGCTCGCCCACCTGCCCGCATCACCGTCGGCGAGGGTGATCGCGCCGCGCACGCCGAGCCAGGTCACGGCATCGACGAAGGCATCGCGATCGGCGGCACGTTCGGTATCGAGCTCGACGCCGTCCACCCGGCTCGCCTCGGACGCGACGTGCTCGGCGAGTTCGGACAGCGTGATCTGCCCGGCGCCGCGACCGAGCGCGGCGATCGCCAAGGCGAGATAGGCATAACGGCGCCGGTCGAACGGCCGGCCGGTGTGCGTCGACGTACCCGCCCCCGCGTCGAGGCGATCGGCGACGGTGAACAGCCGCGCGGTGGTCTCGGTGACCTCGAGCCGGTATCCGAAGGTGGCGAGCAGATCCTCGCGCAGTTCGGTGGCCCAGCGGCGCACCGTCGCCAGCGCCGACCGATCGGGGAAGGTCGCGGTGACGAGATGGTGGGTGAGCACCAGTCGTGCGGCGCGCTGATACGAATCCAGCTCGACGGACGGGATCGAACGCGCCCTCATCGCACCTCCACCGACAGACCGTCGAGATACAGGCGTCCGCGCGCGGTGTGCACCACCGTCGACTCGCGGCTCGGTCGGAGCGTGAGCTTGACCCCGTTCTGCGTACCCGAGGAGGAATCGTCGCTGCGCACCCGCCCGCTCACGGGCACGCGGGCCGACAGTGCGGCGTCGAGCAGGCTCAACAGCACCTCCGCTTCCGGTTCGCTCAGCTTCCGTTCGCGCACACCTCCGGCGGCGAGGGAGCGCGCCGCCTCGGCCCGGCGACGCTGCTTCTCGAGCTGCGCCTCGCGCAGCCGCCGTACCCCGGCGTCGTTGCGCTGGATCCGCCCCGGCGCTCCTGCTGCGGGGCGCCGGCCGGTCTCGGCGAGGGTGCGGGCGATCTCCACGGGAGGCGCCTCCCACCACGACCGGGTGACCGGCACGATGTCGGCATCGGGCTGGGCGACGGAGAAGTGTCGGGGCCGGCCCAGGTCGAACACCGCGCCGAACAGCGCGTGCGCGGCCGCCTCGGACGGTGCGGCAGCGAACCAACCGGCGAGATGCCGCAACTGCGACTCGCGGCTGACACCCCCGCGCCGCTGCTCGGTGAGCCGCCGCAGCAACCCGAGCACCGCGGAGATCGCATTGATGGTCGCGCCGCGCAGGCGTTCGGATTCGCTCGGTTCCGAGCCCACACCGACGAACCAATGTTCGATTCCCCACCAGCGCTGCGCCCAGTCCGCTTCGCGTTCCTCGAACGAGAGCAGCACCCGCTCGTCGTGCCGGGCCGCGGCCGCCGTGAGCTTCTGGACCCCGGTGGCCTGCACCCGGTCGAGCGCCGCAGAGAGCTTCGGGGCATAACGGGCCAGATCGGTGCTGAACTCGCGCATGTGGGTGAGCAGCGCGTCCTTGTGGGCGAGGAAGGTCTCCGGAGTGACCTCGGTGGTGCGCACCAGCTCGCCGAGGACGAGATAGAAACGGGCGGCGCGCTCGGCCATGTCCGACAACGTCGCGTCGAGGCGGCTCAACTTCCGGTAGACCAGCTCGCCGTCGCCGGCCGCGTTCGCGTCGGCGAGATCGTTGAGATCGGCAAGCAGATCGGGAAGGGCCAGACGCGACAGCGAGACGTCCTCCCCGCGGGAGGACAGCACGTCCTCCACGGCGCGGAACACCCGGTAGCCTGCCTGCCCGAACTGGTAGACGTAGTGCCGGTTGCGGTACTCGGCGAGCGTCGCCGCCCGGGACCCGTCGTAGCTGCGTTCGAGCACACCCCACGCGTGGAGCTGTTCGAGCAGCGCCGGGATCTCGGAGGAATCGGGCACGTCGTCGCCGCTCGCTCCCGGGAGCCGGGTGAGGACGTTCTCGACGTCGCCGGCGTGCAGCAGCACCGAGTAGTTGCCGCGCGCATGATCGAATGCGCGAAGAACCCACAGGTAGTGCACCCTCTTCTCGGCCGTGGCGAACGAGAACAGGCGCAGGCGGTCGTCCCGCACCAACGCGTCCTCGATCGCGCCGAACCGCGCTCGGCCTGATTCACTCACCGTGACAGGTTAGGCGGCGCAACCGACGGGTCCGGACAACACCCGGGGTGAGTGTCGGCACGATCGTTGCCCGATGGACGCCCCGATCCGCGGTGGCGGCCCGCCCCGAGCCGTTACGGTCGAGGCGGTGCGCTCGGCAACGGCAGTGCACCCGGACAAACGCCGTAGCCTCCGGAATCGGACACGATGAATCCTCACGAGATCGGACAGGGCGCCCACACGGTGGGTGATCCCGGACCTGCTGCGCGCGCACTGATCGAGGCGGTCGCCGACCTGTCGACGACGCGGCAGGCCGAGATCACGCAGTACATGACCGAGCGGATCTCGTCCGAGATCGAGGCGATGTCCACCGACCGCCACACCCGCCGTTCCCTCGCGCAGGCCGCCGAGGAGGGGGTCGCAGCGATCACCCGGTTCCTCCGGGACGACCTCGACGAAATCGAGATTCCGGCGGCGTCCTACTCGCTGGTGCGTGTGCTGGCCCGGCAGGGTTTCCCGGTCTCGGTGGTCGACCGCAGCAACCGGCTCGCGCAGGACAGCATCATGCGCTGGTGCCTCGAGGTGCTGGCGGGACTCAGCGACGACGCCGCGGTGGCGATGCAAGCAGGTGTGGAGATCCTGATGAAGCTGTCTGCCGGGATCGACGGTGTGTCCCAGAAACTGCTCGCGGTCTATGAGGCCGAGCGCGATACCTGGCTGCTCAACCGCAACGCCTCCCGGACCGCCCGCATCCAGGACATCCTGGCCGGACGCCCGATCGAGGTGGGAGACGCCGAGCGCACCCTCGGTTACCGGCTCGGCCAGCACCACCTCGGGGTGATCGTCTGGACGGACGACATCGAAGTGGTCGGTGGGGACCGGTCCGGCACCGAATGGAACGGCCTCGAACAAGCGGTGACGGCCTTGGCCGAACATCTCGGGCGGGGCGGCCGGGTGTTGTTCGAACAGTTCGACGAGTACACCGCTTGGGCGTGGATCCCGCTCGGCGCGGTCGACCGCATCGACCCGAGCGGACTGTCCGCGGTCGTCGCGGCCTGGCAGCGACCCGTCGGTGTCGCCGTCGGAGCGCCCCAGGAAGGGATCGACGGTTTCGTCCGCACCCACCGCCAGGCGGCGCAGGCGCGGGAGGTGGCTCTGACATCGGCTTTGCCGGGTCCGCGCCTCGTCTCGATCGACGAGGTCGGTGCGGTCGCGTTGATGTGCACCAATCTCGAGTGGGCCCGCGCCTGGGTGGAGGATGTGCTCGGCCGGCTCGCCGCCGACAGTCCCGCCGCCGCGCAACTGCGGCACACGCTGCGAGAATTCCTCTCCAGTGGAGGGAGTTTCGTCGCCACCGCGGAAAAACTGCATCTGCACCGGAATTCGGTCGCCTACCGGATCAGCAAGGCGGAGAAGCAGATCGGGCACAGTGTCCGCGAGTGTCGACTCGACCTCGAGAACGCGCTCGCGCTGTGCCACTGGCTCGGCGCCGCCGTGCTGGCGCCCGATTCGGAAGGTCCACCCTCGCCAGAGTGACGGCCCGCTAGCGGGAGCCGGGCACGGCGCTGCGAACGAACCGTCCGATCTCGCCGATCGCGCGGACTCCTTCGGGTAGCAGATCCGCGGCGGCCTGGAAGACGTGCACCTGCCGGTCCCAGACCTGCAGTTCGCACACGATACCGGCGTCCGCGAGACGGTCGGCCATCGACTCCGCGTCCACCAGGAACAATTCGTGCGAGCCGACCTGAATGAGCGTGGGCGGCATGCCCGACAGATCCGCGTCGGCGGGACAGATCCGCCCCGAGTCCTGGCGATGTCCTGCAAGGCCGGCCAACGCCTCGAGTGCGTTGCCGGGAAGCAGCGCGCAGTTTGCAGCGTTGGAGTGGCCGAGTTTGCGGGCCGGATCCAGTTCGGTGAGCGGGGACAGGGCGACGATCGCTCCTGGCACCGGGATGCCCCGGTCGCGCAACGCGAGCGACACCATGAAGGCCAGATAGCCGCCGGCGGAATCACCGGCGATCACGATCTGCTCGGGTCCGTAACCTGCGGCGAGCAGGAAGAGATAACCCTCGACACCGTCGTCGACGGCATCGTCGATCGAGTGCTTCGGCAGCATCCGGTAGTCGACCATGAGCACGGGGGTGCGGCCGGCATCGGAGATCCGCGAGACGAGGCGGAGGTGGCTGCGCATCCCGCCGCACAGGAAGCCGCCGCCGTGCAGGTAGAGCATCACACGATCGAATCCCGTCCGCGGGCCTTCCACCCAGGAACCCGTGCAGTTCGGCAACTGGACAGGAGCGCACACCGTCCCGTCGATCGCGGGGAGCAACGCTCCGGCGGCGTCCAGCAGACCCGTCGGCCAGGGCAGCGTCGTCGAACGGCCCCACAACCCGAGCAGTGGACGTACCGACATGCGGATCGCCTGCGCCAGAAGTTTGGACTGACGGCTCGACCCGGGGAAGTCGCGTCGGCGGACCGGAGCCGAGCGAATGAGGGAGTGCGGCGGCCGAGGCGTGGGCAGATCGCGCGGAACGAAGGGTGCGCGCACGTCACGTGCGGTCGTCACGGGAAAGAGCTCCTCACAACCGGTGGGATATCTACGACCGGTCGATCCACGAAGGGGAGACGGTCGAGCAGCGGCGAGTGGACCCGGCGAAGCGGGTGCCGCCGTCTTCCACGGTAAGGACGAACGTCCCTCGGTTCACCGGTACGGCTGCACACTGTTTCCGTGGTGGTTCGGGCCGCGCGCACAGTGTCCGATCATGGCACTGAGTGCCGATGCGAGCCGGATCACGTCCGAACAGGGTGAATCCGCACTTCGTCGGCGTATCTCGGGGGCTCGTCCAAGTGGCATTCGGTAGCACCAGTAGCCCGACCGAAAGGCTCGATATTGTGCGCCGCGACCAGCGGGCCCCGCGATCTGTGTGCTCGCGTACCGATGGAAAAGGTCCCGGGCCGACCTACCTTCGTATAGGGGCCGATGCTCGGAGCCACGTCATCGGCCCGTCGGGGGTCCCGCCCCTCTACGGCGGACCACTTCGTGGCTCGGAGATTCTCCGTTGACGGAAGGACCGCGATGGCGCCCCACGCGACGCAGAACTGCATGACGATCCTGCGCTGCGGGAGTTGTACGACGCTTCTCGCTCCCGAGGCAGCGCGCTGCTCCTCCTGCGGCGGCGCGAACCTCGAGTCCGCCAGCTGCTCCGGCACCGGCTCGATCGTGTCCTGGAAGGTCGTCGAGCCGCTCGATGTCGGCGCGCAGGACGACAGCTCGGTCACCCTCGCGATCGTCGAACTCGACGACGGGCCGTGGCTCTACTCGAAGATCGAAGGATCGTTCCCCGAATGCGCCGACGCCCGAGTTCGGGTGGCGTTCCGGTCCACTGCGTGCGACGACGGGTTCCCGGTCTTCGGGGTCTGTGCGGCCTGACACACGACGCTCACTCCCCGAGGATCGCAGTGGCGTCGATCTCCACGAGCACCGCGGGTTCATAGAGTGCCGCGACACCGATCAGCGCTGCCGGCGGCATCGGATCGGGCAGATCGATCTCCTGTGCGACGGTCTGCACGCCGGCCATGAACTGTTCGATCTTCTCGGGTTGCCAGTCGGTGACGTAGAAGGTCAGGCGCACGACATCGCGGAAGGTTGCGCCCACTCCGTCCAGGCCTCGTGCCACGTTGCGCAGCGCCTGGACCACCTGACCGGCCAGATCGGTAGGGATCGGTGAGCCGTCCGGCATATGTGCGACCTGTCCGGCGAGATGTACCTGTCGCGTACCGGTGGAGACGGCGACGTGGTGGTAGGGCGCGTTCGGCAGCATGCCTTCGGGGCTGAACAAGGTGACGGACACGGGCTTCTCCTGAGGTCGGAACCGAGCGGTAGCCGATTTATACTTGGTAGCCGGAAGTCACTTCAACGAAACCAGGTTTCATGTCGGATACCGCTGACCACGATCTGCTTGCCGTCGCCGCCCACCGGGAACTGTTGGGACAGATCCTCGACAAGTGGTCCCTGAGCGTGCTCACCGAATTGTGCGAGGCGCCGCGTCGCTTCAACGAACTGCGGCGCGCGGTTCCCGAGGTCACGCAGAAATCCCTGACGACCACGCTGCGCAGACTCGAACGCAACGGGATCGTCGAACGTCGAGTGGTGACCACCCGTCCCGTCGCGGTCGAATACCGCATCACCCCGCTGGGGAAGACGGTGCGCGAACCGATCGACGCTCTGTTGCTGTGGGCGTCGACTAACCTCCCTCGCATCGAGGAAGCACGGCGCGGATTCGACGGTGATGCCGACGAGTGAGCGCGGCAGCGCTCGGGCCCCGGAACGACGGTGGACCGAGGCCGCTAGGCCTGACGCGACCGCGACTTCCAGGCCGACCAGGCGGCGGTCACGATGATCGCGCCGGCGAGGGAGCCGATGATCCCGCTGGGACGCAGTTCGAGTCCGTCACCTGCGAGAAGGCTGATGAGCAGACCACCGACGAACGAACCCCCTACGCCCGCGACGAACGCGAGCGTCCAGTCGATCCCGGTTCCGGACCTGCCCACGATGAGCTGTGCCGCCGCGCCGACGAGCAGTCCGAACAGAATGATTCCGATGATCAACATTGCGCGAGTATAGGCCGGGATCGATACGGCGACAGTGCTTCCGCGATATGAACACAGCGGCGAACACTGCATTTCACCAGGGGAGTGGCGCTCGGCCACGAATTCACCCTATGGATTCATCCCGAGTGTGTGAGTTGTCCGAGCGCGGTCCGAGGTCGGTCTTCCCCTGCGGCGGTCCGATTCGGATGTTCCTCCCCAGATCCCGTGACGTTCGCGGGTTTCCAGCGCGTAGTCGCGGCAGGGGATGCGGACGGGGCACGACGTGCAGATCCGTTTCGCCGTCCGTTCACGGCGCTGCCGCATCCCGCGCGATTCGTCGTCCGGCGGGAAGAAGATCGAGGGATCGATGAGACGGCAGTCGGCGCGCGACTGCCACGGCTGCAGTTCCACGTCGGGGCTGCTACCGAATGGGGCGAAGAATGGCGTTGTTGTCATGGTGCTCGTCCGGCGACCGAAGTGAAAACGGTGCCGTCCGGTGTCCGACCACGAGGGTGCATGAGCGGACACCGGACGGAGTGGTCAGTGCATGTGGCTGCCGCCGTTGATGTCGACGGTCGTACCGGTCAGGTAGGCAGCGTCCTCCGACGACAGGAACGTGATGACCGAGGCCACCTCACGGGTGGTGGCGGTGCGTCCGATGGGAACGTCGCGGCAGATGGCGGCCTCCTGCTCCGGGGTGCTGCCGACGCGGATGCTGGTGTCGACCGCGCCGGGGGTGACCGCGTTGACGGTGACGCCGCAGTCGCCGAGCTCGCGGGCGAGGGACTTGGTGAATCCGAGGACCGCGGCCTTCGCCGACGAGTAGGGGACCTTGCCGAAGACACCGCCGCCACGCTGGGCGGAGACCGACGACATGTTCACGATGCGTCCCCATCCGTTCTCGATCATGCCCGGCAGGAATGCCCGGGTGACGAGATAGGTGCCGGTGGCGTTGACGGCCATCACCTTGTTCCACAGTTCGAGGCTCGTTTCGAGGAACGGCACCGGCGAGGTGATGCCGGCGATGTTCGCGACCGCTCCGACGGGCGGGAGGCTTCCCGCGGCGACTTCCGCGGCGACGGCATCGTGCGCTGCCTGTACCGACGCCTCGTCGGCCACGTCGACCTCGTGTCCGAAGGACGGGACGGAGTACTCGCTGCCGATCTCGGCGGCGACCTTGGCGGATTTCTCACCGTCCAGATCGAGGACGACGACGGCCCAGCCGTCCTCGGCGTAGCGACGGGCGGTGGCGAGGCCGATGCCGCGCTCGGAGGTCGCTCCGGTGACGACTGCGGTGCGTCGGATCGAGGACATGGGTTTTCTCCTTGAAGGTTGGGTCAGGGGATAAGGGTGGTGACGAATCGAGCTGCCCGAGAGGCACTTTCGGGTCGCTCGGGGTCGGTGATGTCGCGGGCCTCGAGTTCGAGGGCGAAATGCCCGGTGTACCCGCGGGCGTCGAGGGCGGCGAGGCCGCCGGCGAAGTCGGCGTGCCCGTTGCCGATGCTGAGCTTGATGTTTCCGGGCACGGCGTCCCGGAGGTGGACGTGCGTGATGCGCGAGGCGAACAGGTCGACGAAATCGATGGGATCTCCGCCCGAGGCGACGATGTGGCTGAAGTCCATCACCACGCCGATGCCGGGGGACAGTCGTGCTGTCAGCCGGGCGGCGCGAGAGATGTCGCAGCACAGTCGGTGGACGTGGAGGGATTCGGTCCACAGGCCCACCCCGAAGTCCCGGGCCCGCACGTGTGCCCGCTCGAGTTGTGCCGCGACGGTGTCGAGGTCTTCGTCGAGGGACCGTATCGGCCGGTCGTCGAGGTGTCCGCACGGCAGCACCAGGGCGCGTGCCTCGATGCGAGAGGTGAGGGTCAGCAACCGGTCGAGATGGTGATCCCGCCGGTCCTGTTCTTCGGGGGTCAACGGCGCGTCGAGGTCACCGATGTCGCCGTTGACGCTACGGACGCGCAGGCCCGAGGCTGCCACGTCGTCGGCGACCCGATCGACGGCGTCCGCGTCGAGCACGAACGGAACGTGATCGCAGACTCCGGGTAGAGCGCCGAGATCGATCTCGGTGAAGCCCAGGCCGGCGATGGTTCGTAGCGCCGTGGGCAGGTCTAGGTGGCGGAAGCTGATCGTCGAGCAGCCGAGCCGATCGTGGAACACGAGAACCTCCTGGAAGGTGATGGGGACCACGCTAACTGTGCTGACTGTCAACAGTCAGCCGTTGCCTACTGACAGTTGACATGAGGGGGTGGCCGCGCTCACACTGGGCTCACTGTTGACAGTCGACATCTTCTTTCCCCGTCGCACCAGCGGCCGTATTCTCGGTCCGCAAGGAGAAATTCATGAGCACAGAAGCTCTTAAGATGCGAGGTCCCGTCGAGGGCACCAAGGACGCCAAACGCGTCGCGATCGGTTCCTCTGTCGGCGCCGTCATCGAGACCTACGACTTCATCGGCTTCGGCACCGCCGCAGCGTTGTACTTCGGGACGGCCTTCTTCCCCAGCGGTGATCCCGTCATCGGAACCCTCGCCGCCTTCGCCACCCTCGGCGTCGGATTCGCCGCACGACCTCTCGGGGGGATCCTCGGTGGCCACCTCGGAGACAAGGTGGGGCGCAAGCCGGTCCTCGTCGCCTCACTGATCGTCATGGGCCTGGCCACCTTCGCCATCGGCCTGCTTCCGACCTACGGCCAGGTCGGTCTCGTCGCACCGGCGCTGCTGGTGACCGTCCGCATCATCCAGGGACTCGCCTTCGGCGCCGAATGGGGCGGAGCGATCCTGATGAGTTACGAACACGCGCCGTGGAAATCGAAGGGCCGCTATACCGGCATCGTCCAAGCGGGATTCCCCGTCGGGCTGCTGTTGGCCAACCTCGTATTCCTGTTCAGCGTCCACCTCGGTGGCGACTGGGCGTGGCGGGTGCCGTTCCTCGCGAGCATCGTCCTCGTCGTCGTCGGACTGATCATCCGGTCCAAGGTGCCCGAGTCCCCGGTCTTCGAGGACGTCAAGGACAGCGGCGAGATCGTTGCCTCCCCGATCCTGGACTCCGTCAAGAAGGACTGGCGCGACATCCTCCGCGGCATAGGCCTGCGCGTGGCCGAAACCGCCGGCTACGCCGTCTCGATCACCTACATGATCTCCTACCTGCACGAGAACGGCCTCGCCGGGAAATCGGAAACCCTGCTGGCGCTGTGTGTGGCCTCGGCGATCGGCATCTTCGCCACGATCGGCTGGGCCACCTTGACCGACCGTATCGGCCGCCGCCCGGTGTATCTCGGAGTCTGCGCGTTCGCCGCCCTCTTCGGGGTCCCGATGTTCCTCCTGGTCAACACCGGCACGTTCGTGCTGATCCTGGCCACCGTCGTGATCGCGTACGCCGTCTGCCAGAACGCCCTTGCCGGAGCGCAGGGTGCCTGGTTCCCCGAACTGTTCCAGGCAGCCCGCCGCGCCTCGGGCGCATCGCTGGCCTACCAGATCTCGGCGATGGTCTCCGGGTTCACCCCGTTCATCACCGCGCTGCTCTACTTCGCTTTCGGCTGGATCGGCCCGGCCCTGCTCTTCAGCTTCTACGGCCTCGTCGGTCTCGTCTGCGCCCTCGTCACCCGTGAGACCTGGGGACCGACCGAGCGTCGTCTCGCCGATCAGGCCGGCCGGTCGAACTCACACCCTTCCGATAGCCCCGGGGGCCCCCTGTCCGGTGGGGCCGCCGCGGCATCGAGCACCAAGGAAAAGGAACTTCTGTGACCACCACAGCGCATCCCCGTCCCGACATCGCCCCGACCCGGAACGAGCGACTCGCCGCCATCGACGAATTCGCCTACCGACTCCGGCACAACGTGATCGACATGGGCCAGGAACAGGGCCAGGGCTACGTCGGCCAGGCGCTCGGCGCCGCGGACATCCTCGCCACCGTCTACGGAGACCATCTGCGCTTCCGCGCCGACGACCCGCACTGGGACGGCCGCGACCGGTTCCTCCTGTCGACAGGCCACTACGCCATCGGCCTGTACGCGGCGCTCGCGGAGGCGGGGATCATCTCCCACGACGAGTTGCTCACCTACGGCTCGGACGATTCGCGCCTGCCGATGTCGGGCATGTCGACCTATACCCCCGGCATGGAGATCTCCGGCGGCTCGCTCGGCCACGGCCTTCCGATCGCGGTCGGCATGGCACTGGGCCTGCGGCACCAGGATTCGCCGGCACGGGTCTTCAACTTCCTGTCGGACGGCGAACTCGACGAAGGGTCGACCTGGGAAGCGGCCATGAGCGCGCACCACCACCGGCTCGGCAACCTCATTGCGATGGTCGACATCAACGCACTGCAGGCCGACGGCGCCACCCGCGGAGTGCTGAGCACGGAACCGGTCCACGACAAATGGACGGCCTGCGGGTGGCGCACCTACCGGGTCGACGGCAACGACACCGCTGCGCTGCTCGACGCGTTCGATGCGGCCCTCGCCGAGGCCGCCCCGACCGGATCCCCGGCGATCGTCCTGTGCGACACCCGCGTCGGCAAGGGCGTTCCGTTGCTCGAAACCCGCGAGAAGGCGCACTTCATGCGCATCGACGAAGACGAATGGCAGATCTGCCGCGACCAGCTGACCGCCGGCCACAACCGCGAGGACGTCCGATGACCACCACCGCTCCCAAGCTCAAGACCTCGGCGATGATCGCCTCCTTCGTCGACCCGGGGCAGCGGACCACCGCCGCACCGTTCGGCCACGCGCTGGTCGCGGCCGCCCAGGAGGACGACCGGATCGTCGGCCTGTCCGCCGATCTCGCGAAGTACACCGACATGCACATCTTCGCCGAGGCGTTCCCGGACCGGTTCTTCCAGATGGGCATGGCCGAGCAGTTGCTTCTCGGCGCCGCGGCGGGCATGGCCGAGACCGGCCTGATCCCGTTCGCATCGACCTACTCGGTGTTCGCCGCCCGCCGGGCCTACGACTTCCTGTGCCTGGACATCGCCGAGCCGAACCTCAACGTCAACATCGTCGGCGGACTCCCCGGCCTGACCACCGGATACGGACCCAGCCACCAGGCCACCGAGGACATCGCCATCTTCCGCGGCATGCCCAACCTGACGATCGTCGATCCGTGCGACTCGATCGACATCGAACAGGCCGTGCCGCAGCTCGCCGCGAGTGAGGGGCCCACCTATCTCCGCTTGCTGCGGGGCAAGGTCGCCACCGTCCTCGACGAGTACGACTACCGCTTCGAACTCGGCAAGGCGAAGGTGCTGCGCGGCGGGAACGACGTCGTCTTCGTTACCAGCGGGCTGATGACCATGCGGGCGTTGCAGGCGGCGGACGTGCTGGCCACCCACCATGTGGACGTCGGGGTGGTCCACACGCCCACCATCAAGCCGTTCGATGCGGCGACGGTACTGGCGGAGATCGACACCGACCGGCTGGCGGTCACCCTCGAGAACCACACCGTCGTGGGTGGGCTGTTCGAAACCGTCGCTGCGGCGGTCGTGGGGGCGGGTCTGGGAAAAAGGGTCGTCCCCATCGGTCTGCCCGACCGGTTCCTCGATGCCGGCGCGCTTCCGACTCTCCACGACCGGTACGGATTGAGCACCGAGCGGGTGGTCGCGCGGGTGCTCGACGAGCTCGGCTGACCGACACGCTGTACGGGTCCCGTACCCAGCTCGGTGCGGGACCCGTATCATTGTCGACAGACTGTTGTCGACAGTCGGCCGCTGACACCTGGAGGCAACTCATGGCTGCTCAACCCGCTGCGCTGCTGGGGCTCGAGAGGACCAGCCTGCGCCAGCAGGCCGTCACCGCTCTGCGCACCGCGATCACGAGCGGCGCGCTCGCCCCGAGCAGCCCCCTCGTCGAAACCGAGCTGTCCGAGATGCTCCAGATCAGCCGGGGGACCCTGCGCGAGGCGATGCGCCAGCTGCAGCAGGAAGGTCTGATCTCTGCCGGTGCCCGCGGTCGCCTCTACGTTCGCCACCTCGACGCCAAGGAGATCGGCGACATCTTCGCCGTGCGCGCGGCCCTGGAAGCGTTGGCCGTCCGCGACCTCGCGGAGCGGGACGACCGGGCCTCGGTGATCCCGGCCCTGCGCGAAGCTCTCGAGGCGATGGCTCATGCCGAGAACGACCTCGAGGCGCGCATCGAGTCCGACCTGAACTTTCACCGCTTGCTCTGCCGTCTGACCGGCAACGAAACGCTCATGCACTCGTGGCAGTCGCTCGAGGGATCGATCCGCATGTCCATCATGTTCGCCGGTCTGGAGAAGGCGGTCGGAAACATGGACGTCGGGCGTCACAGTGCCATCGTCGACGCCATCGAAACCGGCGATGCCGACACGGCTGCGTCCACAGTGCGATCGCACATGGCGTGGGCGGCAAGCAATCTCGTGTCCTGATCCGTACTTCTCAGGGTGTTGCTGCCGATTCCGGAGGTCTCGTCGGGCAGGATGGTGGCCATGCAGACCACACCTCTGACCTTCGAGTCCTCCGTCGTCGTTTCCGCCACCCCCGACGAGGTGTACGCCCTCGTCTCCGATGTCACCCGCACCGGTGAATGGTCGCCCGTCTGCGCGGAATGCTGGTGGGACGAAGGGCAGGGCCCCGAGGTCGGTTCCTTCTTCACCGGTCGGAACGTCACCCCCGAACGCACCTGGGAGACCCGGTCGGAGGTCGTCGTCGCCTCCCCGGGCCGCGAATTCGCGTGGTCGGTCGGTCCCGGCCTCGTGCGCTGGAGCTACGTCATCAAGCCCGCGGACGCCGGCACGGAACTGACGGAGACCTGGGAGTTCACCGATGCGGGGCAGAAGTTCTTCCACGAGAAGTTCGGGGCGGAGGCACCTGCCCAGATCGCTGCGCGGGAACAGGCCGCCCGCAGCGGAATTCCGGAGACCTTGGACGCGATCAAGCGCATCCTCGAGGGCTGACCCGGGACGGTCGTCGTCCCGTCGCGTTTCCGACGCTCGTCGTCCCGTCCCGTTTCCACGGTATCGCGCAGGTGGGGGCTTGTCGCAAGCCCCCACCTGGGGCTCATACTGCCCGTCCGGTGTCGTGGAGAGGGGCGGACATGCATGAGGTCGCAGTGGTCGGGTGCGGGCCGACGGGAATGATGCTGGCGGGGGAGTTGCGCCTTGCGGGCGCAGACGTCGTCGTACTCGAACGTCGCGAATCGCAGGATCTCGCAGGGTCGCGGGGTGGTGGTATCCACGCCCGCACCATCGAACTGCTCGATCAACGAGGGATCGCCGAGCGGTTCCTTGCCGAGGGGCGAACGGTGAACACCGCGACCTTCGGGGGCACCAGGCTCGACGTGGGCCGTCTGCCCACCCGCCATCCGTACACGCTGGCGTTGTTCCAGAACCACATCGAACGGCTGCTGCTGCGGTGGATCGAGGAACTCGACGTGCCGATCCGGCGGAACATCGAGGTCGTCGGGGTTCACGCGGACGAGGACAACGTGCACCTTCGGCTCGCATCAGGGGAGACGGCGCAGGCTCGATACGTGGTGGGTGCCGACGGCGGGCGCAGTGTCGTACGCCGCGCGGCCGGGGTCGGATTCGAAGGGTCGGCTGCGACACGCAGCAGCCTTATCGCCGAAGTACGGGTCACCGAGGAACTCCCTACCGACGCGAAGATCGACGAGCGCGGTGTTCACGGTCTGTATTCGATGGGGGAGAGCCGAGCGCGGGTCGTGGTGACCGAAGCCGAACTGGGACCTCCCACGATGCCGACGCTCGACGACCTGCGACGAGAACTGGTCCACGTGTTCGGCACCGATTTCGGTGTGCACGATCCCACCTGGCTCTCGCGGTTCACCGACGCGACCAGGCAGGCGACGACCTATCGCGCGGGCCGGGTCCTGCTCGCGGGCGACGCCGCACACGTGCATTCACCCACCGGCGGACTGGGTATCGGCCTGGGCATCCAGGATGCCGTCAATCTCGGCTGGAAACTCGGGCAGGTCGTGCGCGGGGTCTCGGGGGAGGACCTGCTCGACACCTATCACGCCGAACGGCACCCGGCCGGAGCGCGGGCGCTGAAATTCACGATGGCCCAATCTCTTTTCCAGAAGGCCGATCCGCGCCAGGAGGCCCTCCGCGATCTGATCGACGAGGTGCTTCGCGTCGGCGATGCCGGATCACCGATCGCGGCGTTGATCTCCGGTCTCGACGTCGCCTACGACCTCGGTGAGGGACACCCGCTGCTGGGACGGCGCATGCCGGATCTCGACATCATCGCCGAGGAGAAGCCGCTGCGCGTGTTCGGGCTCATGCACCGGGCTCGTCCGCTTCTGCTGCAATTCGACGGTCCACCAATCGATTCCGGTGATCTTGCTGAACGCGTCGACCTCGTGCGGGTGCGCTACGACGGCGCCTGGGAGTTGCCGTTGCTCGGTGAGGTCGTGGCGCCGTCGGCTGTGCTCGTGCGCCCGGACGGGCACGTGGCCTGGGTGGGGGAGGGCTCGACGGAGGGTCTCGATGCCGCGCTCGCGAAGTGGTGCGGCACTGCGGCCCGCCGAGCAGGAACCGTTGCGTGACCAGGGGATTCCTGACCTACACGGGTAGGCCGTACCGACCCTGCGCGCCGAACCGGGCTTCGCGCGCGTTGCAGCGGCGGCGAAAATCGGTTCGGCGCGCGAGGATCGGCGGAACAGCGATCGATGCGTCAGCGACGAGGGACAGCGACGTACTTGACCTCGAGGAACTCGTCGATACCGATGGTGCTCCCCTCACGTCCGAGACCCGATGCCTTGATGCCGCCGAACGGTGCCGCGGGGTTGGACACGATGCCGGTGTTCAGCCCGACCATGCCGACCTCGAGCGCTTCGCTGACACGGAAACTGCGGTCGACGTCCTGGGTGAAGATGTATCCGGCCAATCCCCAGGGCGTGTTGTTGGCGATCTCGACGACCTCGTCCTCGGTATCGAAGACGACGATGGGTGCGACCGGCCCGAAGATCTCCTCGCTCATCAATGCGGAGTCCTTCGACACGTCGGCGAGGACGGTGGGTGGGTAGAAGTAGCCGGGTCCCTCGGACCGGCTACCGCCGCACACGACGCGCGCTCCGCGTTCCACGGCATCGGCGACGAGACGTTCCACCTTCGCCAGGGCCTTCTCCTCGACCAGCGGACCGACCTGGGTGCCCTCGACCAGGCCGTCCCCGACGGCGAGGGCATCCATACGGGCAGCGAGCTTCTCGGCGAACCGATCGGCGACCGCGCGCTGCACGAAGATGCGGTTCGCCGCGGTGCACGCCTCACCCATGTTGCGCATCTTCGCGACGAGCGCGCCATCGACGGCCCGGTCGAGATCCGCGTCCTCGAACACGACGAACGGGGCATTCCCTCCCAGTTCCATCGAGCTGCGCATGACGTGCTGGGATGCCTGTTCGAGCAATCGGATGCCCACCGCGGTCGAACCGGTGAAACTGATCTTGCGTGCGATGCCGCTGGACATCCAGGTGGAGACGACCTCCCCGGGTGCGGTGGTGGGCACGACGTTCAGCACACCCTTCGGCACACCGGCCTCGATGAGCACGTCGACCAGGGCCAGCGAGGTCAACGGCGTCAGCTCCGAGGGTTTGAAGACGATGGTGCACCCGGCCGCGATCGCGGGTCCGATCTTGCGAGTGCCCATGGCGAGCGGGAAGTTCCACGGCGTGACGAGGACACAGGGTCCCACCGGTTCCTTGGACACCAGAATGCGGGTAGCGCCGTCGCCGGTGCTGGTCACATCACCGCCGATGCGGACGGCTTCCTCGGAGAACCACCGGAAGAACTCTGCAGCGTAGGCGACCTCGCCCTTCGCCTCGGCGAAGGGCTTTCCCATCTCGGTGGTCATGATGGTCGCGAACTCGTCCTGCCGGTCCAGGATGAGCTCGTAGGCCCGGCGAAGGATGACGCTGCGTTCGCGCGGAGCGGTCTTCGCCCACTGTTTCTGCACGCGAGCGCAGGTCTCGATGGCACGCCGGGCGTCGTCGGCGTTGCCGTTCGCGACGGTCGCGACGACCTCCTCGGTCGCCGGGGCGACGACGTCGAATCGTTCGCCGGTGGTCGATTCGACCCACTCACCGTCGATGAACAATCCAGTGCTGACTCGGGACACTGCGTCGGAGACGCCCACCCGTGTCCCGGCAATCGTTGCGTCGGTCATGCGCTTTCCTCCTCGGAGATGGTGTTGTTCATCGACATTCGCGGCCCGGGATCGAGCAGTTCTGCGAGATGTTGCCCCGGGGCGGATAAACCGATCTGCGCGACCTGCATCGCGCACGAAAAGCCGTCCGTGACCACCGCGGAATCGTCGCCGGCCGCGCGCAGTGCCGGCGCGAGGGAGGTCTCGGCGACCTTCATGCTGATGTCGTGGTGTTGTTTCTCGAATCCGAAGTTGCCTGCCACGCCGCAGCATCCGACTGCGTCGCGGACGTCGTCGACTCCCGCTGCGGTCAGGATCCGGCGATGGCTTCCGGCGCCGAACACGGAGTACTCGTGGCAGTGCGTCTGCAGCACCATCTCGTTCGGCAGCGGCGGTACAGGGGCGGGTGTCCAACCGTTGCGCACCAAGGTGTCCACGTAGGACGCGAAGCTGTGGACCCGTGCGGCGACGCGACGCGCAGCCTCGGTAGGCACCAGCTCGGGCAGGTCCTTGCGCAGTGCGGCCGCGCAACTCGGCTCGATGACGACGATCGGCCGGTCGGTGCCGTCGTCGAGTGTGCGGGCGGCGTGGGAGAGTTTCTTCTTCGCGGTGTCGAGCTGACCGGTGGAAATCCACGTCAGTCCACAGCACGCGTCCGCGGAGCAGCTCACCTGCTGATCCGCCGAGGCGAGCACGCGGGCGGCGGCACCGGCGACCTCCGGCCGCAACCCCCGAGTGAAGGTGTCGACGAACAGCACCACGGGCGTCGAACCGGACCGGCCGCTCAGCGCGTCGCTCACGGCCTTCTTCCAGGCTCGCCGGGGGGCGAAGGGCGGAAGTACCCGGTCGGGGGAGATGCCGCCGAGTGCGGCGGCGCGCTTCGCGAGAGAAGTGCGCAGGACCGCGTTGACCAGCGGTGCTGCCAAACCCGTGACGCGGAGCCAGCGTGGCAGCCAACCCAGCGAATAGTGCGATACCGGTCGTCGTGTGCCGTCGTAGTAGTGCGAGAAGAACTCGGATTTGTAGGTGGCCATGTCGACGCCGGCCGGGCAGTCGGTCGAGCAGGCCTTGCACGACAGGCACAGATCGAGTGCCTCACGCACCTCCTCGGATTTCCACCCTTGTTCGAGCGTGCGGGCGCCGCGCACCATCTCCTGCAGGACCCGGGCCCGGCCGCGAGTGGAGTCCTTCTCGTCGCGGGTCGCGCGGTAGCTCGGGCACATCACGCCACCGGAGTCGGATCGGCATCGTCCGACGCCGATGCAGCCCTGGACGGCGTGTATCCACGGGTCGGGGGTGTGTTGCGGCCGCGCGCCGTCGGGGCGGACGGCCTCGATCGGGTACAGGTCGTAGTGGGTACGCCAGGTGCGTTCGGGAACGCCCGCCAACGCCAGATCGGCATCGATCCGCGCCGGGTCGGTCAGCGATCCCGGATTCAGGATGCCCTTCGGGTCCCAGATCGAGCGAAACGCGCGGAATGCGCTCATCATCCGCGGGGAGTACATCACCGGCAGCAGTTCCGAGCGGGCACGGCCGTCGCCGTGTTCTCCGGAGAGCGATCCGCCGTGACGGACCACCAGATGTGCGGCCTCGAAGGTGAACTCGCGGAAGACCTGCCGGCCCTCCTCGGTGCGCAGGTCGTAGGTGATGCGGATGTGCATGCAGCCGGCGCCGAAGTGCCCGTACATCACGCCCTGCAGACCGTGCCGGTCGAGCAGTGCGCGAAAGTCCTGCAGGTAATCGGCGAGGTTCTCCGGCGCGACGGCGGAATCCTCCCAGCCCGGCCAGGATTCACCGCCGGATGCCAGGCGGGACGAGAGTCCGGCGCCGTCCTCGCGCACCCGCCACAGGGAAGCGCGCTCGGTGGTGTCGGCCGCGATGCGGCTGTCGACGAGACGGCCGTTCCGGCGAAGTTTGTCGAGCAGTGCGTCAGCGGCGGTGGTCACCGAGTCCGGGTCGTTACCGTCCAAGTCGACGTAGAGCCACGCGTTTCCCGCGGGCAGGCCGAGGACGGAGTTCTCGCCCCGGCGGAACCGCATGGTCTCGACGATCGCCGCGTCGACACCCTCGACTGCCGCAGGGGAGAATTCCAGGATGGTTCCGATGTCGCGGGCCGCGTCGACCACGTCGTCGTAGCCGAGGCAGACCAGCAACGCGCTGGACGGGCGGGGAACCAGCTTGACGCGGGCCCCGACGATCACCGCGCACGTTCCCTCGGATCCGACAAGCGCACGGGCGACGTCGAACCGCTTCTCCGGCAACAGATTGTCGAGGTGGTAGCCCGAGACCTGCCGTTGGATCCTCCCGAGTTCGGTGCGGAACTCGAACAGGTGCTCCGCCGCCAGCGCGGTGAGCTCGGCGTCGAGCTGTTCCGCGCGAGCCGCAGCGGCCGCGTCGTCGGGATCGGTGGCACGTAGGCCTCGCTGCGCAGCGGTGAGCCGGAACCCGTCGGCGGTGACGAGGTCGATCTCGTGGACGTGATCGGACATGCGGCCGTAGCGCACCGAGTGGTTTCCGCAGGCGTCGTTGCCCAGCGCGCCACCGACCGTGGCCCGGTTCTTCGACGAGGGATCGGGGGCGAAGGTCACCCGGCCGGAGGACGCGTCCTCGGCCGCCCGTGTGAGGGTCGCGAGCACGACGCCCGGTTCGACGTCGGCGACACCGGACGTCTCGTCGATGGCGAGGATGCGGTTCATGTGCCGGGAGAAGTCGACGACGACACCGGGGCCGACGGCGTTACCCGCCATCGACGTCCCGCCCCCTCTGCTGACCAGCGGGATCCCGGTCTCGCCGCAGGCACTCACCACCGCCACGACGTCGTCCACCGACCGAGGAAAGACCACGGCCGCCGGTGGCACCCGGTAGTTGGAGGCGTCGTAGGAGTACTCGGCCCGTCGACGTGGGGAGCTATCGATCGGGATGCCCAGCGCCTGGAGTCGGTCGGCAAGGAGTCGGATCCGGACGTCCTCGTCCGTGGAGGAGACGCTGGGGCGCTGTCCTATGGTGAGATGGTCGTCGTTCATCGCGTGCGCCGCGTCGGGAACGGAGACCGCAGAGAATATGGGCGCGTCGGTTCAAGGAACACCATCGGCCACCTCCCAGTTTGTAGGATTGTCGACAATCCTGCCACGCACGGAGCGTACAAAGCGGAGACGGTGAACGCAACGCAGGCCGGGCCGGCGTTCTCACCGGCGACGGAGGATGTTCGCCCCCTCACTCGGTCTGATCGCCCTATGACGTCTGCCGTCTGCACCCCGAGTCTGCGCAGGGTGCAGACGGCAGTCTTCCGTATCGACGTCGGTCGGTAGCTGTGACGCGGCCGTGAATGCCGACTGCGTGCGGTCGAGTTACGCCGTACGGCCGCGACGATCGTCGACGCTGTCGGCGTGGCGGAGGCACTGACGCGTGTCTACACCAGCCGAGTCACGCCGATGGTGTGATCGGTGGTGAACTCCTCGATCGCCCACTCGCCGTTGAATCGTCCGAGACCGGAGTTGCGTTCGCCACCGAATGCCACGTGCGCCTCGTCCTGAACGGTCATCTCGTTGATGAACGTCATGCCTGCCTCGACCCGATGCGCGAATTGCAGTCCGCGGTCGATGTTCTGCGTGAAGACCGCGCTGGACAGACCGAATTCGTGGTCGTTGGCCAGTTCGAGGGCGTGTGCTTCGTCATCGGCGCGCAGGACCGCGACCATCGGGCCGAAGATCTCCTCGCGGGCGATCTCCATGTCGGGCGTGACGTCGACGAACACGTGCGGAGGCACGACCCGGCCGTCGATCTCCCCACCGAGCGCAACGCGTGCTCCGGCGTTCCGGGCCTGCTCGATCTTCTCCTCGAGGCCCTTCAACTGCGAATCGTTGACGACGGGCCCGACCAAAGTGCCATCTGCGGAGGGATCGCCGTAGGGCACGGCTTGCGCGGCTCGGGTGAACCGTTCGACGAAATCGTCGTACACCGGCGCCTGCACGATGATGCGGTTCACAGCCATGCAGATCTGTCCGGAATGCAGGAACGACCCGGTCACCGCTGCCTCGACGGCCGCGTCGAGGTCGGCGTCGTCGAGGACCACGAGGGGTGCGTTGCCGCCCAATTCGAGTGCCACCTTCTTGAGGTGCTCACCACCGGTGGCGACCGCACCGACCTGCTTGCCGACCGGTGTCGAGCCGGTGAAGGAGATCAACCGCGGGACGGGATGCTCGACGAAAGCGTCGCCGATCTCCGAACCGGAGCCGATCACGACCGACAACACCCCCGCCGGTAGGCCTGCTTCCTCGAAGATCCGAGCGATCAACAGACCGCCGGTCACCGGAGTGTCCGAGGCCGGCTTGATCACCACGGCATTGCCCAACGCCAACGCCGGTGCCACCGATCGCTGCGACAGGTGCAGCGGGAAATTCCACGGGCTGATCACCCCGACCACTCCGATGGGCTTGCGGTACACCCGCATCTCACGGTTCGGGGTGTTCGAATCGAAGATCGATCCGTGGACCCGGGACGGGAACGATGCCGCCTCCTGAGTGATGCCGATGGCCAGGGAGACTTCGGTATCGGCCTTGATCCGCGTCGAGCCGGACTCGGCGACCAGCCAGTCGATGATCTCGGCTCGTCGTTGTTCGAGAATCTGCGCGGCGCGACGCAGGACCGCGGCGCGGTCGGCGGGACCGGTCGTGGCCCACTCGACCTGTGCTGCCCGGGCGGAGGTGTAGGCGGCGTCGACGTCCTCGGCGGAGGCGAGGCGGATCGTGGCGACCACGCTGTCGTCGAACGGATTGGTGTCGGTCAGGACGCGGTCGGAGCGTCCCTCGCGCCACTGCCCATCGATGAACTGGGAGGCGACCGGTTTCCCGGCGAACGTGGCGGTGGAACCGAGATCTGTTGCTGTCATGGAGAACTCCTCGACGGTAGGTAGGTCAGGGAAAAGCGACGACGGGCTCGAAGGTCGATGCGTTTACCGAATCGCCGAATGTGGTGTTGATCTGCTCGAATAAATAGGCTCCACCTGCCGGTCTGGATGCCGCAGTCCGAACGACGTCCTCGTCTCCGAGAACTGCCGACAGCGCTGTCGGGTAACACTCGTTGCAGACGATCGCATCTGTGTGGCATACCCCGCCGGCGACCAATCGAACCCGGAGCTTGCGCCTCGTCGGCACCGGCGACGCAGAAGATGGCGCACGGCTCGCGAAGGTGTGCACCGTCTCCGGCGTTCGAGAGGGATGCCTATGAATCGAACCGGCGATCGTCGAATCTGGCGGCGTGCTCGGCGATGTGAGCGTGCAGTCGCGCGACCGCCGGGGTCGGCGTCCGCGTACCGGTCGTCAGTCCGATGGTGCGATTCGCGATTCCGGCGACCGGCACGGTGACGATTCCGGGGACAGGCGTTTCGGAGCGAGGTAGCAGTGCAACCCCGAGGCCCTGGGCGACCAGTGCCCGGATCGTTTCGAACTCACTGATCTCGAACGCGATGTACGGTTCGAATCCTGCTTCGCCGCACACAGTTTCGAGCTCTCTGCGGATGTGGTAGTCGGGCGGGCTCGCGATGAAGTGGTCGTCCGCGAGCTCGCGCAGGTCGAGGCAGGCACGGCCGGCGAGGCGATGGCTGCTCGGGAGGTGGAGCAACAGTCGCTGCTGGGCGAGCACGGTGACCGGTAGATCCTCCGGCGGAGGAATGATGACGGCGAGATCGAGCCGACCGTCCCGAACCATGGCAGCGAGCGCTTCGCCGTGCGCCTGGACCAGCGGTCCTGTCCCGAGGCACGGGAGTCCGACTGGGAGTTGATCGACGCGGGTCAGCGGGCCCAGCTCGTCAAGCCCGATCGTCGTAGGATCGGGGTTCTGGCCTTCGGCACGGAGGTCGTGGCGAGCGCGGACGGCAGCATCGCCGGGTTGCTCGGGGCGTCGCCCGGCGCCTCGATCGCTCCGTCGGCGATGGTCGAGCTGCTGAGCACGTGTTTCCCGGATGATGCGGCGCGATGGCGGCCGGTGCTCGAACGGATGATGCCCGACCTGTCTCGGATGACCGAAATGACCTCGCGCGCCGAACCGGGCCCCGCCTGCACTACAGCAGCGGCGAGAAACGGTTCGGCGCGCAAGGATCCGAACTCCTCGTAGGGCTTACGCTCAGACGGTCTGCAGGAACGGGTAGTCGGTGTACCCCTCGGCTCCGGACGCGTAGAACAGCTCCGGACGCGGTGCGTTCTCCGGCTGCCCGTCCCGCCAGCGCTCGGCCAGGTCGGGACTGGCGATCAGTGCGCGGCCGACGGCCACGGCGTCGGCGTGCGAATCCTCGATCAGCTGCACGGCCTCGTCGCGCGTGGTCGGCGAACCGAAGCCACTGTTGGCGATCACCTTGCCGCCGAAACGCTTCCGGAGTTCCTGCACGAGATCGCCGGTCGGCTCCTTGTGGAGGACGGACAGATAGGCCAGACCGAGGGGCTGCAGGGCCTCGACCAGAGCACCGTAGGCGGCACGCACATCGTCGCGATCGGTCTCGACGGCGTCCTGGATGTTGTGTTCGGGGGAGATCCGCAGTCCGACGCGCCCGGCGCCGACCGCTTCCGACACGGCCTTCACGACCTCGACGACGAGACGGATCCGGTTCTCCACCGAACCGCCGTACTCGTCGTCCCGCACGTTCGATGCGGGGGAGAGGAATTCGTGCAACAGATATCCGTTGGCGCTGTGGACCTCGACACCGTCGAGTCCGGCGTCGATCGCACGGCGGGCCGAGGCGACGAAGTCGTCGATGACGGACGGAATCTCGTCGGTGGTCAGTGCGTGGGGCACGGGGTAGGGCTGCTTGCCCTGCTCGGTGTGCACCTGGCCGTCGATCGCGATGGCGCTCGGCCCGACGACGCGTCGGCCGCCGTTGACGTCGGGATGCGTGACGCGGCCGCCGTGCATCAACTGCACCACGATGCGTCCGTCGCGCTCGTGCACGGCATCCGCGACGCGACGCCAGCCGGCGACCTGCTCGTCGGTGACGATGCCGGGCTGACCGACGAAGGCCTGCGATTCGAAGTTCACATAGGTTCCCTCGGCGATGATCAGGCCGACACTCGCCCGCTGACGGTAGTGCTCGACGATCAGATCTCCGGGTACACCGGCGGAACCACCACGCAGGCGGGTCAGCGGGGCCATGACGATGCGGTTCGCGAGTTCGAGGTCTCCGAGGGCTACAGGTGTGAACAGATCCATGGGTGGCGCAACCACCCCCACCCCCGACGGCATTCCGATGCCCGGCCGATTGTGGGATGGGTCATAGCGCCGGATGGTGGTCATTCCGAGTGTTCGACGGCGGTGACCAGCCGATTCGACCAGTTCTCCAGGTACTCGACGAACTCCGGTGGCGACGCGCCGAGCAGCCGCCCACCGGACATGCCCACGGCGAAGAC
Source organism: Rhodococcus shunpengi (assembly GCF_048381395.1). Lineage (NCBI taxonomy): Bacteria > Bacillati > Actinomycetota > Actinomycetes > Mycobacteriales > Nocardiaceae > Rhodococcus > Rhodococcus shunpengi. The sequence goes on from NZ_JBLWIU010000034.1 coordinate 755,693, forward strand.
CGCCCAGTCCATGCTGTCGGCGTCCACCTCGATCCGGCAGCGCTCGGAGTCGATCGCGATCACCTCGGTCCACTGACCGATCCGACGCCGCACCTCGTGCGCCGACGCCTCCAGTTCCGCGCTGACCTTCACCTGGGAACGGCTCCGGATGCCGCGTTCGACGAAGGTCGCGGCGTCACCCCCGGGCAGCTCGCGTTGCCGGAATCGCATCCCGGTGGCGGCGGTCTCGGCCATGCGGTCGAGCCGGAAGCTGCGCCAGTCGCCGCGGTCGAGGTCGTAGCCGACGAGATACCAGCGTCGTCCGAGGGAGACGAGTTGCCGGGGTTCGACGCGCCGGCTCGTCGCGGTGCCATCGGCCGCGGTGTACTCGAAGACGATGCGTTCGTCGTCGCGGCAGGCCCGCGCGACGGTGACGAGTTGCTGCGAATCGGTCGCGCGGGTCGCCCAGGGGATGTCGGCGGAGACCGTCGCCGCATCGAGCGCCTCCACCTGGCGTCGCAGCCGCGGCGGCATCACCTGGATGACCTTGGCCAGCGCCCGCACCGAGATCTCGGCGATCCCGGTGATGGAGGTCTGCGCCGCGGTGAGAAGTCCCACCGCGAGCGCGACCGCTTCGTCGTCGTCGAGGGCCAGCGGTGGCAACGACGCGCCCGGCGCGAGCTGGTACCCGCCGCCGACCCCACGATCGGACCGCACCGGATAACCGAGATCGCGGAGACGTTCGATGTCGCGGCGCAGGGTTCGCAGCGAGACTCCCATCCGGTCGGCGAGTTCGGCGCCGAGCCAGTAGCGGTGGGTCTGCAACAGCGACAGAAGCCGCAGGGTGCGGGAGCTCGTGTCGGACATGACCTCATTCTTCCGCACCTGCAGACCTATAAGTGACAGAAACTGGCACCAATGGCTCGTAGCGTAGTTCTTGCCGGACCACGACGACGAGGAGCACCCGATGACCGAGACCACCACCACCCGGAACGCCACCCCGACCCTCGACCAGGAACGCCGCGATCTGCTGTCGAGCCTCGCCCACGCGCGGCACTTCCTGCGGTTCACGGCTCGCGATCTCACCACTGAACAGGCGTCGCAACGAACGACGGTGAGCGCCTTGACGATCGGCGGACTCATCAAGCACGTCACCGAAGTCGAGCGGGGATGGGCGGATTTCCTCGTGGTCGGAGCCGACTACATGGAGAAGGATTTCACCGAGTGGACCGAAGAGGATTTCGCCGAACGCGACAAGGACTTCCAGCTGCAGCCCGGTGAGACCCTCGAAGGTGCGCTGCGCGCCTACGACGAGGTGGCGGCCCGAACCGACGAGCTGGTGCGCACGCTGCCGTCGCTGGACGTCGTGCACGAACTTCCCAAGGCCCCGTGGAATACCGAGGACGCCTGGTCGGTGCGTCGCGCACTGCTGCACATCGTCGCCGAGACGACGCAGCACGCCGGCCACGCCGACATCATCCGCGAGTCCCTCGATGGGTCGAAGTCGATGGGATGAACCGGCGGTCGCGCTAGCGCCGACCCGTGTCGCGCATCAACTCGGCGAGCTCCGTGCGGTCGGAGACGTCGAGTTTGGTGCACGCCCGGTAGATGTGCCCCTCGACGGTGCGGACCGATACCACGAGCCGGTCGGCGATCTGCCGGTTGGACAGCCCGGCGGTGACCATGGCGGCGATCTCTCGTTCCCGGCTGGTCAGGGGAAGCGGGCGGGCCGCTTCGTCCAGTGCCGGCGACGTGGCGTGATCGCATCGCGCAGCCAGGGCCGCAGCCGCGGCGGCGGCTTCGACGGACCGTCGGGTGTCGCCGTGGTCGCGGTAGGCGATGGCGGCCAGGGCGTGGGCATCGGCTGCGTCGGCGAGGGCCCCGAGCGCCTCGAAGGTCTCCGCGGCCACGGTCAGCCCCCGACCGTCCGCCTCCGCGGAAGCGGTCGCGTGGGCGGCCATGGCGGCGACGAGACGTCCGTCGCACTGCTCGGCCAGCGTCGAAAGTCGTTCCGCGGTGGTGCGATCCCCGAACCGGGTGGCGGCGTGCAGGGCGATCGCCTCGACGGCGAACTGATCGTGTCGCGCCGCGATCTCCGCCGCCTCACGGGCCGAAGTGATTGCGTTCGTGGTCTCCCCGCGCGCCGCGGCGAGCCAGGCCTCTGCGATCCGGAGTTGCGGCTCGAAGACGGCGACGTGCCGCCCACTGCGCGAGGTCGCCTGAGCCAGAGCGGCATCCGCGTCGTTGACACGCCCGAGGACGGCGTAGCCCTGTGTGAGGGCGATGTACGCCGGCACGTTCCAGGAGACGGTGGCAGCCCGGTCGTCCACCTGGAGCGCGGCGACCGCCTGTTCGAGGCGGTGCGCAGCGTGGACGAACCGCCCGCGCGCGGTGTCGACGACGCCGAGCAGGATGTTCGCCAGGCCCCACGCGAGATACTGCCCCGTCGACGTGACGGTCCCGTGGGCGTCGGCGGGACCGCGCATCGCGCTCTCCCGGTAGGTTTCGGCCCGACGCTCGGCCTCGTCGAGGTTTCCGGTGAGGAGCAGTGCGAGGACCTCGCCCAGTCCGGCCGGATAACGCAGCAGGTCGTCGACCTGATGGGCGATCGCCGAGCAGCGCGCCGCCATCGCGGGGACCTCGTGACCGCGTCCCATCACGGCGAGGGCGAGTCCGCCGCCGAAGAACGCCCACTCGACGGCCCAGGGGAGCGCGGTTTCGGTGGCGAGGACGCGATGGGCGAGAGCGAGCGCGTCGCGGGGGCGCCCTTCGTACACCGCGCACCCGCAGTCGATCGCATCGACCACCTGCCTCAGGTGCGGGCGCGTGACGAGTTCGCGGAGGGTCGCGAGCACCTGCTGGGCCTCGGCGGCGTTTCCCATCGCCCAGAACAGATTGGAGATGCGGGTCGTGCCCCATCGCACAAGTTCGCTCTCGTCGAGGGTGCGGGGATCGAACGAAGCGAGCACGGACTCGGCCTCGCTGATCCCGTCCAGCCACACCAATGCTCGGGCGAGGAGATCCGCGGCCGAGAACGTCCCCGTGGCGTCGAATGCCGCGCGTGCGAGACGTTCGGCCAGCGGGGCATCACCCAGGGCGATCGCGTCGTGGGCCGCGGTCTCGAGCAACTCGGGGTCGACGGACCGGCTGCTGTCCAGGGAGAGTTCGGCCAGACGGATCCGGTCGGTCGGGCCTCGTTGCACGCGCGAGTTCAGTGCTTCGACGAGCTGCCCGCGGATCCTGCGACCCGCGACCCGCCCCACGCGGCGGCGCACGACCTCACCGAAGAGGGGATGGGTGTAGCGGACGCGGTAGTTGCGGTTGTCGTCGACGACGTCGATCAGTCCTCGTCGTTCGGCTTCCTCGACTGCGTCGTCGCCGGCGAGGCCACAGAGGATCTCGAGATCGAGCGGTTCGCAGAACGCCAGCAACTGCAGGGCCTGCAGCACCTCGGGCGTGAGGTGGTCGATGCGATGTTCGAGGAGCGATGCGAGTTCGGAGGTGACGGCGGTGCCGCCTCGAAGCTGCCACACGTTCCCCACCTGGCGGAGCGTGCCGGCCTCGCGGGTGCCGACCACGAGATGGTGGACGAACAGGGCGTTCCCACCCGAGGCCTTCCAGATCAGGTCGGCGCTCAACTCCTCCAGGGGTCCACCGAGCACGGTCTCGATGAGATCGATGCACTGCTGCCGGGTGAACGGTGACAGCTCCAGGCGGATGAGATGGCCGTCCTTCCACAGGGAGGTGACGGCGTCGGGCACGACTTCGCCGTTGCGGACCGTGGCGACCGTGTGGACCGCACGATCGAGGGCGAGCTGATGGAGGAAGGTGGCCGACAGAGGATCGAGCAGGTGGGCGTCGTCGACACCGAGGACGAGGCGTGCGCGATCGGATCCGTGTTCGTTCAGCAGCGCCTGCCGTGCGGCAGCGAGGAAGGCGACGGGGTCGCTGGCAGGGGGAGCTTCGATGAGGTGCGCGAAGGCACCCAGAGGGATGCTCCGAGCGGATTCCGTTCCTGCGATCCAGCGCACCGGGGCGGACAGCGAGCCGGTGGCCATGCGGGCCAGGGTGGTCTTGCCGACTCCGGGATCTCCGGTGAGGACCACACCGCCTCGGTCGTGGTCCGTCAGGGCCGCGACAATGATTTCCAGTTCCCCCCGCCGCTGAATCAGTGGCCAGCGCTGATCCATGCACACGATCGTAGATCCGCGAAGTGCGGATATCTCCGGGTTGGAGATTTCACCTCCCGCGGGCGACCGCAGATCGAGTACTCCACTACGCGCGACGTCCCCACTCTCGGCGACCACGATGGAGTCGTCGGAGCACGCGAATGGAAAACGGCCGAAGGAGCTGGTGATGACCACGACATCGTCGGAGCCGTTCTTCAGCTGGACGTCGAGACGGATCGACCTGAGCACTGCAGCGGATGCGCGCGCGGTGACGCCGGAGCTCGACGAGTCCCTGCGCTGCGGTTCCCGGAAGGCCCGATTGCTGGCCATTCGCGATTCGGAGAGCGAGACCGACTACGTGGCGTTGCTGGTGGGCGACGTCTCGGGACACAGCGACGTCACGGTCCGCGAGGTCGACGAGGAGCGTCTGCTGGTCGAGGCGAGCCGGCCGTCCACCGAACCCGAGATCCTGTTGGGCGTCGCCTCCGCCCCGGAGCCCGGGCATCCCGGACCTCATCACGTCGATCGGGAGGTCTTCGTGGACGGGCCCGTGCGGTCGCTGATCATCCGCAGCGGAGCGCGGTCGGTGGTGGTCGATTGGTGCCACGACGAACGCGTGCGCTCGGCGCAGAGAGAGCAGATCCTGCCGCCCGAGCCGCCGGTTCGGACCGGACCCGAGACGAACCGGTTCCGTGTCGCGCGACTGATTCCGAGCCCGCGGGTGGCCCGGTGGTGGCAGCGACTGCTGCCTCATCCGGAACCTGCGACGGCGCGCCACACCCCGGCGGTCTGCGGCTGACCGATCAGAAACCGGGAATGCGGGGCAGCTGCGGGAGCTGGATCTGCGGAGGCGGCGGCAGCGTCGGCAGCTCGAACTGGGGGAGTCCGGGGACCAGCGGGGCCGGCTCCGGTTCGAGTGACGGCACCGAGGTGTCGGCCGCCGCGTCGTCCTGCGCGCCGGTGGTGGTGGGGACCTGTGTGGAGGTCTCCGCCGTCGTCTGCGGCCGGTAGGTGGTGCGGGTCTCGCTGCGATCGGTGGCCGTCGACTGCTCGTCCGACACCGCCGGGACGGTTTCCGGCGCGGTCGATGCGTCCGTGGTGGTCGTGGGCCGGGGCTCCGCCGCCGGTTGCGCCGGTGGCTCCTGCATCTCCTGTTGGGTGGCGGTGGGCTGCGGATCGCGACCGGAATTCTGCAGCAGGTCGACACCGAGGCCGATCGCCGCTGCGACGACGACGGCACCACCGGCGAGCAGGAGGCGTCGACGGTTCCGCGGTTGCGCGGGCGTCTCGGTCTCCTGCCGGATGTCGGCGGCAGCGAAGCTCTCGGTCGGCGCGTCCGGCGCGACCAGCTGCGGGGCGAACTGTGCGGTCTCGGTGAACTCCGTCGGCGCGGCGAACTCCGCCGTCTCGACGACCTTCGCGGTGTCCGGGCGGGCGAGGAGCGCCGCGCCTTCCGCCGCCACGAGTTCGGGCTGCGAGGGCACGATCACCGGAATGTCAAGCCACGACTCCATCACGGCGGTGACCAGTGGAATGTTCGCTCCGCCCCCGATGAGCACCGCGGCGTCGGGAGTGCGTCCCGAGCGGCGGATGACGTCGAGGGTGAGGCGGGCCGAGGCCTTCACGGGTCCGTCGATGAGCGAATCGAAGCTGTCCTGCGAGAGCAGCAGCAGACCACCCTTGCCGGGCATGCACACCGCGTCCTTCGAGGACAGCTGCTCCTTCGCGTCGCGGCACCGGGCGGTGAGGGCCCGCTGTGCCGCCATGTCGGCCGGCTCGGTGAAACGCTGCAGTTCGACGTGGTGGTCGTAGATCAGGCGGTCGACGAGGTCGCCGCTGATCCGGTCCGAGCGCGCCGTGCTCAATGCGATGCGGGTGCCCCGGTCGACGACCGTGACAGTGAGGCCCGAGCTGCCGAGGTCGTAGAACACGAGTGTCTCGTGGTCGCCGAGATCTCCTGTGGTTTCCAGCATTTCGAGCGCTGCGGTCACTTCCGGGACGAGCCGGAAGTTGTCGATGTCCAGTCGGCTCATCGCGCCCTGGACGAAATCGGCCTGCGTCTCGTTCTGGTACGCGACGCCGACGGCGCGCACCTGCTCGATCTCGTCGGTCTCGGCGAGCATCGTCTCGATGGACTCCGCGGCCAGTTCGGCCGGCCGGTCGAGCAGGGCGGGCATCGAGTGGGAGCGGAAGATCGGGCTGTCGACGCTCCCGGTGTCACGTCGCGCAAAGCGCACCGCGCTGGCACCGACCGAGACACCGAGAACTGTAGTCATGACGCCGACTATAACGGTTCGGTCACGGTCCGCACGCCGGAGGCGGGCGGGACGCGGATGACGGCGTGTCTTCGAACGGCCTCCGAGGACGTTGGCCGCGGCCGCTCGCATGTTCGCCGTCGACAGCGAAATCCCTGCTGTACAGTCGGCTTCGCGATCGCGGGCAGGATTCTCCGGACGTCCCGATCCCCACCAGTTCTCGAGGAGGTTCGGCGGATGAGCGAGCAGAGAGTGCGGATCGAGATCGACGAGTTCGGTGTCGCAACCGTGACCTTGACCCGCGCCGAGAAGCACAACGCGCTCGACCCGGCGATGTTCGATGCGATCGTCGACGCCACCGAGCAGCTCGCGACCGACCGCACGGTCCGCGCCGTCGTGCTCCACGGCGCCGGTAAGAGCTTCTGCTCCGGTCTCGACATCACAGGTCTCGGCAACCACGACGGCAGTGGCCCGCGGGATCTGCTCGCCCGCGCGGACGGCCACATCGCCAACCACGCCCAACGCGTGGCCTACGGCTGGTCCCGCGTCCCGGCCCCGGTGATCGCCGCGATCACGGGCAACTGCTTCGGCGGCGGCCTGCAGATCGCCCTCGGCGCAGACATCCGCTTCGCGACGCCCGACGCGCGGCTGTCGATCATGGAGGTCAAGTGGGGCCTCGTCCCCGACATGGGGATCACTCAGAGCCTGCCGCGACTCGTCGGCCTCGACGTAGCGAAGGAACTCACCTTCACCGGGCGCATCCTCACCGGCACCGAGGCCGACGCGCTCGGGCTTGTCACCCACGTCTCGGACGATCCGCTCGTCGCGGCGCAGGAGCTGGCCCACGAGATCGCCGGCAAGTCGCCGCACGCCGTGCAGGCGGCCAAGCGCCTGTACGAGGAGACGTGGACGGGCTCGGATGCGGAGTCCGCGCTGATGCTCGAGAGCACGCTGCAGGTCGAGTTGATGGGGTCGCCCAATCAGATCGAGGCGGTCACGGCGGGAATGACCGAGCGTGCTCCCGCCTTCGCCGATCCGGACTGACCGGGCTCAGATCTCCACGGCGGTACCGCAGATCCCGCACTGCTCCGACTGTCGGCGGCCCCACCGCGCGACCGGCACGAAGAACAATGTGAACTGCTTGGACTCCCGGACGCGGAGCCACTGCGTGGTGTTGTGGCAGCGCGGACACGTCCGGTCCTGCCCCGGACCGAGGTTCTGTCGCTTGGTGCCGAAGCCGAAGAGAAGGAACATCGTCCGAGCATAGAGCGACGACGCGTGGTCCTTCAGTGCATGACCGGAAGGATCGCCGCGTCGGAGCGACCCGACGCGGCCTCGACGAAGGTGAGCGGATCGGGCACCGCGGCGAGGATGTTCCGTGTCCGTTCGAGCGCCATCGTCTCGGGTCGTGGTCCGCCGACCGCGTCGATCACGTCGAGCCAGTGGATCGTGGTCTCCAGGATCGCCATGTCGAGGAAGGCGCCGAGCGCGACCGACTCCAGGAACGGGTGCGCGATCACGGAGGCACGGCTCAATCCGGGGATCCGGTCGAAGGCGGCGGGGAACTCGGATTCGAAGCGGGTCGCGACGGCGGCGCGCTCGACATCGGCTGCCAGTCGGCGCACCGTCTCGGCCATCCGCTCGTGCCTCGGTTCGGCTTCGACCGGATCGGCGTTGAGGATCCGGAGCATCTCCGCGGCGCTGGTCACCTTCGCCTCACCGTCCGCCGGTGGCGCGGTGAGCATCTCGATCATCACGTCCGGTGTGATGTGCACGTAGACGTCCCGGACCGTCCAGCCCGGTAGCCGGGTCTCGGTCGTCCACTGCTCGTCGGACAGTTCGGCGGCGCGAGAACCCCACATGCGCCACAGCCGGATCATCAGCGCGCGATCCTGTTCGAAAACCGCCACAACAACCCCCTCCGTCGACGTGCGGCGATTCCGACCGTATCGCCACGTCCACCTGCTCCGCCGGACGTTCGCCGACAGGAAAGGGCAGCGCCCTGCTACTGCGACGGTATTCCGGTTCGGGGAGTCACCGCTGCTTCTTCTTGCGTCGCGGAGCTTCCTGTCGCTTCTCCGCCACGTCGTCGAAGAACCCGAGGACCTTCTCGGCCGCGGAGTCGAGGGCACCGCGGGTCTTGTGCTCGGCGGCGCTCTCCACGGCCTTCCCGCCGACGTCGCCGACGATCTCGGGCACACCTTTCGGCTGGGTCTGCGAGATCTCGAGTCTGTCCACGGCCTGGGCGAACCGCAGATAGGTGTCGACGCTCGCGACCACGATGCGGGCGTCGATGGTCACGAGTTCGATGCCGACGAGGGAGACCCGCACGAACGCGTCGATGACGAGCCCCTTGTCCAGGATGGTGTCGATGACGTCGGCCAACCCGGACGAATTCGGGCGGGCCATCGTCCCGCCACCCCCGCCGCCGGCGGGTTCGATCGAAGTCATGGTGCTGCTCCTCGTGCGTGAACGGAATCGGCGCACAGCGATTCCGGATCACACGAGTGGATCCGGGCGAGGAGGACGAGCTCTCCGGGCGACGCGGGCGTCACTTCTCCATCATGACGCCTTCCCGGCGGCACGACCAGGACCACGAAGACATCATGGTTGCAGGAGAAGGACTGTCGGTGGGGGCTCTGCTGGTCGCGGTGACCGTGATCGCCGTCTCCGTCGTGATCGACCGGGTGCGCCTCTCGACGACCCCGCGATCGTCCCCCACTCGAGGGGAGTAACGCGGTGGATCGGAGGAGGGTCAGAACAATCGCGGAGTTGCGTGAGATCCGTCCCGGGCTTCGCAGATACGGGCGTGCCAGCGGTCGACGAGCCACATCTCGACCATCTCCGGACGCGTGGCGATCAACGACGCCCACATGTTGAGGAGTTCGACGTACCGGAGATAGCGCCGCAGCGTGAAGTCCGCGACCGACGGATCCTCGAGCCATCCTTCGTGGACGAGCGTCGACACCGCATGCTGATCGAGAAGTTGCGCCGGGCCCGCCTCGGTCCGCACCTCGACCGCCCACAGATAGGTCGCCAGCAGTGGTACGCCGACCCCGGGGGTATCCGGCCATCCGGACCAGGTCTGCCGCGCGGTGTCGGGCAGGGACTTGGTCTTCGCGCAGTAGTCGAGGACTCCCTTGATCTTGGTGAACCGGTCCCGGCCCTTCGGGGCGTGTGCGTCCCGGACATCCGGAAAACGTCGAGCGCCACGTCGTCGCGCATGCGCGCTGCGCCACGCCGCGCACAGGAACAACAGGCCCAGGCCCGCGTGGTCGGCCTCGATCAGTTCACTGTCCGAGCGGAGGTCGTTGCGTTGGACGATCGCGTCGCCGTCATCGATGATCCGTCCGTCGAGATTCCGTCCCCGGAGGCGGATCTCGTGCCCGGCGCGCTCGAGGTGGCTGTTCCACCACTTCAGATCGACGGTGACGCCTTCGTCGAGCACCTGCAGGTCGAACGAACGCGCTCGGCACCACTCCGAGCATGCTTGCGGAGGCTCGAACCCCTGGTCGTACGGATGCATTCTGTGGACATTGCCACGAGTGTCCGGCGATTCCGGGGCAGGACACGCGCGTGGGGCCGACCTGTTCGCCACCTGTAACAGCAGAGGAGCCTCCACGACCGCCCGAGGAAATCGATGGACCGGAACCACGCGGCGATGAGAGCGTGAATCGCATGAGTCCGTTCGACGTCACCGATGCCCTTTCGCTCGCCGCCAGGCACGGCCTGCACCTGTCGGCCGACGACGTCACGGTGAACGAGGCGGGACTCGACTACCGCGTCGTTCTCGCGTCCGACGACACCGGCCGACGGTGGGTCCTGCGCATCCCACGCAGGTCCGACGTGTCGGCGAAGACGGCCGACGAACTGCGCATCCTCGATCTGGTCGGACCCGTCCTCGCCGAGGACGGCATCGCGGTGCCACGCTGGGAGATCCACGAGCCCGACCTCATCGCCTACCGTGCTCTTCCGGGCGCGCCGGGACTGACCCTGAACGATGCCGGTGAACCCGTCTGGCACATGGACCCCGCCGACCCTCGCTATGCCCGGCGGCTGGGACGTCTTCTGGCACGCCTGCACTCGATCGACGCGGAACGAGCAGATGCGGTCGGTGTGGAAGTACGCTCACCCGACCGGACACGCCGGGCCTGGCGGGACGACATCACACGGGTGCACGACGCCTTCACCGTCGCGCCCGCCCTCGCCGGCGCGTGGGCGGAGTGGCTCGACGACGACAGCTGCTGGCCCGACCACACGGTCATGACACATGGCGAGATCTATCCCGCACATGTCCTGCTCGACGAGGACGGTGCCGTCACCGGTGTCCTGGACTGGACGACGGCACGCGTGGACGACCCCGCGCGCGATTTCGTGATCCAGTACGGGGCGGCGGGGGAGGAGATGCTCCGGGTCACCCTCGCTGCCTATGTCGATGCAGGCGGACGTGTTCACGACGGTCTGGCGGCACAGGTCGAGCATCTCTGGAACGCGGCCCCGGTCGGGTACGCATTGTTCGCCCTGATCACCGAGAAGGAATCCGACCTGGCCACGGCAGCAGCGATGCTCGATCCACAGGATCGACCGTGCTCACGGTGATTGCGCTGCGCGAGCCAAAGCGACTGTTGCTGCGCGTAATTCGTCGGCGGAGTCGAGCGGCGACAGATAACCGGCGCGCGTCATGGCTCGCCCACGCGGCGTGGTGACATCGAGGTCGAGGCCGTATCGGTCGGCTCCGACACAGGTTGCCGCTGTCGCATCCGGGAATCCGCCGAGCTTGCGGGCCATCGTCAGCAATGCGTCGGCGTGATCGTCGTTGAGATGGGCGATCGCAGGAGCGGCCGACGGGGTCACAGGATCCGGCAAGGCTTCGGCATAGTCCTCGGCGGTGGCCGAATCCATCCGTCCGTACCCACCGACCCAGCGCACGCGCTGAACCCGAAGAACCCAGAGCGTGAAGTCGCTGAAATCGATGTAGACGCGGGCCGCGGGGACAGCGGCCAGGTGTGCTTCGCGCGCGGCGGCCAGCTCCTCACCTTCGGGACGCTCGACGTACCCGGCGAGGGTGATGCGGGTACCGGCGAGCGGGTCGGACTGCGGGTCGGGTGCCACGACCGCGATGCTTGCGCGTGGATCGCGCGCAAGATTGCGGCCGTGCTCTGCCATGTGCGACACGCACAACACCGGTGAGCCTCCGACCAGTCCGTACGTCACGAAGGAGGCCCAGGGATCCCCTTCCTTCGTGAGGGTCGCGAGAGTGCCGGTGTTCGTCGACGCCGCGACCGTCCGCGCTTCCTCGGCGGCAGACGGTCGTGTCGCGTTGACGACTTCCGTCAATGGCGGCGGCACGGTGGGAGCGTCGCCGGGGTCTCCGTGATCCGAGTTCGTCATTCACGAGACGCTACCGGCGCGCCGGGTTCCGGGTGAGCCGTCACGGATGGAGCAGCGGGGCCGCGGTCGAGCGGCCACCGGAGGACGGGTGCATCGAGTGCACGAGTTGTCCTGCAGCAGTGTCGTGTAGGCGGTAGCGTCCGTGCGCATGAAGCGCTCCGTGCAGGGTGTACTCGCGGCGATGGTCTGTGCTGTAACGGTGGCGGTGCCCGGGTGGGCCCATGCCACCCCGAGTGAGGGAATCTCAGGGGTCACCTGGGTGGACATCGAGGTGCCTCCGGGACTGCTGCCGTTCGTACCCGACGGCGTGCACGCCGTCGCCCGGGAGATCACCATCGAACCGGGCGGTAGCACCGGTTGGCACTATCACGATGGCCCCGTGCTCGGCCTCGTGCGGGCCGGCACGTTGACGCATCCGGAAGGGGACTGCAAGCCTGTCGTGTTCGAGACCGGCGATTTCATCAACGAACCCTCGGGTCGGGACCACCTGCACGTGGGCCGGAATCTCGGTACGGAACCGGTGATCCTCGACGTGGTGTACCTCGTGCCGATCGGGTCGCCGCTGTTCGAGGATGTTCCGGCGCCCGCCTGCGATTGATGCCGCCGCGGTCACGAGCTCCCGTCGGTGATCGAAAAATGTGAAATTTTCCATCGCGACGTGGACGTGCGACTTCGCCTCGGGCCCGCGGTCGTCTCCCTCGAGCGACGATCGACGAACCTCGATTCCCGACGGAACGGTCGTCCGCGCCGAGGTCATCTGCTGGGTGTCGGCGTTCGACCCGCCATCGGACAGCCGAAGGGATCGAAGACGAGTTCGACAACGGAATCGACTGTGACAGCAGTCTTTCCGCTGATCGCGGGGCCTGTTTTCGACGGCGATGCTGCGCACCGGGCGAACCCGCATCACGACAGGTCGACGGATCATCTAATCGGTGGCGTGCCGGACTGCGGCGTTCTCGGTCGCGACCGGACATGGGGTCGACGGTACGGCGCCCGGCGGGCGGTCGACGCCTGTCGGCGGAGTTCGAGTTACCGGCGAGTAAATATCGTTCTCGAGTTCTCGCACGTAGCCTGATACCCGATGCAATCCCGCACGCGGAGCATTTCGTGAGGCGGACCGAACTGACGTAGGGAGTCGAGACAAGAATGAGCGCCGACAAACAGTCGACCATTATCTATACGTTGACCGACGAGGCGCCGTTGCTTGCGACCTACGCCTTCCTGCCAATCGTGCGTACCTTCGCCGGGGCTGCGGGCATCGAGGTCGAGACCAGCGACATCTCGGTGCCTGCGCGGATCCTGGCCGAGTTCCCCGAGCACCTCACGGAAGAGCAGCGCGTCCCGGACAACCTGGCCGAGCTCGGTCGTCTGACGCAGCTGCCCGAGACCAACATCATCAAACTGCCCAACATCAGTGCGTCGGTGCCGCAGCTCCTGGCTGCCATCAAGGAACTGCAGAGCAAGGGCTACCAGGTCCCGGATTTCCCGGACGCCCCGAAGACGGACGAAGAGCGTGCCATCCGGGAGCGCTACGGCAAGATTCTCGGCAGCGCGGTCAACCCGGTCCTGCGTGAGGGCAACTCCGATCGGCGCGCGCCCCGCGCGGTGAAGGAGTACGCCCGTAAGCACCCGCACAGCATGGGCGAGTGGTCGATGGCCTCACGCAGCCACGTCGCGCACATGCGGCACGGCGACTTCTACCACGGTGAGAAGTCGATGACGCTGGACCGGGCGCGCAAGGTCCGGATGGAGCTGGTGACCACGGGTGGCGAGACGATCGTCCTCAAGCCCGAAGTGGAGCTGGGTGAGGGCGACATCATGGACAGCATGTTCATGAGCAAGAAGGCGTTGCTCGAGTTCTACGAGGAGCAGATGGAGGATGCGCGCAAGACGGGCGTGATGTTCTCCCTCCACGTCAAGGCGACGATGATGAAGGTCTCGCACCCCATCGTCTTCGGCCACGCGGTGAAGACCTTTTACAAGGACGCCTTCGCCAAGCATCAGAAGCTGTTCGACGAACTGGGCGTCAACGTCAACAACGGTCTCGGCGACCTGTACGACAAGATCGAGGCGCTGCCCAGCACACAGCGGGACGAAATCAAGCAGGACCTGCACAACTGCCACGAGCATCGTCCCGAGTTGGCCATGGTCGATTCCGCCCGCGGCATCTCGAACTTCCATTCCCCCAGCGATGTCATCGTGGACGCCTCGATGCCCGCAATGATTCGTTCGGGCGGCAAGATGTACGGCGCCGACGGACGACCGAAGGACGTCAAGGCGGTCATGCCGGAGTCGACCTTCGCGCGCATCTACCAGGAGATCATCAACTTCTGTAAGACCAACGGCGCGTTCGACCCGACGACCATGGGTACCGTTCCCAACGTCGGGCTCATGGCGCAGAAGGCCGAGGAGTACGGCTCGCACGACAAGACCTTCGAGGTTCCGGAGGAGGGCGAGGCCAACTTCGTCGATGTCGAGACCGGTGAGGTGCTGCTCACCCAGCACGTCGAGGCGGGTGACATCTGGCGCATGTGCACCGTCAAGGACGCGCCGATCCGCGACTGGGTCAAGCTCGCGGTCACCCGGGCACGCAACTCCGGCATGCCGGTCCTGTTCTGGCTCGACCCGTACCGCCCCCACGAGAACGAGTTGATCAAGAAGGTCGAGCTGTACCTGCAGGATCACGACACCGAGGGTCTCGACATCCACATCATGTCGCAGGTGCGCTCGATGCGGTACACGCTGGAGCGGCTGATCCGCGGTATGGACACCATCGCCGCGACCGGCAACATCCTGCGTGACTACCTCACCGACCTGTTCCCGATCCTCGAACTCGGTACGAGCGCCAAGATGCTGTCGATCGTGCCGCTGATGGCGGGCGGCGGCCTGTACGAGACGGGTGCCGGCGGGTCGGCGCCCAAGCACGTCAAGCAGTTGGTGGAGGAGAACCACCTGCGCTGGGATTCGCTCGGTGAGTTCCTGGCGTTGGCCGTAAGCCTGGAGGACCTCGGCATCAAGACCGGCAACGAGCGCGCCAAGATCGTGGCGAACGCGCTCGATGCAGCGACCGGCAAGCTGCTGGAGACGAACAAGAGCCCGTCCCGCAAGGTCGGCGAGCTCGACAACCGGGGCAGCCAGTTCTACCTCGCGATGTACTGGGCACAGGAACTTGCCGGGCAGACCGAGGATCCGGAACTCGCAGAACAGTTCGCCCCGCTGGCCGAAGCGCTGGCCAGGGACGAGGAGACGATCGTGCGGGAGCTGAACGAGGTGCAGGGCGCGCCGGTCGACATCGGTGGCTACTACCGGCCGGACAAGGACAAGACCGTGGCCGTGATGCGGCCGAGCCGGACCTTGACCACCGCGCTGACGGCAGTCGACCCCGAGGCCGGAAACGCACCGTGACAGGTAGACCTGCATCCGTGTAGGCAAGCCGCCGCTCCTCGACCGGTGTGACCGCGCGGGTCGTCGAGCAGTCCCGAGAATGCACGGGCAGAGAGAGGT
>NZ_JBLWIU010000034.1:771024-786757 GCF_048381395.1 Rhodococcus shunpengi
GGTCGACCTCCCTCGCGTGGTACGCCTCGGCCCGGTTCTCGTGTTCCGGTCTACGGGACCGTTCCGCTGCGGTCGGCGGAGGAATCCGGTGTCGAGTCGAGCCGGTCGATCGTGTCGAGCGCCTCGTCCAGCCAGGTCAGCCAGGTCTCTTCGAGGAGGATGCCGAGGCGGAGCACGAGATGCTGCAGGGTGCTCCGCGCGTCGCCCCGAGCATCGGCGAAGTCGCGTTGCTCGATGGTGCGATATTGCTCGAGCATCGCCGCGCGGTATGCGCGTTGATGTTCCAACGCGGGACGCGCGGAGTCGGGATCGTCGAGCGCCGCGGCCGCGCGTAGGCGCACGGAGACACCGGAGCGCACTACGTCCGGATCCTCGATCTCGGAGATCCAGCCGCGCAGCAGTCGGCGACCATCGGGTGTGATGGTGAAACGTCGGGGCTGACCGCGACCGGGTTTTCCGTCCGTCGGGACTTCGCGGATCAGGTCGCCCGCCCGCATCCGGTCCAGTTCGCGGTAGATCTGCTGGTGGGTCGCGGGCCAGAAGTACCCGATCGACCGGTCGAAGCGCCGCGCCAGTTCCAGACCGGTGCTGTCGCGCTCGACCAGTGCGGTGAGGATGGCGAACCTGAGAGACACCGCGTCAGCCTAGGTCACGCTATCCGGCGTCGATCATGGCGACTCGGCGTCGTTCGAGGGACGTCCACGCCTGCTCGTATTCGTCGCGGAGTCGTTGGACGAGCTCGCGGGCGGGGACGACGGACTCGATCGCGCCGAGGCCCTGGCCGGCGCCCCAGATGTCGCGCCAGGCCTTGGCGTCGGTGTTGCCGCCGGACCCGAAGTTCATGGCGGACGGATCGGACTCGGGGAGGTCGTCGGGGTCGAGTCCGGCGGCGACGATGCTTCCTCGCAGGTAGTTGCCGTGCACGCCGGTGAACAGGTTGCTGTAGACGATGTCCTTGGCGGTGCTGTCGACGATCATGTTCTTGTAGTCGTCGGCGCTGCGAGCCTCCTCGGTGGCGAGGAAGGCCGTGCCGGCGTATGCGAGGTCGGCGCCGGCGGCCTGGGCAGCGAGGATCGAGCGGCCGTGGGCGATGGAGCCGGACAGCAGCAGGGGGCCGTCGAACCACCGGCGGATCTCTTGGAGCAATGCGAACGGTGACTGCGTCCCGGCGTGGCCGCCTGCGCCTGCGGCGACGGCGACGATGCCGTCCGCGCCCTTGTCGATCGCCTTGTGCGCGAACTCGTTCGAGATCACGTCGTGGAGGACGATGCCGCCGTAGGAGTGAACAGCCTCGTTGACCTCCTCGCGGGCACCGAGCGAGGTGATCACAATGGGGACCCGATGCTCGACGATCACCTCGAGGTCCTGCTCGAGTCGCTCGTTGGAGCGGTGCACGATCTGATTGACGGCGAACGGCGCGACGTACTCCTCGGGGTGGCGCGCCGCGTAGTCGGCGTTGCTCTCGGTGATCTGCTGCAGCCAGTCGACGAGCATCGACTGGGGACGGGCGTTGAGTGCCGGGAACGACCCGACGACTCCGGCCTGGCACTGGGCGGACACCAGTTCCGGTCCCGACGCGATGAACATCGGGGAAGCGACCAGGGGCACGCTCAGCGGGCCGGACAGGATCGGTGGCAGCGTCATGGTGTGTTCCTTCTTCGTCTCCGAACGGTCCCTCTGCCGTCAGACTATGTGCAACAAGGTGCAAAAAACAATGGGTCGACGTAACCTAGCTTGGAACAGAGGATTTTCGGGGATCACAGCTGAGTGCACCCAGTGGCACTACGGGCGTCAGCGGGTGATCTCGCTCAGTGTGCAACGAGGGGCACCGCTCGGTGCGTATTGAGCGTGATCGCTCAGTGCGCGGACCCGATCGTCGGCGTGCACTGGGCGTCCTCGTCGTGGTCGACCCGCTGCCCGGACCGGCTCAGCAGCACGGCGAGCATGCACCGGTGGATGTTCTCCGCCTGCTGCTGTGCCGCGGACGTGCCCAGCAGGACCCCGAGGTCCGGCACCAGGTTGATCGCGGCGTACATGAGGAAGCGGGCATCCGCCGCGGACAGGCCGTCGCAGATCGCCTGCAGATAGGACGACCACTGCTCCACATTGGCGCGCTGTCGTAGTCGCAGATCGGCGCGCGAGGCATCCGGAACGTTGACGAGCTCGGCGAAGTACACCGACATCAGTTCCCGTTGGGAGAACGACAGGTCGACGTAGATCGAGACCAGTGACCGCAGCGCGTCCTCCGGATCGGACGCTGCGGCCGTCCCGGAGGCCACGGCCGTCTCGAGTCGGTCGGCCGCTCGGTGGAAAGCCGCGGCGAGGATGTCGGCCTTCGAAACGAAATAACGGTAGATCCCGGAGGCGGGGAGGCCGACCGTGGCAGCGATGTCCTCGACCGCGACCTCGTTGTAGCCCCGTTGGTGGAACAGCACGATCGCCGAGCGCAACAGGTTCTCCCGCACGTTGTCCTGGCCCGGACGATCCGCGGCGGCGGCACGCTCGGGTGCGGCGGGAGCTGGGGAGAAGCAGGTCTCGGCGAGTGCGGTGCACGCATCGAGCAAGAGTTGTTCCATGTACCGCGGCGGCAGCGTCAGATTGTGCACGGTGATGCTGCCGATGGTGCTGAGCATCGCCGCGACGAGCACGAACGCGTCCTCATCGGACAGATCCGGCCGGATCCGTTGCAGTGTGCGACGGATGCGGGCGTTGACCGCCCACGAGCGTTCCCGGATGGCGGGCCGGTCCTCCTCGCGGAGATACCTGCGTTCCCATCGGTAGATCCCGGCCGACCGACGCTGCTCGACCGTCACCGCGACGATGGCGGACACCTGGGCACGGAGGGTCTCGCGTGGATCGCGCGCGGGATCGTCGTGCACGGAATCGAGAGCGCCCTCGAGCGAATCGATCAGCATGAGCGCCGAATTCAGGAACAGTGCGTACTTCCCCGGAAAGTGCCGGTACAACGCGGACTTGGTGACACCGACTTCTGTCGCGATGTCCTCGACGCTCACACCGTGGTAGCCGCGCTCGGCGAAGGCGACGGCGGCTGCGGCGGCGATCCGCGCACGACGATCCTTCGGGCGGGTTCGTCGTCCGGTGTCGGGGGACGTCTTGCCGACCACGCGTGTTCGCCTCACTGATTCTGGATGTCGTTCACGGAGGATCGGTGTCGCTCCGTCGGGGGAATTCTCGACCCATTCTGCGAGCAGAGTACACACCGGCGGGGCATCGATCCATCCGAGCGGCCGGTTCGTTGTTGCCATCAGGGCTCTCCGAACGATGCCCGCGCGGCGTCGGCGGGCTCTCCGGAGTCCTTCGGAATGAACGTTCACAAATTTCGGACGCTCCTGATAACCTCCCGGCGGTCGTGCCGGCGGACCGGTTCGATCGATCCTGATCCGGCCCGGACCGGGACCGTCGTTCTCCGCTCGTTCTTCCATCCATCGAGGAGGGCTCTGCCATGCTTGCCATCGCCCGCAGGATCCTGTCCTACGAGATGACCGTCGCCGAGTTCATCGGACTCGTCATCCTCGTCGCTATCCCGTACGGCCTGGTCGGGGTGATCTGGACCCTCACCCACACCTCGCATCTCGGTGCCATGGACGGGGTGGATCTGGTGATCTCGTTCCTCGGATCGATCGTGTGCTGGCCGGTCCTCGTCTTCTCCGATGTGTGCATGACGTGAGCGTCGGAATGGTTGTTCACTTAGCTCTTGTCCGGCATGGGAGGGGTGTGGCACACTTCACGCGCTCGGACCGTGACGTGCTCCGCCGGCCGGACAGTTCCACTCGGCGCCGACGGGCGGTTTCCGGCGCCGACATCCAGGGGGGTTCGAAGAAGGGAACCGGTAGATGACCTACGAGTTGCCGAACTCGCGTGGTCCCATCAGGGACGTCGCGACGGAAGGTGGCTATCTCATCGGCTTCGCCGTCCAATCGCTCGTGGTCCTCGCGGCCGCGGTGCTCAGACGTCGACTTTCGTTGCACGAGACGGTCACTCAGACACTCTTCATCGGGAGGGTCTGTACCGGGCCGTCCCTGCTGCTCATGGTCCCGGTGGGGGTGTTCATCGCGGTGTCCGTCGGCGAACTCGCCGGCCGCATCGGAGCCGGCGGCTACTCGGGCGCCGTCGTCGCGTTCATCATCGTCGGTCAGGCCTCGGCCCTGGTCTGCGCGCTCATGCTCGCCGGCGTCGCAGGCTCCGCCATTTGCACCGACCTCGGGTCCCGCAAGATCCGCGAGGAGATCGACGCGATGGAGGTGATGGGTCTCGACATCCTCGAGCGCCTCGTCGCCCCCCGCCTCGTCGGAGCGGTCATCGTCTCGTTGGCGCTGTGCTCGATGGTCACGGTCGGTGGTGTCGCCGCATGCTGGCTGTATCACATCTACGTGCAGCATCTGCCCGCCGGCACGTTCATGGCGACCTTCGCCGAGTACGGCCGCCCGGCAGACTTCGTCATGGCTCTCGTGAAGTCCGCGGTTTTCGGGTTGCTCGCGGCACTGGTCGCCACGTTCAAAGGGCTGCACACCAAGGGCGGTCCGCGCGGGGTGGCCGACGCGGTGAACGAAGCCGTCGTCATCGCCTTCGCGCTCGTCTTCATCGTCAACACGGTTCTGTCGGCGCTGTACACGGTGATCGTCCCGGCAGTAGGTGAGTTCCGATGAGCACCGATGTCCGATTACAGGCCACACGGCTGGCGCAACCGATCCGGCAGACCGGCGACAACCTGGCCACGCTCGGGATGCACGTCACCTTCTACTGCCGCACCGTGGCGTCGATTCCCTACGCACTCAGCAGATTCCGCAAGCACGTCATCGCGCAGATCAGCGAGGTCAGCTTCGGTACCCAGTCACTGCTCTCCGGCGGCGGCACGATCGGCATCGTCTTCGCGATGTCGCTCGCCGCAGCCATGATGCTCGGCGTCGAGACCCAGCGCGGCCTCGAACTCGTCGGGATGACCACGATGTCGGGCATGCTCTCCGCGGTGGCCAACACCCGCGAGCTGGCGCCGGTCGTCGTCGCCATCGCCCTGTCGGCGAAGGTGGGCGTCGGCTTCACCGCCCAGATCGGCGCGATGCGCATCTCCGACGAGATCGACGCGCTCGACTCGATGGCCATCAAGTCGATCCCGTTCCTGGCCGCCACCCGCACCATCGCCGCGATGGTGTGTGTCATCCCGATCTACATGATCGGGCTGCTTGCCAGCTACCTGTCCACCCGGCTGGTCGTGGTGGTGTTCAACGGCGCGTCCGCGGGCACCTACGACTACTTCTTCCACCTCGTGCTCACTCCGCAGGACCTGCTGTACTCGGGCATCAAGGCCATGGTCTTCGCGATGGTCGTCAGCCTGGTGCACTGCGCCTACGGCTACTACGCCTCGGGCGGTCCCGCCGGCGTCGGTGCCGCCGCGGGCCGGGCGCTGCGCACGGCGATCCTGTCCATCGGTGTGCTCGACGTGCTGCTGACCTTCGCGCTGTGGGGACTGGTTCCCGAAATTCCTGGTATGGGGGTGTGATTCGTGGACCGTCCCAGTTCACGCGAACGACTGAGTTACCTGGTCCGCGGTGCCGTGGCGTTCACCGTGGCCGTCGGGGTCGCGGCCGTGATGGTGCTGCGTGGCACCGGTGCGCTCGATCGGACCGAAGACGTCTTCGTCGAGGTGCCCTCGGCCGTCGGCCTCGTCAACGCCGGAGCGCCGGTCCGGTATCTCGGCGTCGACATCGGTCGGATCGCCTCGATCGAGGCCGGCGCCACCGAATCGCGGGTGCGACTCGCGATCGACGTCGGCGCCTCCCGCACGATCCCGTCCGACGTCCTGGTGCGCGTGGTGCCCCGCACCTTCTTCGGCGACATCTACGTCGAGCTGGTGACCGATACCGACGAAGAGAATGCTGCGCGCCGCAGTTCCGCGCGCACTGAGGCGGTCGCACTCGCCGACGTCGACTCGATCGCCGTCGACACCGGCCCCGAGGCCGTCGCGATGTACGACGTGTTCACCCGCATGTCGAGTGTGCTCGAGCAGATGCAGCCGCAGGAGATGGCCAAGGCCCTCGATGCGCTCGGGCGAGCCCTGGACGGCAACGGTGAGACCATCGGACGCACCATCGACCGGCTCGCCGTGACCACCGGCCAGCTCACTCCGTCGCTGAACGGGTTCATCGACGCGACACCGCAATTCGTCACGGTCATGGAATCACTCCAGGCCGCGACCCCGGACATGATAGGCATGCTCTCCGCCGCGACCGAGGTCTCCCGGGCCATCGTCGAACACCGCGGCGACCTGGCCGACACGATGGGAGCGGCGACCCTGCTCGCCGCCTCCGTCGACGGATTCACCGGCCCCAGACTGGACACGATGATCACGGTCACCGACTCGGTCGGCACGATCCTTGCGACCACCGGCGCCGACCCGGACGGCCTCTATGCCACCCTCGCGAACGCGGAGACCTTCGGCGCCGCCGGGACCCGGGTCTTCGGCAGTGGCCGGTTCGACATCACCGCCGTCCCGACCTTTGCCGGCCCGCTGCCCTACACCGCCGCGGATTGCCCGAGCTACGGGTCTCTGACCGGCGCGAACTGCAACAGCCCCGGTAACGGCTCCTACAGTGCCGCCAAGCCGGTGATCAACGCGGCCGCCGAGGCCGGCCCCCTGCAACTTCTCGAGCAGCAATTGCGCGGCGAGCCCGCTGCGGCGCCGGCGGAACAGAGCACGGCGGAGCCCACCGGACCGCACGCCGCGGTCACGGCACTGCTCGCCCCCCTCTTCCGCGGAAGCGAGGTACGGATTCCGTGAAACTGACACGACTCCAGGTCTCGACCCTGGTCGGCTACTGCACCATCGGCGTCGTCTGCGGCACCCTGGTCTACAACGCGCTGGCCGTGCCGGTGCGGGGTGCGAGCGACAACTACGTCCTCGAGTTCACCGATGTCGAAGGACTCAACCCCGGCAACCCCGTGACCCTGTCCGGGGTGCGGGTGGGCCGGGTCGACGCGGTCGACGTCGCCGACACCGTCGACGGTCGCGCGCTCGCCCGCGTCACCGTCGAGGTCGAACGGGGACGCACTCTCCCGAAGGACGTCGAGGCGTCCGTCCGGTACGGCGACATGCTCGGCGCCCGCTATGTTGCGCTGACCCTGCCCGAGGCGGAGGTCCCCGCCGGATCCGACGACAGCGAGATGCTCGAACCGGGAGGTGTGGTGCCCGTCGCGCAGACCGCCCCGCCCATCGACCTCACCGCCCTGATGAACGGTTTCCGGCCCCTGTTCGAGTCGTTGCCCCCGCAGGAGGTGAACGTTCTCGCCCGGAACGTGGTCGACACCTTCAACGGCCGAGGCGACGCGGTCGCCCGGTTCCTGGACCGGGTGGCGGTGCTGTCGACGCAGCTCGGCGACCGCGAACATATCCTCGGCGAGGTCACAATCAACATGAACCGCATCCTCGGTTCGCTCGACAACCGGCACGACGAACTACGCGACCTCACCGACGGGCTCGCCGCGCTCAGCGCCTCGGTGGTGGGGGACGGGCAGCAACTGGCCGCCTTCCTCGACACCGGTGCGCAGAGCGTGTCCGCACTGGCGGACACCATCGCCGACTCGCAGGGCGCCTTCACGCGCAGCCTGCAGCAGTTCGGAGCCGTCACCGACCAGTGGATCGCGTCGACACCCGAGTTCGAACGCATGCTCGCCGGCCTGCCTGCCTTCGCCGACAACATCAATCACACGGGGCAGTACGGCAGCTTCATCAGTCTCTACCTCTGCAATTTCACCCTGAAAGCAGGCGACGCGGAAGTGAACATCTTCGGCCCGACCCATTCGCCGGTGTGCTCATGATGACCCTCACCCGAATCATCGATCTGCTCGTGCGTTTCGTCACCGCACTCGGTGGCCGCATCGGCCGCGTGCCCCAGTTCGCGGCCTGGACGGTCGTCGTCGTGGTGGCGGTCGTCGGTGTCTCGCTTGTCGCGGTGGGCATCACCTACATCGACGATCTCGTGCACGTCCTCGAAGGCGACGCAGCCTCGGCAGCCGGGGGAGGGGCACGCATCCGATGATGTTCCTCGTCAAGCTCATCGACGTCTTCGTCGGTGCCCTCGAATTCCTGTTCGGCGGTGGCCGACGGCAGAACACCACCCACATGCCGCTCGTACTCGGTACCATCGGAATCTTCGTCCTCGTCATCGGCCTCGGTGCCGCCGTGGGACTTCCGCGGGTGTGGTACCAGGTGCGCACCGAGCCGTACACGGCCGAGTTCACCAACGCCGCCGGACTCGCCACCGGCGATCCGGTCTACGTCGCGGGCGTGCCCGCCGGGCGCGTGGAGGGCATCCGGCTCGCCGGCACCCACGTCGACGTCGACTTCCGCCTCGACAAGCAGCGCGGCGTGGGCAACACTTCCACCGCCTCGGTGCGGCTCGAAACCGTGCTCGGCAAGCGGTATCTCGACCTCCGTCCCGCCGGAGTCGACGACGGGTCGAACCGGATCCCGCTGGCCCGCACCACCGTTCCCTACTCGCTCGACGAGATCGGAGCCGGTGCCGACGCGGTCGCCGAGGATCTCGACCTCGACGCGATGACCGAGATGATGAGCACCCTGTCGCAGGTGCTGCCGCGGGAGAGCGACGAGCTCGACCGTGCCCTCACCGGTATCAGCGCCGCCTCGACCGCGTTCTCGCGGCACGGCGTACAGTTCGACCAGCTCCTCGACACCGCCCGGAAGCTCTCGGAGATGGCGGTCGACCAGCAGGACACCCTGGTGCAGAATGCGGTCGACGCCCGCACCCTCGTGCAGACCCTCGTCGTCCGCAAGGACACGCTCACCCAGCTCGTCGACAACCTGCGGGTCGTCATCGCGACCATGTCGGAGACGCTCACCGCCAACCGCGCCGACGCCGACCGGCTCGTCGCCGACCTGGTGGAGGTCTCCGGGACCCTCCAGCGCAACGCCGACCAGATCGGCCTGCTCATGGACCGTCTGCCCCCGGCCCTGCGCACCGTCACCGATGCCACGGGCAACGGTTCGTGGGCGGACGTCGTCACCCCGGCCACGGTCCTTCCCGACAATCTTCTCTGCGCGATCGGAGTGATGCAGGAATGCCGGTGACCTCGACACCGACGGGAACCTCGCGACGAAAGAAGATCGTCGCGGCGACCCTTGTCCTACTCCTCCTGATCGCACTGCCCGCGTGGTACGTCTTCGGCCGCACCGACCGCAGCCACACCGTCCACGCCGACTTCGAATACGTCAACGGCATCTACGTGGGCAGCACCGTCGCCGTGCTCGGCGTGGAGGTCGGCACCGTCACCGACATCGAACCCCAGGGGACCTCGGTACGGGTGACGATGACCGTCCCCGACGAGGTGACACTGCCCGAGGACGTCTCCGCCTACGTGATGAGCCCCGCGATCATCAGCGAACGCTACGTCGAACTGGGCCCCGCCTACGACGGCGGCCCGAGCTTCCCGGACGGCGGGGTGATCCCGAAGGACCGCAGCCACTCGCCGATCGACATCGACAACATGCTCGACAGCCTGTCCACGATCATCGAGACGATGGGACCGGACAACGCCGACCTCGGCGCCGTCCTCACCAGCGGAGCCGACGTGTGGGAGGGGCGCGGCGCGGCCTTCCACGACGCCATCGCCGATCTCGCCGCCGCCACGGGCGTCGTCGGGGCATCCAGCGAGGACTTCGCACTGCTCGTCGAGAATCTGTCGATGCTGCTGCGCGCCCTCGACGAACGGTCGGTGGGTCTCGACAGCATGGTCACCGATCTCAGTGCGCTCGCCGCGGTCTGGGAGGAGAGCGATCTCGACGTCACCGATCCGTTGCAGCAACTGCAGGTCGTGTTCGACGAGGTCGACACCTTCGTTGCTCAGCACCAGGAGAGCTTCGGTGCGATCTCCGACAACCTGAAGGTCATCGGCGACACGCTCGGCGAGAACCCGCAGGGCCTGGCCGAGTTCATGGACCTCGTCCCGTTGATGATGGAGAACCTGACCAACACGATCGGCCCCGACGGTCGCGGCCGCATCCGTCTGAACATCTCCACCGCGCTGACGCAGTTCGCGGTCGCGGCCCCACTGTGCGCGGAGCACCCGCTCCCGTTGTGCACGGGAGCCGGCTTCACCAACCCGATCTCCTTCCCGATCAGCGCCTCGGATCCGCTCGGCATCGTCAGCGCGGTCACCGGTGGACAACCAGGAGGCAACCCGTGAGCCCAGTTTCTGCAGCGTCACCGCGCCGATCCGTGACGCGGGGCCCGGCCCTCGTCGGTGCTGCTCTCACCTGCGCGGCAGTGATGTCCGGATGCGGCTACGGCATTCAGGATCTCCCCGTCGGACGCTCCATCGGTGGTGGCGACTTCGAGGTCACCGTGCAACTGCCGTCCGCGGACGGCCTGGTCCTCGGAGCCGACGTGCGCTACGGCCAGCAGATCGTCGGTCGCGTCGCCGGACTCGACACCGCGCCCGGGGGCGCCGACGTGCGGGTCTCGCTCGAGGAGGAGCTCGAGGTCCCGTCCGATGTCCTCGTCTCCGTCGAGATCCCGTCCGCGCTGGGCAGCCCGTACCTGCGGCTCGTCCCGCCACCGAACCCGAGTTCGTCGCTGCTCGCCGACGGTGACGTCGTCTCCGAGCAGAATGTCGACCTCGGTCCCCGGGTCGAGACGATGCTCGCCGCACTCGGCAATGTCGTCAGCGGCAGCGGCCTGACCCAACTCGAAACCGTTGTGCGCGAACTCAACGTCGCGTTCACCGGCCGATCCGGAAGCGTCCAGGCCCTCGCCGACACCGCCACCGAGATGATGACCCGCGCGATCGACGAACAGACCTCCTTCGACCAGGCCATGACGCTCGCCGCCGACGTCACCCGACGGATGGTCGAGGAGGAGGAGATGTTCGACCGCTATCTCGTCGAAACCGCCGGCGCTGTCGACGTGCTGGTGGCCCAGCGCGAGAGCATGGCCTCTCTGCTCGACGCCACCACGCGCCTGGCGGCAAACGTCAACGAGTTGACCGCCGCGACCCCCGAGGGGGTCGGCGGACTGTTGCGCGACGCCGACACGATCACCGCCACGCTCGCGTCGTTCAACGACCGCATCGGCACCACCCTCGTCAACATGAACGCCTTCATGGCCGCCTTCGACAGTTCCGTCCGCGGCGACTACCTGGTGTTCGACGGTGCCCTGGAGATCCCGGAGAGTCTCGACACGATCTTCACCGGCGGCTATTTCACCGGTGACTTCACCGGATTCGACGACGCATCCGCACCGGCCTCGCTGGAAGAACTGCTCGGAGGAGAGCGATGAAGAAGATCGTCGTCGTCCAGCTGGTCCTGTTCGTCATCACCGCGCTGACCGTGGTGCCCTACGGCATCTACTACATCGTCGGACCCACCGGCGTCGGCGACCGCATCAACATCCACGCCACGGTCGACAACGCCCTCGGTGTCGGCGAGGGCACCGTCGTGACCTATCGCGGTGTCCAGGCGGGCATGGTCACCGGCATCGGATTCGACCCCGAGACCCGGGGTGCCCGAATCGATTTCGCGCTCGACGGTGACACCCGTATCCCCGTCGACTCCTACGCCAAGATCACCCAGGGCACCATGGCCGGCATGCTCAACGTCGACATCTTTCCGCGTGTCGACCACGGCCCCTATCTCTCCGACGGCGACGAGATCGCGATGCCCGCAGACGAACAGCCCACCCAGATCTCCGAAACGCTCGCCCATACCGCCGATCTGCTCGAAACCATCGACCCCGCGGTGATCTCGACCGTCGGTCAGGAGCTCGGCAGCGCCTTCGAAGGACTCGGACCCGACCTGGCCCGTCTCGTCACCGACGCCGACCGGCTCTCCGCGCAGCTGGCCGAGGACGCACCCGCCGTCGCCGAACTGCTCGACCGCGCGGCCGGATTGACAGGCACCATGGCCGAGAACTCCAGCGAGTTCGTCGACGGGATGGCGTCGGCGCGGACCGTCGCCGAATCACTACAGGCCAACGAGGATCGCATCGCCTCGATGATGGCCACCGGCCCCGACGCGATGCGCCGTGCCGACGAGGCCATCGGCGCGAACCAGGAGTCGTTCTCCGCGGTGCTCGCCAACCTCGGCGCCGTCGGTCCGGTGATCTCCGACCGGTCCGCGGCGCTGCGCACCGGCCTGGACGCGATTCCCCGCGGCCTGGCGGCACTCGAATCGATCGTGCACGGCGACCGCGCGGACTTCGCCCTGATTGCCACGCAGGGACCGGCCTGCTACTACGACAATCCCCGCCGCGCGCTCGGCGACACGTCCCCGATCGAACCGAACCTCGACTACTACTGCCCACCGGGGCAGGACCTCGAGCAACGCGGCTCCCGCAACGCACCCCGCCCGAACGATCTCGGGCTCGGAGGCACCACCCCGGGAACGGTGATCGGACCACCCGTCGTCGCCGATCCGATCCTCATCCCGAGCGGCACCGAACTGCTGTACTTCTGGAAGAGCCTGCTGGAAGGCAACATTCATGGCACACGATGACACCGGTACGGCAGTCCTCGACAAGACTCCGGTCGCAGAGTCCGCGACCGTCGAACGACGCTCGTCGAAACCCCGCGGGCTGGTGGTCGCGCTGATCCTCTCGATCAACGCTCTGCTCGGGATGCTGGCAGCGCTCGTCGTGGTCCTCGTCGATCACCGCACCGACGAGCAGACCGAGCAGGAGGCGGTGGCACTGGCGCGCGAGTACGCCGTGGTGATGTCGACCTTCGACTACCAGAACCTCGACGCCAACCGCGAACGGATCGCGGAGATGTCCACGCCGGCCTTCGCCGAACGCTACGGATCGATGGTCGACGCGCTGCGCGAACTCGTCACCGAGGGGCAGGGGAGCGCCGAAGCGCAGGCGCTGCACGCGGCCGCCGAGCACTCCGACGGCGACACCGCCACGGTGCTCGTCTTCGCCGACCAGAACGCCACGAACGTCTCGACGCCCGACGGGGGCACCTCGCGTTTCCGCATGGTGTTCTCCCTGGTCCGCGTCGACGACCGCTGGCTCGTCGACAACGTCGAAACACTCTGACCCACACCACGAGGAGACACGCGATGCCCACTCCCTATCTCGACGACCTGGACCGGGAACCGGTACTGAGCTCGCGCCGGACCCGCATCACCATCACCAGCGGCCCCAACCGGTGGAGTCGCAAGCAGCACAAGGTCTCCGACGCCGTCGACTTCTGGTCGTTCGCCGGGGCCGCCGCGAACGTCATCATGCAGCTCGGCTGGCCCGAAGTGGCGTACGGCGTCATGGAGAGCAAGGTCGAATCCGGTTCGCTGGTCAAACACCCGTGGAAGCGGGCCCGCACCACCGCCACCTACCTGGCTGTGGCGATCCTCGGCAACGACGAGGACCGCAAGGCCTACCGCGAGGCCGTCAACGGTGCCCACCGGTTCGTGCGCTCCGACGAGAACAGCCCGGTCAAGTACAACGCGTTCAACCGCGAGCTGCAGTTGTGGGTCGCGGCCTGCCTGTATATCGGCATCGAGGACATGTACCAACTGCTGCACGGCAAGCTCGACGACGAGCAGCTCGAGGCGTTCTACCGCACCGGCTCCACTCTCGGCACGACCCTGCAGGTCACCGAGGACATGTGGCCGACGACGCGAGCCGACTTCGACAGGTACTGGAACATCGCGTGCGAGAGGGTCGTCTTCGACGAGACCACCAAGGCGTACCTGATCGACCTGGTGGATCTGAAGATGATCAACTGGCCGATGCGTCTGATGTTCCGGAATCTGCTGCGCTTCCTCACCATCGGGAGCCTGCCCCCGATCTTCCGGGAAGCGCTCGATCTGGAATGGAGCGAAGCCGACCGCCGGCGTTACGAGCATCTGTTCGTGTTCGTCTCGTTCGTCAACCGGTTCATCCCGCGTTTCCTGCGGCACAGTGGAAGCGAAGCGCTCGTCGCCGATCTGCGTCGCCGCGTCAAGTCCGGCCGCAATCTGATCTGACAGGCGCATGACCGTTCCCGACACCGACATCGACCCGGACGGGTTGCTCCGGCGCTATCTGCACGACCGGCGTTTCCTGCTCGTCCTGCCGCGCGCGGTGGCGCTGCAGATGCTGCATCCGGCGATCGCGGCGGGCATGGACCATTCGCGGACACCGCGCCGGCTCTGGTTGCACAATCGCCGGACGGTGCCCGTGCTCGTCCGCGCCGCCTACGACGATCGACACATCCGCCCGATCGTCCGGTTCGCGCACGAGGACGTGAAGGGAACGGACGACCTCGGCCGCCGGTACCACGCGCTCGACCCGGACGTCTTCTTCTTCCAGCACGCCACCTACGTCGACACGCTCGTGACGATGATCGACGTCTTCGTCCGGCGCCTCGAGGTGGGGGAGAAGGAGGCGCTCTACCGGGACAGCTGCGCGTGGTACCGGCGCTACGGCATCTCGGATCGGCGGATGCCGCAGGACTGGACAGAGTTCACGGACTATTTCGACGACGCTTGCGCCTCGGTCCTGGCACGCACACCCAGCGGCGACCGCTACCGCGACCAGATCCTGCGTCCCCGCGACTGGGTCCAGCGCGGGATCCCGGCCCGGGTCGTCCGCGCGCTGCTGCACCCGGCCGCGCGCACGCTGTGGGAAGTCGACGTCGGCGCCGCCGATCGACGCGCACTGGCCGCGTACGCGACGTACCGGCGACTGCGTCGAGGACCGATCACGCGGTAACCGCACCGCGGATCGACAGAATGGATCATCACCCGGCACCGCGCCGGGTCCATCAGGAGGTAAGTGTGGGAGTCGAGGTTTCCGTCGAGGGGCTGACCAAGTCCTTCGGCTCGCAACGTATCTGGCAGGACGTGACGTTGACGTTGCCGGCCGGTGAGGTCAGTGCGTTGCTCGGTCCGTCGGGTACCGGTAAGTCGGTGTTCCTCAAGTCGTTGATCGGTCTGCTGCGCCCGGAGGAGGGCTCGATCGTCATCGACGGCACCGATATTCTGCAGTGCTCGAGCAAGGAGCTCTACGAG
This sequence comes from Rhodococcus shunpengi, assembly GCF_048381395.1. Lineage (NCBI taxonomy): Bacteria > Bacillati > Actinomycetota > Actinomycetes > Mycobacteriales > Nocardiaceae > Rhodococcus > Rhodococcus shunpengi. The sequence goes on from NZ_JBLWIU010000034.1 coordinate 786,044, forward strand.
ATCCGCAAGTTGTTCGGGGTGCTGTTCCAGGACGGTGCGTTGTTCGGGTCGATGAACCTCTACGACAATGTCGCCTTCCCGTTGCGCGAGCACACCCGCAAGTCCGAGTCGGAGATCCGGCAGATCGTGATGAGCAAGCTCGAGCTCGTCGGTCTGCTCGGCGCCGAGGACAAGCTCCCGGGGGAGATCTCCGGGGGGATGCGCAAGCGCGCCGGGCTGGCGCGGGCGTTGGTGCTCGATCCGGAGATCATCCTGGTGGACGAGCCGGATTCGGGTCTCGATCCGGTGCGCACGACCTATATTTCGCAGACGTTGATCGATATCAACGCGGAGATCGATGCGACGATCCTGATCGTGTCGCACAACATCAATCTGGCGCGCACGGTGCCGGACAATATCGGGATGTTGTTCCGTCGGCAGTTGGTGATGTTCGGTCCGCGGGAGGTGTTGTTGACCTCGGATGAGCCGGTGGTCAAGCAGTTCCTCAACGGCACGATGATCGGTCCGATCGGGATGTCGGAGGAGAAGGACGAGGCGACGATGGCGCACGAGCAGGCGCTCGTCGAGGCGGGTCATCATGCCGGTGGTGTCGATGATGTCGAGGGGATCGTGCCGCAGATGCAGGCCACGCCGGGGATGCCGGAGCGGCAGGCGGTGGCGCGTCGGCAGGAGCGGGTGCGCTCGATCCTGCACACTCTGCCCCCGGCCGCCCAG
>NZ_JBLWIU010000035.1:0-81196 GCF_048381395.1 Rhodococcus shunpengi
GGATCGATGCCCAGCTCGCGGGCAGAGACGATGCCGACGGCGGCGAACGCCTCGTTGATCTCGACGAGGTCGAGCTCGGTCGGGTCGAGGCCCTCACGCTCGCAGGCCCGGGCGATCGCCCGTGCCGGCTGCGACTGCAGGGCCGAGTCCGGTCCCGCGACGACACCGTGGCGGCCGATCTCGGCGATCCAGCTCAGGCCGAGCTCGGTGGCCTTGGCCTTGCTCATCACGACGACCGCGGCGGCACCGTCGGAGATCTGCGAGGCCGAACCGGCGGTGACGGTGCCGTCCTTCGCAAACGCCGCACGCAGCGATCCGAGCGACTCGGCGGTGGTCTCCGGGCGGATGCCCTCGTCGGCGGCGAAGACGATCGGGTCGCCCTTGCGCTGCTTGATCGACACCGGCACGACCTCGTCGTCGAACAGGCCGTCCTTCCAGGCGCGGGCAGCCCGCTGGTGCGAGGCGGCGGCGAAGGCGTCCTGCTCGGCGCGGGAGACGAAGCGCTCGCCCGAGTTGGCCGACTCGGTGAGGTTGCCCATCGCCTGGTCGGTGAAGATGTCGTGCAGACCGTCGTAGGCCATGTGGTCGCGCAGGGTCACATCGCCGTACTTGAAGCCGGCGCGGGACTTTTCGAGCATGTGCGGGGCCTGGCTCATCGACTCCTGGCCGCCGGCGACGACGACGTCGAACTCGCCGGCGCGGATCAGCTGGTCGGCCATCGCGATCGCGTTGATGCCCGACAGACACACCTTGTTGATCGTCAGTGCCGGCACGTCCATCGGGATGCCGGCAGCCACGGCCGCCTGACGGGCCGGGATCTGGCCGGCGCCGGCGGTGAGAACCTGGCCCATGATGACGTATTCGACCTGCTCCGCAGCCACACCGGCGCGTTCGAGTGCACCGGAGATCGCCACGCCACCGAGATCCGATCCGGAGAAATCCTTGAGCGAACCCTGCAGACGCCCCATCGGGGTGCGAGCACCAGCGATAATCACCGAAACAGTTGCAGTCATTGATATTTCCCTAGTTATGTCGTCATCCAACTCTTCGTCCACCGCGCACGGGGGCTCGATGTCACCTACAGGCACGCCAACCACCGATACCGTCCCCAGCACAACAGACAGCAGGGCCCAGCGGGCCGGCTTCGAGCATCCTCGTCCACCCAATGAACGATTAGCGGTGCCCGGCGTCAGTACACCAGTACGTCTCGTCCCGAGCAAGCGGTAAAAGTGGTGTGCTGAAATCTGATCGCCTGGAAAGATCCGACGATCCGGTTCGTCCACTCAGTGGACGACTTGACAGAGCACCCGATCACAATCGATCGGGACCCGCACGACACCGACCCTGCCGCGATCGCGCCGTGGACACAGAGCGAGCCTCCGCGCAGTTGCGTGACCGCCCCTTACGAGCCGCCGGTCTGCGATACCACCCTTGATGCCCGTGGCCATGGGTTCGTGCAACTACCCGAATGGGTGACCACGTAGCGGACCACGTAGTCACCCGCCTGTGCGCAACTCGCGGACCGACCATTGTGATCCACGGCATACCGCGTTCTCGTCCCCCGTCGAAACGCGCGAGGGACGACAAGCGAGTTGCACACCAGGAAGGTCATTTTCATGACGCAAGCCATCGACCGATCAGTATCTGTTCTGACGCACCGACGCGCTGCGCCCACCTCACCGCTGGGTGCGCTCGGCCCGTGCGTGGCGACGCCACCATGGCAACGCAGCACACACCGGTCGGTCGAATCCTCCCTCGTCGACACCACCCCGATCCTGCGCGTCGACGAGAAGACAGCTTGTTGAGACACCCCGTCCATTCACAACCGTAATTACCACGGAAGGACCCTTGATGGGACAGCTTGAAGGCAAGGTCGCGCTGGTAACGGGAGCAGCACGCGGGCAAGGGCGCTCGCACGCCATCCGGCTCGCGGAGGAAGGCGCCGACGTCATCATCGTCGACATCTGCGCCACGCCGGCAACGACAAAGTACCGCGGCGCGACGGAGGACGAACTCCAGGAAACGGCCAGGCACATCGAAAAGTTCGGGCGGCGTGCCCACGTCGCGGTCGCCGACGTGCGGTCACTGAATCGGCTCCAGGACGTGGTCGCCGAGGGTGTCGCAAAGCTCGGGCGTCTCGACACCGTGGTGGCGAACGCCGGTATCTTCTCGTCCGCTCCGTTGCATGAGCTGACCGAAGAGCAATGGGACGAAATGATCGATATCAATCTGTCGGGCGTCTGGAAGACGATGCGCGCGACGGTTCCCGTCCTGATCGAGCAGGGTGAGGGCGGGTCGATCGTCCTGATCAGTTCCACCGGCGGGTTGCAGGGTTTCCCCAATTTCGCCCACTACGTCGCTGCGAAGCACGGCGTCACCGGTCTCGCCCGAACTGCCGCCAATGAGCTGGGCACCCATCGGATTCGATGCAACTCCATCCATCCCACCTCTGTGCTGACGGACATGATCGACAACGTGGACATGTACCGTCTGTTCCGTCCCGACCTCGAAACGCCCACACATGAGGATTTTCGTGAAGCGTGCGAGACAGCGATGAACGTGCTGCCAACTCCCTGGATCGAACCGGTGGATGTCAGCAACGCCGTGGTGTGGCTAGCTTCGGATGCGGCACGCTACGTCACCGGCATCGCAATGCCCGTCGACGCGGGCGCGCTCAACAAAGTCTGATCAGCGGACCCCGCGAGGAGCGGGGCACCCGGAACCAGCTCGGTGTGCCCCGCTCCGCACAAGCGCCTCGGCGATCGCGTCACGCCTGCTCATGCCAACTTCTCCAGAAGGTGTTCGACGTGTCCCCGACCGGGTGCGGCGAACGAACCAGCGCAGCGACGATGTCCTTGTCGGTAATCCCCGGAGGCGACGTGCGCCGCCACCTCCTGCTAAATGGGATCGCCTCCCTGATGCGATCCGTCGAGCCGGATCACCGGGCGATAGTGACTCCTCAGCACGAATCCTGTGACCTGGGAAACCGACATCGCGGCTCCACTGGCCTGACGCTTCCCGACCGATCGTCTCCCGATGTACTTCGCGCCTGCTTCCCGAATCGCGCACGGTGCTCGACTCGGTGATCGAAGTCGGCTACGGCGTGGTTTCGAACTGTGCGATAGCAGGCGCTGTGTGACGGTGAACCTGTGGTGCATCCCTGGCGGATGACTGACCGCAGCCTCGAAGCGGCCGAACGAGACCGGCTGTCACAGCAACGCAGCTCTTGCCTGCGCATATTCGGCGCTGAGGCGTTCGATGATCGTTGCAGCCGGCAGTACGTCGTCGACAGCACCGATGCCCTGACCTGCGCCCCAGATATCGCGCCATGGCTTCGGCTGCGGCTTGGTTTCCGGCTCCGAGTCTTCGTTGATCCCAAAGTTCGGCACAGTGGGCCGGGAGCCGGTGAGGGCGTCGAGATCAAGCCCGGCTGCTTCGATGCTTCCTCGCAGGTAGTTGCCGTGAACACCGGTGAACCGGTTCGAGTAGACGATGTCGCCGGCGGTCGAGTCGACAATCATCTGCTTGTACCTGGGGTCGGCATTGGCTTCGGCACTGGCGATGAAGGCGGAACCTATGTAAGCGAGGTCGGCTCCGGCAGCCTGCGCTGCGAGGACGGCGCGACCGTGAGCGATGGCTCCGGACAGCAACAGCGGGCCGTCGAACCACGCACGTATCTCCTGGATCAACGCGAATGGGGATTGTATCCCCGCGTGGCCACCGGCTCCGGCAGCGACAGCGATCAGACCGTCGGCGCCCTTGGCGACAGCCTTGCGGGCGAAGGTGTTGTCGATGACGTCGTGCAGGACGATGCCGCCGTACGAGTGGACGGCGTCGTTGACGTCGATGCGGGCACCGAGCGAGGTGATCACGATCGGAACTTCGAACTCGACGATGGTGTCGAGGTCCTCCTCGAGCCGAGCGTTGGACTTGTGCACGATTAGGTTGACCGCGTACGGAGCGGACGGTGCCTCCGGATTGTTCGCGTCGTGTTTCGCCAGCCTCCCGGTGATGTCGGTGAGCCACTCACGCAACGTCGGCTGAGGTCGCGCATTGAGCGAGGGGAACGAGCCGATGACTCCGGCGGTGCATTGTGCAACGACCAGATCGGGGTTGGAAGCGATGAACAAGGGGGAGGCGACCACGGGCAGACGAAGCCGGTCGTGGAGAACAGGCGGAAGACTCAATGTCGGATCCTTTTCAGCAGCACGGTGATACTGCAGCACGTGCTAGTGCGGAGTGTGTGTTCCGAACCGGCGACCGTGGTAGGTCAGTGGTGCGGCGGTCGGGTCGGTGTCGACGCCGGTGACGGCTCCGACGACGATGGCGTGATCGCCGCCCGGGAGGATCTGGTCGACCTGGCAGGAGAGCCAGATCGCGGTCTCGTCGAGTCGCGGTATCGAATCGTGCTGATGCCAGAGTGTTCCCGTGAACTTGTCGTCGCCCTTGGTGGCGAAGCGTGCGGCGAGGGCGTGTTGCTGCGCTCCGAGGACGTTGATTCCGAAGGTGCCGGCGCGTGTGATGGCGGACAGGCTTTCCGATGTCGTTGCCATCGCTACTGCGATCAACAGTGGTTCGAACGATAGGGACATCACGGCGCTGACGGTCGTGCCGTGCGGGCGATCGCCGTCCATCGTCGTGACGACGGTAACCGGTGCGCACATGTGCGCCATTGCCTCTTTGAAGTCGACCCGCAGTTCGTCTTCGGCGTAGGTGGTCGAGTTGGAGATACTCATGGACGGTCGGTCTCCCCGTGACGTCGAGTGCGGTGGGTGATGCCGTTCAGGCAACGGCGGAATGACTGCTGATGATCGATGCCCACAGTTCCGAGTAACGAATCGTGGGCAGGTCCCAGTGCCGGGCTTCGTCGATGCCGGCCTCTCGACGCGGATCGATGCGCGAGACCAGGGAGGTGAATGCCACCGGACAGCCCGGTGCTTCCGGCGCCGTCGCGGTACAGAGGTACCCGGCCTCCGCGATCATGCGCGGTCTGCTGGGGGTGTTGTCGTCCGTTGCCAGGACAGGGATGACATGACCCGGTCGGGTGAACGACGCGGGAGTCGATCGCCGATCGCCCAGGGTGCGGAGCGTGACCGCACGGTCTCGTGCGGAGATGCCGGTCGCTACGCCTTCCGCGGCGTCGACTGCCACGCACATCGGTCCGCTGTATGACGTACCTGTGTCCCAGGTCATCGGCGGGAGGCACAGGCGATGAGCATCGGACAAGCTCACGGTGACGCAGATGAATCCGCTTCCTTCACGGATCATTTCGGCCACGATGGATGTCGAAGCCCGGTCGGCCAGGATCATCATGTCGATGCCGGTGCCGTTCAGATCGTCGAGTGCCAGCACCGGGCTACCGGTCTGTAGTGCCTCGACGGCGGCGTCGAGAGCCGTGGTGCGCGTGCGGTGCTGTGCGATGCTCATCGCCATCACCCGTTAGCCGGCGAGTCCGGTGGCGGACCAGAACGCTTCGAACGAGGACGGCACGAGATCGTTGCCGCGCACGACCTTGCCGTCGACGAACCGGTGGCCCATGACCATGGTGATATCCAGTTCGTGATTCCCGAGTTTGCGGTATGCCCGGATCTTGGCCACCACGAGCTCGTCGTCGATCACGTCGCAGCTGAGCACTTCGTTTGCCGAGGCGTCGAGCTTGGCGAGCACGCCGAGTCCCTCCAGGAACTCCGCCTTGGTGTAGACCCGCTGCGAGCCGTCGAATGTGAATCCGGCCCACGTCATCGTGTCGTCGTACAGGTCCAGGAGGGGTGCGGGATCACCCTGGTCGGCTGCGGCGAAGGCCTTGGTGAGTGCGTCGGCGTTCTGCTGGGTCATTGGTGTACCTCCGTCAATGGGATGTGGTCCACACCACCTTCGCAAGGGCGGCGGCATCCGGTAACCGTCCGACCACGTGACCGGCTACGGGGGTGGTGATCCCACCGTCGCGATCGCAGTTTTTGCTGTTCATGGGCTTTTTGTTCGGGGGAATTGGGTGGCGGCCACCTCCTATAAAGTCGTGATTGACACATCTTGACCCCCCTTCTTGCGGCGTATCGCCTTCCCCCAGCAAAGTGATGTGGGTCTCATAGGAGGTGCGGTGAACGCCGACGAATGGTCCGAAATCCATCGATGCCGGGGTGAAGGTGAATCAATCAAGGGCATTGCCCAGCGCTTGGGTATCTCCCGGAACACGGTGCGCCGGGCCCTTGCCATGCCAGAACCGCCGCACGACCACCGAAGGTTGAAGGGCTCGGTAGCCGATGACGCGGATGCACGCATCCGCGACCTCCTCCAGCGGACTCCGGACATCTCCATCGCAGAGCTCGGCAGATGTATCGAGTGGAACCACTCCCGCACGCTTCTCGTACGCAAGGTGAACCAGATCAAGACCGAGATGACCACTCCCGCGTTCGAGCATCCTTCGATCGGGACCGGCCTTCCCCAGCAGCCCACCAGTTTCGTCGGGCGACACCACGAGCTGCGTGAAGTCCGTCGGCTTCTCGGGGACCACCGATTGGTGTCTGTGGTCGGGCCCGGAGGAATCGGAAAGACCCGACTCTCCGTACGCGCCGCGGAAGAATACCGACGGGCATTTCCCGACGGTGTACGCTTCGTCGAATTCGCTTCTCTGCGAAGCGAAAACCTGCTGAGTCAGGCGATCGCCGATCGACTCGGACTCGAAACCCGCGACGGTCCGGAAAGCTCTGCCGACGACATCCTCGTCGAGTACTTACGCAATCGGAGGATGCTCCTGATCCTCGACAACTGCGAACATCTCGTCGAAGGAGTCGCCGCCCTCGCGAGCCGTCTGATCGAGGAAACCAGCAACCTTCGGATCCTCACCACGTCACGTGAATACCTCGCCATTCCCGGGGAGTACGTTTTCCATCTCCCTCCCCTGCCGACGCACGCAGGGACAGGCTCGGGAGCCGTCGAACTGTTCGCAAGCCGCGCCGAGTCGGCGCTCTCGGGATTCGAACTCAGCGATTCGAATGTCGAGGCCGTCAGACGGATCTGTCAGCGACTCGACGGACTCCCCCTGGCCATCGAACTGGCGTGCACCCGCCTCAACGTCCTTTCCGTCGAAGACTTGGCCGAACGACTGGATCGGCGCCTGTCGATGCTCACCGTCTCCGCACGCGGACGCACACCACGCCATCGCAGCCTGCAGGCCACCATCGACTGGAGCTACGAACTGTGCTCGGAAACCGAACGCACCCTGTGGTGCAGAGCCTCCGTCTTCGCAGACAGTTTCGACCTCGCCGCAGCAGTAGCCGTGTGCTCCGACAACGTCCTGTCCGAGGACGAAATCATGGAAGCAGCCGCAGCACTCGTCGCCAAGTCCGTGGTTGTGCGTGAGACATCGCAGGACGGTGTCCGCTTCCGACTGCTCGAATCGATACGAGAGTACGGATGGGGAAAACTGACCGTCCCGGAACGCCGCCACATGAACACGAACCTGCTCGAGTACTGCGCACACATCATCGAAGAATCAACAGCGTCCTGGTACGGCCCCGAACAGTTGGCGAGAGCAACCGCGGTGTCGATCAACCGCGGAAACATCCGCGCGGCGCTGCATTCGGTAACGAACGACCCCGCCGACCCCGCACTCGTGCAACGGGCCGCGGACACCCTGGGAGCCTCGAGATTCCTGTGGGCATGCGGAATCTCCGTACGCGAACACCGCATGTGGTTGACGCAGGCGCTCGAATTGCCCGGAGTCTCGAGGACCGCACGAGGACGCATCCTGACCGTGCTCGCATTGGTTCAAACACTGCAAGGCGACCGAGACGCCGCCGACTTCACCCTACGCAGAGCCCGTGAGCTCGCCGGCGACCGCGAAGATCCGGTTACCCGGTCGTTCGCAGTGCACATCACCGGACTACGGGACTTCTTCGCCGGCCGGCCCGACTCCGGAATGGCATACCTCGACGAAGCAGAACGCGGTTACCAGTTGTACGGCTCCGAGCCGGAATTGGTATCGATGCTGCAGATCCACCGCGGCATGCTGCTCTGCTCCACACAGGACGTCTCCAGCGCCGCGGAGGCGTTCAACCGAGTGTTCACCAAGACCGACGAAATCGGCGAGCTGTGGTTCCACTCCTACGCGACCTACGGACTCGGCCACGTCGCACTGCTCGAGAACGCCCCCGACACCGCTGTCCAGCGCGCCCTCGAAGCACTTCGATATCAGCGAGAGTTCGCCGACCCTATCGGTAAGACCGTGATGGCCGACCTGCTCGGATGGGCACTCGCCGCGCAGGGCCACGGTGCACGTGCCGCCGTCGTCCTGGGCGCCGCCTCGTCCATGTGGGGTTCGATCGGCCAGCAACTCTACGGTGCCGACCACTGGAATACGTTGCGCGAACGCGCAGTCCATACGGCACGACGCCACATCGGGACATCCGCGTTCGACGCCGCATGGGCCCGAGGACAGGCCATGACCGCACCCGAACTGCTCGCCTACATCTTCGACGAGGACTGCACCGGCGACGAGCATCCGGTCCCGGACCGAGGTCTGTTCACCCGCGCCACCACGAACGCCGACACCTCTCAACTCGAGCTTCTCTCACCTCGTGAACGCGAGGTCGCCGATCTGGTTGCGCAGGGCCTGACGAACAAGCAGATCGCCGAGAAGCTGGTGCTCTCACCTCGGACAATTGAAGGACATGTGGAGCACCTGTTACGCAAGCTGTGCCTGTCCCGACGAACCGAAGTACCCCGAGCACTCTTCTCGACCTGAACAGCCCCGGTCGCCCGGGTCGCCATCACGACCCGGGCGAACACCCGTGGCAGAGAGCCGATCAGCTCTGCTGGTAGCCGGGCAGGATCGCCCCGGCGGCGTCCCTCAACGTCATGCGGTCGATCAGGGCGTGCTGAGTGGCGACCGCAGCATCACGCACACACCGCCCGAGAACGCTCGGGGTACGCACCGTCGCGCTACCGGCCCAACGATGCGCAAACATCACGACATCGCCGGCGACCTCCTGCACCCAGGTCGCAGCCTGCCGCAGCCGCGCGTGCTGCTCGTCCGAGATGGGCAGTCCTGCCGCCGCCGTGTCCTCCGCGTCCCCGAACACCTCGTAGACGTACGCACACGCAGCCTTGAACAGCGCTTCGTGACGCGCGAATTCGATCCGGAAGACATCGGAGTCACCAACGAAACCGTCGTATCCCGGGCGCACCTTGCCCGACACGATGCGCGCGATCTCCTCCAGGGCGCGCTCAGCGAGCCCCAGCGCCACCGGCGCGTGGCCACCGACACCGATGCCCAGGAGCCCGAGCTGGTAGACCGCCTCGGGACGGACGGGAACGGTCGAGAAGGTATCCATGGTGAACCGCTCCGGCACGAACTCGTCGCTCACCTGATAGTCGTACGAACCGGTGCCGACCATGCCCATGACACTCCAGTTGCCGAGGAACTCGACCTTCTCCTTGGGAATCCACGCGATGCGAGCCTCGGGCTGACCGTTCGCATCGACGATGGGATTGCCCTGGTCGTCGTGGACGACGAAACCGGCACCGATCCAGGAGGCATGCGCCGAACCGCTGGCGAACTGAAAGCGGCCCGTGACGCGATAGCCACCCTCGACGCGGACTCCCTTGCCCGTAGGGACGATCATTCCCGCGGTGATGCCCTTGTCGACTCCGGCGAACATCTCGCGAGCACCCTCGGGATTCGTGTAACCGACTGCAACACCGGTGCTGCACGAGTTGGCCATGAACGCCCACCCGGTGGAGCCGTCGGCGCGCGTGAGCTCCTGAATAACCTTGAAGGCGCTGACGATGTCGAGGCCGGCGCCACCGTACTCCTCCGGTACCAGGATCCAGAACAAGCCTGCCTCGGCCAGCGCGTCGTAGACGGGCCGCGTGATCGTCGCTCCGGCTTCGATAGCGTTTGCTTCGGCGTCGATGACCTTGGCTACTTCACGGGCACGATCGAGATACTCCGCTCCGCGAGCACGCTGCTGGTAGGTCGAGAGAACAGGCGCGGTGAGTGTCATCCGAGGATTCCTTCCATGTGGGTACGACGAGTACCTGCATATGACTGGAAGCACAATGACTCGCCACTCATGTCTCGACAGCGGGGCAACTACGTGGTCGCCTACGGGACCGCGACACCCGCGTACGCAGCCACAGCAGTAACGACATCTGGCCTGCACAACGTCACTCAGCGCGACGGGGACACCTACCCCTCCGCTACCCGGACGTCACGGTCAAGATGTGTCAGTGGCATCAGTGGCACAGGACATCACACCCACAATGCCGAACACCCGCGGGTGATACACCCAGGCCACCAATCCGTAGCCCACAGAGCTGTGTATCGCTTGCAAGCACCCGCTCCCACACGGTTTTTCACCAGAATCTTCGTGAGAGATTCGCTTACCGCAGATAGAATCAGCACACTCGTCGAGTTGATCGACTCGATTACGTGCAACTTCGATTAGTTTCGCTTGCACGGCATCTCCGCTTCCGACCAGGCGACACGGCATGACGACAGCGAGGAAGGCAATGACCCGCAACCCCCAGTCCGGTAAGAACCTCGGATATCCGGCGCATTCGATCCTCCATATCGTGGCAGAACTTGAAAGCCTTGCCCTCGACATGGCGTACGAGAAACGGAACCGTCTCGTGGACACATACCAGGAAGATGGCGAGCCGGCGTCGTGACGAGCCCGGAACATAGCGTCATCACGCTTGCGGAAACGATGATCCCTTCGACCGTGCTCGGCCGAAGGGATCATCGTCTCCAGGAATCGCTCATACCCGGTCGCGAACGACGCGGTTCTCCAGTTCGTCCAGTGCCGCACGATAGATCTCCGAGATCGCCTGGGCCAGCGCAGCGTCCTCCTCAGCGGAAGTACCCCTGAAATCTGCGTCCCAGGTGATCCGTGCACCATCGGGATGATCGACCACAGCGAAGACCGACCGGTACACCTCGAGAGGCAAGGGACCCGAGACATAGTCGTACACGTAACGCCTCTGCTGATCATCGTGCTCGACGATCCGTTCGACGGCTTCACCACCACCGGCCAACGTCGTGTACCGCATATCTCCACGCTGATACGAGCTTTCCAGCGCGGGAATCCAATCCGCGACATTCGCGGTGTCGCCACCGATCTTCCATACCGTCGCCGGGTCAGCGGCAACAACTCGACTTTCATTCACCTGCATCGTCTTCCTCCGTTTCGGCGATGTCATAGGCAACGAGAAGCTTCGACAACCTTTCGACCGCATCGGGCCCGATCCTATGACGCTGAAGTAGCGCCGACACTCCGCCGTGTTCTCGATCGACACGGTCGAGAAAGCGTTCCATCGCGTCCGGCGGCGCAGTCCACGCTTCCGGCGGGTATAGATCCGCCGCAGGACCGTACGAGGCCATCTCACGCAATCTGCGCATCGACGCAACCACGTCGTCGGTAGCAGCCGCGTAATCGGCGACGATGTCTCCACGCCGCACGCCGATGGCAGAAAGCACCAGCGCGATCGCCACTCCGGTTCGGTCCTTGCCGACAGTGCAGTGCACCAGCACCGGCAGCGTAGCCGGCTCGAGCAACCGGGACAGCACCGCCACCGCCCCAGCTGCGTCGGCCTCCAGGTACGAGAGATATCTCGTGACAAGAGGATCGTCGCCGACCATAGGGGCCACAGCCGAGTCCGACGCGACTGTGTCAGGAATACTGAACGGGTTCGGAAGATGGGCCACACGCAACTCGTCGAGCGGACCTCGACCTTCCACCGCGACCTCATGAGGCAGGCGTAGATCGATCGTCGCTTGTATCCCGGTCGCAGAGATCAACTCGCGGGCTGTGTGCAGGTCCAAAAATTGCGGGGTTCCACTGCGGTAGAGCACGCCATGTCGAACGCGTCCACCGTCGTTCGTCCGCAAACCGCCCAGGTCCCGAAACCCCAGCAGTCCCGCATATAAGGACGTCATGACTGGGTCGACAGGATCGTGATCACGCAGGCATTGCCGTCCATTCCGGCCGCCCCTCCCCCCATGGTCTCCACCAGACCGACCCGATGCCGCGCGACCTGTCGAGCGCCGGCACGTCCACGCAGCTGCCACGAGATCTCAGCGATCTGTGCCATGCCGGTGGCGCCGAGGGGGTGCCCACGCGACAACAACCCCCCGCTCGGATTGACCGGCTGGACCCCATCACGCGTGGTGTGCCCGGAGGGGGCAAGTTCGGCACCCTTACCGCGCGGCGCAAGGCCCAAAGCCTCCAAGGTGATGATCTCGCCGATCGTGAAGGCATCGTGCACTTCGAGTACATCGATCTCCTGAGCAGTGCGGCCGGCTTCTGCGAATGCCTTCTCGGCGGCGCGTGCCACGCTCGCGTACCCCCACACCTCCTCGCTGCGGTGATCCCACAACGCACCGGAGACCAGGACGGAGGATTCGATACGCAGGTCGTTCGGGTTGCCTCGTTCGCCCCCGACGATCGCAGCGCCCGCACCATCGCTCGTGGGGCAGCACTGCAGGAAGGTCAAAGGTTCCGCGATCATGCGGGAGTCCAGCACCTCCTGCACGGTCGGTACTGCGTCCCGCAATTGGGCACGCGGGTTGTCCATGCCGTTGCGTTTGTTCTTCACCGCGACGGCCGCGAGCTGCTCGGGGGTAACGCCGAACTCCCCCACATACCGTTGTGCCTGCAGTGCGTACAGGCCGGGCAGCGGTAACGACGACGCCCCCTCGGGATCGGTGGCCTCGGGGACGATCGCGCCGGAGAAGAGGGTCGACATCTGGTCCACGCCGAGTACCAGTACGCAACCGAACCTACCCAGACGTACCGCTTCGACTGCCTCGTGGTAGGCGCTCGTTCCACTGGCACAGGCATTTTCGACCGTCCACATCGGAACGGAGGGGATTCCGAGCCCTCGCTGGACCCGGGTGGCCACCCCCGGCGGACCGAACACCGAGCCGACGATGATCGCATCGATCTGCCCCGGCTCGATACCCGCATCCCGGACCGCCTCGGCCACTGCCGTCCAGGCCAGCGACTCCACCCTCCGGTCCGGGAACCGGCCATAGGCGGAGGTTCCCACACCCCACAGCATCGCCTGTTCCATCACTGCACCTTTCTGGACGCAACAAGGTTGCCGTCGTCTGTCCCGGTGATCTCGAGACGAGCGCCGAGTTCGAGCACGGCAGGCTCCGCGAGATGGACGAGCACCCGGGGACCATCGTCGAGGTCGAGATAGGCCAAACCGAACGGAGGTCGATGCGTGCCGACCGGGATGGCAACCACCGTGGACGACCAGACTTTTCCGGTCCGAGCGAAACGTGCATCGTCCATGGCCGCGTAGCACACCGGACACCACGGCAGTCCTTGCTGGGCAGTCGGATATCGGCATTCGGTGCACCGCGTGCCGAGCACGACTTCGCCGTCGAAGGTCGGCCGCGGGTCGGCCACCGGAAGACCGCCGACCGCCGAACCGGCCCGCCGCTTGGTGGGTCGACCCACGCCGAGCTCGCTCATCAGTGGTCCCCTTCCAAGGTCAGCGAGAAGTCGTCGGCTTCGATGTGCAAGTAGGCACCGACCGCGGTCTCGACCAGTTCCTGGATGTACCGCGTCTGCCTGCTCGTCGGGGAGAAGTCACGTTGACGTCGAGGGGTCGCGCGCATGACGTCGATATCGTTTTCCGGCACCAGAAGCCGCAGAATCAGCTCGTCGTCACTGATCGAGCCGCCGAACTTCGCACGCAGGTCTGCAAGGCTGGGCTGTGGGGGCTCCCAGTTCTCGTAGCTCTTCGCCTTGGGCGAGCTCATGATCTTGTCGAGGACATTGGGATCGAGAGGAGCGACGGGCTTACCATAGAAGCCGTTAGCGTAGATCATCACCTCATCCGGCACGACCGAGTAGCGCGATCCGGTCACCACGTTGAGTACCGCCTGCGTGCCGACCAGCTGCGAGAACGGCGTCGCCATCACGGGATAGCCCAGTTCCTCGCGTACCACCGACATTTCGTCGAGTACCTCTTCGAAACGGTCCTCCATGCCACGATCACGCAGCTGCGCCTTGAACGTACCGGCCATCCCGCCCGGCAGCTGGTGCCGATACTGGAACAAGGAGTACTCCGCGGGCTGACCGACCGGCAACTCCTCGTAATCGGCCACGCGAAGCAAGTGCTCCTCGACGGCAGCGAAGTAAGAGTCATCGAGATCGACGTCGAACCCGGCATAGCGCAGATTCGCCACCGTGTTCTCGGTGGAGGGCAAAGACACGCCAGCGGCCAGTGGACGACTGGCGGTGTGGACACGGTCGGCGCCGGCGAGCACACCCTCGAGATAGTTCACCGGTGCCATCGCATTGTTGCTGTGAAAATGGATCTCCACGGGCAGATCACCGGCTGCGCCCTTGATCGCCGCGATCAACGACCGCGTGCGTTCTGGAGTGAGCAGACCGGCAGCGTCCTCGAGCTCGATTCCGTCCGCGCCGGTGGCGACGAGCTCACGAGTGCGAGCAGCGTAGTACTCGTCGGTGTGATAGGGCGTGTCCGCATAGAGGATGCACGGAATGGCCTGGGCACCTTCGGCCTGCACCGTCTTGACCAGCCGACCGATCTTGTCCATGTTGAACAGTCCGTCGTAGATCCAGAAGCTGCCGATGCCATGTGCACATAACCGCTGCACCCACAGATCCATCACACTGTCTGCCGTGAGCCCGAAGGTCACGATGCCGTTGCTTCGAGTGCCGGCCCGCACCGTGGTTCTCGGCATGGCCTCCGACAGTGAGATCAGTTGATCCCAGGGATCCTCCTTACAGTGCCGCACCAGCACCTCGAAGATGGAGCTTCCGACGAGATCGATGGTGTGAAAGCCCGTGCGGTCCAGTTCCGCTGCCATGGGTAAGCCCATGTCTTTGCGCAGGCGCATGCCCCACCAACTCTGCGGACCATCGCGCAAGGTCTGGTCCACGATGTCGATGGTGCGGCGGCTGCCGTCGGCATTGCGCGGGGCGCAGTCCAGATAGCTCATGAGATCTTCTCCAAGTAGTGGGGTAGGCCCCGAGCGGCGATCCAGTCGGTGGTCACAGTTCCCGCCCGAAAGTCCGGATGGTCGAGCGCTACCCGTGCGAATCCTGCGGTCGTGGGGACGCCGGAGACTCCCAGATCTCCCAGTGCAGCGACCATACGGTCCGCGGCCGTGTCTCGGTCCGGGCCGTGCGCGACGATCTTGGCCAGGAGGGAGTCGTAGTAGGGAGTAACGACATAGCCGGCTTCGCAGTGGCTGTCGACGCGGATCCCCTCCCCCCTCGGCGGTTCCCATCGGGTGACCGTGCCGGGATTGGGAAGGAATCCACGTGCCGGATCCTCGGTGGTGATTCTGACCTCGACAGCGTGCCCGACGATGTGAATGTCGTCCTGGGCGAACCGCAGCGGAATACCCGCCGCCGAGCACAGTTGTTCGACGACCAGGTCCACGCCGGTGACCATCTCGGTGACGGGGTGCTCGACCTGGATCCGGGCGTTGAATTCGAGGAACGCGAATTCCTCGGTGTCGGAGTCATAGATGAACTCCACGGTGCCGGCGCTGTCGAGACCCAGTGCCTGGGCGAAGGCGACGCCGCTGCACCGAATATCCTGCCGCACCTTCTCCGGCAGGTTCGGTGCCGGCGACTCTTCGACCACCTTCTGGTGACGGCGCTGGAGCGTGCAGTCGCGTTCACCGAGATGGATCACCGAGCCATGCTTGTCGCCGAGGACCTGCACCTCGATGTGTCGGGCATTGCGAATGAACCGTTCGATATAGGTGCGGCCGTCACCGAACGCCGACTGTGCTTCGGCGGCGGCCGACGACCACCGTGCGCGAAGTTCGGCCTCGTTCTCGACGACGGACATGCCGCGTCCACCGCCGCCGGCCGCGGCTTTGACCAGGACCGGGTAACCCAGCTCGGCGGCTGCCGCGACTGCAGCCTCGGTCGAGTCGAGCACAGGCGATCCCGACAGCACCGGTATCCCCGCCGAACGCGCCAACTCCCGCGCCCGTGCCTTGTCCCCCGCCTCGGCCACCGCATCGGGGCGAGGACCGACGAACACCAGCCCTTCGGCAACACACGCCGCAGCGAACTCGGGATTCTCGGAGAGAAATCCGTAGCCTGGATGTACCGCATCACAACCGGTTCCGAGTGCGGCGGTGAGCACCGCAGGAATGGACAGGTAACTGTCGCCGGCGGGCGGCGGACCGATGCATACCGCTCGATCCGCCATCCGGGCCGCGAGACCGGCTCTGTCCACCGTCGAGGTGACAGCCACCGTTTCGATACCGAGGTCGCGGCACGCCTTGATGACACGAACTGCAATTTCACCGCGATTGGCGACCAGCACGCGCCGCAGGGGGAAGCCTTCGGACACCGTGGTTGCCAGATTCGAAGGGCTAGTCATCGGTCGGCCTGATCAAGAACAGCACCTGGTCGAACTCGACAAGATCGGCGTTCTTGGCGCAGATCTGTACGATCTCGCCGCTCTGCGGCGCAACGACCGGATTCATCAGCTTCATCACTTCGACGATCGCGAGTTGCTCGCCGGCCTCGACCTTCTGCCCGACCTGCACGAACGGCGGTTCACCCGGGCTCGGCGCCACCCAGAACGCACCGACGGTCGGTGACGTGATCTCGATGCACCCGCTGGTGTCCGCCGACGCCGCCGGTACCGGGACTGGGACATCCACGCCAGGCGCCGTATCGGCGGCGTTCGTACTATCGGCTGTGCTGGTCGGCGGTGTGTGCGTCACCGCAGGGACGGTCGCCGACGCGACCTGCCGGGCCGGTGTCGGTACATCGGCAACAGCTCGTGCCGGGGCCGTCGGCGGACCGTCCTTGCCGACGGTGATGCGCATTCCGTCCATTTCCAGCGTCATCGCGGCCCAGCCGGAGTCGCGGAAGGTACGCAGAATCTCCCGCACGTCGCGGTAGGTGACACGCTCCGGTGTGGTCATGAGATTCTCCTGTGGTGTGCGACGGCAGCGAGTAGCACCGGAAGCCGGTGAGCGGTGACGATCTCCTCGACGCCTGCGTCCATGGCAGCGCGCACACCGTCGGGGGCGCAGAAAATTCCTCCGCGAACAGATTTGGTGCCGGCAGGGATGTCGGGCAGCTTCTCGCCGAGATCGTCGATAGCCGTGGCATCCGCGTCGAAGACCGGCTCGAGCACGGCAGTCGTGCTCACCGTCAGCGGTGCGGCGCGTTCGGCCCATTCGGTGAGGCGGCGCAGATCGTCTTCCTCACTTTCATCCACGGCCGAGGTCGGCAGCTCACCGGCGTAGACGCGACCGGTCGTCGCGTCGACCGTGACGGTACGGCCCACCAGAGCCGTGACCGTGCCGGCGCCACATCCAACGACGCACGGTGTGTCCAACGCCCGACTGACGACCGCCGCATGCGAGGTCGACCCGCCCTGCTCGGTAATCACCGCAGACGCGGCGATCATCCCGTGCACGTCGTCGGGACTGGTCGACTTGCGAACCAGGATGGAACCGGGCGTGGCTTGCGCAGCTTCCGGGGTGTCGACCACCAGTCCCGTTGCCACTCCGGGGCTGGCAGGCACACCACTGACAAGCACGTCGGTGTCGTCAGCGGCCCCGGCAGCGATCTCGGGCCGCAACAGGGTCCGGATCTGATCGGCGGTCACTCGCGACAGCGCTTCGTCCGGTTCGAGGACGCCTTCGTCGACGAGTTCGACCGCGATGCGCACCGCTGCTCGGGCGGTCCGCTTCGCCGGACGCGACTGGAGCAGAAACAGCTCGCCGCTCTGGACGGTGAACTCGATGTCCTGCGCATCGCGGCCCTCGCGATCGAGACACTCCGCAGCCTCGAGAAGTTCGGCGTGCACCGAAGGCCAGCGAGCCGCGAGGTAGGACAACGGTTCCGGCGTGATCCGGCCGGAGACCACGTCCTCACCCTGCCCTTTGGCCAGATACTCACCGTAGGGCTCTCGGGTGCCGTCGACGGGGTTACGGGTGAAAAGCACCCCGGTACCGGAGTCGTCGTCGAGATTGCCGAAGACCATCGCCTGGATGGTGACCGCCGTTCCGAGGTCGTCGGGAATGCCGTAGTGCTTGCGGTAGGCCAGCGCACGTCGCGAGCGACTCGACTCGAACACCGCGGCCACAGCGGCGCGGAGTTGTTCCCACGGGTCTGCCGGTACGGTCGCGTCGACATCCTCGGCGATGGCCGCACGGACGGCGATGGTGTCAGGCAAGTCGTCGAGGTCTTCGGTGCATCCCAGCACCAGTCGGCCGTAGAACCCTGTGAATCGGCGGTGCACTTCGGCCGCGAAATCCGGATCGCCGCTCTCGGCGGCCAGGGCGGCCTCGACGGTGTCGTTGCATCCCAGGTCGAGGATCGTGTCCATCATGCCGGGCATGCTGATGGCAGCACCCGATCGCACCGAGACAAGCAACGGGCGTTCGCTACCACCGAAAGTACGGCCCAGTTTTTGTTCCAGGAAACGGATTCCCGCGACCAGCTCCTCGTCGAGACCCTCGGGCATGTGACCACCGGCGAAATACGCCGTGCAGGCCTCGGTGGTGACGACGAAGGCAGGAGGAACCCGCAGTCCAAGGGACCGCATGCGCCACAGGCTCCATGCTTTTCCACCCACCAGATCCCGGCTCGGTTCGGTTGCGACCTCGTCCGGTACGACCAGCCACTGCAAACTCGTTGTGGTACTCATTCCGGACGTTCCCTTCCGGTCAGCCGAAGAATGTGCTCGTGCATCTGGAACCACACGGTGTGCACCGAGTCGACCCGTACCCCGCTGACGTAGTCGGTTTCGCCGCCTTCCGCGCGGACGAGAGCGTCGCCGATCCGGTCGAGGAATCGATCGACGAGAGGGTCCGCGTCGGCCAGCGGGCGTAGGACCTTGTAGGTCTTCTCGTGCACCCGGCCGAGCTTGGTGATGATCTTGGAATCATAGTCTTGGTCGCCGTGGTCGTTGGGCACCCGATCGCCGTCGATCTCGATGGTCTGCCAGTCGGTGGTCAGTGCGAGAATCTGTTTGTTCACGCCCGTTTCGAAGGCATCCATCGCTGCTGTGACAGCCGGGTCGGCCCGCAGCGCAGCGAACGTGCGCGGGTACACGGTGTCGAGGAATTCACGGCCCGCAGGGGTGATCATATTGTTTCCGCGCGCGGCCATGACGGTACCTTCGACGACGGCCTTCTCCAGTGCCGCTTCGACGTCGTCGACCGCAAGACCGTTGATGTCACTGAGATCTTCGGCGGAACCGAGTTGGCGCAGAGTCAGGGTGTGCACGGTGAGCTCGTACGGATCGAGCATGATGGGGTCCTTTCGGTGCTGGTCGGCGGGTCACTGCCGGGCCGCGGCCATTCGGTCGCGTACTTCGCGGCGTAGCGACTTGCCGACGGGGCTGGTAGGGATTGCGGGCCAGATTTCGATGGCACGCGGGCGCTTGAATCCGGCCAGCCGGTCCGCGCAGAACTCGAGGATCTCCTCGGGACGCGTTTCGCTGCGGGTGACCACGGCAGCCGCGACCCGCTCACCCCACTTGTCGTCGGGAAGGCCGACAACCGCTGCTTCGATCACAGACGGATGGGTCAGCAGGGCGTCTTCGACCTCACGCGGGTAGACGTTGAAGCCACCCGAAATGATCACGTCGTGCCGGCGGTCGAGCAGATGCAGGTAGCCGTCGTCGTCCCACCGTCCGATGTCGCCGGTATGCAGCCACCCGTCCGGTTCGATCGTCTCGGCGGTCGCCTCGGGACGTCGCCAGTACCGGCTCATGGTGTGAGGACCTCTGGTGAGAACCTCTCCCACCCCGCCGGGACCGAGGACGTTGCCGTCGGTGTCGCGGATCTGGACCTCGACGAAGGTGTACGGCTTGCCGGCGGAGGTGAGCCGCTCCGGGGTGTGTTCCCACGGTTGCAGGCATGTGATCGCCAGCGGAGCTTCCGCTTGCCCGTACAGCTGGGCGAAGACCGGGCCGAGCAGATCGAGACCACGCTGCAGCACGCTGGTAGCGATCGGAGCCCCGCCGTAGCACAGGCGCTCGAGGGTGAGATCCGCTGTCGCCGCGTCCGGATCCTCGAGAAGCAGCGCGATCATCGTCGGCACCATGAAAGTCGTTGTGGCCCGGTATTTTTGTGCTGCCTCAAGGAAGGCTGCGGAGGTGAACTTCGGTAGGATCACGTTCGGAGCGCCCTTGACCAGATGCGGCAGGAAGAACGCACCACTGCCGTGCGTGATGGGCGCTGCATGCAGCATCACCGAATCCGGCCGAAGGTTGGGCAGCAGATCAACGAGGAAGTTGGCGACCTCCGCGAGTTCGCTGCGCGTGGTCAGGACCACCGCTTTGGGTTTTCCGGTGGTCCCGCCGGTGTAGGCCAGACGAAACGGTGCATCCTGCTCACGTCGTATGTCGCACGGGCCGGGCGAGGCACCCGCGATGAGGCCGGACAGTTCGTCGGCGGTGATCATCACCTCGACCGATGCAGGCGGGTCTCCTGCGTAGATGAGAGCGCGGGCCTGCGAGTCGTCGATCTTGTACGCGTGCTCGGATGCGGTCTCGCGGACGTTGAGCGGAACTCGAACCAATCCCGCTTTCGCAATCGCATAATAAGCAACAACTCCATCGATGCCGTTGGGCATGAGCACTGCAACCCGGTCGCCGGCTGTGAGACCGGCGGCTAGCAGGGCGTTACCGAGCCGGTCGGTGAGTTCGTCGAATTCGGCGAAGCTCACCACCCGGTCCTCGTGGATCAACGCCGGTGCCGAACCGAACTGCGCGCCGGCGCGTCGGATCAGGTCACCGATCTGCATGGTCGTCGCCTTTCGGGTCACCAAGACCAGTCAGGTCTGCACGACTGAGTGCGGAACCGCGTCCCTCGAGGTTGCGCGAGCCACGCTGGGTGAGGCGGTAGAGCTCGTCGGCTTGCGCGCTCCCGTGGTGCCATTTCACCCATTCTTCGTCGTGGTAGCGGTGCGCACCGTCGAGCACTGCCGGAGTGAACCCGCGCGCTCGCGCGTTGTAATCGTCGATGTCGATCCGTCCGGCGCTGGTTGTCCACAGCCCGGTCTTGACGGGCAGGCTGCTCGAGCCGGAGAAGTGGTCACCTACGGTCGGGGCATAGTCGTCATCGGTGAGTACCGAATAGGGTATGCCGTTGATCATGTTCCGGTTCTGCGACGAGTAGCGCGCCATCGTGTATTCGTTGGCGGACTGGTGCGGCAGTCCGAGCAGGCCGACCATTTCGCCGAGGTGGTCGCGTCCGTACTCGTCGTTCATCAGAGGCTTGAAGCGTTGGACGCGTTCGTCGAGTTGGAGCCAGTCGTCCTGGCGGTAGGTTCCTGCCAGATGTGCGAAATCCTTGCCCACCGAGGAGTAGACGAGGGCGCCGGCGTCGATCATCTGTTCCCGGGACCAGGACGCGATGCGCTTCCACAGGTCGGTGGTCGCTTCGTTGAGGATCTCGCGGTACTGCTCCATGGTGTCGGCCAAGGTGTCGGCATTGTCCATCCCGACCGGCACATAACCGTCGGTCAGGGCATCGGAGCTGTACATGCCGATGGCCACGATGTTGGAGGCGTTGTAGCTCGGCTCGGCTTCGAACGACGCCCAGTCATCCATCAGATGGAAGTTCGTGTCCTTGAAGACAATCGGGATTGTCAGATTGTTGAACGGCAGTCGCGTCGCGATGCCGTCCAGCCAGGGATAGTCGCCTTCGGTGAGATCGAAGAAGTCCCGCACGATCATCTGCCGGTCATTACCGAAGTTGTACGGCCCACTGTTGTGCAGCCCGATGCGGCACTCGCAGTGCGCGAGGAACGCGAACTGTGACAATTGGGCGATGAGCTTGGTAGCTGCAGTGTGCAGACGGTCGCCGGGGGCGACCCCGTGCAGGTCGGCTTCGAAGACCTGTACGGTGCGCTCGGGCAGGAACTGGCTGCGGTCGCCGAATTCCTTGTTGGTGAGATGACCGTCGTTGCGGTGGTATGCGAGGTTGAAGCGTCGCGAGAAGTCGAGCACGTCGACGACGTCGTCGACTGCGTCCGTGGGCCGGATCAGACCCCAGTTCATCAGCATTTCGCGGCCGAGGAGGTAGAAGGTGGGCATGCCCCAGGCGCCGTTGACGGTGTTGACCTTGAGACTGACCTCGCGTGCACGGTCGCCGAGTTCTTCTGCGGGAGTGATCGCATCGATCTCTCTCAGCTGGGTGGGCAGCCGGTAGAAGCTGTTGAGATAGCTCAGCAGCATGTAGGGGCTCATCGGGAAGAGCTTCGATTCCTGCACCGTGCGGGTGATGCACAGCCAGTAGGTGGTGTCGGACAGATTCCGCACGTAGTTGTTGGTCTCAAGCAGGGACCGGTAGTTCAGGTTCGCCATGTTTCAGCCCTCGTTCTCGATCAGCCAGATTCGGGCGTGCCCGATGTCGCCGGTTTCGTATGCATCCGAGGCGGGAGGTGCCGCGGTCACTTCGAGCTCGACCAGATCTCCGTCCTGGAGTTCGTCGATCTTGCAGTTCATCAGGGTGGGAACGTCGTACTCCCGAGCGAGGATGCCCAGGTGAGAGCGGACCGTACCGCCGAGGCAGATGACCCCCGCGAACCCTTCGATGATCGGGGCGGTCAAGGTGCCGCCCGAATCGTCGATCACCGCGATGGTGCCGGCAGGCACCCCATCGGTGAGGTAACCCATCACCTGTTCGATGGTGGAGATCAGAGCAACGGGGCCGACGACCGTCTGCGCCTTGCTGATGACGTTGTCACCGACACCGACCTGTCTACGGCCGTCTGTGGACTGTTCCTCGGCGAATCCCGGTGTTTCACGTTCAGGTCGCCTGTACTTCTCCGGCTCGGATTCGAGTGACACCGTTGCCGAGAAGTCGAAGCGGTAGCCGGAGTCTAGGACTTCCTTCTCGATCGCGTCCGCGTCTGCGCGCGAGAACAATTCGAATTCGCGCTCGAAGACGACGTCCTTCCATCGTGCACCGGTCGCTGCGAAACGGTCCGCCGCGAGCGTCCGCACCATGGAGTTGAAGCGGCTCGGCAACGGAAGCACTTCCGTAGCTCCCCATTTAGGACTGGTCCATTCAGAATCAGACATTGTTCCTCACTCGAGTCGTGCAGTGACCGAGCCGTGGTGCAACAACCGGCACCTACCGGCGGGTACGCAGATGAACCTCTTACTCTGTGACCGAAATCTAGCTACTATGCGCGCTGTGACCCAGTCCACTATGGGGGACAATTCGACAGGCCTTCGGAACACTCGTTCCGCACCCCCGTCGACCAGGTCCCCAATACGCAAAGTCCTTGAACCGCGTGATTACGAGCTCGCGTTCGACGTACTCGAACGCTGCGCCGATGCGGCGTCCGTCCCCGACTTCAAAGAACGCACTGTCCAAGCCCTGCAAGATCAATTCGGCCTGCAACACGTATCCTTCTTCGCCGGAGCGACCTTCCACACCGTCTTCGAGGACGCCGCCCCACTGACCGAAGGTGCAACAGCGAAAATGCTGCCCGAATACCAGGAACGGTGGGCCCGCCACGATATATTCGGCTGCAGCGCCGCAGTGCAGCAACTGGTGACCAGTGGAGTCGCCTCCATGACGGAACTGCAGGCGGTCACGCCCCTGCCGCCGGCGGCAGCCGCGTACGTCCGGCATTTCCTGCGCTCGACATGGCGAATGGAAACTGCCGCTGCGATGCGACTCGAACTCGGTGGCGGACACACTGCCCTGGTCGGCATGTTCGATCCCGAGCCCAACAAGCTCGGCGTGCACGAAATGGCGACCCTTCGATTGCTCAGCCGCCAACTGTCCGCCATCGCCCGCGGACTACCCACCACGCGGCCGCTCGCTACCTTGACCCGACTTCCGGAGCGGCAACAACAGGTGGTCCACCTCGTTGCCGAAGGCCTGTCCAACGCGCAGATCGCGGAGACGCTTTCCTTGGCCGAAGACAGTGTCAAGAAGTACATCTCCCGCATCCTCACCGCCACTGGCTGCCAGTCCAGGATGGAGTTGGCGCTGCTCGCGCGCTCGCAACGGCGGTGACGAGGCGCTATCAGGGCAGGCTCCTCGCGACGTCCACGAT
Source organism: Rhodococcus shunpengi (assembly GCF_048381395.1). Classification (NCBI taxonomy): domain Bacteria; kingdom Bacillati; phylum Actinomycetota; class Actinomycetes; order Mycobacteriales; family Nocardiaceae; genus Rhodococcus; species Rhodococcus shunpengi. Next base: position 24,057 of record NZ_JBLWIU010000035.1, read on the forward strand.
GCCGCGAGGAGCCGGCCCAGGCGCGCCGACACGTATCAAACCAACTGCTGAAGTGCGCATTCCGTGACGATCGGCGTCACCTGTTCGGTGGCCACGACCCGAAACGGCGTCGGCCGCCGTACCCTCTGAGTTCCGCAAGGGTACGGCGGCCGATTCGGGCAGACTGCGTCACGGTGACCGTCAGAGGAACGAGTCCTGACCACGGAGGCCGTAGCGCGGATGGTCGCCGATGACCATCGATTCGAAGATTCCGAATCCTGTTGCGTCACCTTCACGGGTGGTGATCACGCAGTCTCGCAGCTGGTGAGCTTCGAGCAGCGTTTGACGGTCGGTCATGTCCTTGTACCGCTCGCCGTCGACGTGGTCGATGCCCTTCCACCCGCCGTGCCGTTCGCCCTTGTACCCGAAGTAGAGTGCGGTGCCGAGGTGGAATCCGATGTCGGACACGGGCGCAATCTCCACCGTGCGCGTTTTACCCCAGCCGGAATCGAAGGTCATCGTGCCGCCGAGCAAGCGGCGTGTGGCAGGGTCGTATTTCAGATCGTCCACCATGCCGTGCAATGGCTCCTGACGGCCATCCGCGTAGTTGACGAACCCGGAGAAGTAGTGGACTTCGCCGTCGACCCACTGGAGGTAATGGTGAATCTCGTACGGGGCACTGCCATCTGCCGGCTGGAAGTACATCGGGCTCCAGGTAAGCAGGAAATTCTGGTTCATGCGGTTCGGCGCGTGGACGTCCGGCGCCGGTTCACCCACGTCCATACGGACACCCCACGAGCGGTCCCGGTATCCGAGCCAGGTCTCGTCGGTGATTTCCGTTCTCTCGCCGTCGATCTCGACCCACCCGGAGACAGTGCACAGCTGATGGAATCGACGCAGGTCCGAGGAGATCCGCAGGCCGTCCATCCCGCGTTGCGCATCCTTGCGTTCGAGGAAGGGTGGCAGGACCGCCGTGAGGGTGACGTCGAAGGACAGGGGTTGGACGTCGTTTTCACGCAGGATGCACCGGACCTTGCGCATCGGCTCGATGATCTCGTAGTCGATCGGTCCGACACCTGTCCGCTCGGGGTGTTGGTCGAGCTCGGTGCTCGCTCGTACGGTGATCTGCTCTACGCCTCGGGAAATACCACCGAATCCTTCGATGACATTGCGGTTGTGGTATTTACCCAGGCCGAAATCGATCTGGAGCGAGCCGTCGCGAGCGAACAGTGAGCACCAGACTCGTTCCGTCCACGACACATCCGAATCGGACACGATCGAGAACGTATCCGGTGTCTGATGGATCAGGTATTCGTCTGCAGGTGTCACGAGCTGCATTGACTGACGCATGATCTCTACCTTTCGGGCCACCTGCCGGCGGCCACTTCGTGTGGTGCGTTGTGCGGTCGTTCGGGCGCGGTGGTCTAGTTGAAACCCGTGAAAGCACTGGGACGCTCGTGGGTGACGAGCGCTCCGCCGAAGATTGCTGCTGCTTGATCGTCGTCTGCGAGCGGTTCAGGGAAGAGAGCCATCGTATGGTCCGAGAACGACCAGTCGACGGCGTCTTCGACCCCGGCAAGACGCGCAAACGGCCGCAGTCCCCAGCTGTACATTCTCGTGGCTGCGAGGATGCGGCTCTCCCGGTCCATGTCGCTGAAGCTCCGATACAACCCGAGGTGCTCGGCGCCCAGACGTTTGGCGAGCTCCGGCCACTCTTCCGGCGAGAGTACGGCGGTGGTTCCGTCGGCATATCGGGCCACCACCGACGCACTGACGACCGCAGAAAGGAAGTGGTCGGGTTCGGTGAAGGTGGTACCCCAATCGTTGATCTCGAAGTCGCGGAACGCCGACGGTGAGTACTCGAGCGTCAACGTCACGCCACTGACTCCGGGATTGCACTGCTCAGCCCAGGGGTAAGCGAAGGGGCCACTGTCCAAACTCAGGAAGTCCCGTACCAGGACCGCAGTGCCCCGACTCTCGTCCGGATAGGGCCCGTTGTCGCAGATGCCGACCCGCGAGTCGGTGAAGTACATAAAGCAATACCCTGACAGCGCAGCGTTGATCTGCTTCAACTCTTTGCTCGTCGCGGCGTCCAAGGGTCGAAGAGTCCGGCACAAGGAGTCCACTTTCTGCGGCGGCAGGTACTTGTTGGTGAAGCCGGCGTCCTTGTAGTCGAGCGTGCCGTCGCCTCGATGGGCGAGCGTGAGTCGTCTCCAGAAGTCGATGACGGTCCGCACGTCATCGAGGGCATCATTCGGACCGAGCTTTCCGAGACTGATGAGAAGCTCGCGTCCACAAAGGTAGTGATACCCGACCATCCAGATCCACAGGGGACTGATCTGCCCCGACTGCATACGCAGTCGAGCACCGATCTCTTCGGCCGTCATGGCGGCATCGATCACGCGGATCCGGTCGGGATAGCTGTAGAAGTCTTCGATCACCGACATGGACATGTACGGCATCATTGGAAAGATCTCGGAAGTGAAGCCGGACCGTCGTGTCATCTCCGGCTTGAAGGACCGACCCATGTGCAAGATGAGTTGTTCCAATTGGTTGTCGCTCATCTCCTCACGACACAGCTGCTTCACTGTGTCGACCGTGACCGATGACGGAAAGGGCTTGCGCCCGATCTCGTCTCCGACGGTAGCGATGTAGTTCCACCAGTCGGTGACAGGACAGCCGGTTGTGTTGGAGGTGTACTGGCGGGTCGGCCCCGCATGCGAGATGTCGTCGGATACGGGGGCAGGGATAGCAAGGACATCGGCGGTGCTCTCGCCCGACACGTCTGCCTCGCTGGCCGGCATCAGCCAACCTTCGTTGTCGGACGACGACTCCATACGCACCGCATCACCGTCGGCAGGCATCCAGTCGGCGAGGTCGACGGCCAGCAGGCACGGAACTTCGTATTCTCGCGACACGATAGCCAAGTGCGACCGGGAGGTGCCGGACGTGCAGACGATTCCGCCCAATCGGCCGAGGATCGGCGAGAGGAAGGTAGTGCCGCCGGACTCCACCAGCGCGATGACACTACCGAGGTCGTCACCGAAGACGTCGATGACGTCCTGCGGTGTGTGGAAGGCACGGATCGTGCCGAACGCAGATCCGAAGTTGTACGAGCTCACTCCTTTGTAGCGCGCTGGTGTCGCGGCAGTAGTCATGCGGGGTCCTTTTCCAGTAGGGCAAATCAGCAGTTCTCCGGCCCAGCCGGCACGAAGCGTGCTCGGGGGCGATCCCTACCCCCGGTTGTCGGGGCCGGTGCGCGCCCTCCACCCGAGAGCGTGGTGCTCAGAGGCGCGTCGGCTCGGTCGTGAGCGGGACGGCAGCTATAGGGATCAACGCCACGCGAGACTCGGCCATCAACCTCCCAGCGGGCGGAAGCAGCTATCACGATCACCCGGCACGAACACGCCGCCGATCATGTTCAACGCCAGATCCGGGTCGCTGAACTGCTGGAAGGACTCAGCGATGCGGGGTGTGACGCTCCAGTCGATGTCGTCGTAGCACTCGGCGAGTCGGGCCCACGCTTTGAGCTTCCACGCGTACATCTGGGTTGCATACAGGTTGCGCTGTTGCGGATCAGTGTTTGCCAGCCGCTCATACAAAGCACGGTGGGCCTTACGAACAGCCTTCGTTGCAGCCTCGATTTCGTCCAGGTCCAGAGGCCGGAGAGTGCCATCGTCCGTCGTGAACACACGGGTTTCGAGAATGTCGCCCTGATAATCGCTCGGTGTGAACCAGGCTGTACCCCAGACGTTGTTGTCCATCTGCACCGTGCTCGGCAGGCGATAGGCGATGACGAAGTGATGGTACGGCAGCGACTCCCTGATTCCGTCGAGCCAAGGGAAGTCGCCTTCACCATCAGCGCAGGTTTCACGTAAGGCGAGGAACGTTCCGTCCTCGAGGACGTACGGTCCCGTGTCGCACACAGCCATTCGTGCATCACAGTTCTCGAGGAATGCATACGCGGTCAGGCGTGCTCCGAACTTGCGGATCGCTGTCTTGGTGGGACCGTCGGCAGGGACCAATGCCGCGCGAATCTCGGAGAGTAGTCGGTCGTCGACGACGTGAGAGCTGTTCGCGGGCTCGGCATCCATGTTGAACAGTGCACCGTCCGTGCGCATCGCGATGGTCGCCTCGCGCCAGAAACGGAGAACCTCCAGCTGGTCCTCGAGTCCGTCGGCCAGCGTGTTCTCACCGAGGTCCACGAACAGCTCGCGGCCGGTCAGATAGTGCAACGGAGTGGCCGTCAGATTGATGAAGCTCCGTTTGGAGCCGATTGGCAGAGCTTTCCGGACCAGTTCGGCCGGCGTCGCGTGCTTGCGGATCGTCCGGATGCGCTCGGGTACACGCAGATAGTCCTCCATCATCGACATGATGATGTAGGTGTTCATTCCGAACAGTTCCGATTCGAACACCGTGCGAGCGGAAAGTTCGGACTTGTATGCAACACCAGCCTTGTGCACCAGCCAATTCCACTCGTCGAGTGTCGGCTCGTAGGCGGGGTCCGTGTAGAGGAGATCCAGATTCGCCGGAGTGGTCAACTGTGCGGTCATGCCGACACCTCGGCCGCCAGAGCGATACGCGCCGTCTCCGAATCGGACAGATCAAGCACGATGACATCGCCGTCGGAGACTGACTCGACGAGGTCTGCCGCCAGCACACACGGCACGTCGGATTCGCGGCACAAGATCGCCAGATGCGATTCGCGGCTGCCCGCGGTACAGACGATGCCCTTCAGATCCGGCAGAATCGGCGACAAGAAGGTCATGCCGCCCTTGTTGACGAACGCGATTGTGTCTTCGAGGTCGTCGTCATCGATCGACAGCACGTCCGACGTGTCGTTGAACCACCGAGCCACGCCTCGGACCGTCCCGGCGGTGAAGAGATTGGTTCCTGTTCCGACTTCAGCGAGATTTTCGTTCATTGCTGCTCCGTTTCCGCCCTTGGAGGGCGCGGGTGAATCGGGGTACGCAGATGTACGCGCTGACGGAACCATATGAACTCATCCGGGTGTGATCCAGTCCACTTAGGGGGACACTGCCGCTCCACATCACACTTCCGTGGCGGATGACAGGGGTCAGGATGTGTCACCCGTAAGTACAGATACATAGCCGCAGTGACTCTTTCGGTACACGAGCGGGTGAGCTGGATCTTTCACCCCGAAACCAAAGCCTGGTCCCGATCCGTAGTGACCACGTAGTTGGACGGTATCGGCTTCCCCGCCTGCACAGGCACAGTTCACCCACGAGTCGCGCCGCGAGACGGAGACCACCACCGACTCCGACGCACACCTGAACAAAGAGGTCCACACATGCAGTTCGACAGCGCCTACTCCCCCGTCGTGTCCCAGGCACGCACACAATCCATCGGCGACCTTCCACGCCGATCCGCAGCACGCTTCCCGGACAAACTCGCGATCGTGCACCGCGAGATTCGGTTGACGTTCACGCAGCTCGATGCCGTGATCGACCGTGTCGCAGCCGCGCTACACGATGCCGGCCTACGCCGCGGCGACCGCCTGGCCGTGCTGTCGCACAACTGCTGGCAGCTCCCGGTCCTCAACTTCGCGACAGCGCGTCTCGGGATCGTCTTCGTCCCGGTCAACTTCATGCTCACCGGACCGGAGATCGCCTACATTCTCGACGACTGTCGAGCCGACGCCTTCGTGGTCGAAGATTCCCTCACCCCCATTGCCGGTCAGGCCCTCGCCGAGTCCGCGGGAACTGTCCGGATCAAAGTAGGTATCGAACTGTCCGATTCCCCACTGCCGGAAGGGTGGACACCGATATCGGAGTGGACGGACTTTCGCGGCAAGGCAGCGCCGCACGTGTCGGTCAGTGACGATGACGTCATCCGGATCATGTACACCTCAGGCACGGAGTCCCGTCCGAAAGGCGCACTGCTCACCAGCCGCTCGTTGATGTGGCAGTACGTCAGCTGCATCGTCACCGGCGGAATGGAGACCGGAGACAAGGAAGTCCATGCTCTTCCGCTCTATCATTGCGCTCAGTTGGACAACTTCCTCAGCACGGATATCTATCTCGGGGCCACCAGTGTCATCCTCGACAGACCAGACCCGGAGTTGTTGCTACACACTATTGAAGAAGAACAGATCACCAATCTGTTCTGCCCTCCGACCGTATGGATCGGACTGCTGCATTCGCCGAACTTCGACACCACCGATCTTCGGTCACTGCGCAAGGGTTACTACGGCGCCTCCGCCCTCCCCGTCGAGATCCTGCACGAGATGAACCGTCGACTACCCGGAATCCGACTGTGGAACTTCTACGGCCAAACCGAGATGGCTTCCTTGGCAACCGCATTAGGACCGGAAGACCAAATTCGCAAAGCCGGATCCGCCGGGCGGCCGGCGTTGAACGTAGAAACCCGCATCGTCGACGACCAGGACCGACCCCTGCCCGCAAGAGAAATCGGGGAGATCGTACACCGCAGTCCGCATGCCACAGTCGGCTATCTCGGCCAACCCAAAAAGACTGCAGAAGCGTTCACTGGGGGATGGTTCCACTCCGGTGACCTCGGCTACCTCGACGACGAAGGCTATCTCTGGGTCGTGGACCGCAAGAAGGACATGATCAAGACGGGCGGTGAGAATGTTGCCACCCGAGAAGTCGAAGAGGTCATCTACACCCTCGACGGCGTGGAGGAAGTAGCAGTCTTCGCCGTTCCTCATCCTCGCTGGATCGAAGCCGTCGCCGCAGCCGTAGTCGTCGCAGCCTCCGAAATCGATGAGACCACCGTTGTCGAGCACTGCCGGAAGACTCTGGCCGGCTACAAGGTCCCGAAACACGTCGTGATCGTCGACAGCCTTCCGAAGAACCCCAGCGGCAAAATTCTCAAGCGCCGATTGCGCGAGCAATTCTCCAGCGAGCTATCCATCGCCCGCACCTAGCGCCGGAAAACCCCGCCGCATTACCGCTTCGCACCGCCACCTCGAAACCACACCACGGTGGATAAACCTTTTCACTCAGGAGAATTTCATGACTATTCGCTCATCTGACGCGTACCGGAAGGCTCTGTCGGACGACCGACGTGTCTTCTACCGCGGCGCGCAGGTCGCCGACGTTACGGCACACCCGGAACTGGCCTTGGCGGTCGAGCACTCGGCGATCTGCTTCGACATCGCCGCCGACCGTCCCGACCTGGCGGTCACCGAGGTCGACGGCGAGACGGTCAGTACCTTCTACGTCGCCCCCGCCACCGCAGAGGATCTCGTGCGACGTGGCACCCTGATCGAAGAAGTCTCCCGACGCGGCGGCGGCACCATCGTGCTCAAGGAGGTCGGCAGCGACGCACTGTTCGCGCTGCTGCGCGCCACCGAAGGCGAAGGACTCGACAACGCCCGCGCCTTCTACCAGCGCGTGTGCCGCGACGACCTGGCTCTAGCCGTCGCGCAGACCGACGTCAAAGGCAACCGCACCCTGGGACCGAGCGAGCAGGCGGATCCGGACCTGTACCTGCACATCGTCGACGAAGACGACGAGTCCATCACCGTCCGCGGCGCCAAGACCCACACCTCGTTCTCGGCCAACGCCGACGAGTTGATCGTGCTGCCCACCCGCGCGATGGGCCCGGACGACGCGGACTACGCTGTGTCCTTCGCCATCCCCATCGACACCCCCGGGCTCGAGCTGTACGTCTCACCCTATGCGGCCGGCGAGCGCAACAGCTTCGAGTTCCCCCTCTCGACCCGGCACAAGCTGCTCGAGTCGTTGACCGTCTTCGACAATGTCCGCGTCCCCAAGGACCGCGTGTTCCTCAACCGCCGACCCGAACTAGCCGGACCTTTGGCGCTCGCGTTCGTCGACTACCACCGCTTCACCGCCATCAACTACAAACTTCCCCTGCTCGACATCATCATCGGAGCAGCGACACTCATCGCCGAAGCCAACGGCATCAACAAAGCCGGACACGTCAAGAGCAAACTCACAGAACTGATCACCTGGAGCGAAACCGTACGCGGACTCGCCGAACTGTCGGCGATCCGCTCGCGTCCCGGTGAGCACGGCGTGCAACAACCCGACCCACTCACGGTGAACATGGCCAAATACCACTTCGCTCACGGCTTCCACAACGCCACCGCAATCCTGACCGACCTGTCCGGCGGACTGCTCGCCACCGGTCCCGGCGGTGAAGACTGGGACAACCCGCAGATCCGCGCCGTGCTCGAAAAGTACTACGCCGCGGCGGTACCGGCCGAGCAGCGTCTACAGCTGCTGCACTTCATCGCCGATCTGACCGCGCGTGACTACGGCGGCTACCAGTCCGTCCTCGCCACCCACGCAGAAGGCTCTCTCGAAGCAGAAAAGCTCCAGATCGCTCGGTCCTTCGACGCCACCCGCGCCGCCGATTACGTTCGCACACTGGCCGGCATCGCTCACCTCTGACAAGAACACCCCTACGCCAGACGTTCCCACACGTGACCTCGTGCATGCCTACGCGAAAACCGAGGAATCGACGTGTCGGGCATGGATTGGTATGTGGCCTTCGCGGACTTCAAGATCGCAGTCATTCTCGAAAGCATCCACGCCCGCCATCTCCAGAGACCCACCGAGGGCGACGATTTCGACGACATCGGCGAGATGGTCGGCCCGCTCCTCGAACGCGCTCTCAAGCGAGCGGCCCGATCGTCGGTTCCGGATCTCTCCGGCTGATCGATTCGGCCACGATCCACCGCGCCACCGGGCACTCCACCACGAAGGACTCCCATGACTTCTCACCTCAACGCACTCGGACACACGCCGGTCGACCCGGCTGCCCTCGATCTTCGCCCCTCCGACAAGGCTCTGGAGCTTCGCGACAAGCTTGTCGACTTCATGCACAGCCACGTATTCCCCGCCGAACACGCATACGAGGAATACCGCCGACAGGCCGGACCCGACGACCACACCGTGCCGCCCGTCGTCGAGGAACTCAAGAAGGAGGCACGCGCGCGCGGACTGTGGAACCTCTTTCTCCCCGCAGAATCCGGCATCGGCCAGCTCGACTACGCCTCACTCGCCGAGGTGACCGGATGGAGCCTGCATCTGGCCCCCGAAGTCACCAACGGCCAGGCACCCGACACCGGGAACATGGAATTGCTCCATCTCTTCGGCACGGATGAACAGAAGAAGCAGTGGCTCGACCCGCTCCTCGACGGGAAGATCCGCTCGGCGTTCTCGATGACCGAGGTGAACGTCGCGAGTTCCGATGCCACCAACATCGAGACCCGCATCGAGCGCGACGGTGACCACTACGTCATCAACGGACGCAAGTGGTGGACCAGCGGTGCCGCCGACCCGCGGTGCACGATCCTGATCGTCATGGGCAAGACTGATCCCAGCGCCCCGCCGCACCGCCAGCAGTCCATGATCCTCGTCCCCGTCGACACCCCCGGGGTCACCGTGGTCCGCGACGTCCCGGTCTTCGGCCGTTACGACCAGCACGGACACTGCGAGGTCGTCTACGACGACGTCCGTGTCCCCGCCGAGAACCTGCTGGGAGAGGAAGGTGCCGGTTTCGCGGTCGCGCAGGCCCGTCTGGGCCCGGGACGCATCCATCACTGCATGCGCGCACTCGGCGCCTCCGAACGCGCTCTGGCGTTGATGACCACCCGCGCCCGAGCGCGCGTCGCCTTCGGCAAGCCGCTCGCCGAGCAAGGGGTGATCCAACAGCAGATCGCCGAATCCCGCATCGCGCTCGACCAGGCGCGTTTGCTGTGCCAGCTCGCCGCCAAGACGATCGACGAGCACGGCAACAAGGCGGCAGCACCATATGTGTCCGCAGCGAAGGTGGCGGTCCCCCGCGTCGCTCTCGAGGTCATCGATCGTGCCATCCAGGTGCACGGTGGTGCCGGGGTCAGCGACGATGTGCCGCTCGCTGCGATGTACGGCTGGCACCGAGCGATGCGGATTTTCGACGGCCCCGACGAAGTGCACGTCCGCACGATCGCCAAGACCGAGCTCCGCAAGCACTGGGAGTAGCTAACCTCGATAAACACCGATCCCGACGTCGGCAAGCCACCCAGTAGCGCTTGTCTGCGCCATGGACCACGGATGCATTCTCTATCGCAGCGCCCTTCTCGCTGGCGGCACAATGCCCGCGGGATACCGACGCATACGACTCTCACATCACGGCGAGGGATCAACGCTGTCGATATCCCGGCACCGCGAGTGCACCCAGCCTTACAGCCCACTCGACTAGTCTGTCGCAGCACGTCTCCGCATCGCCGCGACGATGTGAATCGGCTGGAAACGACCGACGCTCTACGAACTGTGCTGTCAGTAGCCTGCCTGCGCGCACGTCTGCGGATCGATCCAACCTTCTTCACACCCGTTCCGCATTTGAGTTTCTCCGCTGGTGGGCGCTTCGCCGCAGGCGGTGCCACAACGCTCGTAGCCGCTGACGACGCCGTCTCCATTGCGATCTTGGCTCGGATCGTATGGATACCCCGAATCCCCGGACGACGGCGCTGGCGCAGGTTTGGCGCACGCGGGATCGGTCGTCGAGTAACTACCATCCGTGTAGACCGCGACACCGCCGTAGTCGCAGTACTGCAGAACCGGCTCGGCCGGTCGGGTGTCGCAGCTGGCTTCGTAGCCGATGGTGCCGTCCGAGTACAAAGCGGTGCCATAGTCGTACATCGTCGGATCACCGCACTCGAATGTGACCGGTGCTGGAGCGGGCGCCACGGCAGGCTCCGATGAGGGAGCTGGAGGCGGCACCGCACTGGGAGTCATTGTGGTTGACATCGACGGGGAGGTGGGGGCGGGAGTCGAAGACGTTGCAGTCGTTTCCGACGGATCTTGTGTGTCGCCGTTGTCGCTGGCACAGCCACCCACTGCGAGAACGCAGGTGAACAGGACCGCCAACAACGCGTGGGTCTTGGCCATGATGAAGATCTCCGGTCGAGTAGGACAGTCGACGACCTCACCGTGCTCTTCAGCAGGACGACCACGCAGACTGACTATGACTGGACTATCGCACCGGGCCACCCAGGCGTTTCAACGCCAACGACATCGTGCACGCACGTGAAGAGCAACAACGTCACCTGGATCTCCCGTCCGACGAGCGCTTCGAGTTCGTCTTCCCTATGAACTTCGTCGAACCGTAGGTCGAGCCACCACGGGCGGGAGCAAAGGAGGCAGCGTCACCCACGATCAGAAGCGCGACAGTATCGTCCACGCACCTGAACGCCGAGTTCCCCGCGGCAGTCAGGCTCGCCGCTCACGGATCTATTGGGGTGCGTCCGGAAGTCAGCACACAGTACCGACATTCAAGGCCGCAAGGCGCGGCGCAAGCCAGGTAGCGACCTGGTCGAGCACCGCAATGCCGTCCTCGAATGTCCCTGAATCGGGCGCGACCGCGACGGACACAGCAACCTGACCCGACGCGGTATCAACGACGCCGAACTGCCGAACCAGATACCCACCGGATTCGTCCGGTCCCCAACCGCCCTTGAAATGAGCCCCGGGGAGCCGTCCCAGACCCCAGGACTGATCAGGCGAAATTTGCCCCATCAAAGAGAGCACCGCCGCTGCGTCGTCGCGGCAGGGCATCGCTGCAGCGAACTGTGCCTGATCGACCAACGGCCACACGGTCTGCCCGAACGCGGTGTATCCGGGACGGACAACCTCCGGTTGCACCATCGTGGTGACATCCCCGTAGCCCGCCAGAACCTGTTGCACCGCGGTAGCCGCTGCAACCCCGGACCCCAGCGAGTCCCACATCGCCTGAGCAGCAGAATTATCCGAGACAGTAAGCGCCGCAGTCGCATTGTCGACTTGAGTGGGATCAGACGCCAACGCCGCCATAGCCAACGGCACCTTGATCGTCGACCACGCCACGTCACTCATGTAGTCACCCCCGGTCAGCGCCTGCCCACCACCGACAGGAACGATCGCCAACCCCACGCGCGCGGCCAGTTGCTGAGCGAAGGCGCCGAACTGGTCGAGGCCACCCACCGCTGCCCCAGCAGCATCGGGGGATGCTGCTGGAGCAGGGACGGCAGGTGCGGTGATCGTCTCGATGACGACCACATCCGGTTCGTTCTGGGTGGGTGAACTGCAACCGCCCAGAGCGATTCCGGCGAGCGTCACGAGTGCAGTTGTCCATCGCGATGCGCGGCGAACCGGACGTGAAGGGCTGCTCATATCAGTAGAGGTACACCACAGCGTCGTTGCCGCCGGTGCACGTGACGACCGCGCTGCCCGAGCACGTCATGGTGTACGTACGGCCGGTGACAGGACTGTAGGCGTCGATCGACACCGTTCCGTTGCGCACGCCTTGCCGCAGGTAGGCGGCGCGCACCTCCTCGGCGAACTCGCAGGAGGTCACTGTGCTCCCCACAGCGGACGTCCCGAAACTCGAGCTACCGAACACGCTCGCGCACGGTGTCGAATAGGAGGGGACGCTTTCCGCCGGCGCAGGTCCGCCACCTTGTGCCGGGGCGGGGCCGGCACCGGGTGCCGGAACGACAACGGTCGAGGTCGACGTCGAGGGGCCGGCTGCGGAGTCGTCGTTGACGATCTGCGGCCACAGCCAGATGTAGCCGACGAGACCGAGTACCACGACGGCCAGGAGCGCCACCACGACCCACACGGCCGCATTGGAGTTCCGCGCCGGCGGTGCAGGGATGGGGTAACCCGTCGGAGGCGGGTAGCTCGGAGGCGGCATCTGAGCAGGCTGCTGCGGTACCGGCTGCGGCTGCTGGGTGGGCATATGGGGCGGAGGCGGCGGGGCATCGTTGATACGCGGATACTGAGCGGTCGGCTGGTCGTCATTTCCGTACGAGCCGTATGCGTTGTCGTCCCGGTTCGAGCCCCATTGCGGCGGCTGTGTCATCGAGCGTGATGACCTTTCTCTGCGCCAACCCACTCCACATGGGCCGATTGATCGGACAGGTGGCGCCGGGACTTCTCTGCACCGCAGAGACTTATCGACACCTTCACGGACGTGTCTGTGCTGGTTCATCCCGGCCGCCGCGCCCGACTCGCAGCTACTTGCAGTATCAACGATGGCCCGCGGAGTCCACAGACCGGCCCTGCCCTCGCACAAACGTTGTCCGCATAGCTATATCCGTCAGCTCTCCAGCCCTGTTACACCGACTGCGACGACAAACACGAGTGCACACTCTCAATGCCCGTTACGTCCGGTTACAGGAGTAACGCAGCAGGTACTGATGCTCGATTCACGAGTGCAGAATCAAGAGAAAGTACCGATGCCCGATGAGCACTTCCCCCGGTTGGTATCCCGATCCCGCCACCCCAGCGCAACTCCGGTGGTGGGACGGGCAGAACTGGACCGAGACGACCACCCCGGCGCCCGCTCCAGCAGCTCCCGCACAGGCCGACCCACTCGCCACCGCGATGAGCATCCCCACCCACACTGATCCACTCGCGACCGCTCAGGCGTTCGCGCCTCCCCTGGGCCAGACCGCCGGCAGCGGACCGGCGCAGTTCACGACCTCAACGCCCGCCACCAACTACTTGCCCAATCTCATCGCAGCCATCGCCGCCAGCGTCGGGATCATCATTGGCAGCATCGGACCGTGGGCATCGTTTATGGCGTTCTCAAAGAACGGCATCGATGGCGATGGTGGCATCACCCTGGCACTGGGCATCGTCGCCGCCATCGCGTTGTTCTCTATCCTCGCCCGCGGAGGCAAGTCCCGCATCGGTGATCGCTGGCTCGGTGTCATAGCCGGCGTCATCTGCCTGGTGATCTCCCTCGTGGACATCATGGACGTCAGTTCGATGAGCACCGAAGTCTTCGACCGGACAGTCGGAGTACAGATCGGATGGGGCCTGTGGCTGACCGCACTGTCCTCAGCCGCGCTATGCCTCACCGGATTGACCGTCGCCAGGCAAACCCGCAGAAAGTAAGCCTCTCCGATTACACGGCGGAAAGGAAACAGGAGTCCGCACCAATCGGTGGCAGAAGGCGAGGACGGACTGTTTGAGACCAAACACATCGCGCGCATATGGCTGGTAGCCCCGACTGCCGCACCCTGACCAAAGTCAAAGCACACTAGCGACCGCAACCGATCGAGCCAGACAGACCGTCCCACACAGTCGTCTGCCCATGCTTATGCCCTCATGGCGGGATCCATCGTTGACGGTGTCGGCGACAGACGGGCGCGGGGTGGTTCACGCGAGGGCCACAGTAGGTGAGGTCGCTGTCGTTGTTAACCTCGATGATCTTGCGACGTACGCCGGTCACAACCGGCGGGGACAAACTCCGGACCGCAGCTTTCCGAGTCGGTAATCACTCACATCGATCGGAGATCAATCACAGCACGTATAGCCGACTCACCGCATCCCATGCAGATCGGAGCGCGGCATCGACGTGTGCCAGTGCTGCTCGCGCATCACGAATCTCCGCAGCCACGACCGCCGCTAGTTCGTCCGCGTCTGCACTGTCCCCGGACTCGGCGACGCGCAGACCGTGTCGTGCATCCGGCCACTCATCCACCTCAGCACGTAATTGCAGAAGCCGGTTGCGGAGGAGGACCACCGTCTCCTCGACTTCCCGGGCATGGCGCTGGTAGCTACTTGCGGGATCAGGCACCGCACGGTCCTTTCTGTCACGCCGCACGACGCGTCACGGCGATCCTTCATCATGGGCGGACGTGTGCGGGCCGGTCATCCGGATGCGTCAGATTCAGGTAGTCGACTACGCATCCGTCCTGAGCGCAGCAGGGTCACTCTTGGGTACGGGCCGGGACGAATCCGGTCCCATCAGGTCAAGGAGCAGAAGACAAATAATCCATTAGACAAATAATCCATTTCCCGAAGAGACGATGCTCGAGCCAGCGCAGAAACACGCTCAAAGCGTTGGCAGAGAACTGTTCTGCTACAACGCCATCACCGGACACTGAGCTACCAGCCACCGGCATTGCTATCGCAACCGCGTGCGTGTTCGGCTCTGCTGTCGACGTTCCACCACGGAGGTCGCGGCGCAGGCCCCCGACAACATGGACGAAATCTGTGCTCGGCGATGCTGCGCATAGTCGGGGTGAGCCCCGCCGAGGCGAAGGACATCGCAACGCGCCCTACCGGAATTCCCTGACAGACGCGAATAGCGGCCAGGACAGCGATCTGAGCAAGAAGGCCGAGGTAAGGGGTGAAATGGCGGTCTTCAACCGCACGACCCGACTGCGTGATCCGAGCGTGCAGCGGCTGGCACCACGCGGACCGACACGCCCGACCCAACCGCTGGAGCCGCAGCGCCGCGAGTACCGGCTCAGCATCGTGGTTGCGAGCATGGCCATTGCCGGCACTCTCCTCGGTTCCGTCAGCGCGGGAGTGTTCAACCTTGTCAACTCATCAGAACAAGCAGAAGCCGCTATTACCCAGTCGAACAACGAGTTCTGGAAGGCCCAGCGCCAGCAGGTCTACACGGATTTTCTCGTCGTGGCCGACCAAGTATCGCAATTCGCGGGACAACTGTCTCAGGCACTCAATCCTGAAATCCCGCTCAATGCCGAACAGCGCGAGGCCGCCATCATGGCAGCCACGCAACCTCTCACCGACCACACTGTCGATCTGTACGCCAAGCTTTCAGCCGTACAACTGCTGGGTTCCACCCCAAGTCGCCGAAGCTGCCGTTCAAGTCGTGGTGAAAGTCGCTGAGGCATCCAAAGTGATCCTTTACCTGACGAACGACCAGATGTACGACCTCAGCAACGTCGCCACAGCGGAAGTAGCGCGCTCCCAAGAAGAATTTGCCGCCCAAGCTCACGTTACATCGGAAGCCCGTGCCGGCTATCTCGAAGCAGTACAGACAGAACTCGGCATCCCTGGACTCAACACTCCGAAGTAGCTGTGCCCGATCACATCGACGGTCACGGGGATCAATGATCGCCTCGCCCAACAAGGAACAGCGTCATCGACGCGATTGCCGGCGCGTACGGACGCCGCACGCGACTAGGACCAGTCCTGTGGACCATCGAAGCCACAGAACGATCGCAGCGATGATCAACTCGGACCGGAAGTAGGCAGCCCTGCTCGACTCAGGTCATGATCGAAACGATCACGGCCCGGATCGATTGTCCGGCATGGACTCCAAAGATCGAGAGACTCCCACTCAAGCGGGACCCCCATCGAGCTGGTCGACAACACATGCGAGGTAGGGAACGTGTGCAACAGTGCTACGAGTCGCCGTTGCCACTGCGTCTCGGCATCGATCGACGCCAGGAGGTAGGCGATCACGGCGAGTGCGTTGTACGTACCGAAGATCCTTTTGGCGGTTTCCTCATGCCGGAGGTGGTCAAGGAGCGGCACACGCCCTATCTTGGGTCGCGCTGGTGCGTACTGGAGCTTTCGGTTGAACAGCCGAGCGTGGTGTGCTGCTACGTTCCGCACGTAGTTCAAGCTGGCGAGCCAACTGACCATGAGCTTCTTTGTCGGTACTCCGAACGCCAGAGCGATCTCTTCGGCGTCCTGCTGGCGCAGTCCTCTGTACAGGACTGAGAGCTGGCCCAGCTCGAGAATCTCGGTAAGCGCCCAGACCGGTATCCGGTCGTCATACTTCTCCCGGAAGTAGGCGACGAATCGCTCGTCGGAGTGTGCTCGCCGCTCATCAACTCGTTGAAGCCATGTCGTATAAGAGCTGGGTGTCGGCTTGCCGGTGACAGGATCGGTACCTTCACTCGTGAACGTTGCCGTGAAGTTGGCTGAGTCGATATGCGCGAAGGGTGAAGTGCGGCCGAGCACATAGCCGATCTGCATCCGTACCGCGACCTCGATACGTTCGAGGCCGTCCATCACGAGCATGCGCAGTTGCCGGTCGAAGTCGATGATCGACCGCGCATGGTCCAAGGTGGTGCCCGGTCTATAACCGCTGAGCACGCGCGTACGTGTGCGACCATCGCCACTCAAGTACGACTCGGACTTCCGAAACGGGTAGAGGTAGCCGGTGAGCCGGTAGTAGCCGACCGCCTTCAGAAGTGCAGCCGCACGGTCTCGGTCGCCCACCTCGACTCCGCTGCTCGCCAACTGCTCGGCCTGTTGCTCGAGAGATAGCCAGGGCTTCGTGTACTCCACCATGAGGTTCCTAAAATAGAAAATCAGCCCGCGCCTTGCGGCAACGGGCTGATCATGATGTGAACGATGCTAGCACACGGGCACCCGGAGGATCATTCGTAGCGACCCGCTGCCCGAGTCACCGCCGACACCGATACCGGCATGAGACCGTCGCCGCGGCCGACGCCACCTTCCACACCGCACTGCTCGCCCGGGGCTATCGACTTGTGACCGGCAACCGCTACCAGGCGCCCTCCGGTGACGACACTCCCCTGTCCGTAGACCCGTGGATTCCCGACATCGGCGGTCTCCGGCTCGAACGCATCGACAACGCCGCGTGCGGTTTCGATGCCATCCCCGGCCTGATTCAGGTTCAGGTGCGTGCACGGCTGACGACCGGCGAGACCGTGCGTTTCGAGGGGCCGGTGCCCGGCAATCGAGCAGGCGATGGTGCTCGAGGCACTCACCTGGCGCCACAGCCTCGCCACCAAGGACATCGCCGACTTGTGCACCCTGCTGACAATCACCCATCAACACCGAGACCGGCTGTCCGACTGAAAATTGCACTCTGCCCGCACAGGCGCTCGCAAAGACACAGCCCGAGCGCTGCACGAGCTGGTCACCATGCTCGACCGCGGTCAGCGCATCGACGGGATGGCCATCGCCCCGGCGCGTCTGTCCGGCCTCATCCGCCGCTACGTCGCCGACCCTCACGCGAGCCGACCACCTGCCGATAGCGGCACCGCTACGCGCGGCAGGTCGGTCGTGATGTCGGCGGGCAGGAGGCGTTGCTCTCCGCTCTGCGCGCCGCCGTGTCCGGTCACCCACACCACGCGAAGCCCGGCACACCGGCGGTAGTACAACCGCGGCCACCTGGGAGCCACCCGACCCCAGTCCCCAGTCCCCAGGCCGGGCCCGACCCGGAGCTGTGAGCCCAGGCATTCCTCGTTCGTGAAGAACCCCGGACCTTGCACGCTGTTTGATTGGCCGATCCACGATGCATGCGTGGCCTGCGACGTGTGCATGCATTTCACGCGCGGCACGCATGCGTGCCGACGCAGATTCATAAACTCCTGAATCCGAGCCACTGGCGCAGCTCACACGGTCAGGACCGCTACAGAATCCCCGCGGGAATAGGCTGACGTACGGTCGCGTTGCACTGGCCGGATCGGGTGCGTTTTCGTGTCCCCCGGGCTCAACCCTTTGCCTTCACGGAGTTCCGTTCGGCTGGAGCCGTGCTGCGCGCTTCGCCGAGAGGCGACCGAACGCATCCGATCCTTCTTCGTCTCCACCCGGTGTCCCGCCTGTGGCAGTACTGACCGCGCGCTTTCACCCGACTGATGCGGCACTGAAGCGACGAGTGCGCACCTCGCTCGCGCTTTCACCGTTGTCCCGGTAGCCGGCCGATAGCCGCTCTTTCGTCGACTCGGCGCTGGCACGTCACCACAGACCGCGTACATGCCCTTCAGTCCCGGGCTGCCTGGGCCCTCAATAGGTCAGGATGGTGTCGAGTTCGTCGGACAGATACGCCTCGACCTATCTCGTGAATGACCATCGGCTGGACGCACCGCATATCGGCATATCGGGATATCGGGATATCGGTCTGGAGGCAGTCCACCGCGCGGTGTGCCGACCTCAACTGCACCGACGACACGGTTCTGCAGTCATGGTCACAAATTTCTTGTGCCAGTAGCTCGCCGCTGTCGATGTCGTAGAACACCCGTGCGAACCGGCCGTCACGGTAGTCGACGTGCGGGCAGCCATACGCGGCCGCCCGGACACGGACCGTCTCCCGGGTCGCCGCCTCTGCTGCGTCGATGCGGTCGAGTAACTGCAGATAACGCCTGATGAACGGATGCCCGGGGCGGGATTTCGGAGGACAATCAGTCCGTATCAGTTATCGACGCGCGGACGGACGACAACGATGACCATGCGCACCGTGCCGAGGCCCGCTCAGGGGTTGTGTACCGGAACAAACTCTCAGGTTGGTGCCCGTGGCTGCCGAAGGTACGGCCGAGGTGAGACGCCCCTGGCGGTGTCGGACGATCACCTGATGCGGAGGAGCCTCGGTTATGACGAAGCTGGGTGACAAGAGAGCCGACTCCACGGCGGACCGCCGAGCGCGTGAGGCGGAGGAACACATGACCGATGAGGAGCGGTTCTCATTGCTCATCAGTGTCCTCGGGGCTGTACCGGGGAGTACGGCTGCGGGTACGCGGGATCCGCGTATACCGGAAGAGGTCACGAACATGAGCGCGGGTTATACGCCAGGTGTGCCTCGTCTGGGGATCCCGGCGATTCAGAGCAGCGATGCCAGCATGGGTGTGACCAATCCGGGTTATCGGCCGGATGATAAGGGCGCGACGGCATTCCCGTCGTTGATTGCGCTGGGGTCGAGTTTCAACCCGCAGCTGGTGCGCGAGGGTGGCGAGGCAATCGGCCGTGAGGCGCGGGTGCGGGGGTTCAATGTCCAGCTCGCCGGTGGCTGCAATCTGGCACGCGACCCGCGCAACGGCCGCAATTTCGAATACTTCTCCGAAGATCCCTACCTGAGCGCGATTCTCGCCGCCGAGCAGGTCAACGGTATCCAGAGCCAGCAGGTCGTCTCGACGCTGAAGCACTACTCGCTCAACTGCAACGAGACCAACCGCCACTGGCTCGATGCGCTCATCGAGCCCGATGCGCATCGCGAATCGGACCTGTTGACATTCCAGATCGCGATCGAACGCTCACAACCCGGCGCGATCATGAGTGGCTACAACAAGATCAACGGCCAGTACGCCGGCGGCAACCACCACCTGCTCAACGAGGTACTCAAAGGCGCCTGGAACTACCCGGGGTATGTGATGTCCGACTGGGGAGCCACCCTGGACTGGCAATTCGCGCTCAACGGCCTCGACCAAGAATCAGGCATCCAGGCGGACACGATGCTGTGGGGCAAACAGCCCTTCATCGACGAACTCAAAGATGCCTACGCCAACGGCAGGCTACCCGCCGAGCGGCTCTCGGACATGGTGCGCCGGATCTTGCGGTCGTTGTTCGCCGTGGGCGTCGACCGATGGGGCCCTGCTCCGCAGATCGACCTGGCCGAGCACAACCAGATCGCGCTGGAAGGGGCGCGGCAAGGCATCGTGCTGCTCAAGAACGACGGTGTGCTGCCGATCCCCACGGACAGGCCGCTCACGATCGCGGTCATCGGAGGTTACGCACAGCAAGGGGTGGTCAGCGGCACCGGCTCGGGGGCAGTGGCCCCGGTGGGTGGCTTTGCCGATGTGATCAAGATCGGTGGAGCGGGCGTCATGGGCAAACACCGCAACTTGTTCCTCCTCCCGCCCCCTCCCCTGCAGGAGCTGAAAAAAGCTTTACCCCAGGCACAGTTCGACTTCGACCCCGGGTACACCCCGGCAGAGGCAGCATTGACCGCGAAACGATCCGACCTCGTGATCGCCTTCGGGATTCGCGTCGAGGGCGAGGGATTCGACAACGCCGACCTCTCGCTGCCGTGGGGTCAGGACGCTGTCATCGACGCAGTAGCATCCGCCAACGCGAACACCATGGTGGTGCTGGAGACGGGAAACCCCGTGACCATGCCATGGTGTGACAAGGTGAAAGCAATCGTGCAGGCGTGGTACCCGGGACAGGCCGGCGGGCAGGCGATCGCCGAAGTGCTCACCGGCGCGGTCAACCCGTCCGGCCGGCTGCCGATCACCTTCCCGGCAGATCTCCAGCAGACACCCCGGCCGGACCTGCCAGGGCTCGGGACACCGTGGGGCACCGCGGTGACGATCGAATACAACGAGGGCGCCGAGATCGGTTACCGCTGGTTCGCCAAGACCGGAGCCACACCCATGTACGCCTTCGGCCATGGACTCAGCTACACCACCTTCGAGTACCGCGACCTCGACGTGACCGGCGGTGAGACGGTCACGGCGACGTTCACCGTCACCAACACAGGCGACCGCCCCGGCGTCGACGTACCCCAGCTGTACCTCACCGAAGCGGTCGGCGAACGGCGGCAGCGACTGCTCGGCTTCGAACGCCTCGAGCTACAACCCGGCGAATCACATCGAGTGCGACTGATTGCCGAGCCGCGACTACTCGCCCGCTTCGACGGTACTGCCAAAAAATGGCGCATTACCGAAGGGACATACAAAGTCGCGGTAGGTAAGTCCGCCCGCAGTTTCGACCTCACCGCCGAGACAACGTTGGCGAACGCACTGTTCGGCAACTGACCCCGCTGGGCGCGTGAACGTTCCGGTCACGGACAAGTCGTCAACCGTGCGATCGTCGACGGCACCAGTGTGCTCGCCTCCGGTGCGAGATTCCAGATGGCCTTGCCAAACTCCTGCAGGAAATACGGGTAGCCGCCGCTGGCGGTGACGAGCACGTCGAGCGCGTCGTCGGTGAAGTCACCTCCGTGTTGACGAACCGGGATCCTCAACGCATCGGCGGCGGCATCGACGCCAAACTGCATACTGCGATTCGCGGGGCACTACTTTGAACATCGGGTGATTTTATTGACCGGCTGCTCTACTGCATGCTACTTGTTTAACGATCGATCAGTAACACTTCCTTCGACATTATGGAGCCATACATATGACAAGCACCGAGGTGGATGCTCCCGCAGCGTTGTGGGAGCGGCGCGGCAACGTCGCGGTCATCACTCTGAACCGTCCGAAGGCACTGAACGCCGTCAACTCAGCCTTGTCGACCGCCGTGGGAACACTGCTGGAGAAAGCAGAAGCCGACGACGAGGTCCGTGTCATCGTGGTCACAGGCGCCGGCCGCGCATTCTGCGCCGGAGCCGATCTCAAAGCCCTTGCCGCCGGCCAGGACACCGCCGCCGAAGGCCACCCCGAGTGGGGCTTCGCCGGATACGTGCAGCATTGGGTGAGCAAGCCGACCATTGCTGCGGTCAATGGTTTCGCACTCGGCGGCGGCACCGAGCTGGTCCTTGCCAGCGACCTCGCCGTGGTGGACGAGGAAGCGAAGTTGGGACTGCCCGAGGTCAAACGAGGACTGTTCGCCGCGGCAGGCGGCGTGATCCGTCTGCAGCAGCAGATCCCTAAGAAGGTCGCCCTCGAGCTCGCCCTTACCGGCGAGCCGATCACCGCTGCCCAAGGCAAAGAGCTGGGACTGGTCAACCGCGTGGCGCCGGCCGGCACCGCGCTCGAGGTGGCACTCGAACTCGCCGAGCAGATCGCTGCGAACGCACCGATCTCGGTCCGGGAGTCGAAGGCGATGATTCATCGCACGGCCACCGGTGCCGACTGGGAGCAGGATGTGTGGGACGAGAATGCCGCAGCATTCTCGACCGTCTTTTCCAGCGAAGACGCCAAAGAAGGCCCCACTGCGTTCGCAGAAAAGCGTGCGCCGGTCTGGACAGGCCGCTGATTTTTTGATCTGCCGCACCACCGGCGGGCCATATTGCTATCCCCGCCGGTGGTGTCTTCGTCCTCGACGCACGCCTCCCGGATATCCCTCGAGTAGGAAGAGCGAGAGTCAAACCGGGACCGAGGTGGCGCGAGCGTCACTTCCTCCCACGAACACTTGTGGCGGTCGCGATAAACCGGGGGTCGGGCATGAGGTTGCACGCGGCATCGAAGGAGCTCGCGCGATCTCGTCGCGGTAGCTCAGGATTTGAAGGCCCAGCCCGCGGCCATGATGGAGGTGCTCGGGTTCACTACCGAGCGCGTGGATACCGGCAAGTCAGGTCGCCACGTCTGTGAGACGCGGATTCACGGCAGGTGAACTGCGCAGGCTGGAGTGTCTCGGTCAGTCTGTAGGTACTGCGCCGATTACGTTGCCTCTTCACCTCGATCTTTCCCACGGATGACGTGCCAGCCTGGGCCGTTCGGATCGGCTATGGAGACCTTTCGTCTCTATGAAACAGATACGTTCAGATCACGCGGGCGCCGGAGCGTGGTGCGCCGGTTTACGCCGACTACGAGGACATCGACCTCGGGAGCTACAGTGGCCAGACGCAGATGGACACTGCGGGCATGCCGGGCGACCCGGCCGCGATCGACAGCAACCTCAGCCTCGGCCGTCTCGATTCCCACCTGCGTGCCGCGACGTCGGCCAAAGGAGCCTCTGCATCCACGCCGCCAGCTCATTCCCTTCACCCCAAGAGGGGGACCTCTAACAACGTCGCAGTCTTCGCTTCACGCTGCGGACCGCATCTTCGCTTGCCCTTGCAGGGCTTTCGACGCTGCCCTCGCCCCCACTCCGTTCCAAGTGAAGCCGCCAGCCTGCTACTGGGCAATCTGACAGTTACCCGGACCGGACTTCTACCACAAGTGACGACTTGCTACGAACAATGAACCACCTCCTCAAAGCAACCTTCTGTTCTCCGGAACACACGAACGGTTTGAGGATGAAGCGATCGGTCAACGGGCTTTATTCGGTTGCCGGGCTACACTTCTGCCGACGCAGTCGGCCGCTCACCTGTCGGTCCGTATTCTTCGTCGTTCGTCGAACGATTGATTCGAGGCACCAGCAGAACCAGACCTGCCGTGAGTACGCCGACTACTGCGAATATGTAATACGCCCATTCGACCCCTAGCGATGACCCAACGATCAGACCTGTGAGGATCGGTCCACAGATACCACCTAGGCGACCCAACCCGAGGGATAACCCCAGCGCTGTGCCTCTTGCGCGATCCGGGTAGTAGACCCCAACGAAGCCTGAAACAGCTGTCTGCGATGAGGAGAAGAAACCGATCAGCAGAACAAGTACGAACACGATCGCCTGTGCCGGTTCCAACGTCAACAGGACCACTGCCGCGGCTCCCGCGACGAACCCGAGAGAGATCACCGGACGCGACCCGAATCGGTCAGCGAGACCGCTGATAACCACCATGCCCATTGCGTTGCCCAGGTTGAACCCGATGAGAAACGTTAATGCCGATCCGAGGTCATAGCCACTGGCGCGGAGAATCTGGGGGATCCATGTGCCCATCGCGTAGGCGACCAGGAGACCGCAGAAGCAAATAAGCGGAAAGAGCAGCGACGCGACTCGATACTGCGGTCCGAACATCAACCGCAGTGCCTGACTTCGGTCGCCGGATCCTCCGCCAGAATTTTTTGCCGGCGGGTTCTCCTCCACCTCCACCCCATAACGCATCTGTATCCGGCTAACCTCCTCGACCCGACCTGTCCGAGCAAGAAAAGCGATCGACTCGGGCAGGGTCTTGGCCGCGATCGCGAGCACGACGAGTCCAAGTCCGCCGCCAATGAGAAACAGCGGACGCCACCCGTAGGAGGGGATCACTACCATCGCGGCCAGCGCGATTAGGCAGCCGCCGAGCGTAAAGCCGGTTTGGACTACACCGTTGTAGAACTGGCGGCGATCTTTTCGAACATACTCCATAGTCAACGCGATGACGGTGGGCAGGGCACCGCCGAATCCGACGCCCGCAAGGAAACGGAACACCCCGAACAGAGTGGCGCTGGAGGCCAGCCCACCAAGTGTCGTGAAGAGGCTGAATAATACGACGCATGCGAGAATTACAGGTCTGCGCCCAACGGTGTCCGTGACGTAGCCGGCGACGATCGCGCCCACGAGCATGCCCAATAACGAGAGGCTGCCGATCAACCCGGCTGTGGCCGCGGTGATTCCCCACTCACCCTCCTCGAGGAGGGTAGGCAGAACCGCGCTGAACATGATCATGTCCAGCCCTTCCAATGTCGCGATGACCAGACAGGTAGCTATCACCGGTAGGATTCCGAACCGCGACCTTTCGGTATCAGTGGATGCGTTCAACTTCATAAAAGTCCTCCATCGTGAAACGCTGAGAATCAGGGGGTGACGGATGGAGTCGACGCGGATCTCCGCACCGACCGACGGTAACTCGGAATGTGAATCCAGATTAGATACATTGCACGACTGCGCCTTCAACGAGTGGCGCTGTGATCGGTCGACGTCGATTTCACGTCGACCGAGATGCACAGATCCACTGGGGAACCGTAGGTCACCAGCACATTGCAGGCACGATATTCTCGATCTACCAGCGTAGAATCACGTTGATCGCAGGGACCTGCGCTGATCGCGCCTTCTATGCTGCAAATACTTTCACGACGCGAAGAAGTCGCTGCCAGCGGATTCGAGAGCATCGAGGCCGAAGTCGCCGGACCCCTGAACGACAAGCTCACCGCTGCGTGCAGATCGCAACCCGTGCAGGCGACTTGGACAATACCTCAGTGACGGCCGCTAGTTCTTAGCGTTGCTCCGTGGGAGTCACCGTCCCTCTCAAACGAATGCTCCGCTGAGTGAAACGCCACTCGCCGTCGTTCCCTCGGACGAGATCGTCGTAGTCCATCGCGAGTCACTGTTGGCCTGTGCCGCTGTCGAACCATGCCAGGACATCGGTATGACGATTTATCGCCCGCGGAAAGTTGAGTGTGCGCAGGAGGCAGATGAGAGCATTCTCCTACCTCAGGGAATCGAGTCCGACTTCGCAGCACGTTGTGCAGGTAGCTTTCGATTCGATGTTGCCACTGATGTCGGCGAATCCCGCGCATCGGCGCCCGTTGGACACCACGGCCGATGACGACAGCTCACGCACCGGGGATGGAGACGACTCAAAGCCGTCTGGGACCGTCACCAATCGAATCTCTAGCACTGTCCCCACTGGACGTGTGGCGCGCGTCGGTCTCGCTCGTGCACTGTGCTGCATGTGCTGCAGCGAGGTAACCGAACACGATGCTGTTGGAGATGCTTCCGCCGGCGCTCATGTAGGTGCGTCCCATGATGGTGGCGGTCGTATTGCCGGTGGCGTAGAGACCGGTGATGGGTTCGTTGTCGGTCCCCAGAACCTGGGCATGCTCATCGGTTACCAGACCCCCGCAGGTACCGACATCGGCGGGTATCAACTCGATCGCGTAGAACGGTGCGTCTTCGATCGGGCCGAGCGTCGGGTTCGGCTTGTTGGCCGGGTCACCGTTGAGACGGTTGTACTCGGACTCTCCACGATGAAAGTCCGGATCGATGCCCTGTCTGGCATGGGCGTTGAACCGCTGCACCGTCGCTTCCAGTCCGTGAGGGTCGATGCCACAGGAACGAGCGAGATCCTCAAGAGTGGGAGCAGACTTTACGTATCCTGTCGCCAGCCATTCCTTCGGAAAACGTCCCAAGTGTCGCAGCGAGTGGGTGTGGTTGTACCGGCGTCGATAGCGGTCGTCGGTGATGAGCCAGGACGGTATGGCCCGAGCGGTCTTGTCGCGGGCGAACATTGCTTTGCCGACCTGCACCTTGGAGTTGGCCTCGTTCACGAAGCGCTGCCCGGATGCGTCGACCATTATCGTACGTGGACGGCACCGCGCGTTGTCCAAGGTCGAGATACCGCCCCCACCCATCGTGCGCGGGAGCCACCAGGCCTCGTCCATCAGGTCGGTCTGCGCACCGAGCCGCATAGCAGCTGCGAGCACCTCGCCGGTGTCGCCCCGGTTCGCGATTGTCCACTCACCCGGAGGGATCTGGTCGCCACCGTACATCTCGCGCATCTGCCGATTGTGCGCGAAGCCGCCTGCTGCGAGAAGCACGCCCTTACGGGCCTGGATGTACACATCCTTGCCGGCCCTTGTGGCGCGCACACCGACGACTCGGTCACCCTCCGTTACCAGATCGACGACTGCGGTGTCCGTCCAGATAGGGACGTCCCGGTCCAAGGTCGCCTCGAGCAAGTTGCCGATCAGTGCGGCTCCACCGCCGAGGAGAGTCTTCTTGCGTACGCGCGCGAGCTTGGTCCGCAGGAAGATACGCGCCGTCCGAACGAACGCAGGAACGGACCTATTGAAGTTCATCAGGGACAGAAGTTCGTAAGTTCCTGCAACGAAACCGATTCCTGCCGTGATCCCCGGTTGGATCTTGTGCTCCCATTCTCCGAGCCTGCCGGCGTCGAAGGGCGGACACTCGATCGATCGTCCCTCGGTTTTGCCGCCCTGGTAAGTGTCATAGTTGTCGGCCCAGCCGGGAGCAGGCACGAACTTCACGCCGTGCCGCTGCAGGAAGCCCACGATCCGGGGCCCCTCGGTCACAAATGCGTGCCGTCGAGCCGGCGACGAGCCCGGCCCGCCGTCACCGACCACGGAATCGAAATAGGCGAGCGCGTCCTGGTAAGAGTCGTCTGTGCCGTTCGCTCGCATCAGGGGGTTGTTCGGCATCCAGACCATGCCACCGGACATCGCGGTGGACCCACCGACCAACGATTGCTTCTCGATGACGAGCGTATCCAGACCCTCGTCCTCGGCTTTCAATGCAGCGACGAGCCCACCGCCACCGCTCCCGACACTCACAAAGTCGAATGAGACGTCCCATACTGTGCCATTCGTCGCCCCGGATTGATCGAACACTGATTTTCCTCCCGCAATACTTGAAGTTCCACTGACAGAGAGTGATCTCGTCAAGTCGATAAAGGGGACCAACTCGTTCCGTTATGAATCGATCGATTTTCGAACACGAGCCGGACTCATAATTTCAGCCTTGAATCTCGCGGCGCCAACTACAGGACTATTCGGCCGAACAGCGAAGGCGACTATAACCCCGTGCACGAACGGCCACAATTACAAGTCGAAGATCGATCTTGATTGAAGCACATATTTGTCGGTCTTAACGTTATAGTTCCGGCATCAACTGACCGCGGCGACCGGCCAGAGACGTCGAATTCCAGCTCGCCGAACTCGGGCACGTCAAGACCTTCAACCGGGCGGCGCTCACCCACCGCAAGCACCGGCCTCGACGAAGGGCGCGTCCACAGCTCGCCTGCGTGACTGCGCCCATGGAGCGGCATCGCGGAACGCACGCGCGACGATCTTCGCCCCCCCGGTACCTGACCGAGGGAATGCTACGGTCAGGTACCGTCGGCAAACTCACGGTCTGTGTAAGAAAACTTGATACGACGGATCTGACTGATCCCGAGTTCCACGTACTTCTGTTTGGACAGGAGATACTTCGCTCACGGAGTCAAAGTCGATCACCACATCGCGTCTGTCGATTCCCCACTTTTCTTCTCTGCGCGACCATGAGTCGATGTAACGCCCATAGACACGGATCTCACGTGGCCTCGCTGGGTCGCCAGTACGAAGAGTGGCTGTCACATAGGCCTCACTACCTGCTCGATCACCATCGATATCGATCAAGATGTTCGAAACTTGGTGAGAATGCGAGAGGAACTCACTATGGGCTTGACAGATGTAATCAATGACTCCCCGACCGTCTCCTTTGTAAACTCCCGGGCCATAGTCGACGTAGCTCTTCTCATGAAATACGCTGTGACCAAGTGGGACATCAAGCCGATCGACCGACCGACAATAGCGGTAGATCTGCTCCATGATAGCGATCTTATCGGCGACATCCGCAGTGAAACGCGTCGATTCCAATGTTGAATCACTTATCCTTTTCTCACATAAGCCGATACGGATTCGGTGAGGGCCAGGACACGCTCCTTGCGGGCGCGAGCCGAAGTACCGATTCCCGTGTAACCTGTCTCCTCATCGTCCAACCCCCAGTTGACAATCGGACCATGTGGCAGACGCTCGAGACCTGTTGCAGCGACCTCATCGGGCGACGCCAAGTCATCGGGCAGGGCCATCCCCCGGCTAGCCATCAACTTTCTGTGAGCTGGAGTATCGGTGTGCATAAGGACCAGATTTAGGACATCGACACCGTGCGGCTGCATTTCCGCCCACAATGCCTCGCCGAGTACCAGATTGAATGCTTTGGTTGCGGCATAGACGCTGATGCCCGGGACACCGCTGTAACACGCCGCGGACCCGACGAGGATCACCCCACCTCGACCTCTGTCGCGCATTGGACCACTGAAATAATAAGTCGATCTCATCACCGTCATGACGTTGCGCACGGCCAATGAGTTCCAATCATCTAGGGCTGCATCCAGGAACATTTCCCCGTTGGGATCTGCGCCGGCGTTGAAGATGAACAGACCGATCTCGCGGTCGCCTGCCACGTCGAGCAATCGCTCAGGAGCGTTTTCCTTGCCGAGGTCGATACACGCGGTAACACACTCTACGTCGTAGTTCACCCGAATATCGTCCGCGAGATCCTGCAGCGGTCCTGCACGTCGGGCCACGAGAACAAGATTAACGCCATATCGCGCCAGTCTCCGAGCAAATGAGGCACCGGTCCCCTCCGACGCTCCCGCGATTACAGCCCACGGACCGTACCGTTCCAAGAAAATATTGTCATCCATGCTTGGCGCTCCTTTACGTAACCGATGCATCCGATGGGTCCCTCTTCGGACGTGAGAAATCAGCCGACAAAGCTCAGTGGTTTCGATGCTTGCATCCTGTCTCGATAGCGCTTACGCGAAGGGTGTCTGTACCGAATGTCCAAACCCTCAGGAACTTTGGAAGTTTGCTACGAAAAGTCCGGCACATTGACATCGGACTGTGTGCGATGTAGATCGCCCCTTAACCGACCACCGATTTCCCGCCCGAAATCAGGATTCATTGCGCCGGAAGCGCAACCGATTCATTTCGGGTGCTGGTCCGTGATTTACATCCTACGCATCCGCCTTTCAGCAGAGATAAGGTGCGCAAATTTCCTACAACCTGGCCGGGTACAGGCACATCTGCCGGCGCGATCACGCTGAAGGTC
Organism: Rhodococcus shunpengi; assembly: GCF_048381395.1. Taxonomy (NCBI): domain Bacteria; kingdom Bacillati; phylum Actinomycetota; class Actinomycetes; order Mycobacteriales; family Nocardiaceae; genus Rhodococcus; species Rhodococcus shunpengi. The sequence goes on from NZ_JBLWIU010000035.1 coordinate 53,673, forward strand.
GCTTGCTCGAAAATCACGCGGCCCCTCTTGCGTAAACGCCTGTAACTCGATGGCTACAGAGCACTGGACCGGAATCTTAAGCCGGAATTTGTGAGCGGGAGGCGGGATCGTTGCGTTCGACTGCCTTGGGTGGTCTCACGTCCAGGCGGGGAACGACTTTGTCGGCAAACAGTTCCATCGAGCGGAGCGCAACATCTGGATGGATTCCTCCGAACAGCGGGTGAAGTGAGAGGTAGTTTCCTGCACGCTCCTTCTCTTCTGCCAGACGGAGCGTTTCGTCGGGTGTAAGTACCTGAACTATCCCACTGCCGCGTAGCTGATTCACATCCATGGACATCGTCATCGGCGACTCTCCGGAGCCGGCCGCCGCCCATTCTGCATATGTGTTCAGCGCGTGAATACAGGGCTCGCCGATATCTTCCCAGGTTCGCTCGACGTCATCTGAGACAAAGATTGCGAGGGGAGCCAGGGGATTGTGCCAAACAGCTCCCGATCCCTTGCCGATCCTTTGGCACTCTTCACGGTAAATTTGAAACAATTCTTCATTGGGAACGGTCGGATAAAAGCCGTCTCCGAACCGCGCCGCCCGTCTTGCGGATGCTGGCACGGCGCCACCGACCCAGATCGGTGGGCCTTGCGGCTGCGCGGGCCTCGGCGAGACCAAGATCTCCTTGCCCCTCCACTGAAACGGGTTGCCCGAGAACGCTCCACGAAGAACCTGTAGCCCCTCGTCCGTCCGTGAGGCGCGGTCCGCCAAACTGACGTCATTCATCTCGAACTCTTCCGGACGATATCCCACAAGGGTAAGAAGATCGATGCGACCCTTGCTTATAAGGTCGAGCGTGACTGCATGCTCTGCCATTTCGACGGGAGCATGCAGCGACGGCATAATCGGTACCATAATACGAATCTTGGTCGTCCTCGCCGCAATGGCTGCTCCGAACACGAAGGGCGAAGACAGATATCCGTCCGGCGAACCGTGATGTTCGTTGAGAAGGATTGCTGTTAGCGGTATTTCATCAGCGATCTCTGCAAGCCTCAGCCCACACTCGTAGTACTGATCGTGTGATACCTCACCGTCCCGAGGTAAACGCATCTCCAACATCATTTGGATTTCAATCATCTTTTCACCTTTCCAGCTCCGTGCCCAACAGCAGCTATTTTCTGAGAGAATTGATAACGTGACTGATTTGCAACGTGTGGCCGCCTATACGAGACGTACAATTTCCATCTCGGTACACCACGAGGAAAATCGCTCGGGCGAGTCGGTCCGACGGGCGTAAGAGAGGTCTATCAGTTACGCAGCGATAATCGACCCCTTCGCTAGACCTTTCTTGATGGGGGTCGCAATTTCGGCAGAATTCAGGACGTCGCGCTACCGAACGCAAATCTCGGGGTAGCGCCCGCCCCGAACCCGTCGGGTTGGCGAAGATCAGTGTTCATCGAGCCTTACCCCTTCTCCCTTGACTGACTTCAGCATTTCGCCGGTACCCCTTCAAGCAAGTGACGGTTCCGAACGAGGCAGATGATCGTCTAAGACGGCATCGTTGGCACTATGTGACCTGGCGCACAACCGTATACCGACGTACCGAAAGATGCAAGAGGTCAAACACTTGACTCTCATCAGCATGATGAACGCCCTGCAAGCAAGTCTCTCTGATGCTGCATGTCGATTCGGAGGGGGTCGATCCCGCCTACCTGCGGTCAGGACGAGAAGTACGCGAATCGCCAGATCAGCACCCAGGGCCTACAAATTCATCGGAGCTGCCAGGACATCGCCGGAAGAGTCGCCGGAAGAACCGATAGGCAGCACAGAGTCACTGTTCGCGGCAGTCTCGCTGTTCACCGATGCGCACGTCTTTGCCGGACAACAGCCGAGCGAGGTCCCTTCACACGGACTCTTCGGTTGCGGATCCGCACTGAAGGCGTTGCGCTACCCGGCACTACAAGAGGATCACCGCGCGACACGACACCGGCGCAAGTTGTGAGCATCCGGGTGAACAACTACTGAGGAGCAAACAACTATGCTGATCCAGGACCATCGGGTTGCATCAAGTGCGCGACCCCATTCAGGAAAGGTGCACGTCATGGCCGCACGTGGCTCGCAGGCAAAGAAGGCTGCCAACAGCTTCGCTCCTCAGCCGGTGAAGCGGCCCCGTAAGCAGGTGGAAGACCAGATCGCGAAAGCCATACTATCGGGCCAGTTCGCGCACGGCGAGAAGCTTCCGCCCGAATCGCAGTTGGCCACTCTCTTCGAGGTGAGCCGGCCGACGGTCCACCAGGCACTCGAAGGACTCGCCAAGAGCGGGCTGATCCGCAGAGTTCCTGGAACCTCGGGGGGTAGTTTCGTCAACTCGGTAACCCACGAGGGCTTGTCCAACCAGCTTTCGGAGTCCCTGTCCACAACCCTTCGTCTCGGCACGCTCGACATTGCCGAACTGACGGCCGTGAGGGAGATTCTGGAAATTCCCGCGGCTTCACTAGCTGCCTCTCATCGCCAAGATCACCACTTGGAGATACTCAGTGACGTCGTGAACAAGCAACGGAAGGCGGACACCAGCGACCCGGCCGTCCCAGCACTCGACCACAAATTTCATTCCACAATCGCCCAGGCCTCGGGCAATCGCCTCCTCGCTGCGCTCGTGAGATCAGTTCACAGCACTTCCCAGCCGGTGTCCTTCCTCGATCTCAGCGAAGAAGTGGGACGCGAGACCGTCAAGCAGCACCTCGCGATCCTGAAGGCTATCGAAGCGGGAGACTCCGAGGCAGCCTCCCGCGAAATGGCCGTTCACCTAGAGTTCGTCAAGGAGCACTCTTCCACCGGTGAGGCAATCAGCTGATTAGGAGGTAACTGTCGAGCGTCCGAATTTCTCACCGCTGCATGGAAATTCAGGTGAAACTCATTCGATTTCGACCTCCACGGCCGAAGTCCCGAATGAATTGCAGCGGCCGGGAACATCGGCTCTTCGTTGACAGGACCGGCGTGTGCCTACGCCTCGGTGCGGGACTCTTCACCGCGACACACGACACAGGTACCCGCTTTCCTCCTGGCAGGTGCCACCGCCCATCGGGCAACAGACGTCACGGCGGGGCGCGGCCTCCGATCCGTTCTTGGGGCACTTGTGGGACGTCTTGTCTGTGGTTGGGCCGGGTACACGGCATCTGGTTGGCCGGACGGCAGTTCGTTTCCCAGTTCATCGAGGATCTTTACGGTGGCGCCGTGCAGAGTGGGTCGTCCTCCAGTCTGTAGGCGATCGAGTGCCTCGGTCGGCGTGATCAGGATTCCGCCGACTGCGTCCCCTGAGGAATGGGATTCGTACATGGCCGAACCGAACCACGTCATGATGCGTCGTTTGACATCCGCCGGACATGGACCTGCGGTATGACAAATCACGCGTAGCGACGAGACGTCGTACCTCTCGCGGGTGGTTTCAGCAAGCTTGAGCAGCCGGTAAAACTGGATGGGAGCCATCTGTGTGCTGGTGACCCGGTGCTTTTCGACCAGTGTCAAGAACTGCTCCGCGTCGAAGCTCGTCGTCAAGATCACCGTATGTCCGAGCTGCAACGCGAACAGCGCATACTCTCGAGGCGCGTCGTGGTAAAGCGGGGATACGCAGAGATGCGCATTACGTACTGCCTGAGACAATCCGAACACTGCCAACATGTTCATTGGTGAAGTGAGCGCGTCCTGCGTCTCTGGTGTCATCCCGGAGAGTGGTCGCCTTGCACTTTCGAGACGGCCGCTTGCACCCCATGTGTAAGCCATCGGCGAGCCTGCGGTCCTGCCATCCGGTTCTATAGCGGGTTGCTGGTCGACCACGTCCGCGAACTCGACGAACCCTTCGATCGTGCCCACTGCCAACGTCCTGAGTTGAGGCAGGTCCGCTTCGACGACGGCTGCCCTGGCCTTGTCGGCGAACTGCTCATGCGCGATGAATGCCTTGGCATCGGAGTTGCCCAGGATGTACGCGATCTCGGATGCATCGAGATCGTGATTGATCGGTGTGTAGTAGAGGCCGGCCTGACTCGCCGCCAGCATGGACGCGACGAACTCGATGCTGTTGGGCAACAGGATTGCCATGGAGTCGCCGGACCGCACGCCCATCGCCCGCAATGCGTGAACAAGTTGATTTGCCCGGTCTTGCAGCTCTCCGTAGGTAACTTCAGTGCCGCTGGGATCTACGACGGCAATCCGATCCTGGTACGCCTTGGCCGCACTCCAGAATCCGATCCGAGTCATAATGGTTCCTTCAGTTCGTAGGTGCAGCTACTCAGCAACATTGCCCTGTGCCGAGGAGCGGATGAGACGCGCGTTTATCTGCGGCGCCTGAAGCGTTCCGAAGAAACAGAGCACCCGATTCGCCTGTCCTTCGGTCGCTTCATGCGATCTGCAATGTAATCGCCCTTGCATGAAACAGCAGGGCGCCCGAATAAGTCATTGAAGTGCGGACGAATCAGAGTAGAGCGACAAAGTATCCGATACTCCAGGTTTCGACTGGCGCTAATCATGAACGAATTACGTCACTGGCAAGGGAGGCACGATTTCTCGTCATCGACGTCCACGCAGGACGTTCAGCGAGCACGGGCCCTGCCGTGTCGTTGTGACAACGCGACGTCTGAGTCCGACCTTCTACGTTCCGCTTGCGTCAGCAAGGGAATTTTGTATCAACTGGTGTCGCCTGATGTCGGCAGCGATGACCGGTGATGGTTCTGCATCTTTTTGGCATTGCGGACCATAAGCACCTCTTTCAACGATCCCGACGTTATCCGACATTCAAGATTCTTTTTTCTCGGCGGTCATCAAGTGCGTGAGAAGCGTGTTCGACCTAGGCCCCAATGGCGAGACGTCGCCGACATCTCCACCCGGCGACCTCTGGCACGGCCTCGGGGCATGGCCGATCCAGCCACATCGACCGTGGCGTCACGACCGATTGTCGTCGAGGAACTCGACATCGAACCTCCTCTGGCGCTCGAAAATTAGGGCGACGAGTCGCATCCGACGAGGTCGAGAACCCTGCTTCCGGATGCACGCCTGCGCTGTGGACGTCCCCCCACGCCGACGACTCCGAACCTAGTTAGAAACCCTGTTCTATTTTTACGCTACTTGTGCCCCACGTCACTGTCAATAGGGGACTCGCGCGCTACTCGACTCCCTTCCTCGCAAGGACGCCACGGCAGACCGCCCGCACGAGTTCGCAACCATGGACGCCGCGGCATAACCGCACCCTCTCCCCTCTCACGTTGCGCATAGAGCGCGACCTCGAGACAATCACGCACCTCGAAGAAGGAGCTCTGCCGCTCGGTCACAATCAGACCGAGGCGACCGCTACAAATGCGGATTCGTCCAAGCGCAACTGCGCTCTCGCCCTGAACGGCCACGCGGGGCCTGGACAGCCACCTCGCCGCAAAGGCAGACCCGCCCCTGCTCTGGCCGTACTTCAACGAGACCTCGCACCCTGAACCGAGGACCTCAGCCTTCCGAGACACGGACTGCTCACCGCAACACAATGCAGTCGAACCCCGAACGAAAACGTTTCGCCGGGCCATGCTTGCAGCCGGACGCCCTCAGTCGTCCGGAACGCATGACTCCGCCCCTCCCGGGACTTCACTCACTTCGATCACGAGAAGATCGGCGAGACCGGTGCCCTGACACAGGAACATCTACCTCCCCGACGCGTGCTCGTTGACAGCATTCACCCCTCGGGCATACTGTTCTGAACACGGTTTAAAACAGGGGGACACTATCGCCAGCCATCGGCTCGCATGTATGTACTTGCACCCAGGCCAGGACTACCTGAACTGCGACGCACGTTTCCCCGACGGAGGTTGGCATGGCATCGGGATTTAAGCGGACCACCGCGCAATCCCCCAGTGACTCACCATGGAAGGCGCCACGACCCTCCCAGCAAGCACGCTACGAGAAGGTCCTCCAGGCAACTATCGACCTCGCTCGCGAAGGCGGCTTCGATGCAGTCCAAATGAGAGCTGTCGCCGAACGGTCCGGAGTCGCTCTGGGCACCGTGTACACCTACTTCCAGTCCCGGGACCTCCTGCTGTGGCGGGCCACGGTGGCGTGGAGCGCAAGCATCGCGGAGAAGGCAGCAGAGCGCTTCCAGGACTCCGCGCACACCGGAATCGACGGCTTGGAAGAACACCTGATCGAAATGACAGATGTGTTTCTGGACGAGCCCGGAATGCTCGACGCCTCGGTGAAAGCCACCCTGTCGAATGACCCGGTCGTTGTAGCCGAACAAAGGAATGCACCGTGGGAATGGTGGCCTCATGTCTCCACCAGTCTTAAAGCGCTCGGCCCCGAAGCATCAGACGTGGCCGCAACAATCCTTACCAATGTCTTCTACAGCGGAACGATACGGTGGGCGTTCGGCCAAACCGAACTGTCCGAGATCCGGGAACAACTCCGTGCCACGATCCGCCTACTGATTCAGGCGTCGCACCCATAAGCACCCGCGCTGCGCACACCGGCACCCCATGTTTCAGCCGGCACGAACGCATCGCCGATCTGCGGCCGCGTCTCGCAATCACAGACCGCCGTATCCCGGACGCCATCCCAGGACAGCGAAGTCGCCGGCCGCCAACCGATCCTCGGCCACGCACGGCCTACCGAACCAGCGCTGCCGAAGCGACCGACCCGAGGACTCACACTCGGAGACGCTGACCGGACCGGCATTCGACCACGCTCCACGATGACGGGCCGACACGCTCCGTATCGCGATATCAACAGTGTCGACCAGTCCGCAGTTCACGACGAGCAAGCACAAACAGATACAGGTCTCGCGGCAGCATCGGCCACCGCGAGACCTGCGTTGGCCGATCAGGCCAGAACAGTCAGAAACGTGTGGAGGACCCCCTATGACCGAGCCTTCTCAACTTTCTCCTCGGCTACTTCACCGACGTCCTTGCGTCCCATATAGGAGTCCATCAGGCGTTTCTGCCCGGCCAGTTCGTCCGCCGTGGCCTCGAGCTGGATCTCACCGTTGGCCATCACATAGGCACGCCGGCAGAGCTTCAACGCTGCCTGGGTGTTCTGTTCGACGCACAGTACTGTGACCGAATCACGAATCTGCGCCAAGGACCTGTACATGTCGGAAATCACCAGTGGCGCCAACCCCATGGACGGCTCATCCAGCAGGAGCATGCGAGGCGCGCCGGCCAACGCTCGCCCCACTGCCACCATCTGCTGTTCACCACCGGACAGTGCCCACGAGGCCCGATTTCGCAGAGGAACCAACGCCGGGAACAAGTCATAGATGTCGTCGAGTGACGGTCCGGACCGGCCCCGACGTGCGCTTTCACCGACCTGGATGTTCTCGTGCGCGGTCATCGACTTGAACAGGTGCCGACCTTCCGGAACGAGCATCAGCCCCGCGCGCGCCAACGCGTCGGGCTGCCGGCGATAGGTGTGTCCGTCGAATTCGATACGACCGGTCGACTCGACAGCGCCGACGATCGCCTTCAGTGTCGAGCTCTTGCCCGCTCCGTTCGGCCCCAGGAGCGCGACCGCCTCGCCTTCGGAGACTTCCAGACTGACTCCGTGGACGGCGTCGATCCCGTTGTAGGAGACGCGAACATCCTCAATCTTCAACATCGACAACCCCCAGATACGCTTCGACCACTCGGGAATGGGACCAGATCTCTCGAGGAAGACCCTCGGCAATGAGTGCACCTGCTTCGAACACCACAACACGATCGGTGGCCCGGTCGATGAAGTCGATCTTGTGCTCGATGACCACCGTGCACCGATCAGGTCCCCGAATGGCGCGAATGACATCGACCAGATCCGAGGTCTCGTCGTCGTTGAGTCCGGCAGCCGGCTCGTCGAGGAAGATGATCTGCGGTTCACGTGCCAACGCACGTGCGATCTCCACTCCCCTGGCCACCGACAATGGTTGGGATCCGCTCTCTTCGTGGAACGCACTTGTCGGCACATTGGCGGTGATGAGGTACTCCGCGGCCTTCTCGCGACGCTCACGTTCCGCTCGGTTCGCAGCCCGCCGACCGAGCCAGGCGCCGAAAATTCCCGTCCCGACGCGGTTGGTCGATCCCAACATGACGTTCTCCAGACACGTCAGGTCCGGGTGCACCTGGGGCGTCTGAAAAGTCCGGCCGATCCGGCCCGGGCCGGTTCCGTCGCCGATCTTGATGGTTCCGGTGGAGGGGACCAAACGGTTGACCGCGTTCAAGAACGTCGATTTGCCGGAGCCATTGGGTCCGACGATTCCGACCGTCTCGCCGGGAGCGATGTTCAAGGTGACGTCGTTGACAGCAACGACCTGCCCGAAGCGGACAGTCAGGTTCTCGACACTAAGCACGGCGGATGACCTTCCAAACTCGTTCGGCGACACCCACAAGTCCCTTCGGCAGCAGCATCAGGACGAGGACGAGGACGACAGCGTAGAGGAACTGTGCGTGCTCGGTGACCTCTCGAAGAACCTCGGGCAACCAGGTGAGGACGACAGCTCCGATGACGGCACCCCAGATGATGGACACTCCACCCAGGAAGACCATGAGGAACACGTTCAGCGAAATGGAGTCCGAGAAGGAGAAACCTCCGACGAAACCGAGCATGTGCGCATACATCGAGCCGGCAGCTCCGGCGTAGGCGCAACCGACGCCGAACATCGCAAGCTCGATTTTGCGGGGATCCACTCCGACTGTGGGGAGAATTCCGCGAGAGTCACGTGCAACCAAGACGTAGCGCCGCAAGGGCGACCGTTCGAGCAGGATACCGAGTCCTACGGCCACGATGGTGATCCCGCCGTAGAGCCAGTACATGTCTTCGGGTAGGAGGAGGTCGTTCCCGAGAAATGTCGGTACCGCAAGCCCACTCATGCCGGTGAATCCGCCCGCCAACCACTCCCAGTTCTGAACGACGATGAGAATGATGCCGCTCAGTGCGAAGGTTGCGATCGCGAAGTAGATGGCGCTGACTCGGGCCAGCGCGGCCCGGAATGCCACGCCGATCAATGTGGAAACGGCTATGCCGGCAAGGAATCCGAGCCAGAAGTTGTCTGTACCCGCGACTTTCGCCGAGACCACAGCGCCGATTGCAAAGAAGCCTCCATGAGCGAAGTTGAACTGCCCGCTCAAACCGAAGACGAAGTAGAACCCTATCGCAAGCACGATGTAGACGAGAGCCTGATTGAGCAGGCTCCACTGGTCGGTATCGGTGACCCACAGGGGGGAAGCCGCAATTGCGGCGATCAGTGCGACGAAGAGTGTCAGATGCATCCGGATCCGACTCCGTGGTGCTGCCGCACCGCTGGTCGTGCTCTCGCTGCGGGACGAAGTTGCCTGGTTCTCCTGCGTCGTAGTCATCAGTACCTCACCTTCACCTTGCTCTGGAAGAGTCCTTCCGGCCGCACCGCAAGCACGAGAATGAAGACCACGAATGGATACACCGACGAGTAAGCGGACGAGATGTACGTCGTGGCGAATGCCTGGATCAAACCGAGGCTCAGACCTGCGACGGTGACGCCGATCAAACGATCGGTACCACCGAGGACGGTAGCTGCGAACGCAGTGAGAAGCACTCCGAAACCGAGGGTCGGGCTTACGGAAAGCAACGGCGCCAGGAGCACGCCTCCGAGCGCGGCGAGCATACCCGCGATGATGAAGGCCAGACTGGAAAGCCACCCGGCGCGGATACCGACCAGAAACGCTGTTTCGCGGTCTGCAGCGAGCGCACGGAACTGGCGACCCAACTGCGTCTTCTCGAAGAGCAGCACCAACGCTGTGACGACGAGGAGCATTACGACCACGATCAGGATGCTCTGGTAGGGAACTGCGGCGTCCCCGATGCGGAGCACACCGGTGCCGACAAACGATTCCAAGGGGTGCGTCCCGGAGCCTTGCCAGAGGATCAGCGACTCGCGAATCAGTAGTCCCACAGCGAAAAGGATTACCATGATGCTGAGCATCGAACGGTTGCGGATCGGTCGGTAGACGAATCTTTCCATCCCGAGTCCCAGTGCTCCGCCGGCAAGGATGGCGAGCAGGTAGGCGAGCCAGATCGGAAGTGAATTCACCGCAATGAGCACCATGGCGACATAGGCGCCCATGGTCAGGACGTCACCGTGAGCGAAGTTGATGATGCCTGTGGCTTTGATGATCACGACAAGTCCGACGGCGGCCACGACAGCGATGCTGCCCTGGCTGAGCCCTGACGTGATGGCGGAAATCAGCGTGTCCATCAGTTCCCTGTGTCCCCTTCGGTCGACGACACCGTGCGCGCGATCAAAACGTCGACCTTTGAGCTGGTCCAACCACTGCACTCTCTCCTTCGGCACGTGACGGCCTGAGCGGCCTATGAATCGTCGGTCACACACGTCTCACCAGTGTGACCTGAGGTACAAAGATTATCTGCGGTTACTATTATTGGCAATAGACCCTAGACTTCGTGATTTAGCCTAAACTTTACAACGCGCAACATTGAATACGTCAGCAACCGACACAAACCCCTTCCATCTCCGCATCCGCCGAGGTGAGTTGGACGACAGTTGCGTTAACAGCGGACACATAGCAGAAGGTGGCTGAGGGATGAACATCTATGCTGAGTGCACATCAAGGCTGCGGTTGAAGGTGCAGCCACATTCGGAAAGGTGTAGAACATGGCCGCACGATCCAAGGCCCACGCAGTCGACAGCTTCGCACCACAGCCCGTGAAGCGACCCCGTAAACAGGTAGAGGACCAGCTTGCCAAAGCGATCCTGTCGGGCCAGTTTGCGCATGGGGAGAAACTGCCGCCCGAGTCGCAATTGGCCAACCTCTTTGAGGTGAGTCGGCCGACTGTGCACCAGGCACTCGAGGGGCTCTCCAAACGAGGGCTCATCCGGAGAGTTCCCGGCACATCAGGTGGTAGCTTCGTCAACTCCGTGACCCAGGAGGGGTTGTCCAATCTGCTCTCCGAGTCCCTTTCGACCACGCTTCGCCTCGGCACGCTCGAGATTGCCGAACTGACCGAGGTCAGGGAACTCCTGGAGATCCCCGCTGCGGCGTTGGCAGCGAAACATCGCGAGGACTACCACTTGGACATTCTTCGCACGATTGTGGACAAGCAGCGAAAGGCCAGCACCAGCGATCCGAGCGTTCCGGCACTGGATCATCAATTCCACTCGACCATCGCCCAGGCATCCGGCAACAGATTCCTGGCGGCACTGGTGAGGTCGGTGCACAGCACTTCCCAGCCGGTCTCATTCCTCGACCTCAGCGAGGACGTCGGGCGCGCGACGGTCAAGCAGCACGTTGCGATCTTGCGAGCGATCGAAGCCGGCGACTTCGAGGCGGCCTCGCAAGAGATGGCGACTCACCTGGAGTTCGTGAAGGAACACTCGTCTACCGGCGAAGCCATAAGTTGAGAGAACTCGCTTATTGATCCAAAAGTTACACTGTGTAAGTATTGATGCACAGGTCAAGTCGGCTGCGCAGTCGACTGGACGTCCCGACGTGCAGAGAGACACAGGTAGACACATGAGCGAAACGTTGAACGACACGAGCCAGTTCGCCTGGGCCAAATCGATGTGGAAACCGTTCGTCGACCAGGCCTTCGAACTGAAAGAACGCAACAAGGCGCCTCGTGACAACTCCCCCGAGGGCATCCTCCGCCGCCTGCAGCGACTCGAGGACGAGCGCGACATCGAGCTGACGTTCCGTCGCTACCACGCGTGCTACGACGCGGGTGACGTCGAAGCAATCCTGTCCTGCTACACCGACGACGCTATCCAAATCAATGCCCGGGGAACGTACCAGGGGCACGACGAACTTCGTGAGAGCTACCGATGGTTGACCTCAGGCCAGAAGCTCGCCATCCATCATGGAACGAACGTGGTCGTAACTCTCGACGAGGACGACCCCGACCAGGCAACGCTGAACGCCTTCTGGTTCGCCGCCGTCATGACTCATCAGGACAGGCTCATGCCCTGCGGCGGCACCTATGTTCACCGCATGCGTCGTGTCGACGGCGAATGGCTTATCGCCAAGCAGCGGATCACGTTCAACTACCTGACCAAGCAAGACCACATCGCCCGCAAGATGGGCGATCGCATCCCCGCCTCAGCAGGCGCGGTAACCACTCACGATCTCGTCGAAGAGCGCTACCTGTTCACCTGAGTGCCGCATCACGTAACTGCATGTCGGCAAGTACCTCGAGCGTTCAGTTCGTGCAATCAGAGCTGCGACATCCCCATGTGGGATGATCCCGGGCCGTGTTCGAAAGTCGGCCGGCCTCAACCATTGATCGACAACGCGCCATGCGGACGGGCGCAACGTAACGCACAGCGCGGTTGTCGTCTCGGTTGCGCCAGAGTCGTATAGCTCGGTCGTTGAATTTCGTCCACGACGGCACCGAGGCACCTGTCGTGTTTCCCTCGAACGCTGGCATCGCAACACCGGACGAGCCTGCCTTCTTGCGGTGGCCGACCGGACCGAACGCGACCGGAATCTCTGCTCGAAACATATCGAAGCTCCCCTGGGAGAAGGGACAACTGTCCTCTACGCCGAGCACCGGAGCGCCGAGCCGTCCCACACGTGAATGCCCTCGCTCTCAGGGGCACACGATCAACCGACACCAGGCCGGTCCGGCCGCTGCGTCACGTCCTCCTCCACCGGCGCCCGTGACGCAGTACACGCACGATGATCCCGGACGACTCGGCCACCGGTCTCGCATCCGGCCCTACGCCGCTTTCCACCCCAGCGGTGAGCACCATCTCATGCGGAGCACCACTTACACCCAGGTAGGGTCCCCGTGGGCGCACCAAGTGACGATGTGCAATATCTACTCGAGCCCAGTGGTGGGCTGGTCTATGCCGACCCTGTGCGCACCGACCTCGATACAGGACACACGCGAGATGGCCGTGCCCTTCTACGATGCCGATGCCGGTGGCGATCGCTTCCGCATAGACCTCAAAGAGGTTGCGTTACAACATTTTCAACCAAACCGTATTGCCGTCCCGGCGTCCCGCAGATCGAGAGTCCTCGGGTCGTGCACTCCGCTGGCTCACCGAGTCGTTCCTCGCGCGACTCAACCAGGGAGGCCATTGTGCGGCTGAGAGCGATGTCTCGGCACCTGTCCGCAGCGCGATATCAACCTGCGCCGACACTCGGTCGCCTCGCCGGCATCGAACCCCGGGAGGAGTCTGCGGGGTCCCGTACCGGCCCAGGACGTCCTGTTGAATCGCACCGACCGGGATGCCGCCCCGGATCCCACCCATGAGCTGACCGTTCTCATCCACCGCGATGGACGGCCGGTTTTTTCGGCGCACCGCACCAACGAGACCGGCTTCGTCTCCAGCGCGTCAACCGAATCCGTGCCCTGCGGTACCGTCACCCAAGTGCACGGTCTCCGAGATGCGCAGGGCTTTCTCGGTCGCTGAACTCGCCACCGGACCGTCATTCGCTCCGCAGCTGCGGCACACCGTATATCTGCCCACGTCGAATGCACTTATTTCGAGACACGGAGTGCACTCAGCGCACGTAGAAGGCCCGAACCATCCGGTGATGGTTCGGGCCCTCTACGTTGTTGCGTACCGCGCCTCAGGACTGGAAGTTCACGCGCCCGCCGGCAAAGGGCCAGTTGTCGATCGCATACAGAAGGCCGCGACCACCCGAAGTGACGTAGGCCGTGCGGCCGTCCGGACCACCGAAAGCCACGCACGTCACGTAAGGGTCGTGCTCCGGCGTTTCGAGGAAGGCGAGCTCCGTACCGTTCGGGTCGATGACACGTACACCCGAGCCCGCCAGGTCGGCCACAACGATGTTGCCTTCGCCATCGACAGCGAGACCGTCCCAGAGCTGTCTGCTGTGCTGCAGGTCGATCTCCGCAGTGTCGTCTCGGGCTGCCGCGGGGTGCTGAAAAACGTCCGGGAGTTCCTGCAGCTTGCCCGGCCCTAGTACCTCGAACGCCCGCAACCGACCGGTGAACGTTTCGGAGACGTAGAGACGACTGCCATCGGGCGAGAGCCCAACACCGTTAGGAGTCACCACATCCGAGACAGCCACACCGATCCGGCGTTCTGCAGGAACTGCATAATGCAATAGGCCCGAGGTCGTATCGGCAATGTAGGCCCCACCATCGGCATCGAAGACGACGTCATTGAGAGATCCTAGATGCGCACCCTCGCTCTCGGTGAAGAGCTCTTCGACCTCCCCGTTGGTTCGATCGACACGGTAGAACGCGCCGCCTTTCCAGTTCTCGATCAGTCCGGTGATATGGGTGATGCCGTCCACTTCGGCAAAGGTGAAGCTGCCGTTGGTGGCAACATAGGCAGCGCCGTCAGGTCCGATGGCAGCTCCATTCACCCCCGAACCCAGATCGGCCACTACGGTCCGAACTCCCTCAGGGCTGACGCGCACCAGTGCACCGCCCTGGACTTCGCAGACCAGTACCGATCCGTCCTCCTCGACGACCGGTCCTTCCGGGCACCTCAATCCCGACCCCACCAGCCGAAATGTGGATTCCTCGAACATTGTGATTCTCCGTTCCTGGCCTGCAGGCCAGAATCTTGGGACAGCGAACGCTAACCGGATCAGGCTTGTGACTTCGGCTCCATGACCTCTTCGAGACCGCCGGTTGCGAGCCATTCGGCAAGAATCCGATCGAACTCGTTCGGACCGGCAGCGAGGGTCTCCGTCCGCGGGGGCTTACCCTCGGAGTTGTAGTAGCCCGGCGTGCACTCGGCGTTGAACTCATCTTGAGCCGGCCCCTGCGCACGGATGGTGGCCACCCATTCGCTTTCGGACTCCTCGCTCGGTTCGACCAGTACGTCGCCCCGCCGCTCGGCTTCGGTCACGGCTGTCATGATGTGCGCGGCCTGTTGCTCGAGGATGTGGGTGTAGTTGACGGAGTAGGCGTTCTGAAGCACTCCCATGTGGAAAAGGTTGGGATAGCCGCGGGTGACCCAACCGTGCAGCGTGCGCATGCCGTCGGCCCAGTACTCGGGAAGCGGCACTCCCTTGCGACCACGGATCTCCACACCGGCCCGGGTCGCCGGATCGAAGCTCACCTCGTATCCGGTCGCGAAAATGATCAGGTCGACTTCGTGCTCTATCCCGTTGGCTACGAATCCCTTCGCAGTAAAGCGTTCGATGCCCTGGCCCTCGGTGTCGACCAGGCTGACATGCGGCTTATTGAATGTCTGCAGGTAGCGATCACTGAATCCGGGCCGCTTGCACATGTGCATGTACCACGGCTGCAACCGTGCTGCCGTGTCCGGATCTTCGACGAGATCGGTGACGCGACGACGCAGCTCTTCCATCTTCTCGAAGTCGGCCAGTTCGAACGCGACAGCAGGGTCTTCGCTGAAACCACTATCGATCAGTCGTCGCATGCCTCGGGCCGGGCCGATATCGGTCCAGGAGTCACCGACCAGGTTCTGCTCGGCTCCTTGACCGTGCACGATGTCGATGAAGTTCTTGCGGCGTTCATTCTGCCAGCCCGGCTCCAGAGATTCCCACCACTGTCGGTCCGTTTCGGCATCCGCGCGAACATCCACGGTGGACGGTGTTCGTTGGACGACAAGCAGTTCCTTCGCATGTTCGGCGAGATGAGGAACGACCTGGAGTGCGGTTGCTCCGGTGCCCACAATGGCAACTCGCTTGTCGGCCAACTTGTGGAGTCCACCCGTGTGGTCGCCACCGGTGTAGTCGTAGTCCCAGCGGCTGGTGTGGAAGGCATGGCCGGCGAAGTCTTCGACACCGGGCAGATTGGGCAGCTTCGGACGTTGCAGGACGCCGCCGGATACCAAGACGTAGCGGGAGTCGAACCTGTCGCCACGAGAGGTAGTGACCGTCCAGAGTTCGCGGTCGTCATCCCAATTCACACTTTCGATCTTGGTCTGGAAAAGTGTGTCGCGACGTAGGTTGAAATGCTCGGCGATGGCAAGTGCGTGCTGTCGGATCTCCTCTCCGGAGACGTACTTCCGGCTCGGCATCGTTCCGACTTCCTCCAACAGAGGAAGGTAGATGTAGGACTCCACATCACATGCGAGGCCAGGGTAGCGGTTCCAGTACCAGGTGCCTCCGAAATCGCCTGCAGTGTCGATAAATCGGATCTTGTCGATGCCGGCTTTACGTGCGAAAGCGCCAGCAATCAGGCCACCGAACCCACCGCCGAGGATGGTCAGGTCGACGTCGTCGTGAACCGTCGCCCGCTCCTCCACCTGGGGAGTCCACGGATCGGCGCCGTAGTTTTCGAACTTGCCGGTGCCGATGTACCCGTACTGACGATTTCCCTCCGGGCGGATCCGCTTGTCGCGCTCGGCCCTGTACTTCTCGCGCAACGCTTCGAGTGCCGTGAGCTGGTCATCGATTTTCATGGATTTCTTCCAATCTGGTCTGCCGGCGGTCGTCGTGTCCGGCCAAGGTCATGTCCTTGAGATTCGTTCATTCAAAGGGAGGGCTGGGG
This sequence comes from Rhodococcus shunpengi, assembly GCF_048381395.1. Lineage (NCBI taxonomy): Bacteria > Bacillati > Actinomycetota > Actinomycetes > Mycobacteriales > Nocardiaceae > Rhodococcus > Rhodococcus shunpengi. Next base: position 70,090 of record NZ_JBLWIU010000035.1, read on the forward strand.
GTGCGGGCAGCTATTGCGGACTATGGAGGGCACGTGCCCTTTTCTATGCCGCGTGGAAGTCCAGGGCTGCACGATTCGAGTCGTGCCTGAGCGCCGGAGTCGAGCCGAACGCACGCTCTGCGTTGCTCGGGCCATGGGTTCTGTCGATTCGGTGGCGAGGGCCACGATCAATGAGTTTTGCGATCCGTCCGCCGAATGCACGCGTAGGGCTCGTCCTTCGCACCACCACACGGGCCTGGCGGCTGTGTGCCGTGATTCGGCGGGTCCGGCGTGAGGCGCTGGTACCTGTTTGCCCGATCACACGTGTGGTCGAATTTGTTCCGGCCATCGGCGCTCCTTCGTGGGCGATGCACATAGCTCTGTGAATCGCATCACGTGACAGACTGCACTAAAACTCACCGTTTGACAAGTAACTATGTTCTTGAAGTTCGGACTGCCTCTGCACATTTTATGCAGTTGATTCTTGGGGTGCCGAGAAGCCTTCGCCGGCTGTCAGCGCGCCCGAATGACGTTGAGACCGAACGCCATAAGCATGCACACAGCGACATACAGGGTATCGGTCGCGCGGCAGAAGACTCCGCAGACCCCGTCCCGGTCGCCGGAGCTCGCGATACGACCACCGTCTTGGCTCCCGGATTTGTGGGGCAGCGCAATCAGCGGCTTTGACGAACACCGGTATAGCGACACACGGGTCACTCGAGAACACAGGATAAACCCCGGCACCAGCACACCCACTCGACAACCGGGGACATTCCATGAATCGGACACGCAGCGCCATGAGCGGGGAAGCTTGTGCGGCTCAGCCGGTCACGCGTCGATCGAGACCGTCAGCGGTTCGAGCAGATCCCCTACCGAATAGACCCCACCCAGCACCCGCACGCCGTCCGCGGTCAGCCTCGCCGAGAACACGCGGGTCCCGGGAACCTCAGCCGCAGTCTCGTCGAGCCGAGCGAGGACGACACGTTCATTCTCCCGCGTCTGCGGACCGACGGAAACACAGGGCTCCCGGCCGAACTCGATGCGTAGGTCGTACAGCTTGAAGTCGAGAACGCCGAAATGCGCCCAGAAATCGACCCGCCCTGTGAAGACCCAACAGAATTGCGAGGATAGTTCGGATCGCTGGAATACGAACCGGCCCTCGGAATCGAGCTCCACCTGATGGCGCTCGATACGACCGTCATCGATGGCGGTCACATATTCTCGGAAGGACTCGCGAAGGGACCAGTGCAACGCTCCCCCGGCCGTTGACGATGCTGAGGACATCACACCTGCTGAGTAACGGCCTCGTCGCCCACAAGGACCGCCTTGAGAGGCTCTGCGCTGTCGCCGATGCGGTTCAGGTCGACTCGGCGGCCGACGGCTGCGCGAGCTCCGACATAGTCACGCATGTGGTTGACGGTGTCGACGGCGACCACGACGTCGCCGTGGAGATAGACCACGGAGAACGAATCCGAATCCTTATCGCCTCGGATCAAGATGGTGTCGTATCCGACCACCAGGCCGACTGTCTTGAACTTGATATCGAACTGGTTGGACCAGAACCAGAGCTGCGGATCGTAGGGACTCGCCTGCCCCATGATCGACGAAGCCACCAGCTTTCCTTGCTCCGTGGCATTCTGGATCGATTCGATACGCGCCCGCCCTGAAGGATGCGCCCCGTGAGGGAACGACGCGCAGTCACCGGCCGCGTATACATCCGGCAGGCTGGTGCGTCCGAGATCGTCGACCTCGATACAACCGATGCCCTCGGCACCTGCTGCCAACAACGGCCCGACGGCGGGCACGAGACCTACTGCCACCAGCACGCGATCAGCGGAAACGCTCGAACCATCTGCGAGGCGGACGCCCGTAACGGAACCATCGCGTCCCTCGATCTCCGTGACCTGCGCCCCGAGCCTGACATCGACACCCGCAGCGACATGCCGACGCAGGAAGTAGTCCGAGACCACCGCACTGGTCACACGTTGCAGCAATCGCTCCTGAGCCTCCAACACCGTGACCTCGATGCCGAAGCCTCGTAACACGGACGCTGCCTCGAGTCCGACGAATCCGCCACCGACGATCACGAACCGCTTGGCCGTAGGCAGACATTCCTTGACAGCGAGAGCATCGTCGAGCGTTCGTAGTGTCATCACCCCGGCAAGGTCCTCGCCGGCGACTCCCAACCGCCGGGCCGACCCGCCGGTCGTCCACACAAGCGAGCCGTACTTCACAGTGTCACCGTTGCTCGTGGCGACGGTGTGTGAATCGGGATCGACAGTGACAACGCTGGTGTCGAGCATCAATTCGATCCGCGCGTCACTCCAGAACTGTGCGTCACGAATCAACAAGCTCTCGGCCGTCGCCTCACCCTTGAGATATGCCTTGCTCAGGGGTGGACGTTCGTAGGGCAGGTGCCGTTCGGCGCTGATGATCCCTACGCTTCCCTCGTAGCCGAGCGTCGCCAGCTGATGTGCAACGGCGGCGCCGGCGTGGCCACCCCCGACGACAAGGACATCGAAGGTATGGATCGTCATGGGATGATGACCTCGATGTCGGTCATGTCCTCGCGCAGCACGAGTTGACAGCTGAGTCTGCTGTTGTCGGCACGTTCATCCACGAGCTCGAGCAGTTCGCTCTCTTCCTCGGAAAGGGGACGAAAGCCCTGGGCGTCGGCGTAGACGTGACAGGTCGCGCACGACAGTTCGCCTCCACACTCACCCTCGATGCGGGGTAATTGCTGGCGTACGGCCACCTGCATGATGTTGTCCCCCGGCTCCCCCTTGGCCGTGACGATGTCACCGTTGACGTTGAACCGAACATTGACCATCTTCATTCCTCCATGCCTCAGTCGTTCGACTGTGCGGGCAGTGTCTTACCGGTACGCAGCTTGAGTCCCGAAAGACCGGAAGCCGCCGTGTCAACGACCCATCTCGGCTGCTCGACAACCTCGAGTTCAGGCAGACGAGAAAAGAAGATCGAGTAGAACTGCGACAGCTCGAGACGAATGAGGTTGCGTCCCAAGCACTTGTGTATTCCCTCCCCGAACGAAATGTAGTCGTTCGGCGTCCGGCGGATGTCGAACTCCAGCGGGTTCTCGAACACTCGCTCGTCACGGTTCGCCGACATGATCAGCAAGGAAACCCAGTCTCCGGCGCGGATCAGCTTGCCCTGAAGTTCGAAGTCGTCGTTGGCAACTCGAGCTGCGCTTCGCGCGGGGCTGGCGAAGCGCACTGTCTCGTCGACGGCGCCGAGCACAAGCGCCGGGTCATCGAGTAGGGCCTTGCGCTGGTCGGGATCCTCCACCAGCTGCCACGTGCCGACACTCAGCGCCAGTCGGGTCGTGTCGAATCCGCCCAGAATCATGCCCAAGACCGGCGAACGAACCTCGCGGGGACTGAGCAGTTCATGGTCCACCTTCATCTGGCTCATGATCGTCGCGAAGTCGTCTCGCGGATTCTCTCGGCGGTCCATCACGAGATTGCCGGCATAGTCGAGGAGTTCGGCGTACGCATCCGAGAAGGTCTTGATCGGGTCGTTGTCGACGGTGAACCTGGGGTCGTTGAAGGCGGTAATGCGCATGGTGACGTCCTGGAGATAGGACCACTCCTCGCGCGGGATGCCCAGCAGGGTGCCGATCACCATCGTGGGAAGCTTCGCCGCGACGTCCTCCATGAACTCGAACTCGGAGTTCTCAGCGATATCGTCGACAATCTCGTTGACGTATCGGGCAATGTCTGCGCTGAGCCGCTTTACCGCAGGCACGCTGAAATGCTTGTTCAACGGCCGGCGGTACATGGCATGAACCGGATCATCCAGGTAGTCGAGCCGCGTATCGAGTCCCAGCTCGACCCGACGCTCAGCCGTCGTCCGGGACGCCACGCGTGGCATCCGTGCGCCCTCACGGCTGCTGAGCAGCTGAGAGTTCTGAAAGCACCACTTCACATCTTCGTGCCTCGAGACCGCCCAGAATGGGCGGCCGTAGTTGGGCGCTTCGACCAGACGCACCGGATCCTCGTCACGGAGTTGCCGGAAGCCGTCCAGAAAGTCCAGGTTCGCATACCAGGACGGCTCCATGATCGAGGCATCGATGCTACTCAAGTCCGTGATGGTCATACCCGTATCTCCTTGTGGTTGGACCAGTGCGCCGACGTTGCCCACTACGGCTGCGACAGTCGCTCGGTGCAAAAGTGTACTGAGTGCTTATTTTCTTGTAAAGGGAACATCTTTTAGCTGGGAGTCCAACTCGTCTCGCTTGCGCTCGGAGGGAATCAGCAGAGCGCAGAACGCCGCACACGCCATGAGACCGGCAACCACCAAGAACCCCACCACATAGGCCCGCTCCGAGGGATAACCGTCCCCAACGGTCTGGGACGCGATGATCGCCGGGAGGACAGCCGCGCCGACCGCACCCCCCAAAGAACGCAAGGTCGTGTTGATGCCTACGGCAATCCCGCTCTGGTGCACGGGAACAGCGGCAAAAATCAACGGCGTGAGGCACGCGAACATCAACCCCAACCCGGCTCCCATGAGGCCATTGGCCACCACGACATCAACTCGTGTCGTGTGGTCGAACGCCATGAGCACCATCGCCGCTGCCCCAGCAAGGCACCCCATCACCACAAGAGCCTTCGCACCGACAATGCGAGACAGCCCACCAGCAACGAACCCACCCACGAACGACATCGCCGGGTGCGCCAGGATCAGCAGACTCGCCCCTGTCGCACCAACCCCGAACCCGTAACCCGACGACGGTGACGCTTGCAGAAACTGAGGCAGAAACGCGAAGCCTCCGTACAGCGCGGCGCCCGCAGCGAGTCCCACGAGGTTCGCCTGCCACATCCCACGCGAACGCACCAACGCCGGGTCGACGAGCGGTACCGCAACACGGCTCTCGCACACCCACCAGAGCACAAGCATGACCACCCCAGCGATACACAGCCCAAGCACCCGAACCGAACCCCAACCCCACTCGGGCGCTCGGCTCGCTGCAATCAACAGCGGGACGAGCCACATCGTGAGCAGCACCGCAGGAAGAAGCGGCAACCGTCCTGGCGAAGAAACCGGCGATGAGGGAACGAGGAAAGCCGCACCCACCGCCGCCGCACCGAGTACCAGACCCGGAAGCAAGAACAACCAGAGATAACCGAGGTAGTCCACCAGTGGACCTGCCACCACCATTCCGAGGCCTGCCCCGCCGGCAAGTACCGCCGACAACGCTGCTGTCGCACTCGCCATCCGCCCCGGAGAGCATCCGTCGCGCAAGATCCCGAACGACAGAGGTACCACGCCCGCGCCCGCCGCGGCGATCACTCGGGCCCCGATCATCACGGCAAGGTTGGGCGCAACGGCCGAGATGATCGAGCCCAGGGACAACAGAGTCAGCGAGACCACGAGCAAACGCCTCTTGCCGTAGATGTCACCGAGTCGCCCCACAATCGGCGTGGAGACGGTGGCGCAGAGCAGAAAAGCCGTCAGAACCCACGCCACCGAGTGTTGGTCGGTCCCGATCTCCGTAGCGATGCGCGGAAGCGTCGGGACGACAACCGATTGCAGCATTGCGAATGCACCGGCGCCGATAGCCAGGATCGAGAACGTGAGCTTGTTCATGGACCCGAGTGACGGGCAACGATCTCGCTCACGGCCTCAGCGATCGCAGAGAAAGGATGCTCACCGATGACCGAATCGTCAGTGAAGAGGCGGTTGTGGGCGATCCCGACCGAGTAGCCCATCTCCAGATCGGCGAATCCGATGGAGTTGCCGAGTCCGGCATGACACAGGACACCCGGCCCGTCGCCCAGCACCGTCCCACCGTGCCAGAACCCTCCCGCACCCAGTGGGGGCGACCAGCGGTTTCCGCCGACGAGGACCATATCGGGGGTCTCACTCATCGCGCGCGGTTCGAGCAGCGTGCGCACCCGTTTCTGCGACAAGAGGCGATGGCCGCCGAGTTCGCCGCCGTTGGCGAGTACCGCAAACAAACGCGCGATGCTTCGCGCCGAAGCGATGCCCCCGGTTCCGGGTAGGCACGCCTGCCAGATGTCGTGCCGGTTGTGCACTGGGGCATCGAGCGCCACCGCGTCGGGTTTGGCGGCCATGCTCACTGCGGTAGCACCCTCGAGCGGGATGCCACCCGGTCCCTCGAGGTCGGAGACAAGAACACCGACCCGCTCGAGATCTTCCGGGCGAACTCCGAGCCAGAAGTCATCGATACCCACCGGTTCCATGACTTCCTCACGGACGAAATCGGCAAATGAACGGCGCTGCGGGTCGGTGCGACGCACTGTCTCGCCCACGAGCCAGCCGAAGACGATCGCCTGGTAGGTGTTGGCCGTACCGGGCGGAAAATAAGGCTTGAAGTCCTGGATCTCACGGATCATCCAGTCCCAGTCGCACATCAGCTCGGGCGTGACGTTCGCCGGCATCTGCGGAATACCTGACTGGTGGGCCAGGACATGGGCGAGGGTGATGGCGTCCTTACCGTGACGGCCGAACTCCGGCCAGTACGTCGCGATCGGCATATCCGGATCAATGAGGCCGCGCTCGATCTGGACATGGGCCGCAAGTGCCGTAGCTGCTTTGGTCACGGAAAAGACCGGGAAGATGGTTCGCGCGGTGACAGGTCGCCCGTTGTCGTCGGCGACTCCACCCCATGCCTCAGCAACTACCTCGTCGCCGACCATGACTGCAACCTGGATCCCTCGTTCCCCCAGTTCGAGAGAACGAGAGATGGCAGCCTCGAGCACGCCGTCTGCGGCAAACGACCCATGGACCATATGGGGTTCTTTCGACAAGACGCTTCGTCTTCGGCTCAGTCCCGCAGATTGAGTCCGCCGTCGACATTCCAGCACTGGCCGTTGACCCATTCCCCATCGCTGGACAGCAGGAAGGTCACCACAGCCGCAATGTCCGCCGGGTCTCCGAGGCGGGTATGCCGAATCAGCTTGAGAACCTCCTGATGGACGTCGGTGTGGCCCATCCTCTTCTGGGTCTCACCCATCACCATGCCCGGTGAGACGCTGTTGCAGCGGATTCCCTGCTTGCCCCACACAGTGGCAACGTGGCGCGTGAGGGTGTTGACCCCGCCCTTCGACGCCGAATAAGCAACGCGATTCGGCAACCCGAAAAATGCGGCACCCGAGGAGGTGTTCACGATCGCGCCCGACCCTGCTTCCAACATGTAGGGAAGAGCCGCCTTGATGGTGCGGGCGTAGCCGAACAGATTGACATCGAGCACGCGTTTCCAGACATCCATGTCGGTATCGAGGACCGTAAGGTCGTTCTCGAACACCGACGGAGTCATCTCAGCGCCGACGTTGAACAGACCGTCTACGCCGCCCATGAAGTCGGCCGCCTTGTGGATGAACGAGGTCACCGACTCGTCGTCGGAGAGGTCGAACTGGATCGCGGTCGCTCGACCGCCGTCGGCCTCGATTCCTCCGACAGTCTGCGTAGCACGCTCGAGGTTGACGTCGCCGATGGCAACCGAGGCCCCTGCGGCGGCCAGTCGCTGAGCAGTCTCTGCGCCGATCCCCGTGGCACCGCCCGCAATGGCGATCCGCTTGCCAACCAGCCCGTTCATAAAACCTCCCAATTGCTCAATGATCCGTGTCTCGACTCATCGTCGTCGATGCTTTCTTACAAATCAATACAAAATGTACATGCAGTAAAGATCTGTCCCCGAGGATCCTCGGCTGCAGCGGTCACTCCTGCGGCGGAGAGAACCGCAGATAGCTGGACTCTGCCCGTGGCGGCTTCTCCACGAACTCGAGGCGGATCCCGTCCGGGTCGCGAAACGACAGAACCTTCCGCTCGCCGTATTCGGGTCCGAAGTTCCACACCTCTGCGGGCCCCGCAACCCCAGGAGCCCGACCGATCACCGGCATCGACTCGAGGAGCACCTGGACAGCTTCGATATCGTCGACCTCGAAACCGATCCGTGAGATCCCCAGGTGATGAGCCTCCTCATAGACCGACGACGTCGCCGGTGATGGCAACGGAAACACCGGCTGTGTCATATCGATATTGAGGCGACTGTCGCCACGGGCAGCAAACATATGGCTCGACCACTGCGCCACGTCGGACCCAGGCCCCTGCGAGACCGGCAACGGCCTGTCAGTGAAGACGTCGAGGTGATGGTTGAGGCCGAGTTGATCCCGGTAGAACGACGCTGACCGGCCACCATCCGACGCCACCGCATTGACGTGCACCCAGTGGTCATATCGCGCCGATGTCACCGGATCCGGATAGAAGGACAACAGTGTGCCATCGGGATCGGCAAAGGTGACGTAGTCACGAACGATCGTCTCGTTCGTCGGCTGGATACCCATTGCCCGCAACTGAGCGATCCGCTCATCCGCAGGAACTTTGGTCCCGAAGCCCAACTTCGCTATTCCGACGTGCCAGAACACCGGATAAGGCTTGCCCACGGGACGAGGGTTCTTCCACTCCACCAGATGCACCTGGCCTGGACAGCCGGCAGTGCCGTCATCGAGGACGTATCCCTCGAACTCACCATGATCGATACCCAACCCGGCGAACCGTTGGGCAGGAGCACTCAGTCGCGAGATCGCGCGGAGCGGAGTCGTCGCCTCATAGAACTCGCGAGACCGCTCCGCATCGCTCACATTCACCACGACATGGGAAAGCCTGAGAACATGGTGCCCAAGGGTTGAGCAACCGTACTGCCGAGCGTTCATTCATTACTCCTAGGCATAGCTGTGCAGGTAACACATTGCTGATAGCGCTCCGGAAGAGTCATTGATAGCCACGATCGAGCTGTAGAGTCCGGTGGCAACGGGGTATACCGATCGCCCCCCTAGCGCCCTGGCCGACAGGGACGACCCCGGCCCCCGCGGCGCGGCTCGGATTCCGAACTTGGTCGCTCTGTTCCGAACCGCACCAGCGGGAAGGGAACTCGGACCGTCTCCCGACTGCGCTTCGCGCTCTCCGTCCGATCCTTGCGCGCGATCCCCGGACTGCGCGCTGGCTGGGCCCCAGGGACGCTACGACGAGTCGCCCGCGACGTCACTGCATCGCCTTTCGGTGTCTCGCCGCAGAGGTACTGGAACCGGATCGTGAGAACCCGAAGACCGCAAGCGATATCGAGCACCGAACCCGGCTGTTCGCCACCGACTTCCACTATCGGTGATCGGCAACCGAACTACGTTCTGCATACCGGCAAGCCGTCACCCATATCGGGTGAGACATACGTGGCCGAATGCACTACCGACACACACACGCGTCGCAGATAGAATCCACAGGGAAGCGTTGCACTGCTTGAAAATTGAGAATCCTTGATGTCGACGCTCGGCAACGTCTCCACTGCGCCACCACCACCGTACCGGTAACCTGTCTCGAGACGGCACGACCCCCTATAGGGCCTTGAGTTCCTCGGTGACCTCCGAGACCATCTTCTTCGCGTCACCGAACAGCATCGAGGTGTTGTCGGCGGTGAACAGCGGGTTGTCGATACCGGCGTAACCGGAGCTCATCGAACGCTTGAGCACGATGACCGACTTGGACTGGTCGACGTTGAGGATCGGCATGCCGTAGATCGGGCTCGTCGAGTCCAGGCGGGCAGCCGGGTTGGTGACGTCGTTGGCGCCGATGACGATGGTGACATCGGTGCGGCCGAACTCGCCGTTGATGTCGTCCATCTCCTTCATCGCGTCGTATTCGACGTCGGCCTCGGCGAGCAGGACGTTCATGTGGCCGGGCATACGACCGGCGACCGGGTGGATCGCGTACTTGACCTCGACACCGCGGTCCTCGAGCAGTGCCGCCATCTCCTTGACGGCGTGCTGCGCCTGCGCGACGGCCAGACCGTAGCCGGGCACGACGATGACCTGGTTGGCGTACGCCATCTGGATGGCGGCGTCCGAGGCCGAGGTGGCCTTGACCGTGCCACCCGACGCCGAGGCCACACCCGCGGCCGCCTCGCCACCGCCGAAGGCGCCGAAGACGATCGCGGGGATCGACCGGTTCATGGCCTTGGCCATGAGGTTGGTCAGGATGGTGCCCGAGGCGCCGACGATCATGCCGGCGACGATCATGGCCTGGTTGTTCAGTGCGAGACCGGCAGCGGCTGCCGACAGACCGGTCAGGGCGTTGAGCAGCGAGATGACCACCGGCATGTCGGCGCCGCCGATCGGCAGCACGACGAACAGACCCATCAGGCCGGCGGCGACGAGCAGCGCCAGGATCCACCACGAGGCCAGCGGCTCACCGTCGGCGCTGATGCCGATGTAGACGGCGATGGCGATCGACGCGAGGACGAGGACGATGTTGGCGAGCTGGAACAGCTTCGCCGACGCGACCAGCTTCTTCTCGAGATTCTTGTTCAGCAGTTCCTGCAGCTTCGCGAAGGCGACGAGCGAACCCCAGAACGAGATCGAACCGATGATCGCGGCGAACAGCGAACCGACGATCATGACCACGGTCGGGTCGTCGTCGAGCGTGGTGAAGCTGGTGGACTCGAGATATTCGGCCCACGCGATGAGCGCGACGGTGCCACCACCGACGCCGTTGAACAGCGCGACCAGCTGCGGCATCGCCGTCATCTTGGTTTTCAGTGCCGGCGGGACGCCGAGGATGATGCCGACGGCCAGACCGCCGATGATCAGACCCCAGTTCTCCGTCTCCCGGATGTCGATGAGCACCGCGACGACCGCGATGACCATACCGACGGCGGCGATGTAGTTGCCGCGCACGGCGGTCTTCGGGCCGGTCAGACCCGACAGACCGTAGATGAACATCGCGAAGGCGATGATGTACAGGACCGAGACGAGGTAGCCCATCAGGCGTCAGCCCCCTTCTTCTGTGCAGCCGGGGAGTCCTTGCGCTGCTTGAACATCCCGAGCATGCGGTCGGTGACGACGAAGCCACCGACGACGTTCAGGGTGCCGAAGACCAGAGCGACGAACAGGATGATCTTGATGCCCCAGTGGGCATCACCGGGGAGGTGACCGAGCACGACGAGCGCGCCGAGCACGACGATGCCGTGGATGGCGTTGGTGCCCGACATCAGCGGCGTGTGCAGCGTGTTCGGCACCTTGGAGATGACGGCGAAACCGACGAATCCGGCCAGGACCAGAATCGCGATGTTCGCGAGTAGTTCGTTGTACAT
>NZ_JBLWIU010000036.1:0-259877 GCF_048381395.1 Rhodococcus shunpengi
GCCGCGGCTCGGGAGGCGATGTTCTCGGGTGCGCACATCAACGTCACCGAGGACCGCGCGGTGCTGCACACCGCCCTGCGCCTGCCCCGCGATGCGGAACTGATCGTGGACGGGGTCGATGTCGTCGCCGACGTTCACGCCGTGCTCGACCGGATGGGCCAGTTCACCGACCGCCTCCGCAGCGGCGACTGGCGCGGCGCCACCGGCGAGAAGATCGCCACGGTGGTCAACATCGGCATCGGTGGCTCCGATCTCGGCCCGGCGATGGTCACCCGCGCGCTGCGGCGTTTTCACGACGGGCCGGCGGCGCGGTTCGTCTCCAACGTCGACCCGGCGGATCTGACCGCGGCGCTGGCCGATCTGGACCCGGCCACCACCGTGTTCATCGTCGCGTCGAAAACCTTCTCCACCCTCGAAACCCTGTCGAACGCCACCGCCGCGCGCCGCTGGCTCGTCGACGCTCTCGGCGAGGATGCGGTGGCCCAGCATTTCGTGGCGGTGTCGACGCACACGGAGCGGGTGGTCGAGTTCGGCATCGATCCGGCGAACATGTTCGAGTTCTGGGACTGGGTCGGTGGGCGGTATTCGGTGGGTTCGGCGATCGGGCTGGCGGTCATGTGCGCCATCGGCCGGCAGCGGTTCGGCGAGTTCCTCGCCGGCATGCACGCCCTCGACGAACACTTCGCCACCGCCGACCCGGCACAGAACGCACCGCTGTTGGCGGGGTTGATCGGGGTGTGGAATGCGAGCGTCCTCGGTTATCGCTCGCGCGCGGTGGTGCCCTATGCGCAGGATCTGGCGCGGTTGCCGGCCTATCTGCAGCAGCTGACCATGGAATCGAACGGCAAGTCCGTGCGCGCCGACGGCACCGCGGTCTCGTGTCCGACCGGGGAGGTGTTCTGGGGTGAGCCCGGTACCAACGGTCAGCATGCCTTCTTCCAGTTGCTGCACCAGGGCACCGAGATCGTCCCCGTCGACTTCCTCGGCCTGGCCCGTTCCGGCGACGATCTGCCGGCCCGCGATGGGCAGACCAGCATGCAGGTGCTGGTGCTGGCGAACATGTTCGCCCAGGCCAAAGTATTGGCCTTCGGCCGTGATGCCGACGAGGTGCGTGCCGAAGGCGTCGACGAGGCGGTGGTGGCGCACAAGGTGATGCCCGGCGATCGGCCGTCGACGACGATCCTCGCCCCGGAACTGACCCCGTCGGTGGTCGGGCAGATCATCGCGTTCTACGAGCACCAGACCTTCGTCCAGGGCATTGTGTGGGGGATCGATTCGTTCGATCAGTGGGGTGTCGAGCTCGGCAAGACCCAGGCCACCGCCCTGCAGGCGGTGCTCGCCGGCCAGGGCACCCCCGATACCGGAGACGCGTCCACCGACCATCTGATCGAGGTCTACCGCCGCCTCCGCGACGGAGAGAGGTAGGACATGCCCGCGCTGAAGTTGCTCTATCTGCCGCCTCCCGTTGCCGAGGAATGGGATTGGCAGATGGATGCGGCTTGTCGCGACGCGGACGGCTCGTTGTTCTTCCACCCGGACAACGAGCGGGGCGACGCGAGGGAGAATCGCATGGCCTCGGCCAAGAAGGTCTGCGCTCGTTGTCCGGTCCGAGAGAAGTGCCTGCAGTACGCCCTCGATTCCGGTGAACGGTACGGGATCTGGGGTGGGCTCACGGAGGACGAACGCACCCGGGTGAGGAGGGCCCACCGGCGCCGCACGAGCCGGTGACGTCGACCGTCCTCACCCGCCGGAGACAACCCGTCCGATGACCCGGGCGGCCTCCCGGAAGGCCGCCGGGTTCGGGCCGGCGAAGTTGAGACGGAGGTACGGGCCGGTGGGCTCCGCTGGGAACCATTCGCCACCCGCTGCGACGAGCACCCCGGCTGCCTCGCAGTCGCGCGCGACGGTCTCGGCGTCGACGTCGTCCGGGAGCCTGCCCCACAGGTTGAGCCCACCGGGCGGCAGCCCGTCGACATCCACATCCGGTGCAAGCTCGCGAAGTTCGCTCGCGAGGAGGTTGCGGCGCGATTCGAGCTCGCGACGAACGGCCCGCAAGTGGGTCTGCCATGCCGGCTGGGTGACGACGTCGAGCGCGACCATCTGGAGAACGCCGCTCACATAGACGGATTCGGCCTGCGCGTCGGCGAGGATGCGTTCGCGAGCGGGTCCTCGCGCGACGATCGCCGCGACCCGCACCGACGGCGCGACACTCTTGGTCAGCGAGCGGACGTAGACGACGTGGCCGGAGTCGTCGCGTGCGAAGAGCGGAACGGACTCGGTCGAGATCCCGAAGTCGTGGGCCCAGTCGTCCTCGATGACGAATGCTCCCGCATCGCGCACGACGTCGAGGACCCGATCGCCGGTCGACGACGACCATTGCGCCCCGGTGGGATTCGCGAAGTTCGGTTGCGCGTAGAAGGCGCGGGCCCGGGTCCGGTCGAAGGCGCGGGCCAGTTCGTCGGGATCGGGTCCATTGGGGCCGCTGGAAACCGGGACGAGCTGCACACCCGCCTTCGTGGCCGCGAGGATCGCACCCCAATAGGTCGGTGACTCCACGACGAGGGGATTGCCGGCGCCGACGAGCGCGCGGAAGATCGACCCGAGTCCGCTCTGACTGCCGGGGGTGATGATCACGTCGCCCGCGGACGGCGGGGCGGTGCGGGCATCCGTCGCTTCCGTCAGTTCCGCGGCGAACCACGCCTGCAGTTCGGGCAGCCCGGCTGCGGGTGTCCGTCCGACGGCGGCATCACTGCGAGATGCGCGTGAATATGCTCCGCGGACAAGGCGTTCGGGGAGCAGTGTGCGGTCGGGGTAGCCGGAGTGGAGTGTGATCACGTCGTTGGGCACGGTGCGCAGCGCGGCGGAGGCGCGGGGGAGCGGCGGTGCCGTTCCGAGTGCTTCCGTCTGCCAGCTGTGGTCGATCGTGTTCGACGTGCGGATCTGCCGGACGAAGGTGCCGACTCCCGTGCGGCTCTCCACGAGTCCCCGGGTCTGGAGTGTCTTCAGTGCCTTCTGCACCGTGACGGGGCTGACGGCGTACTGCGCGACGAGTGATCTCGTCGACGGCAACCGGGCCCCGGGTGCGGCGGTAGCGATCCACCGGGTCAGTTCCGTAACGAGTTGGGAACTGCTACTGTTCGACATGAGAGTACAGAGTAGCGCTATCGTATCCGACCGGCCAGTGCTATCGCCCGATCCTCGCGGGCTCGCCTGGGGTCTGCTCGGCGTCGCAGGTTTCTCCCTGACCGTGCCGCTCACCCGCATCGCCGTCGAAAGTGGAGCGATGTCACCGCTGTTCGTCGCCGCCGGCCGCGCGGTCGTCGCGGCGGTTCTCGCCGCTCTGGCACTGGCATTCACGGGGCAACGACTCCCGAACACGCATCAGTGGCGCAGGATCGCCGTCGTCACGGGTGGGGTGGTGATCGGATTTCCCACGCTCACCTCGTACGCCCTGACCACGGCACCGGCGAATCACAGCGCGATCGTCATCGCGATCCTTCCGGCCGCAACCGCGGTGGTCGCGGTGTTGTGGGCCCACGAACGGCCGCCGATCCCGTTCTGGGTCGCGGCGGGTGCGGGGACGGTCGCCGTCATGGCCTTCGCGGGCCTGCGTGGCGGAGGTTTCGCGGGATTCGGCCGAGCCGATCTGCTGTTGCTCGGCGCGGTGGTCGCCGCGGCCCTCGGCTATGCGGAGGGCGGACTGCTGGCGCGGGAGATCGGCGCGTGGCAGACGATCTCGTGGGCGCTGGTGCTGGGGTCGCCGCTGATGGTGACACTCACCCTGGTCTCGTTCGCCGACGGACTGCCGCAGGGTGAAATGACGCACTGGGCGTCGTTCGCCTATCTCGGCATCGTCAGCATGTTCCTCGGGTTCTTCGCGTGGTACCGAGGTCTGGCGATCGGGCCGATGGCGCGGGTGGGGCAGGTGCAACTGACCCAGCCGATCATGACGGTCGGCTGGGCGGCCTGGTTGCTGGGAGAGCCGTTGACCTGGGCGGTGGTGGCGGGCGGTGCCGTCGTCGTGCTGTGTGCCGGCACCGCCGTCCGCGTTCGTCGGAACTGAACGTCAGTCCTTGTCGAGGAAGAAGTCCCAGCGCGGGTTGTCGCCGCCGCCGTAACGCGACAGATCCGTCACTCCGGCGTCGGCCAGGACGTCGGCGTCGACGAAGCACTGTCCGGTGGTCGTCTTCGCCGGTCGCGAGAGGATCTCGACCGCGGCGTCGGCCATGATCTCCGGGCTGCGGGAGGCGGCGAGCAGTGCTTCACCGTCGGGGGTGTTGGCCACGGCGGAGGTCGCGATGTAGGTCTCGGGCCACAGGCAGTTCGCCGCGACGCCGGCGTCGGCGTATTCGGCCGCGAATCCCAGAGTGAGCAGCGACATTCCGTACTTCGACAGCGTGTACGAGGGGTGCACGCCGAGCCAGTGCGGGTTCATGTTGACCGGTGGGGCGATGGTGAGGATGTGCGGGTTGGACGACTCCCGCAGGTGCGGCAGCGCCGCCTTGGAGAGCAGGAACGTTCCGCGGCAGTTGATCTCCTGCATCAGGTCGTACTTCTTCACCGAGAGGGATTCGGTGGGTTCGGTGGCGATGGCGCTGGCGTTGTTGACGCAGATGTCCACGCCGCCGAACCGTTCGAGCGCTGTGTCGACGGCCCGCTGGACATCGTCCTCCTTCCGGACGTCGCCCACCACCGCGACAGCTTTGCCGCCGGCGGCCTCGATGTCGGCGACGGCGGTGTGCACCGTCCCCTTCAGTTTCGGGTGGGGTTCGGCGGTCTTCGCCAGGAGCACCGCGTTCGCGCCCTGACGGGCGGCGGCGACCGCGATGGCCAGTCCGATACCGCGGCTCGCGCCGGAGATGACCATGGTGCGGTCGCTGAGGGCATTCTGACTCGACATCGTTCTCCCTGGTCGCCTTCGATTATCCAGCTCTGTTCTCCGCAATGATATTGGCATTCTCTTTTTCTGCAAGTAATGTATCCGCCGTGAACGACTTCGCAGAAACCTCGTCGGGTATCCCGCTCGAGCCTGTCTACGGGCCGGGCGACCGCGCTGCCGAACCGCCGGCGCCGGGAAGCTTCCCCTTCACGCGCGGGAACTTCCCCAACGGTTATCGGGGCCGGTTGTGGACGTTTCGGCAGTACTCCGGGTTCGGTACTGCGGAGGAGTCCAACCGCCGCTACCGCTACCTGCTCGAGCAGGGCGGAACCGGACTGTCGGTCGCGCTGGATCTACCGACCCAGTGCGGCTACGACTCCGACGACCCCGAGGTCGGTGAGGAGGTCGGCCGCGTCGGCGTCGCCGTCGACACCCTCGCCGATGCGGAGGTGCTGTTCGACGGCATCCCGCTCGACAAGATCAGCACGAGTTTCACCATCAACGGCACCGCCGCCATCCTGCTCGCCTTCTACGTCGCCGCCGCCGAGAAGAAGGGGGTGCCGCGCGAGAAACTCACCGGCACCATCCAGAACGACATCCTCAAGGAGTACGCCTCCCGCGGCACATGGATCTGGCCGCCCGAACCGTCGCTCCGTCTCATCGCCGACACCATCGAGTTCTGCGCCGCGGAAGTGCCGCGCTTCAACGCGATCTCGGTGGCCGGCGCCCACTTCCGCGATGCCGGCGCCAACGCGGTGCAGGAGATGGCGTTCACCCTCGCCGACGGTGTCGCCTACTGCGACACGGTGGTCGAACGCGGGCGGATGACCATCGACCAGTTCGCCCCGCAGATCTCGTTCTTCTTCTACACCCACGGCGACTTCTTCGAGGAGATCGCCAAATATCGTGCCGGACGCCGCCGTTGGGCGACGATCGTGCGCGAGCGCTACGGCGCCACCACCGACAAGGCGTCGATGTTCCGCTTCGGATGCGTCGCCGGTGGCGCTTCGCTGTATGCGCCGCAGGCGCAGAACAATCTCGTGCGCGTCGCCTACGAGTCCATGGCGTCGGTGCTCGGCGGCGTGCAGTCGATGTTCACCGCCGCCTGGGACGAACCGTTCGCCCTGCCCAGTGAGGAATCGGCGACCCTCGCGTTGCGCACGCAGCAGATCCTCGCCTACGAGACCGGCGTGACCCGCGTCGCCGACCCGCTCGGTGGGTCGTACTTCGTCGAGGCGCTCACCGACGCGACCGAGGAGCGCATCGTCGAGATCATGGCCGATCTCGAGAAGCACGGCGGCATGGTCCGTGCGATCGAGGACGGCTACCTGCAGGGCCTCATCGCCGACGAGGCCTACAAGATCCACCAGGAGATCGAGAACGGCGACCGGCCGGTGGTCGGTGTGAACAAGTTCGTCTCCGACGAACCGCAACCCGAGATCTCCACCTACGAACTCGACGCCGAAGGCCGCGAGATGCAGCTGAAGCGACTCGCGAAGGTCAAGGCCGAACGCGACCCCGACGCGGTGCGCACCACACTCGCGGCCCTGTCCCGCGCAGCGGAAGGAACCGACAACCTCATGCATGCCCTGATCGATTGCGCCAACGCGTATTGCACGGTGGGAGAGATGGTCTCCGCGCTGAAGAACGTGTGGGGCGAGTTCCAGCAGCCGGTGGTGTTCTGATGACCGCCCGCATTCTCGTCGCCAAGCCCGGACTCGACGGACACGACCGCGGTGCGAAGATCGTCGCGCGTGCCCTGCGCGACGCCGGTTTCGAGGTCGTCTACACCGGCATCCGCCAGAAGGTCGAGGACATCGTCTCGATCGCCGTGCAGGAGGACGTCGCGGTGGTCGGCCTGAGCATCCTGTCGGGTGCCCACGTCGCACTCACCACGAAGGTCGTCGAAGGCCTGCGAGCGGCGGACGCCGGCGACATCGACGTCATCGTCGGCGGAACGATCCCCCAGGGCGACGTTCCGAAACTGCTCGATGCCGGTGCCGCGGCGGTGTTCCCCACGAGCACACCGCTGGACGTGCTCGTCACCGAGATCCGCAAGCTCACCGGGACGTCCGAGACGTCCTGAGCCCGGTACACACCCACATCATCGAGTTCGGGAACCTGGAGGAATCGTGCGTATCGGAGTGATGGTCGGCCCGGAACAGGGCGACACCAACCGCAAGGTCGACCGCATGCTGAAGGACGTCGAGTGGGCCGAATCGGCCGACCTCGACACCGTGTGGGTGCCGCAGATCCCCACCGACTTCGACGCATTGACAGCCGTCGCCCTGATGGGCACGCGGACGTCGCGTATCGAGATCGGTACGGCCGTCGTGCCTCTGCAGGCACAACACCCGGTCCACCTGGTACGGCAGTCGCTGTCGACGCACGCCGCGCTCGGCGGCCGCCTCGCCCTCGGTGTCGGCCCGTCGCACCACTGGATCGTGCAGGACATGCTCGGCCTGCCCTACGACAAGCCCGCGAAGTACACGCGCGACTATCTCGAGGTGCTGGGTGCCGCGCGCGACCTGCCGGGATCGATCGACGTCGAGAACGACACCTTCAAGGTCCACAATCCGCTCGACATCGCGCCGGTCGCGCCCATGCCGGTGCTCGTCGCGGCGCTCGGCCCGGTCATGCTGAAGATCGCCGGCGAACTCGCCGACGGCACCGTGCTGTGGATGGCCGACGAACGCGCCATCGCCGAACACATCGCCCCGCGCATCACCAAGGCGGCCGAGGAAGCGGGTAAACCGAAGCCGCGGATCGTCGCCGGCGTGCCGGTCTGCCTGTGCGCACCGTCGGAGGTCGATGTCGCCCGCGAGCGCGCCAATCGCATTCTCGCCGAAGCGGAGATCTCGCCCAACTACCAGCGGCTCCTCGAACACGGGCAGGCGAAGGACATCGGCGACATGGCCATCGTCGGCGACGAGGACGCGATCCTCGCCGGTTTCCGCCGCTACGAGGAGGCCGGCGTCACCGACCTGTCGATGCGGCTGCTGCCCATCGGCAACACCCGCGACGAGCTGGTCGCGTCGAAGTACCGCACCCGCGAGGTCGTCGCCGAACTCGTGAAGGAACTGCGGTGACGGCAGGTCCGCTCGCGGGGATCAGGATCCTCGAGGTCGGCCACATCCTCGCGGGCCCGTACGCGACGATGTTGCTGGCCGATCTCGGGGCCGAGGTGACGAAGATCGAGCCGCCCACCGGGGATCTCTCCCGCCAGGTGAGCGACGCCTACTTCGCGAGTCTCAACCGGGGGAAACGCAGTATCTGCCTCGACCTGATGACCGACGACGGCATGCGCCGCCTCGGCGAGCTTGCTGCCGAATCTCATGCGCTGCTCGTCAATCTCAAACCGTCGGCCATCCGGAAGTTCGGCCTGACCTACGACGCGCTGCGCAGATGGAACGAGACGATCGTCTGCGTCGCGATCACGGGATACGGGCTCGACGGTGGCGACGATCCGGCCTTCGACTACGTCGTGCAGGCCCAGACCGGTGTCGCGTCGCTGACCGGCGACCCCGACGGCCCGCCGATGCTGCCCGGTTACTCGGCGGCCGACAACTCCACGGGCATGACCGCCGCGCTCGGTCTGCTCGCGCAGATCGTGTCCGGTCGCGGGGGACAGGTCGACGTGTCGCTGCGCGACGTCATGCTGTCGCAGCTCAATTACCGCGCCTCGGCATATCTGAACGAGGGCACCGAGCCGCGACGCATGCCGAACGGGGCACACTCGTACTACGTTCCCGCGCAATTGTTCCCGACCGCCGAGGGCACGCTTGCGCTGTTCGTCACGCACGACGGCTTCTGGCGGATCTTCGCGGCCGAGGCAGGGATCGACGGGTTCCCGACCATGGCCGAACGCGCACAGCGACGCGACGAGGTGCTCGCGGTGGTCACCGAGGCGCTCTCGCGCGACACCGCTGCCGGCTGGGAGGCCCGTCTCCGTCCGCTCGGGGTGCCGGCGGCCGCGGTCCGTTCGCTGCCCGACGCCCTCGACGCGACTCCCGAGATGGTCGTCACCGCCGGTGATTTCCGTCTGGTGGGTAGCCCGATCCGGGTGATCGGGTACGAACCGCAGTACGGACCGCCTCCGAAGCTGGGTGAGCACACCGACGCGCCGGTGACCGTGGGACCTGCCTGATCCGACGGCGGGTTCCGTGATTCTGCGTTCCGTGATTCTGCTCCGCAGCGCCGCCTCCTCCGTAGCCTGGACGTACCACGGGCGCGGTGGGGGTGGCGATGAAACGAGCAGTCCTGGCGATGGTGTTGCTCCTGGTCGCGGCCTGCTCCGATGCCGGAGACCAGCAGCAGCCGACGAATGTCCCGGCGGTGGATGCGGAATGCGACGCCGCCGACCATCGATTCGTCGCGTCCGTCAGCGCCGACGGTCGCCATTTCGAGGATCAGTACGGCGATCCCGTCCTCGTCCGCGGCGACTCGCCGTGGTCCGGGATGGCCGACTGGTCACCCGAACAGGCCGAGCTGTACTTCACCGACCGCGAGAGCAACGGGTTCAACGCGTCGATCATGTCGGCGATCGTCGTGCCGGTGAACGGCGGGCCGAGCTATGAAGGCGCCACCTTCGACGGCATCGAACCGTTCGTCGACGGCGACATCACGCAGTGGAACGAGGCGTACTGGTCGCGCGTCGACGACTATCTCCGGATCGCGTGCCGCCACGGGAACACGGTGTTCCTGTATCCGATGGACGGATGGAATCTCACCCACGTGTTCGCCTCGACCACACCCGAGGAAGCCTTCGAATACGGGCGGAGATTCGCGCAGCGGTACGCGGAGTTCCCGAACATCGTCTGGATGACCGGTGGGGACTACTCGCCGGAGGCGGAGGATCTCGCGGCCGGTGCCGAGTCGGACCTCGTGCTGCGCGCGATGCTCGACGGGATCCGTGATGCAGGCTCCGACGCACCGTTCACGATCCAGCTGGGCTGGGACAAGCTGCTCTCGACGGATCATCCGTTCTGGGAGCCGATCGTGGACTGGAACTTCGTCTACACCTACGCGCCGACTTATCAGGCGGTCCTGCAGGCCTACGAGCGTGCCGACGGAACCCGCGACCCGCGACCCGCACTGTTCTCGGAGGGCAACTACGAAGGCGAGAACAACCAGGAGGACACGGCGCCGACCACCGACGAGACGCTCCGACGTCAGGCGTTGTGGGCACTGACCTCCGGTTCACCCGGCGAGTTCCGGGGTTCCGACGATTGGGAGTTCCCGGACGGGTGGGAATCCCGACTGGACACCTCCGCCGTCGCGCAACTGCGGGCGATACGCGAGCTGTGGCAGTCGTGGCCGTGGTGGGAACTCGTGCCGGATGTCGACGAACCGCTCGTCGTCGCAGGTCGAGGCACCCCGTGGACGAGCGACGAGATGATCGACGTCCTCGACGACGAGTACGTCACCGCAGCCCGGACACCGGACGGTTCACTCGCCGTCGTCTATGTTCCGACGCAGCGCACGATCCGGCTCGATCCTGCTCTGGTACCGGAGTCGGCGACCCTCGAGTGGATCGACCCCGCCGACGCGACCGGGCCTCGGCAGCCGGCGACTCCCGACGAGAACGGCGACATCTCCACACCTGGGCCGAATACGGACGGAGATGAGGATTGGCTTCTCGTGATCACCGACCGACAGGTGTGAGAGTGCGGGACCGGGGGAGCGACACGGCCGGCACCACCGCGAGAAGACCGACGATGCCCGCCACCACGAAGGCGGTCGCGGTCGACGTCGAACCCAGCAGGGCTCCGAACACGACCGATCCGGCGGCCTGGCCCACGGCCAGGGCGATGAACAACGCCACGGTGCCCTCGGCTGCGCGTTCGGCGACCGAACGCACGGCCCACACGATGAGCACCCCGCTCATCGCGATGTAGCTCGCGCCGAACAAGGCGACGGAGAGGTAGGCGGGGATCGGTGTTCCGGGCAGCAGGCCCAGCAGAACGGTGGCCACCGACATGGCTGTGGTGGTGAGCGTCCACGCGACCGGCAGGTTCCAGGTCTGCACGATCCGGCCCGCGGTCGCCCCCAGCACCCCGAAGGCGCCCAGGGCCATCCACGCGAGCACCGAGTAGGTCTCCCCGCCGGGCCCGTCGCTCATGACGGACCGGCCGAACGTCCAGATCGCCGCGCTCGACGCACCGGCCAGTGCTGCGGCGAGGAGGGGACGGATCAGCGGGGACAGTTCGCCGATCCGCACAGGCGTGGTGTGTGAACGATCCCGTCGATCGTCGGAACGTCGGTCGGTGCGGAGGACGGTGAGAGCGACCCCGGCGGTGAGGATCGCGATGACGACCCATCCCACACGCCACTGGCCTGCGGTGGCGAGCACCAGAGCTCCGGCGGCGACGAGACCTACCCCCGTTCCCGAATTGACGATCGTCTGCGCGTTCTCCTGCCGGTCGGGAGCGACATTGCGTTCGACGAGCGTCACCAGCCCGGGAGTGGCGAAACCGGCCCCGGCTCCGGCGACAATCACGCTCAGCGCGAAGACGACCGTGTGCGTCGACGCCGCCACCCCCAGCGCACCGATCGCCGCCGTGGCTCCGGCGCAGGCCACGACGAGACGTGGGCGTCCGCTCGTCCTCGACGCGACGATCGCCGCGAGACAGTACGAGAGGAAACTGCCGGCCTGGACGGCACCGGCGACCGTCGAGCCCATCCCGAACGAGTCGGTGAACTGGGGCAGGAAGAGTCCGTAGCCGAACCGCGCCAGCCCGTAGGTGGTCGCGATCAGGACTGTGCCGGCGATGACGAGTGGATGCATCGTGTCCCCCGAACGGATCGATGACCAGAACGATCGTTACTCTACGCTGAAACGATCGTTTCAGCAGAGCGAGCGTTACAGTGTGGTCATGTCCACGGCTCGTCCTGCTGCACGTACCCGTCTGCTCCGGGCCGCCGAGGAGATGCTCTTCGACCGGGGAATCAGGGCGACGCCCGTCGACGATCTGCTGCGCCGGGCCGAAGCCTCCGCAGCGTCCCTGTACACGCACTTCGGCAGCAAGGAATCCCTGGTCGCCGAGGCGCTGCGGGTCCGGTTGGCGGAATGGCGCGCGGTGTGGGACCGGCACGTGGTCGATGCCGACGACGACATCGGACGTCTGCTGGCGATCTTCGACGCCCTCGCTGCGTACCGCGACGACTCGGAATCCCCTGCCCGCTGGTGCGCTTTCCTCGCGACCGCGACGGAGTTCCCCGACCCCACCGACGAGATCGGCGAGATGCTCGCGGCGGACAGCGACCTGCTCGCCGAGCGACTCCTGCACCTTGCGAAACCGGTGGCCGGGTCGAACGCGCAGGATCTCGCCGACGACGTGCTCACCGCCTACAACGGAGCCCTCGCGGGCTTCCTGCGCGGCCGGCCGTCGTCACCGATCGAGGTGGGTCGCAGGGTGGCGCATTCGGCCGCCCTGACCTACCAGTGAAAATCCGGTTGTTTCGACCGCGTATGACGCCGTCGAAACAACCGAATCGGCATCAGACGTACTTGACCTTGATGTTCTCGCTGTCGGGCACACCCTGGCAGGTGAGGATGTAACCGTCGGCGATCTCCTCCTCGGACAGTGCGTCGTTGACACGCATCGTCGCGCTGCCGTGGGTGACCTTGGCGATGCAGGTCGCGCAGTTGCCGGCCTCGCACGAGAACGGCGGCGCCAGGCCCGCGCGACGCGCGCTCTCGAGCAGTGTCTCACCGGCGTGCCGGGGCACGGAGACGCGCTGGTTGCCGAGGCGGATCGAGACGGTGCCCTTCACCTCCCCGCTCGGGGCGGACTCCGCCTCCTGGGCGTCCTCGGCCTTGATGGGTTCGGCTGCGCTGCCGAACCGTTCGCTGTAGATGTTGCCGGGGCCGGGGAGCGCGGCCTCGACCATGTCCATGAACGCTTCCGGGCCGCACAGGTAGCTGTCGGCGCCGCCGTCGGATCCGACGAAGGCGCGCACGGCGTCGGGAGTGAGCAGTCCGCTCTCGTCGTCGAAGTGCCGCACCACCTCGAGGCGACCCGCGTACCGGTCGACGAGTTCGTCGGTGAGGCTCGCGAAGATCGCGGACGCGCGGTCGCGGTCGGCGATCAGCAGGCGCACCGGCCGGTCGGTCGTCGCGAGTGCGCTCTTGGCGAGCGACAGGATCGGCGTGATGCCGCTTCCGCCGGCGAAGCCGAGCACCGGACCGGCTGCGTCGCGGAGGATGAACGTGCCTGCGGGTCGGGTGATCTCGACCTCGTCGCCTTCCGCGATGTTGTCGTGCAACCAGTTCGAGACGGCTCCGCCGGTGACCCGCTTGACGGTGGTCATCATCTCGGTGTCGGTCTCGGGCGCGCTCGACATCGAGTACGAGCGATACAGATCGGTGCCGTCGACCTTCACCTTGAAGGTGCAGAACTGCCCTGACTTGTAGGTGAAGGGCCCGTCGAGGGGAGCGAGCACGTAGGTGCGGGCGTCGTCGGTCTCCTTCACGATCCGGGTCACGGTCGCGCGTTGAAACAAAGGTGGTCTCGCCATGGACCGTCTCCTCCTGGTATCAATGTTCTGCAAGAAGGAGAGTACTATTCTCATTCAGGAGAGCAAGACCTCTCGACCGGTATTGCTGCGACGCGAGAGAGCACCATGACAGAGCCCACCGTGTTGGCCTTCGAAGACCGCGAGTGCACCCTCGCGGAACTCGATGCGCTCACCTGCGGACTCGCTCGTGTCCTGGCAGATCGCGGCGTGGGTCCCGGCGACCGCGTGGCACTCATGTCGTCCAACCGCCCCGAATTCGTCGTGGCCTACCGGGCCATCGACAGGCTCGGCGCCGTCGTCGTCCTGCTGAGCCCGGCCTGGAAAAGCGGCGAGGTCGAGCACGCCCTCCGGCTCACCGAACCGGCCTTCGCCGTCGGCGACAACCCCGTCCTCGCCGCCGCGATGCCGATGCTCCACCTCGACGACCCGATCGAACCCGATCACGGCGACCTCACCGCAACCCCCGTGGACCCCGACGCCGATGCACTGCTCGTCTTCAGTTCCGGTACGACGGGCCTGCCGAAGGCCGTGCGGCACACCCGCTCCTCGTTCGCCGCGGCCGTGGCGCACTGGCGGCAGGTCCTCGGACTCACCGCCGGCGACCGGCTCCAGATCGTCACCCCTCCCTCGCACATCCTCGGCCTGCTCAACATCGCCACCGTGCTCGACGCCGGCGGATGGATGCGGCTGCACCGGCGATTCGACCTCGACGCGATGCTGAAATCCATCGAGCGCGACCGGATCACCGTCGAGATGGCCGTCGCACCGATCGCCCTCGCGATCGCCTCGCACCCGGATCTCGAATCGTTCGACCTGTCGTCGCTGCGCTACATCATGTGGGGCGCCACACCCGTCACCGCGAGTGTCGCGGAGACCGTCACCCGGCGCACCGGCGTGACCTGGTTGCCGGCCTACGGAGCCAGCGAGGTCCCCGTCATCACCTGCAATCCGGTGGGCGACGCCCGCCTCGACAGCGTCGGCGTACCTGCGCCCGGCCTCGAACTGCGGATCGTCGAACTCGGGACCGGCCGGGAGGTCCCGGCCGGCGAGACCGGAGAGATCCAGGTGCGGTCGGCCTC
This sequence comes from Rhodococcus shunpengi, assembly GCF_048381395.1. NCBI lineage: Bacteria > Bacillati > Actinomycetota > Actinomycetes > Mycobacteriales > Nocardiaceae > Rhodococcus > Rhodococcus shunpengi. The sequence continues at coordinate 14,479 of NZ_JBLWIU010000036.1, forward strand.
GGCCATGGCCGGATACCTGCCCGACGACGCGACCGCCGGGGCGTTCTGCGACGGCTGGTACCGCACCGGCGACGTCGGATGGCTCGACGCCGACGGCCGGTTGCGGATCACCGACCGTGCCAAGGACATGATCAAGGTCAACGGATTCCAGGTCGCTCCCGCCGAGGTCGAAGCGGTGCTGCACGGCCACCCCGACATCGCCGACTGCGCCGTCTTCGGAACGAAGAACGGTGCGGCCGGCGAGACGGTCGTCGCGGCGATCGCCACCACCGCGACACTCGATCCCGACGACATCTCCACCTATGTGGCCGAACGACTCGCGTCGTACAAGCGACCGGGACGCGTGATCTTCGTGCCCGACATTCCCCGCCTGCCGTCCGGCAAGGTCTTGCGCCGACAACTCGAGGAGCGCCATGGACGTACGTCTGACCATTGAACAACAGCAGTTGCGCGACGCCGCCGCCAAACTGGCCGACGATCTGGGTGCCCGCTCGGTGTCGGATCTGGACGACGCGGCACGCCGGGCACGGCTGGAGAAGACCGTCGCCTCGACGGGCTGGCGCTCCCTGCGCTCCGACGGCGCGTCGGGAGTCGAAGTCGCCATCGTGGCAGAGGAATTCGGGCGCGGACTCGTCGACGTGCCGTTCTTCGGTCCGGTGCTCGCCGACGACCTGCACCGGCATTTCTCCGACGACCAGCCGACGCGCGCCATCGCCGTCGGTGCCGACGCCTTCGACGCGCACGGCCTCGATCGCGTCCTCGTCCTCCGGGACCGGACGGTGTCGACCGCGGCCGTCGGTGAGCCCGCGCCCGGTGCGGACCTGACCCGTTCGTTCGCGACGTTCGCCGAACCGGACGAGACGCTCGGCGAACTCTCCTCCGAGAACGCCGACCGCGCACATGCTCTCGCGCTCGTCGTCACGTGCGCCGACCTCGTCGGGGTGTCGCGGGGCGCGCAGGCGGTGGCCGTCGACTACGCGAAGATCCGTGAGCAGTACGGAAACACGATCGGGTCGTACCAGGCGGTCGCGCACATGCTGGCCGAGAGCGAAGCCCTCATCGAAGGCTCGATCAGCGTGCTGCGGCACGCGGCGTGGGCCGTCGACGAGCTGACGCCCGAGGACGCGATCCGCGCCGCGCGCATCGCCAAGATCTACACCGCGCGCGCCGCGCGCACCGTCTGCGAGACCGCCGTTCAGGTGCACGGCGGGATCGGCAACACCTGGGAGTGCATCGAGCACGTGTACCTACGGCGGGCCCTGACGTCCACCGAACTGTTCCCCGTGAGCCTGGAGGAGATCGACCTTGGACTTTCGTGACTCGCCGGAAGAAGCCGCATTCCGCGCCCGGCTGCGGACCTGGCTCGCCGATCAGGCCGGAAAGTTCCCCACCTCGGGTGACGAGTACTGGGCTCGGCAGGGCGAATGGCATCAGGCGCTCTACAGCGCAGGGTTCTTCGGTCTGTCGTGGCCGAAGAAGTACGGCGGGCAGGATCTTCCGCCCGTCTACGATGTGATCCTCGACGAGGAACTCGCCGTCGCCGGATGCCCGCCGCGCCCGAGCCTGGGATATCTCGTGGTCGGCCTCGGCCACCATGCCAGTGACGAACTGTGCGAACGGTTCCTGCCCGGCATGATCGACGGCACCGAACGGTGGTGCCAGGGATTCAGCGAACCCGGTGCCGGCTCCGACCTCGCGTCGCTCACCACCACGGCGACCCGCGACGGCGACGACTACGTCATCTACGGCCACAAGGTCTGGACGAGTTACTCCGACGTCGCCGACTGGTGCCTGCTGCTCGCCCGCACCGATCCGGATGCGCCGCGGCACCGCGGTATCTCGGCGTTCATCGTCTCGATGCACCAGGACGGCATCGAGCAGCGACCGTTGAAGATGATCAGCGGTGTCACCAAGGAGTTCGGCCAGGTGCTGTTCGACGGTGCCCGCGTGCCGGCAAGCCGCATGGTCGGGGTTCCCGGGGAGGGCTGGCGGGTCGCGATGACCGTCGTCGGCCACGAGCGCGAACCGTCCACCCTCGGATTCGCCGCCCGCTACGGCAAACTCGTGCGTCAGCTCGCCAAGCGCGTCGACGGTCCGCCTCCGCAGGATCTGGCCTGGGCGGCGGTGCAGTCGGAGATGCTGCGTCTGCACGTGCGGCGGCGACTGTCCGAGCAGCTCGACGGTGTCTCGCACGGCTCCGAGGGGTCGCTCGACAAGCTGCTCATGACGTGGGTGGACCAGTCGGTCGGACACGCGGCCCTGGCAGTCGCGGGCAGCCGCGACGAGGAACTCCTCGGCTCGTACATGTACAGCCGCGCCCAGTCCGTCATGGGCGGCACGTCGCAGATCCAGAAGAACATCATCGCTTCGCGCATCCTCGGATTGGGGGTCTGACATGTACGGCATGCCCGACGAGATCGAGGTCCGCGCCGAGGGGCCGCTGCGGATCGTCACGCTCAACCGGCCGTCGAAGTACAACGCGGTCAACGATCCGCTGCACGCGGGACTCGCCCGGCTGTGGCCGCAGCTGAGCGCCGACCGCGAGGTCCGCGCCGTGGTGCTCACCGGTGCCGGCAAGGCGTTCTCCGCCGGCGGGGATCTCGACTATCTCGCCGAACTGGGGCAGGACGCCGAACTGCGGGCGAAGACCATCGCCGACGGACGCGAGATCGTCCTGGGTATGGCGCGCTGCCGCGTGCCTGTGGTCGCTGCGGTCAACGGCCCGGCGGTGGGACTCGGGTGCAGCCTGGTCGCCCTGAGCGACGTCGTCTACATGGGGGAGGGCACCTATCTCGCCGATCCCCACGTGCAGGTCGGGCTGGTCGCGGCCGACGGTGGTCCGCTGACCTGGCCGCTGCAGATCAGCCTGCTGCACGCGAAGGAGTTCGCCTTCTTCGGGGAGCGGATCCCCGCGGAGCGGGCCCGCGAACTCGGCCTGGCGAACCATGTCGTCGCCGATCCGCTCGCCGAGGCACTCACATGCGCCAAGCGTCTCGTGGAGCAACCGCAGAAGGCTGTGGAGGCCACCAAGCGGCTGCTCAACATCCACCTCGAGCGGGCGGTGCTCGCGAGCCTCGACTACGCGATGAGTGCCGAGGAGATGACCTTCCAGAGCGACGACTTCCGTGCGAACATCGCGAGGATGACCGCAGGAAAATCGTGATCGGAGACGCCGGGTGATCGGAGAGGCCGTGTGATCGGACGGTTGCGTTCGCTGTCGAGCTTCCATCCCGATCTGCGGGCGGTGGCGCTGCTCGCTCCACGTCGTGCGGTGACCCCGCGATCGTTGCCGGTGATGCGCATGCTCACCCGCGCGATCCGGGGCACCGACCCGGACGTGTACGTCTTCGAACCGGGGGTGTCGGTCCGCTGGTTCGGTGCTCCGGACCGCGCAGGCACCGAACCCGGTGCGGCCCTGTTGTGGATCCACGGTGGCGGGTACGTCTTCGGCCGGGCCGCGCAGGACGACGCGTTGTGCCGGCGGTTCGCCGACCGGCTCGGTATCGCCGTGGCCTCGGTCGATTACCGATTGGCACCCGAGCATCCCTATCCGACTCCGCTCGAGGACTGTCTGCGCGCCTACGAGTGGTTGCGGAGCCGGCCGGAGGTCGATCCGGCGCGTATCGCGATCGGAGGTGCGAGCGCCGGGGCGGGTCTGGTTGCGGCACTGGCACTTCTGCTCCGGGACAGGGAACTGCCGGCACCGGCCTTCCAGCTGCTGGCCTATCCGATGCTGGACGACCGCACCGGCGACGGTCCCGCACACACCCGGATGTGGGATGCGTTCAGCAACCGGTTCGGCTGGGCGAGTTACCTGGGTTCGGCCGATCCGGAGGTCGTGGCGCCGGCGCGTCGCACCGATCTGTCGGGCCTGCCCCCGGCCTGGATCGGGGTGGGCACGCACGATCTGTTCCTCGACGAGGACCGCGCGTACGCGGAACGGCTACAGGCGGCGGGTGTCCCGTGTGCTCTGCACATCGTCGACGGAGCCTTCCACGGCTTCGATTCGGTGGCCTCGCGCACGGGGGTCGCGCGCGGATTCTTCGACGAACAGTGCGCCACCCTGGAAAATGCGCTCTCCCTGGAATGCTCGTAGGGTCGCTGCCGGATCCCGGCAGCGGCCCTACGGCTTCCGTGCTCCGTTCACGAACGGGGCTTGACGTACTCCGACTTCACTTCCATGATCCGCATCTTCGGGATGGGGCCGTAGCTGAGCGAGTCCGACATGTTCAGCTGCTTCGCTGCCGCCGCGGCGTGGACGTTGGCCTTGGCCGCCGCGGGATCACCCTCGAGTTCGTAGAGGGTGACCGACGGGCCGCCGTCCGCGTCGGCGGGGGACAGCCGTGTGGCACCGACGAATCCGTCGAGGGCCACCACTTCGGGGATGTGCACCTCGTCGTACCACTTGTTGAACTCTTCCAGCCGCTCGGGATGTGACGGGTACGACTCGACGAGCAAGTAGTGCTTCATGCGTGGTCCTGTCTGTGAGAAGGGTTGGTCTACTGGAGCTTCAGACCCGGACGACCCAGCCGCCGTCGATGTTGAGGGTGTGTCCGGTGACCCAGTCGCTGCCGGACGACACGAGGTACAGCAGACCGGGGATCAGTTCCTCGGGCTCACCGAACGGGAACGGGATGGCATGCTTGACCATCTCCTTGAGCTCGGGCGGCGACGCGATCGAACCGGCCTCGGTGTTGACCATGCCGGGAGCGATCGCGTTCACGCGGATACCGAACGGCGCCAACTCGCGTGACAGCGAGACCGTCATGCTCACGAGACCGAGTTTGGTGATGCCGTAGGCCTGCGCGGCCATGAACGCGCCGCTCGAGGACTGGTTCACGATCTTGCCGTAGCCGCGCTCCTTCATGTACGGCACCACGGCGCGGGTGCACAGGAGCGGGCCGGTCAGGTTGACGGCGAGGGTACGGTTCCACAGCTCGATGTCCATCGTCGTGAGGGACCCTTCGCCGACCACCTCGGCCATCAGGCCGGCATTGTTGACGAGGATGTCGACGGAGCCGAAGTGTTCGGCTGCGGCAGCTGCCATTTCGGTCGTACTGGCCTCGTCGCGGACGTCGACGCCGACGGCCAGCACGCGATGGCCGTCCGTTTCGAGCTCCTTCGCGGCGGCGGTGGCAGCCTCGAGGTTGACGTCTGCGAGCACTACTGCGGCACCCGCCTCGGCGAGACCACGGGAGTAGGCGCGGCCGATCCCACCTCCGGCGCCGGTGACGATGGCGACCTTGCCGTCCAGTTGGGGGCTGTCTGTCATTTCTTTCCTGTCGGTCGAAGCGGATGTTCCGGTCGGCTCACGAATTGGCGAGCTCGTAGCGGCGGCGGTACTCCTCCTTGGAGGTCTCGCTGATGTCCACATCGGTGGCGCGTGCCCGCAGCGCGCCGACGGTGGCCTGCTCACGCAGGGTGTGCGCGAACGGATCCCAGTCGAAGAACCGCGCGGCGTTGGCGAAGGTGATCTTGTCGATCTCTTCGTCGGTGCACCGAGCGGCGTCCAGCTCGCTCTTCAGGATCTCGGGTGAGTGCGGCCAAGTGGAATCCGAGTGCGGGTAGTCGCATTCCCACGCAATGGTGTCGATGCCGAGCCGGTGACGGTTGTTCAGTCCGCTGGGTTCGGTGATGTAGCAGGCGAGGAAGTTCTTGCGCCACACGTCGGTCGGGCTCATCCCGTCGGGAAGAAAGCTCGTTCCGGTCCAGGACTGGTTGACGATGTGCCGGTCGAGGCGGTCCAGCCACGGCGCCACCCATCCGACGCCGCCCTCACTCATAGCGACCTTGAGGTCGGGGAACTTCTTGAACGCGCCGCTGAGCATCATGTCGGTGGCCGCGATCGTCGAGATGAGCGGCGTGAGCATCAGCATGTTGTCGATGTCGAACCCCTCGGGCCGCTTGACCAGGTTGATGCCGCCTCCGATGTGCAGGGACAGCACGATGTTGTGTTCGACGCACGCCTTGAAGATCGGGTCCCAGTAGCCGGACTTGAAGTCGGGGAACCCTTCCCCAACACCGTAGGGAGTTTCGGGGATGCTGATGGAGCGACACCCCATGGCTGCGATCCGGTGAACCTCGGCAACGGATTCGTCCGCATCGAAGAAGGGGATGATGCCGATCGGTATGAACCGGCCCGGGTGTGCGTCCGGGACCTCACCGACGACCCAGTCGTTGAAAGCCCTGCACGCGGCGAGGGAGAGCTTCTTGTCGGGCAGGCTCGCCAGGTGGGTGCCGGCGAAGCCGGGGAAGGTGGCGAACAGTGTCGCGGCGAGGGTGCCGTTGGCGTCCATGTCGCGCACGCGCATATCCATGTCGTAGACGGCGGGCCGCATCTCCGCGTACCCGGTGGGGTCCATGCCCCATTCGTGCTTGGGCCACGACACCACGGCGTTGAGGCCTGAGCTGCCGACGACGGTGCCCTGGAACTGCCAGGCCTGCACCCGGGGATTACGGGGGTGGGCGGTGAGTTTGGGAGCCTGGTCCATCAGGCTCTTGGGGAAGTGCTTCTCGAAGATGTCCGCGGGTTCGACGACGTGGTCGTCGATGCTGATCATCACCATGTCTTCGGTCTTCATGAGGATCCCTTTCCGCAGCCGGTGCCGGTTACTTCTGTGCCGTCACCGGCGCTGCGATTCCCTGCTCGTCGACGATCTTCTGGATCCGGTCGAGGGTCTCGTCGAGTCCGTCGCCGAGGCGCGGACCGGGTGTGAAAGTGGCCGGAAGCTGCCGCATGCCCTGGATGACGCCGATGGACTCGTAGTGGACCGTGCCTTCGGGGTCGCAGCGGTAGTCCGGCATCCGGTCGAGTACCGCGGTCAGCATCCGCTTGAACATGGTTCGCGCCAGGTTGGATCCGATGCAGCGGTGCACCCCGAGTCCGAAGCTGAAGTGCCGGTTGCCCTTGCGTTCCAGGTCGATCTCGTTCGGATCCGTGAACAGTTCGGGATCGCGGTTCGCCATCGCCCACGACAGCCAGATGCGTTCGCCCTCCTTGAACTCGACGCCGTCGAGTTCGGTGTCGGCGGAGAACGTGCGGCCGTCCCCGGCCGACGGACAGTAGAAGCGCAGGAATTCTTCTGTTGCCGAATCGAGCAGCGTGTCCCGCTCGGCGCTGAGGATTTCGCGCTGGTCGGGGTTCTGTGACAGCCACTCGAGTGCGTGCGAGGTCAACGCCGTCGTCGTGTCGAAACCACCGCCGATGAGCAGGCTCAGCACACCGAGCAGTTCGAGATCGTCGGGCGTCTCCCCGTCGATGGTGGCGCGGGCGACGGCGTCGACCATTCCGGGACGGGGGTTTTCCCGGATCTCGTGGAGGCTGGCGAGAAGATCCATTCCCATCAACCGGTGCAGTTCGGCGACGCGGTGGACATCGGGCGAGTCCGGCGGCGTGTACATCGCGGCGTGGACGGGCTCGCAGTAGACGTTCCACTTGGCGACCGGAATCCCGAGCATCGCGAGGGTGATGACGGCGGGAACGATGTTCACCATATCGTCGATGAAGTCGATGCTGCCGGTCTCGATCTTCTCGTCGAGGCACGCGCGGATCACCTCGTCGATGAGGGGAACCCACTTCTTCACAGCAGCGGGAGACAGATACGGATTGAGTACGCTTCGGAATTCCCGGTGTTCGGGGTCGTCCATCTCCAGGATCCCACCGCGCACGCCGGATGCCCGGACGGCCGTGGGGATCATGATGCCCTTGTAGCCGCGCCGTACTCCCTTCACGTCGTGGTCGTTCGAGATGTTCGCCGAGCGTGCGAGGGTGAATACTGCCTCGCCGCCTGCGGCGACCCAGTGACCTCCGTGGGTGTCGGACCATGCCACGGGGCACTTCGAGTGCATCTCCGTGGTGATCTCCGAGAAACGGTCGCGGTAGTCCGGTGCGTGCCTGTCGAACTGATAGACCGGTGTCCGGTGCTCGGTGTCGACGACGGCCTCGTCAGCGCTCACGGTGTTGCCCTCTCGTGCGTCCGATGGATGGTGGTGCGGTCGGGTGGTGTCACAGAACCGAGATCGCCTGTTCGGGGCAACTGCGGTAGGCCTCGCGTGCGGATTCTGCGAAGTCGGCGGGTACTTCGGTGTCGACGGCCGTGGCGTGCCCGTCGATGTCGCTCAGTTCGAAGAGCGTGGGGGCGGCCATGGCGCACAGTGTGTGTCCTTGGCAGCGGTGAGGATCGACTTCCACCTTCATGACGTTCTCCGATCGTCGGCGAATTCTGTTGTTCTGCAGTCGGTTCGGAACTGCACCGCGACTCGATTCGTGTTCCCTGTAAACATTTTCACGATCTTCGTTCCAAGAATGCCGTTCCGGTTGGTGAGAACAGTAATGTCACGGGTGTCGGCCTGCAAGAGGTGCGATCGAAGAAGCAGAGCATGAGGGCGGTGCGGATATGAGGGCATGGCAGTTCGAAGGAGCCGGGCGACCGATCTCGTTGAACGAGGTTCCGGAACCGGAACCCGGCCCGGGCGAGGTGGTGATCGACGTCGCGGCGGCCGGACTGTGTCACAGCGACCTGATGTACATGGAGGTCGGAGAGGAGACGATGCCGTTCCTGCCCATGACGCAGGGACACGAGAACGCCGGCGTCATCAGCGCACTGGGCGACGGCGTCGAGGGCTGGAGCATCGGTGACGTCGTCGGCGTCTGCTCGTCGGGCGTGCGTCCGCCGCTCGGCATGTTCTCCCACGGTGGGTTCGCCGACAAACTGGTCGCCGATGCCCGCGATCTCGCCCGGGTGCCCGAAGGGCTGGACCTGTCACTGGCCGCCCTCGCGACGGATGCGGGAATGACCTCGTACCACGCCATCATCAAGGTCGGTGGTGCGTCGACGGGGATGAAGGTCGGTGTGATCGGCTACGGCGGTCTGGGGCAGATCGGAACCCGTGCGGCCGTGCTGGCCGGTGCGGAGGTGCACGTGGCCGAGACGAAGGAATCGGCATGGGATCTCGCCCGGCAGGCCGGCGCGACGGACGTCGTGCGGGACGCGGCCGAATGGGCGGGCCGAGGATTCGACCTCGTGGTCGACTACGCGGGTTTCGACACCACACAGAAGGCGATCGACGCCGTCGCCCGGGGCGGCACCGTGGTGCAGGTCGGTCTGGGCCTGCCGACGTTCACCGTGAAGACGCCGACGCTCCTCGGCAGGACGCTCGTGGGTTCCCTCGGTGGGACCGTCGAAGACATCGAGGAGGTGTACGACCTGTTCGTGAGACGGGAGATCGAACCCGCATACACCGAGATCGGCTTCGAGGAGATCGGTGATGGCCTGGAACGCCTTCGTCGCAACGAGGTGACCGGACGGCTCGTCGCGCGGTTGGACCGCTGAACCGTCGAAGCGGATTCGCACCCGGAAGCACGAAGGGAGGCCCGGTGCCGGACCTCCCTTCGTGCGGCAACCTCATCCCCTCGCGGACACGAGGCTCTCCGAACGCTGCACGGTGCCGGAGATCCCGTTCGCGTCCTGCTGCGCGAGCAGCACCGCGGCGGCGCCCATCGTCTCCGGTGGTTCCACCATCTCGGGCGGGATCTCCCGTCCGCCACCGCCGGCGGTCCAGCCCTCGGTGAGGACGACCCGTGACGGCGCGAGGCAGTTGACCGCGATGTTGTCCTGCCGCAGGTCGGCCGCGAGTCCGACGTAGAGCCGTTCCACCGCGGCCTTGGACACCCAGTAGGCGTTCGAGCCGCGGTCGGTCATCGTCACGCCGCTGGTGGTCACCGCGATCATCGACCCGCCGCCGCGTTCACGCAGGTGTGGGATCGCTGCCTTCGTCACGGTGAACACGCCCGTCAGGTTCACGTCCAGGCACAGCTGCCAGCGTTTCGCGGGCGTCGTCTCGATCGGCCCCATCCACAGCACTCCGGCGTTCGCGACGAGGATGTCGAGCCCGCCGAACTCGGCGACCGTCGCGGCGATCGCGGCGTCGACGGACTGCTCGTCGGTGACGTCGCACGGCACCGGGAGAGCCCGGCCGCCGGCGTCGGTGATCCGCTCGGCGACCGAGCCGATGGTGCCGGGCAGCTTGCCCTCCTGCTCGGAGCGTGCCGCGACCGCCACAGAGGCTCCCGCCTCGGCGAGAGCGACGGCGATCGCCGCGCCGATGCCACGACTGGCACCGGCGACGAACGCGACCTTCCCTGCGAGGGGGCTCACTTCGGCGGGAACCTCAGTGCACCGTCGAGGCGGATGACCTCGCCGTTGAGGTAGTCGTTCTCGACGATCGACGCGACGAGCGTCGCGTACTCGGCGGGGCGGCCCATGCGCTTGGGATGCGGGATCTGTGGGCCCCAGTACGCCTCGAGCTGGTCGCCGGCCTTGCCGTAGGCGGGGGTGAGGATCGTGCCCGGCGCGATGGTGTTGACGCGGATGCCGAGCGGCGACAGGTCGCGTGCGGCGACCAGCGTCATGCCGATGACGCCGCCCTTCGCGGCCGCGTAGGGGAGCTGCCCGATCTGGCCTTCGTAACCGGCGATGGACGCGGTGTTCACGATGACGCCGCGGGAGCCCTCGTCGTCGAAGGGGTCCTGCTTGGCGATGGCGGCGGCGGCCAGGCGCATGACGTTGAACGACGACGTCAGGTACGACTCGATGGTCTTGGTGAAGTTCTCGAGCGGCATGGCGCTGCCGTCCTTGCCGACGAGGCGTCCGCCACCGGCCGGGCCACCGTGGCAGTCGACGGAGATGCGCAGCGGCGCGAGCGAGTCCGCTTCCGCGATGGCGGCCGAGACGGATTCTTCGCTGCCGGCGTCGGTGCGCACGTACCGCACACCGAGTTCCTGCTCGAGTTCCTTGCCCTTCTCGTCGTTGACGTCGGCGACGACGACCTTCGCACCCGCCTCGTGGAGACGCCGGACGGTGGCCTGCCCGAGGCCACCCGTGCCGCCGACGACGATCACGGAGCTTCCTGCTACCTGCATGCTGCCTCCTTCGAGATTCGAGCTCTTGAAAGTAAAGCTCTCTGTCTGTGAGAATAATGTTCTCATGAACCTAAGCATGATTCTAGAAATGGCCGCAAGCACCGGCGAGCGAGCAGTTGCGACCGTCGGGAACCGGACCCTCACCGCTGCCGGTCTCGACGCCCTCGCACGTCGTGCCGCCGCGCAGTTCCGGAATCATCCGGCGGTGCTCTACCTGGGGTCCAACCACCTCGCGTATCCGGTGGCGCTGTTCGGTTCGGCACTGGCCGGGGTTCCTTTCGTGCCGCTCAACTACCGGCTCGGCGAACAACAACTCGGTGCGCTGAAGGCCAAGCACCCCGGTGCGCTCGTACTCGAGCAGGACGACCTCGACGCCCTCGTCGACGACTCCTACGCCACAGGCGACCCCGAACCGCCACTCGAACCTCAGTGGGACGGCGACACGGTCGCCGCGATCATCTACACCAGCGGCACCACCTCGGATCCGAAGCCCGCGATCCTGCGGCACCGGCACCTGCTCGCCTACGTGCTCAACACCATGGAGTTCGGTTCGGCCGCCGAGACCGACGCATCGCTCGTCTCGGTTCCGCCGTACCACATCGCCGGCCTGACCAACCTGCTGTCGAACTTCTACACCGGCCGCCGGGTGGTGTACCTGCCGGCCTTCGACCCGCAGGTCTGGCTCGAGACGGTCCGACGCGAACGCGTCACCCACGCGATGCTCGTCCCGACCATGCTCGCCCGCATCGTGACCGCCCTCGGCGACGACACGGCCGACACCCCCACGCTGGCGAGTCTCGCCTACGGCGGGTCGCGCACGCCGCGCCCGGTCCTCGAACATGCGCTGCGCGCCTTCCCCGACACCGGCTTCGTCAACGCCTACGGTCTCACCGAAACCGCTTCGTCCGTGGCGGTTCTCGGACCCGACGACCACCGCACCGCCTTCGACTCCACCGATCCGGCCGTCCGCGACCGCCTCGGTTCGGTGGGTCGCCCGCTCCCCGGCATCGAGATCGAGATCCGTTCCGAGGAGGGCGAACCCGTCCCGGCCGGCGAGACCGGCCTGATCTTCGTCCGCGGCGAACAGATCTCGGGCGAATACGGCAACCGCAGCGTCCTCGACGCCGAGGGATGGTTCTCCACCCGCGATCTCGGCCGGCTCGACGCCGACGGATATCTGTACGTCGAGGGCCGCTCCGACGACACGATCATCCGCGGCGGCGAGAACATCGCCCCCGCCGAGATCGAGGACGTCCTGCTCGCCCATCCGGGCATCACCGAGGCCGCCGTCATCGGTGTGTCGGATACCGAATGGGGACAACGCATCGTCGCGGTCCTCGTCGGCGACGGCGATCCGGACGAGATCCGACAGTGGGTGAAGGAACGCCTGCGTTCCTCGAAGACCCCCGACAACATCGTCTTCCGGGACGAACTGCCCAAGACCGAGACCGGAAAGCTCTTGCGTCGCACCCTTCTCGCCGAACTGGAGGCCACCCATGCCTGATGCCGTGATCGTTTCCGCCCTGCGCACCCCGGTCGGCACCGCCGTCAAGGGCACGCTCCGCGACACCGACGCGTTCGCCCTCGCGGAGCGCATCGTCACCGCGACCACCGAGGACCTCGACAAGAACCTGATCGACGACGTGATCCTCGGCGAGGGCCTGTACGGCGGCGGCGTGATCGCCCGCCACGCGGCCCTCACCGCCGGCCTGACCCACGTGCCCGGTCTCGCACAGAACCGGCACTGCGCGGCGAGCCTGTCGACCGTGCAGTCCGCCGCGGCGAGCATCCGCTCCGGCATGGACCGCATCGTGATCGCCGGTGGCGTCAACTCCGCGTCGACCTCGCCTCGATCGCTCATCCGGAAGGGCGAGGAGTGGGTGCCGTGGATGTCGCCCAGCCACCCCGACAGCCCCGAGGCCCCCAACCGCGACATGTCCATCACCGTCGGCTGGAACGCCGCGGTGAAGGCCGGTATCGGCCGCGAGGAAATGGACGCCTGGGTGCTGCGCTCGCACCAGGTCGCGATCCGCGCCATCGACGAGGGCCGCTTCAAGGAGGAGATCGTCCCGATCGACACCCCGCACGGCCTGTTCGACACCGACGAACACCCGCGCCGGGAGACGAGCCTCGAGAAGCTCGCGTCCCTGAAGGTGCTGCACCCGGAGATCGAGGGCTTCAGCATCACCGCCGGCAACGCCTGCGGCGGCAACGATGCGGCGGCCGCGCTGGCCATCGCGAGCAGCGATCTGGGTCTGCCCGCGCTCGGCAAGGTCCTGTCGTGGGCGTCGGTGGGTGTCGACCCCGCGATCACCGGACTCGCGCCGGTCGAGGCGATCCCGAAGGCCCTCCAGCGCGCCGGTCTGTCCATCGGCGACATCGACCTGTTCGAGATCAACGAAGCGTTCGCCGCGCAGTGCGTCGCGTGCATCAAGCTGCTCGAGATCGACCCCGAGAAGGTCAACGTCAACGGTAGCGGCTGCTCCCTCGGCCATCCGGTCGCCGCGACCGGCGCCCGCATGCTCGTCACCCTCACCCACGAACTGCGCCGCCGCGGCGGTGGCATCGGTGTCGCGTCGATGTGCGCGGGTGGTGGCATGGGCTCGGCCGTCGTGATCGAGGTGCCGGCACCGTGAACCGGGATACGCCGTGAACATCGGTGAACTGATCGACGCGGCACGCGGGGGCTCCCCGCGTGCCGCGGGTCGATTGCTGACCCTCGTCGAAGGACCGCGCCGGGACGAGGTACTCGAGCTGCTCGAACCCGCCCGCGCACGGGTCGTCGGATTCACCGGCCCACCCGGGGCCGGCAAGTCCACCACCGTCGGGGCGCTCACCACCGCCTACCGCGAACGGGGACTGCGGATCGCGGTGCTGGCCGTCGACCCGTCGTCCCCCTACAGCGGCGGTGCGCTGCTCGGCGACCGCATCCGCATGGCCGCGCACGTCGGCGACTCGGGTGTGTTCGTCCGGTCGGTGGCCTCCCGCGGACATCTCGGCGGACTCGCGGCCGCCGTCCCCGCGTCGATCCGGTTGCTGGCAGCCTTGGGTTACGACGTGATCCTGCTCGAATCCGTCGGGGTGGGGCAGTCGGAGATCGAGATCGCGTCGGTCGCCGAACCCACCGTCGTCATCCTCAATCCGGGTGGGGGCGATGCCGTCCAGGCCGCCAAGGCCGGACTGCTCGAGGTCGCCGATCTCGTCGTGGTCAACAAGGCCGACCGCGACGGTGCGGATCAGACGGTGCGCGATCTCCGTGGCGACGTGAAGGTCCCGATCCTCAAGCTCGTCGCCGCGACCGGCCACGGTGTCGACGACCTCGTCGACGCGATCGAGGCGCACCAGCGGGCTGACACCGCGGAACGTCGCACCGCGCGGGCCCGCAGCCAGATCCTGTCGCTGGCACACACCCTCCTGCGCAACCACTCGGAGTTGGATGCTCTGGCAGAGGCCGTCGCGGACGGTCGCGACGATCCGTACTCGGCGGCCGCACGACTCGTCGACGGTGTGGGCGCCGGGGTTTCGTCCCACTAGCGTGCTCGATCCGGTTGTTCCGACGGCGTCATGCGCGGTCGGAACAACCATTTCGGCGTAACCGGGGCCTACCCGAGCGGCGGCGTGAGTCCGCACGGCCTGTTAGCTTGCGAAGGTGCCGTATCTCGGATTGATCGTGACAGTGTTGTGGGTGGGATGCCTCGTCGACGTGATCTGCGCCGACGAGCAACGGGTCCGGCGTCTGCCCAAACTGCTCTGGGTGACGATCGTTCTCTTCCTGCCGTTGATCGGGTCGGGGCTCTGGCTGGTCCTCGGGCGACCGCAGGGGGTGGTGGACATGCTGACGTCCAGGTCCACTCCCCAGCACCCGAGTCGATTCCGCCCTGCCGTCGATCCCGAGAACGACGAGGAGTTCCAGCGGCGCTTCCGTGCGCGGGTCGAGCAGCAACGGCGGCTCGCGCAGGAGCAGCGCCGGCGGGACGAGGGCGACGAGAGCGCCGAGTGACAGCGCAGTTTCGATCTCAGGTCAGAACGGGGACCACGAGCGGGAGTTCGACCGTCGTCCGGATCCCGGACCGCGCCGCGCACACCGCCGCGATCGAGTTCACTGCACAATTGGCGGTGTAGGACGGGGAGATCTCGCTCATCCGCTCGAGCGGGATGGGGAAACGCATGTCGATGTCGAGGGGTGCGTCACCGTCGACGGTGATGTGCCAGCCGGTGGCGTGCAGGTCCCAATCGGCATCGAGCTGATCCGTGCAGTACCAGGTGGGCCGGAATCGCATCAGCTCGCGGCCGTCGCGGATGCCCGACACCGTGATGCGTTGCGCGGCCACCGTTCCCGCCTCGATCGTGCCGGCGGCGATGGTGACCGTCGAGCGTGCCGTGGCGAGTTCGCCCGTCGTTCGGATCGTGTCGAGGGTGAGGCCGAGCGCGTCGGCCAGGGCGGCCAGCGACGGTCCGAAATTGGATTCCACGTGGGCGAGCCGGACGTCGGCGAATTCTCCTGCATCACCACCGAATCCCATGACGTCGAACAGGATTCCGGGGGAGTTCCGCTGGGAGAGGTCGGCGTACTCGTCGATGGCGAGGTGGTCCATCCTCCGCTGGATGGAGGTCAGCACGAGTGGCACAGCCTCCGTGACGAAACCGGGACTGCTGCCGGTGCTGTGGATCGACGTACCGCCGAGTGCGCACGCGGCTTCCACGGCTTCACGCACCACCGGATCCATGCCCGCCGGGCGGTGGAACTCTCCACGGGTGGTGACGATATTCGTGCCGGAGGCGAGGATTCGGCACACTTCGTCGAGGTCGAACAGCAGCGGCATGTACAGCACGCAGTCGGCCCCGAGATCGACGATCTCGTCGGCGTCGTTCGTGGCGCGTACGCCGACCGGCTCGCGCCCGCACAGCTCGCCCGCGTCGCGACCGGCCTTGTCGTCGCTGTGCACGTACACGCCGACGAGTTCGACGGAGGGGTGGTCGATCACCGCGCGCAGCGCGCGGGCGCCGATCGTTCCGGTCGCCCACTGCACCACGCGCAGAGGGCGGGGTGTCGGAGTCTCGACGACGGCATTGTCGGGGGCGGACTGTTGTTGCATGACACCTCGATCTCGATCGGTGTTCGTGGGAAGAACCGTCAGGGCAGACGCAGCAGGGCTTCCTGGGCGAAAGAGGCGACGAGGGAACCCTTCTCGGTGAGCAGGTCGCCGCGGCCGAAGCACCGTCCGTGGGCGACGAGGGGACTGTGCTGTCGCAGAAGCAACCAGTCGTCGCTGCGGAACGGGCGGTGGAACCACAGATTGTGCGAGGTGACCGCAGACGTGAACGCCGTTCCGTTGCCGGTGTGGTCGAAGCCGTCGACGGCAAGAAGCGCGGTACCGATGAGGTTGAGGTCGGTGGCGTAGGCGGCGAGCGCCGGCGCATACGCCTCGTCGACCTCGGGGGTGCGCATCCACATCTCGAACTCGGGTGCGGAGACTCCGCGATCCTCGAGGTCGGTCGTCGTGCGGGTCTCCCACGGGATCAACGAGAACGGGGTGCGTGTGCTCTCGTCGAACACCTGGGGTACGGACGGCACGGTCTGCACCTCGGGGCCGTCCTCGCCGACGTGCATGGACACCGATGCCGTGGCGAGGACGCCCTTCGACTGGCGCGCGACCGCCGTCAACGTGGCGAAGGTCCGGCCCTCGTGCAGGCGGGTGATCTCGTAGCGGACGGGCTCGTCGGCGCGTCCTTCACGGGCGAAGACGGTGTGCAGGGATTTGATGCTCTTCTCTGGGCAGGTCAGCTCGGCGGCACGCACGAACTGACCGAGCAACTGGCCTCCGAAGAGCCGGTGGTATTCGAGGTGCTGATTGCTGCCCTCGAACACCACCGGCTCGGGGCGCTCCTCGTCCCCGGGGGACGAGCGCAGATCGAGACAGGCGAGGAGGTCGTTCCACAACTCGGTCACGAGCCGAGTGTAAGTGAACTACTCCGATTTGAGAATGGTGTTCTCGTCAGTGGGCGGCGAAACCCTGAGAGCAGAAGTTCCAGACCTCGTCGGCCGTGATGGGACGGGTCGTGCTGTCGTCGCCTCCGCTCGACTGAGCGATGAACATCACGGTCTGCATCGTCATGGCGGCCA
The DNA here is from genome assembly GCF_048381395.1 of Rhodococcus shunpengi. Classification (NCBI taxonomy): domain Bacteria; kingdom Bacillati; phylum Actinomycetota; class Actinomycetes; order Mycobacteriales; family Nocardiaceae; genus Rhodococcus; species Rhodococcus shunpengi. Next base: position 31,524 of record NZ_JBLWIU010000036.1, read on the forward strand.
TCCGTTTCGGGTTCAGTCCCTCGCGGAGGCTGCCCTCGGCGTCGACCTTCTCCATCAGCTCCGTGAACAGCGCGAGCATCGGTGCGTGCGCGACCTTCACCTCGGCGGGGTGGGTGAGAAGCAGCTGCGGCGCGAAGTCGGTGAACAGCGGTCGCTGGGCCGTCGGGTCGGGCCGGGACGACTCGAACAGCAGTTCCACCGCGACGCGCAACTGGTCGAGAGGGGCCTTCTCGCCGGCGGCAGCCGCACGGATCTGATCGGCAGAGCGACTCAGAGCATCTTCGAAGAGCGCGAGCAACAGCTCGTGCTTACCGTCGAACTGCAGGTAGAAGCTGCGAAGCGACTGCTTCGAACGGTCGACGACCTCCTGGACCGTGAAGTCGGTGCTGCCCTTTTCCGTGATGATCGCCTGCGCTGCGTCGAGGAAGCGCTGTACGCGCTGTTCGGCGCGCAGTTTGGCGGTCCGGATGGAGCGCTCGACTGCGCGTTGCTTCCAGGCCGGTTCTTCGCTGGCGCCCGTCACTGCCCGGATCGCCCTGTGTCGCGTGGAGTGGACATAGGAGCACTGTACCGGAGGGTAGGGGCGCATTGCGGGACTGTCCTTCCGTTTCCCGCACCGATCAGAGACTATTACTATCTTGAAAAGAGAATGTTATTCTCATCGCGATACCAGGCTCAGTGCCAGGAAGGAGGCAAGTCGGAATGCTTTTCGAGTTCGACTCCGATCAGCAGTTGTGGCAGAAGACCGTCCGGGAAGTGACGGCGAAGGAATGCCCGTCGACACTCGTCCGCACCGTCGTCGACAACGGCGCCGATCCGGCCCCGTTGTGGAAGACCTACGTGGGCCTGGGATGGACGGAACTGGTCGAGTCCGAGGCCGCGGTGGAGCTCGCGATCGTCCTGGAGGAACTCGGCCGGGCAACCGACCCGACCCCCTTTCTCGCCACCACCACCCAATTCGCCCCGCTCGTCGCCGGCCGGACCCGGCCCGATCGTGCGGGCGCCGCCGTCTACGAGGGCATCTCCGCCGTGCGCGACGCGGACGGCTGGCTGCTCCGCGGCACCGCACACCGGGTGCTCGACGGCGACCGCGCCGACGACATCGCCGTCGTCACCGATGCAGGTGTGTTCACCGTCCGGGCCGATCAGGTGTCGGCCCGCCGCACCTCCGCCTTCGATCCGGTCCTGCACCTGGCCGACATCGTCTTCGACGACGTGCGGGTCGAGACGGACCCGGACACCGACGTCGACGTGGAGAAGGCACGGCACGTCGCCCTCGCGGGACTCGCCGTCACCATGGTCGGTGCCTGCCGCCGCATCCTGGATCTCGCGCTCGACCACGTGCGCAACCGCCAGCAGTTCGGTGTGCCGATCGGGTCGTTCCAGGCCGTCAAGCATCGCGCCGCCGACATGCACGTCGCCGTCGAACGTGCCCGCGCTCTCGCGTATTTCGCGGCACTGACGATCGCGGAGGACGACCCGCGCCGTCGCCTCGCCGCCTCCATGGCCAAAGCCGCTGCGGGAGAATGCCAGTCGACGGTCTTCCGCAGCGGTCTGCAGTTGTTCGGCGCCATGGGCTTCACCTGGGAGAACGACCTGCAGTTCGCGCTCAAGCGTGCCCGGGCGGGGGAGCACATGCTCGGATCCGCCGCGGAGCACCGCGCACTGATCGCCGAGGAGTACCGTGCAACTCTCGTTTGATTCCGACGTCGAGGAGTTCCGCGCCGAGTTCGTGGCCTTCCTCGACGAGCATCTGCCCGATCCGTCCGAGGCCACCGTCCGCGCCCGGTCGAGCGCCGACGTCCCCGAATGGGCACGCCGCTGGCAGCGGGTCCAGTTCGAGCACGGTTGGCTGCTGCCCGGCAATCCACCCGAGTTCGGCGGCCGCAACGCGACGATCCTGCAGCAGTACGTCCACCTCGAGGAACTGTCGAAGCGGCGGATCTACCACAGCTTCAACCCGCAGGGGCTCGGCATCATCGCGGCCTCGCTGCTGTCGTTCGGCACGGACGAACAGAAGCAAGGCTGGGCGGTGCCCATCCTCCGAGCGGAGATCACCGCAGCTCTCGGGATGAGCGAACCCGGCGCGGGATCCGACCTCGCCTCCCTGCGCACCCGGGCGGTGCGCGACGGCGACCACTTCGTCGTCAACGGCCAGAAGGTATGGACCTCCGGTGCCCACGACGCCGACGTGCTCCTGACCTTCGTCCGTACCGATCCGGATGCTCCGAAGCACAAGGGGATCAGCGTCCTGCTCATCCCCACCGATCTGCCCGGCGTCGTCCGCAGGCCGTTCCCGTCGGTCGCCGACGGCGACGACCGCGACTTCAACGAGGTGTTCTTCACCGACGTGCGCGTGCCCGCCGAAAACCTCATCGGCGAGCTGAACGGCGGCTGGTCGGTCGCGAACGGATCGCTCGGGCACGAACGCACCCTGCTGTGGCTCAGTTTCGCCGACCGCCTGCAGGACCTCGTCGAGGACTTCCGCCCCCGCACGGTCCTCGACCGCGACCGCTACGCCACACTCGTGATGGACCACCAGGCACTGAAGCTGCTCGGCTCGGCCGCCCTCGTCCGCGAATCCCGCGGAGCGCAGGACGTTCCCGCCCTGTCGGTACTCAAGCTCCTCGGATCCGAGGCGGTCCAGACCGCCGCCGAACACGCCCTCGACGCGTCCGGCCAGGACGGTCTCGTCCATCCGGCGACGACATCGGCATATGTGCCGTGGAATCTCGACAACTTCTCGTCGAGCTGGTTCGAGAGGTTCGTCCGGAGCTTCGCCGGCACCATCGCGGGTGGCACGTCCGAGATCCAACGCAACATCATCGCCGAACGCGTCCTTGGCTTGCCCCGTGGCTGACAAGTACATCGGGTACGAGACCTCCGACCGGATCGCGACCATCACACTGAACCGGCCGGAGGTCGCCAACGCGCAGAACGGCGCCCTCCTGGACGAACTGGACGCCGCCTGGACCCGCGCCGGCGACGATCCCGAGGTCTCCGTGATCGTGCTCCGCGCCGAGGGCAAGCACTTCTCGGCCGGGCACGATCTCCGCAGCGGAGAACCTGTCCCCGACAAGATCACCCTCGAGATGATCTACCGCAACGAGTCCCGGCGTTATCTCGAGTATTCGCTGCGGTGGCGCAACATCCCGAAGCCGTCCATCGCCGCGGTGCAGGGCCGGTGCATCTCCGGTGGCCTCCTGCTGTGCTGGCCGTGCGATCTCATCGTCGCGGCCGACGACGCGTCGTTCTCCGATCCTGTGGTCCTCATGGGTATCGGCGGCGTCGAATATCACGGGCACACCTGGGAACTCGGCCCACGCAAGGCCAAGGAGATCCTCTTCACCGGCCGACCGGTCACCGCGGAGGAAGCGGAGCAGACGGGCATGGTGAACCGCGTCGTGCCCCGCGCCGATCTCGACACCGAAGTACGCACGCTCGCAGAGCAGATCGCGAAGATGCATCCCTTCGGCCTGCGGCAGGCCAAGCGGGCCGTCAACCAGACCCTCGACGTGCAGGGCTTCTACGCCGCGATCCAGTCGGTCTTCGACATCCACCAGACGGGACACGGCAACGCCCTCAGCGACAGTGGGTGGCCGGTCCTGATGAATCTCGACGAGATGAAGGACAACATCCGCTAGCGCACGGGGCATTCGCTACCGCTTTCGCCATTCGCCGCGGAAATTGTTGTAGCGTATGGCGATTCCGGTAGCCGATGGACAACGCAGTTACGTGTGGGGCCGCCTCCGAATCCCGGAGGCGGCCCCGCACGCGTGTGTCTCAGACCTTACGGGTGACACCACCGTCGACGCGGATGATCGCGCCGGTGGTGAAACTCGACGCGTCGCTGGCCAGATGGAGTGCGAGTGGCGCGACCTCCTCGGGCCGGCCCATGCGACGCAACGGCACGAAGGATGCCTCCTCGTCTTCCGGCGGAGCCCATGCCTTCGACAGGTCGGTGCGGAACGGACCCGGAAGGATCGAATTGACACGCACTTTCGGTGCGTAAGCCTCTGCCAGGCCCACCGTGAGGGCGTTCAGGCCGGCCTTCGCGCACGCGTAGGGGAGTTCGCGCACACTCGCCGTGAGCGACCCGGCGGTGCCGATGTTGACGATCGACCCGCCGTCGTGCTCCGCCATGTACGTGCCGGCGCGGACCGCAAGCCGGAACGGGCCCTTGAGGTTCACGCCGAAGGTCTTGTCGTACAGCTCTTCGGTGATGGATTCGAGATCCTGGTAGAGCGGCGACATTCCGGCATTGTTGACGAGGATGTCGAGACGCCCGAAATGGTCGAGGGTCGTGTCGACGAGCGTGTTGCAGTCGTCCCACTGTCCGACATGGCAGGCGACGGGGAGCACCTTGCTGCCGGTCGATGCCTCGATCTCCTTAGCGGCGAGTTCGCACGCGTCGAGCTTGCGGGAGGCGACGACGACGTCGGCGCCGTGTTCGGCGAGGATCTGCGCGATGGCGCGGCCGATGCCACGCGAACCACCTGTGACGACAGCAGTTTTCCCGCTCAGATCGTGAAGAGAGTCAAGTTGTCCCATATACGGATCATGCCTCAGAACAAGGGTATTGGAAAGGGGGTTCTCTTCTGAAAGAATGAAGTTCCGGACGAAGTCGAAGGAGCCTCATGACGCCCGACGAGCTGTGCGACAAGTACGCCATCACCGAACTCCTCTACCGCTATGCGACGGCGGTGGACACCAAGGATTGGAAGAAGATGGAATCGGTCTTCACCGAGGACGCCCATCTCGACTACAGCTCCGTGGGATACCAGCCCGGACCGAGGGACGAAGTGCTCGCGCAGCTGCAGAAGGCGCTGTCGTACCTGCCGATGTCGCAGCACTTCGTCACCAACGTCGAGGTCGACCTCGACGGCGACCGTGCGACGGTACGGGCGATGTTCTACAACCCCATGCAACTCCCCGGCGTCGACGGCCTGACCTATTGCGGGGGCAACTACCACCACGAGGTCGTGCGGACCTCCGAGGGCTGGAAGAGCTGCCGCCTCACCGAGGAGAGCCTGTGGTTCTCCAATCATCCCGATCCGTCGAAGAACCTGTAGCCGCGCGTCCGGAGGACGAAAGACGAGGACACCCTGCACGACAGGGCGTCCCCGTCTGCTTCGTGTGGACGGACGGTCAGAGGTGCACCAGGCGCGGCGCCGAACCCTCCGCGCGGATGAGGGCGCCGGCCTCGCGGGTCAGCTCGCGTGAGCTGCCGAGCAGACCGTCGAGCACCAGTGCCCGCTTGATGTGTCGGTGCAGGTCGTGCTCGGCGGTGAAGCCGATACCGCCGAGGACCTGCTGGCAGTGCCGTGCCGCGATGATCGCCGCGCGACCCGCGACGGCCTTCGCGAGCAGGGAACCGAGCTCGTCGGTGGCGGCACGCAGGGTGGCCTCCGCGCCCTCGACGGCGACGTACGTCTCCGCGAGCCGGTGCCGCACCGCCTGGAAGCCGGCGATCGGCTTGCCGAACTGCGTGCGGTCGAGAGCGTGGGTACGGGCCGAGTCGAGCATCGCTCGGCTCGTTCCGACCAGCCACCAGCCGAGCGCACGACGTGCCGCTGCGACCGGCACCGGATCACCGGATCCGACCGTCGCGATCGGCAGTTCCGCGTCGAGCGCGGTGGTGTCCCGGTCCTCGCGTGCCCACTCGATCCACTGTCGGCCGGTGTAGGGGAGGGGTACGACCCCACCGGCCTCACGACCCGCGTCGACGAGCACGACGTCGTTGATCACCGGGGCGTGCGCGCCGGTCTCGCCGAGCAGCCGGAACACCATGGGGATCGTGTCGTCGGGCATCTCGGTGAGCATGTCGTGCCAGCCCAGATCGACCAGCGCCGCGTCGAGTGTGGCACCGGTCGTGCTCTCCATGGTCTTGCGCAGTGCGTCCTCGAGCAGGCCGAGGTCCGAATCCGGCGCCGGTGCAGTGCTGTAGGTCGTCACTCCGCCCCCAGATCGAGAAGTCGGCGCGCGACGATGTTGCGTTGGATCTCGGCGGTGCCGCCGTAGATCGTCGCCGCACGGGAATACAGGAATTCGGTCCGCCATTCGGTGTCGGACAGTTCGAGTACGCCGGGAAGCAGATCCCGCGCGGTGTCGAACAACTGCTGTTCGGCGGTCGCGAGGAGGATCTTGTCGACGGAGGTCTCGGGGCCGAGCGACGCGCCCGACGCCAGTCGCTGCTGGGTGGCGAGCGACCGGCACCGCACGGTGTGCAGCGCGAGGTAGGCCGCGCCGAGTTCGTCGTCGGTCGTCGAATCAGTCTCGTCCACAAGTCGATCCAACCGGGTGAACAGATAGGCGATGCGATGCCAGAAGCATGTCGACCGTTCGTGCGGAAGCAGATCCATCGCAAGCTTCCAGCCGTCGCCGGGATTGCCCAGCATACGGTCGGCCGGCACGACGACGTCGTCGAAGTACACCTCGGCGAACTCGTCGACGCCGTGCATCGTGCGCAGCGGCCGGACGGTGATGCCCGGGGTGTCCATGTCGACGAAGAAGGCGGTGATGCCCTTGTGCCCCGGCGCGGTACGGGTGAGCAGCACGCAGCGGGAGGCGAACTGGGCGAGCGACGTCCAGACCTTCTGCCCGTTGATCACCCACTCGTCGCCGCGTTGCTCGGCCCGGGTGGACAGCGACGCGAGGTCGCTGCCCGAGCCGGGCTCCGAGAAGCCCTGGCACCACTGTTCCTCACCGCGGAGCAGTTTCGGCACCATCTCCGCCGCGAGTTCGGGTCGCGCGTAGGAGATCATGGTGGGCGCGAGCACCTCGATCATCGAATAGATGCCCGGCTCGGCGAGGTCGCGGGTCGCGACCTCCTCGCCGAGCACGGCACGCAGGACGGCCTCGCCGCCGAGTCCGCCGACCTCCTCGGGCCAGCCGTAGCGCATCCAGCCCGCGTCGTAGAGTTCCCGCCGCACGCGGGCGAGTTGTTCGACCTGCGCGTCGAACGAGTGATCCGGTCCGGGGGTCAGATCGTTCTCGTCGAGCCAGGTTCGGACGGCGGTCCTGAATTCGGTGACGTTCATGCCGGTTCGAAGGCGTGGGGGATGCCGGAGTCGTGGGTTCCGCTGCGGCGGATGAAGGTCATCGCGCGGGTGCGCAGTCGCCAGCCGTCGGCCGTGCGGACGTAGGTGTCGTTGTAGTAGCCGATCCGCATGTCGTGCGTGGAATGTTCGACGAAGCACAGCGGCTGGGTGCCGGTCGCGGTGTCGCCGTCGATGTCGATGAGGGCCGTGCCCGTCATGAACAGGCCCTTCGGTGCGGCCGCGACGAGCTCGGGGAACCGGTCGAGGGGGAACGCGTCGCCGAAGGCACTGTAGGTGCCGTCGGGGGTGAACACCGAGACGACGCCTTCGACGTCGTTCTTCGTCATGTTCACCGCGTAGCGGGCGAGCAGCTGGTTGATCTCGACGAGGTCGTCGGTGATCGAACGGTCAGTTGTGGACATAGACCTTTCCGCCTTTCATCACGAACCGCACGTTCTGGGTGACGGTGATGTCTTCGGTGGGATCGCCGGGGACGGCGATGATGTCGGCGAGCAGACCTTCGGCGAGGCGACCGCGGTCGTCGACGCCGATGAGTTCTGCCGCATTGATCGTGGCGGCCTGGATCACCGCGAGGGGAGGGATTCCGCGGTCGACGAGGGCAACGATCTCGTCGGCGTTCTTGCCGTGGGGGATGGCCGGCGCGTCGGTGCCGACCGCGATCTTCACCCCGGCCTTGTATGCGGCGAGCACCGAGGTGCGTGCCTTGGGGAACATCTCGGCGGCCTTGGCCTGCAGCTCCGGCGGCGCGTGGGAGGTGTCCATCGCGTCGGCGAGACGGGTGGTGGGCACGAGCCATGTTCCGCGCTCGACCATGAGGTCGATGGTGTCGTCGTCGATGAGGAATCCGTGTTCGATGCAGTCGATTCCGGCTTCGATCGCGTGTCGCACGGCTTCGGCGCCGTGCGTGTGCGAGGCGACCTTCATCCCGCGACGATGTGCCTCGTCGACGATCGCGCGCAGCTCTTCGTCCGAATAGTGCTGGGCACCTGCGGATCCGGTCATCGACATGACGCCGCCCGAGACGCACACCTTGATGAGCTGGGCGCCGTGCTTGATCTGGTAGCGCACCGCCTTGCGGACCTCGTCGACGCCGTTGGCGATGCCCTCCTCGATCGTGAGGTCGAGGACGCCGGGCGCGAACGCCGCGAACATCGTCGGATCGAGGTGTCCGCCGGTGGGGGTGATGGCGTGACCGGCGGGGACGACGCGCGGGCCGTCCACCCAGCCCTTGTCGATGGCCGTTCCGAGGGCCACGTCGAGGAGGTATCCGCCGGTCTTGACGAACAGTCCGAGATTGCGGACGGTGGTGAATCCCGCGCGCAGGGTGCGGCGGGCGTTTCCGACGGCACGCAGCATGCGCAGGGGCGGGTCGTCCTGGACCGTCGAGTAGACGGGCTTCTCGCCGCGTCCACCCATGAGGAGGTTGACCTCCATGTCCATCAGGCCGGGCATGAGGATCAGGTCGCCGAGGTCGATGACGTCACCCTCGGGCGTGTCGCCCGAATTATCACTGTAGGTTCCGCCCACTCCGGCGATGCGTTCGCCGTCGACGCGGATGATTCCCGGGCGGACGATCTCGCCCGTGTCGACGTCGAGCAGTCCGGCTGCCTTCAGGGTCAGCATCGCTCGTCCTTTCATCGGAGAGCGACACATCATGAGAATGTCACTCTCATATCTTGATTATGAGGTTTTCACACAACCCCGGACGGCGTCAATCGACCCTCGATGGGAGAAACGAAAAAGGGCGTCGGCCCGGACCTTTCGGTCCGGACCGACGCCCGTGTTCGGTTTCGATCGTGACTCAGTCGAGCCGGATCGCCCTTTCGGGACAACCCGCTGCGGCCTCCCGCACGGATTCCTCGTGCTCGGCCGGGACCTCGGAGACGAGCGTGACCGCGTACCCGCCGTCGCTCAGGTCGAAGACCTCCGGGCAGGCGGCGAGGCAGACTCCGTGTCCGCGACAGGCGTCGTCGTCGACGAAGACCTTCACTTCGACTCACCTTCCGCCGGCGCGTACTCGAGGTGCAGCGCGAGCAGGCCGCGCAGGATGAAGGTCGGCAGGTAACCGAACTTCCGGTCGTTCTCGGGGCCGTGCACCTTCTCGGAGATCCGGATCTCGCTGGTGCGCTCGAGCAGACGCTGGATGCCCACGCGCCCCTCCGTGCGGGCGAGCGGGGCGCCGGGGCACGAGTGCACACCGCGACCGAACGCGATGTGGGTGCGGGCGTTGCGGCGGTCGATGTCGAAGTCGTTCGGATCGGAGAACTGACGCGGGTCGCGGTTGGCGGCACCGTTGACCAGCATCATGATGGTGCCGGCCGAGACGTCGACCCCGCCGATGGTGGTGGGGGTCTTCGCGAGTCGGAAGTCGCCCTTGATCGGGCTCTCGAAACGCAGCGTCTCCTCGATGAAGTTCGGGATGCGATCGGGCTCGCTGCGCAGGGTCTTCTGGAGTTCGGGCTGCTCGGCGATGATCCGCAGCGCCGAGCTCAGCAGACGCACGGTGGTCTCCTGGCCGGCGGAGAACACGTTCGCGGCGATGCGCAGGACGTCGTCGACGGGCGGCAGGGTGCCGTCGGGGAAGGTCGCGGTGGCGAGGCCCGTCAGCACGTCGTCGGTGGGGTTCGCGCGGCGGTCCTCGATGTACTGGCCGAACTTCTTGTACAGGAACTCGAGCGGGTTGAGCTTCAGTGCCTCACCCTCGGTGCTGCCGAGCGAGAAGCCCTTCTCCACCTGGATGTTCAGGCCCTCGATGAACTCCTGGTGGTCGCTCTCCGGCACGCCCAGCAGGTCGGCGATGACGAGCATCGCGAACGGCGCAGCGAAGCCGGTGATGTAGTCGCCCTCGCCCCGGGCGAGCAGGTCGTCGAGGAGCCGGTCGGCGATGCGCTCGATGAAGGCCTCGTTCTCCTTGAGGCGCTTGGGAGTGATGAGCCGCATCAGCAGGCCGCGATGGTCGGTGTGCTGCGGGGGATCCATGGTGGGGAGCTGGTCGTTCATCGGCAGCGAGGGGCGGTGCTCCTCGATGAAGTCGGTGATGTCGTCGCTCTCGGGGCAGGCCGGAAGGCCGGAGAACGGGCCGGTCACCGAGATGCACGACGAGAAGGTCTGCTCGTCGCTCAGGACCTGGATCGCCTCCTCGTAGCCGGTGACCATCATGACGTTGTGGTGGGGTTCGCGCCTGACCGGGCATCCCTCGCGCAGGGCGTCGTAATAGGGGTACGGGTCCTCGACGAGATCCGGATCGGTGAAGAAGTTCTTCGTCTCGATGTCGGTCATGTTTCCTCCCGGGGCAGGCTGTGGGCTGGTGCAGAGTTCGACCTCGCCCCGCGGCCGTCCCGCGCTCGAAGCCGTGTCTCGCCCGCACATCCAACCATGGGTCGGAAAGTCCGGCGCGAGGGGATCTTTCGTGCATATCGGACTTGTGATCGATCACGTGACGACAATCGACCAACTGTGTTCGATCTTGAAATACGGACGGCGTGGAACCGAAGAAACCACAACGCGCCCGTACTCGAACCCCGGAGGGTTCGGGTACGGGCGCGAGGTGTGCTCATCGCCGGAGTGTCCCGACGGGTGGCATCACACCACCGGTTCCTTGGTGATGGTGACCCAGGCGGCGCCACTGTCCGGCACGCGGGGCTGCTTCCAGACCTCGACGGGGAACGAGACCATCACGAGCGACTGCATCAGGTGCATGAGCGCGCGGGCATCGTCGTCGAGGTCGTCCAGATCGAACTTGTCGAGGTAGGTGATGGCGTCCTCGAGTCGGCCGAAGGCGGCGTCGTAGAACTGCTGCATCTCGGGCATGCTCGACGCCAGCCGCTTGGCGTAGCGCTCGGGCTCGGTGGCCAGAGCCCAGTCGGCATACGGTTCGAGGTCGGCGAATTCGGTGGGCAGAGTCGTCACTTCTGGTACTCCTTGACGTAATCGGCGACGGTCTTGTGGAGGTGGCGCAGGAGGATTTCCTGGTCGTTGAGTGGGAAATCGGTCACTGCGCGGGTGCCGATCATGGTCTGGGTCGCTTCGAGGGTGTTCGCGTCCTGGAGCGCGTACTCCTTGAAAGTCACCGCGGCGAGTTCCTGCGCGAGGCGGTCGCGAGCGTTCTTCGGCGGGACGAAGTACAGGCTCGTCTCGAAGATGTGCTTGTCGACGGCGGTGGGCCAGTAGGTGTAGGTGAGGTACCAGCCCGGCTTCCAGATGAGCAGCGTCATGTTCGGGAAGAACTCGAAGCTGTCCTGGCCCCAGCTGTGGAACTTGGTGGGGTTGACCGCCGGAGGCAGCTGATCCTCGGCCAGGCCCTCGATGTCCGGAACGTCCCACGGGCCGAAGAGACCCGAACGCAGGACGCGCTCGATGGGCTTGACCATGTTCGGGTCCTTGGGCGGGGCCATGCCGCCCCACGAGGAGATCATCGAGTGCGGCGACTTGATCTCGTAGTGCAGCGCCTCGTAGCCGTAGCCGGCGAGCTTCTCGGCCTCGTCCTTGACCGCCTGCTTCATGTGCAGGATCGGTGCGTGGTAGAACTCGGCGAAGGCGTCGATGAACAGTTTCCAGTTCGCGTTGATCTCAGAGCGGTAGCTGTAGACCTCGGTCATCTTGTCGAAGGGGTAGCCTTCGAGACCCTTGGCGAAGTCGCCGAGGTAGTCGACGAGCGGAGCTGCGTCGTCGTCGAGGTTGATGTAGATGAACCCTTCCCACGTCTCGCAGCGAACCGCCTTGAGTCCGAAGTCCTTCTTGTCGAGATCGAAGAACTCGCCCTCCTGCTGCACGAAGGTCAGATCGCCCTCGAGGCTGTAGCGCCAGGCGTGGTACTTGCAGGTGAACTGCTTGCAGCTACCGGCGGTCTCCTCGTTGGGGAAGTCGTTCCACACCAGCTTGTTTCCGCGGTGGCGGCACACGTTGTGGAACGCGCGGATGACGCCGTCGTTGCCCTTGACGATGACCAGCGAGGTGCCGGGCCCGGCCGACGGGATCTCCTTGGTGAAGTAGCTGCCGACGCGCGGCAGCTGCTCGACGCGACCCATGTAGAGCCACGTGCGCTTGAAGATCGCCTCGCGCTCCGCCTCGAAGAAGGCGGGATCGATGGAGTCGGTGTAGTCGACGGGTGCGGTGCCGAGTTCGGGATAGTGCTCGGTCCAGCTTCCCTCGGCCGGCTTGGTGAAGTGGGGCAAGGTTCTACCTTTCGTCTTCGAACTCGATACCGAAGGTGTTGTAGGCCATGGCCATCAGGCTGTAGCCACCCACGGTGAAGATGAGGTCCATCAGTTGTTTGGTGGTGAGATGCTCCGAGAGCGCTGTCCAGGTCTCCTCGGACATGCGCGAGGTCTCGGTCAACTCCCGAACGGAGTCGAGCAGGCGCTGCTCGAACGGATCCTCGGCCGACCCGTCGACGGCCGCGGCGATCTCGTCCGGCGTGAGGCCGGCCTCGGTGCGCGCGATCTCGATGTGGTGCTCCCGCTCGTACGAGCAGTCGTGCAGTGCGGCGACCCGCAGGATCACGAGTTCGCGCAGCCTGGCCGGGAGTGTGGATCGGAACAGAAGATGCACGCTGAAGCCGAGAAAGGCCTTGGTCAACTCCGGATGGTGGACGAGCGTCGCCATCGCGGTGCCGGCCTGCTCCGGATTCCTCATGTGCCGGGGCATAAGACCTTTCAGTGCTGCGTCGACGTCCTCGTCCCAGAGTTCCGCCGGCAGCGGGGATAGCAGTGCCACATCAACCTCCTCCCTGTTCGAGAGAATTGCATTCTCATTTCTGATCGATAGATTTCCACGTCCGCGCCGGATAGTCAACGTTCCGCGAGAAATGTCCCGTTTCTGCTGGTGGGAAGCTCGCGCGCGGAGCGGCTGTCGCTCCACGCTGCCGGTGGATGCATGAGATCTACGAGCCTCCTCCTCTTGTGGGCGGCGCGTCGCGAAGGTTGATTCTCCTCAAAAGAGAGGATAGTTTTCATCGCACGAGCCACCCGGGGTCGCGCTCGCCGTCGAGCGATCGAAAGAGAGGTACGCCGTGACCACACCCGCACCACTTCGTCCAGGAGTGCAGCTCGCCGCCGCCGAAGGCTCCACGAGGGTCGTCGTCGTCCGCGCCCCTGCGGAGAACGCACAGGAACTCACATGCGGTGGCGCCCCGATGATTCCGGCGCCGCCGGGCCGACCCGAACCGTCGGCCGGCGACGCCGTCACCGTTCTCGGCAAGCGCTACGTCGACGCGGACGACACGGTCGAGGTGCTGTGCACCTCCTCGGGGCCCGGGGAACTCGGCTACGGCGGTATCCCCATGACTCTCAAGGCCGCGAAGCCGCTTCCCGCCTCCGACTGACCGACACGAAAGGGACCCCCCATGAACCTCGATGACGTGCAGCCCCGCCCGCAGGGCCGGCGGTGCCGACGATGAGCGGAATGAGTTTCGAACTCAGCGAGGATCAGGAGCTCATCCGCAAGTCGGTGGCCGAACTGACGAAGAGGTTCGACGACCAGTACTGGATGGAGAAGGACCTCGCCCACGAGTTCCCCTCGGAGTTCTACAAGGCCATGGCCGACGGTGGTTGGCTCGGTATCACCATGCCCGAGGAGTACGGCGGGCACGGATACGGCATCACCGAGGCCACCCTGTTGCTCGAGGAGGTCGCGCGTTCGGGCGGCGGCATGAACGCCGCGAGCTCGATTCACCTCAACATCTTCGGCATGCAGCCGGTCGTCAAGCACGGTTCCGACGAACTCAAGGCCCGCACCCTGCCGCGCATCGTCAGCGGCGACCTGCACGTCTGCTTCGGTGTCACCGAGCCCGGAGCAGGCCTCGACACCTCGCGGATCACCACCTTCGCCCGGCGGGACGGCGACCACTACGTCGTCAACGGCCGCAAGGTGTGGATCTCGAAGGCGCAGGAATCCGAGAAGATCCTGCTGCTGACCCGTACCCAGCGGTACGACGAGGTGCAGAAGAAGACCGACGGCATGACGTTGTTCCTCACCGATCTCGACCGCAGCCGCGTCGACATCCGCCCGATCCGCAAGATGGGGCGCAACGCCGTCACGTCGAACGAGCTGTTCATCGACGACCTGCGGGTGCCGGTGGAGGACCGCGTGGGTGAGGAGGGGAAGGGTTTCGAGTATCTGCTCGACGGCCTCAACCCCGAGCGCATGCTCATCGCCGCCGAGGCCCTCGGCATCGGTCGCGTGGCGCTCGACAAGGCGGTCAGGTACGGCAACGAACGCGAAGTCTTCGGCCGCCCGATCGGCATGAACCAGGGAATCCAGTTCCCCCTCGCCGATTCGCTCGCCCACCTCGATGCCGCCGAACTCGTCCTGCGCAAGGCGACCTGGCTCTACGACAACGGCAAGCCGTGCGGACGGGAAGCCAACACCGCCAAATACCTCTGTGCCGATGCGGGATTCACCGCTGCCGACCGTGCGCTGCAGACGCACGGCGGCATGGGCTACTCGGAGGAGTACAACGTCTCGCGGTACTTCCGCGAAGCGCGCGTCATGCGCATTGCACCGATCAGCCAGGAGATGATCCTGAATTTCCTGAGCTCACACACTCTGGGACTGCCGAGGAGCTACTGATGGCCGTGAACAATTCTCTCTTCGATCTCACCGGGCGGTCGGCCGTGGTGACCGGCGCGGCCGGCGGTATCGGCTCGGCCGTCGCCGAAGCCCTCGCGGCCGCCGGTGCGGCCGTGCTCGTCACCGATGTGAACGGTGACGCCGCAGCCGCTGTTGCCGAACGGATCTCGGTGAACGGTGGTAAGGCCGACAGCGCCGCGCTCGACGTCCGCGACCGGGAGGCGGCCGACGCCGCGATGGCGCGTGCCGCCGGTCTGACCGAGGGCGTGCTCCACATCCTCGTCAACAACGCCGGTGTCACCGACCCGGCGATGTTCGCCGACACCACCGTCGACTCGTTCCAGCGCATCCACGACATCCACGTGCTCGGCGCCTTCAACTGCTCGCAGGCGGCACTGCCCTTCCTCGCCACCGACGGCAAGGGACGCATCATCAACGTGACCTCCTCGGCGGGCATCACCGGCACGCTCGGGCAGGTGAACTACTCCGCGGCCAAAGCGGGGATCATCGGCATCACCAAGTCGCTCGCCCGCGAGCTGGCCCGCAAGAACATCCTCGTCAACGCGCTGGCCCCGCTCGCCGCGACTCCCATGACGGAGACGATCCGCACCAACGAGAAGTTCGCCGCCAACATGCTCAATCGTATTCCGCTGCGTCGCTGGGCATCCCCGGAGGAGGTCGCCGGAGCGTTCGTCTTCCTGGCCACCGACGCGGCATCGTTCGTCACCGGGCAGGTGCTGCCGGTCGACGGTGGCATGGTGATGTGATGACCGAGACGGTGACAACAGATTCTGTGGGCTCGGACGGCCCGCTCGCGGGCGTCACCGTCGTCACCCTCGAGCAGGCCGTGTCGGCACCGATGTGCACGCGGACGCTCGCCGATTTCGGTGCGCGGGTCATCAAGATCGAGAACCCCCGCGGTGGTGACTTCGCGCGCGACTACGACGACGTCGTCGGTGGCATGGCAGCACATTTCGTATGGGCCAACCGCGGCAAGGAATCGGTGACACTCGACCTGAAGTCGGACGACGGGATCGCGGTGCTGCACCGGATCCTCGCCCGCTCCGACGTGCTGGTGTCGAATCTGGCGCCGGGCGCGACCGCGCGGCTCGGACTGTCACCCGACCGGCTCGAGGAGCTCTATCCCGAACTGATCTCGGTCGAGATCGACGGTTACGGTCCCGGTGGTCCGCTCTCGCACAAACGCGCCTACGACCTTCTGATCCAGGCGGAATCGGGGGCGTGCGCGGTCACCGGCCATCCCGGCATGCCGGCGAAACCCGGGCCGCCCGTCGCGGACATCACCACCGGCCTGTACTCGGCCGTGTCGATCCTCGCCCTGCTGTGCGGCAAGGAACGGCACCGTGGTCGCGGCGGCAGCCTGTCGAAGGTGTCGGTGAGCCTGTTCGACACGATGACCGAGCTCATGGGATACCCGCTGACCTACACGCGCTATTCCGGGGTGAACCAGCAACCGCTGGGCATGTCGTCGCCCGCCGTCTCACCGTACGGGTCGTACCGCACCGCCGACGACCAGGTCGTCGTCCTCGGCACCACCAACGACCGGGAATGGCAGCGACTCGCACGGGAGATCATCGAACGCGACGATCTGGCCGACGACGAGCGTTTCCGCTCCAATGCCGGTCGCTGCGAACATCGCGCCGTGCTCGACGAGGCGATCGCGCAGTGGTGCGCCCGGCATCCCCTCGCACACATCCAGAAGATCGCCGACGAGGCCGGTATCGGCAACTCCCGGTACAACCTGCCCAGCGACGTGATCGCACATCCCCAGCTGCAGGCCCGGGATCGCTGGCGGGAGGTCGCAACCCCCAACGGACCGATCGAGGCGCTGCTTCCCCCACCGGTCGTCGCGGGCTTCGAACTGCCCATGGGTGCGGTACCGGGGCTCGGTGAGCACACCGATGCGGTGCTGCAGGATTTCGGGATCACCCGCACCGAGATCGCGCGGCTGCGCGAGACCGGCGCGATCGGTCCCGCATACCGCGCACCGGACACGGAGGCAGCCGAATGAGCACCGATTCTCTTCTCGTCGACGACCACGACGGGGTCCGGACCCTCACGGTGAACCGGCCGCATCGCAAGAACGCGATCGACGGTCCGCTCTGGCAGGCATTGCACGACGTCCTCGTCGACACCGCCGACGACCCGGGCGTACGTGTCCTCGTCGTCACCGGCGCGGCCGGCGCGTTCTGTTCCGGCGCCGATATCGCCAATCCCGGTGTCGCACATCCCTTGCGCAAGCTGCGCAAACTGACGGACGTCGCGTTGCTGCTCCACGAACTTCCGGTTCCCACCGTCGCGAAGGTCGACGGTGTCGCCTACGGGGCCGGCTGGAACCTGGCGCTCGGATGCGATCTGGTGGTCGCGACACCGCGCTCGACCTTCTCGCAGATCTTCGCCAAGCGGGGACTGTCACCCGATCTCGGCGGCACGTGGTTGCTGCCGAGGCTCGTCGGTCTGCAGCAAGCGAAACGACTCGCGTTGCTGGCCGAGGCCATCGACGCCGACGAGGCGCACCGGCTGGGGCTGGTGACCTGGATCGAATCCGAGGGGGGCATCGACGCGTTCGTCGACGATCTCTGCGCTCGGCTGTCGGCCGGTCCGCCCGTCGCCCTGGCCCAGACCAAGGCATTGCTCAACGAAGCCGTCGACCGCGGCCTGCGGGATTCTCTCGCCGGTGAAGCGCGCGCCCAGGCGGTCAACTTCGGGACCGTCGACGCCCCCGAGGCGTTCCGTGCCTTCGCCGAGAAGCGCGAGGTCCGCTTTACCGGCCGGTGGGCACTGAACCCGGAAATACAGACTCCGGAACCACAGACTACGAGTGGAGAAGAAGTACATGCGTGAAGCAGTCATCGTCGAGGCCGTCCGCACGCCGGTCGGCAAGCGCAACGGGGGACTGGCGGGCGAGCATCCGGCGGATCTGTCGGCGCACGTCCTGCAGGCACTCGCCGAGCGCGCGGGTATCGATCCGGCGGTCGTCGACGACGTCGTGTGGGGCTGTGTCTCGCAGGTGGGAGACCAGTCGAGCAACATCGGCCGGTACTCGGTCCTCGCCGCCGGCTGGCCCGAATCGATCCCGGGTACGACGATCAACCGCGCGTGCGGGTCGAGCCAGCAGGCGCTCGACTTCGCTGCGCAGGCGGTGATGTCCGGTCAGCAGGACGTCGTCGTCGCCGGTGGTGTCGAGGTGATGAGCCGTGTGCCGCTGGGTTCGGCGCGGGCGTCGGGTCAGCCGTACGGACCGAAGGCGCTGGCCCGGTACGACGGGTTCTCGTTCAACCAGGGCATCTCTGCCGAGAAGATCGCTCAGAAGTGGGGTTTCTCCCGGACCCGTCTCGACGAGTTCTCGGTGCTCTCGCACGAGCGTGCCGCCGCTGCGCTGGACCGCGGTGCGTTCGACGCACAGATCGTCCCGGTGCCCACCGAGGCGGGCGTGGTGTCGGTGGACGAAGGGGTGCGGCGGGGATCGACCGTCGAGAAGCTGGCCGGTCTGAAGCCCGCCTTCGCCGAGGACGGCGTCATCCACGCCGGTAATTCGTCGCAGATCTCCGATGGTGCGGCGGCGTTGCTCGTGACGACGCCGGAGAAGGCCCGGGAGCTCGGGCTCACTCCGCTGGTCCGGTACCGGGCCGGTGTCGTCGCCGGCGCCGATCCCGTCCTCATGCTGACCGGGCCCATCCCCGCGACGGAGAAGGCCCTGGCGAAGGCCGGCATCGCACTGGGAGAAGTCGGTGTCTTCGAGGTCAACGAGGCATTCGCGTCGGTGCCGCTGGCGTGGCTTGCCGAGACGGGCGCGGATCCGGAGAAGCTGAATCCGCTCGGAGGGGCGATCGCGCTCGGTCATCCGCTCGGCGGTTCGGGTGCGGTGCTGATGACCCGGATGATCCATCACATGCGTGATCAGGGCATCCGCTTCGGTCTCCAGACGATGTGCGAGGGCGGTGGGACCGCCAACGCGACCGTCGTCGAACTCCTGTGATCCATCGCGAAACATATATCTGATGAGACCCTTGTCACACTTGGGAAAATGACCTAATGTGCGTTCAGTAGGTTGTTCTTCTTCAACGAAGTGAGGGCTGTTGTCCCAGCGTGCATACGACACTCTCCTCGCCAGAGGTGAGGATCGCAGGGAGCTGATTCTCAGCGTTGCCCAGCGGTTTCTGGCGCGGAACGGGTGGCGGAGCACGAGCCTCGCCCAGATCGCCCGGGAAGCAGGATTGACCCCGGCAGGGCTGTTGCATCACTTCGAGTCGAAGGACCAGTTGTTGCACGCGGTGCTCGACGCCCGCGACAACGACGACGACGCTCGTGTGGATCGGACGGGGGATCTCGTCGAACAGCTCAGGAAACTCCCGAAGCGTTTCGAGGAGTCGCCCGAACTGGTCGGAATGTATGCGGTGCTTCTCATCGAGAACCTGGAACCGGATGCCCCTCTGCACGATCGCCTACTCGGGCGGTATCAGGCGGCTCTCGACGCGGTCGAAGCCGGCATCCGGCGTGGACAACACGCCGGGCGATATCGAACGGATGTGGACCCAGCCGTCAAAGCGGTGGAGATCGTCGCTTTCCTGAATGGAATGGAAACCTCATGGCTGCTCGATCGTTCGCTCCCACTGACCGCAATATTCGAGGACTACATACAGTCGCTCGAGCAACAGCTCATGCCCGCCGCCACATCCTGAGACGAAGGGTCGCCGTCGTCGCGCCCAAGGTCGCCGACGCCGTCCGGTACACCGGTGGCTGGCTGTACGACCAGGTTGCGGCAGGCTGGGAAGTGGTGGTCGTCGTTCCGCAGAGTTCCGATCTGCGTCCGTTCGAGATCCTCGGCGCGACCAAGGCGGTCGACCTCGAGTCCGCTCTGAGTTCTGCACCCTACGGTCCCATGCCAGACATGGTCGCCGTCGCCGCCGATCTCTACGCGTCCGACGAGCGGATCCGCAACGGTGTGCTCGAGGCGATGTCGGACAGTCCCACCACGGTTGCGCTGTGGGGCGAGAACGTCCCCTCCGAACTCGACTCGCGCATCGTGCCGCTGCAGCACCGCCTGAGCCGCGCGGCCCAGGTCTTCAAGTCGCATGCCCTCGCCGCTGCCGCGGCACCGGCGACCGCGATCGCTGCCACCGAATCGTTCCTCACCGGAGGTGCCGACACGCTCCGTATGCGCGGCAACCTCGTCTCCATGGCCTGAGCACCACGACGACTGCGGCCCGGTCTCCTTGCTCGGAGGCCGGGCCGCAGTCGTAGTGCCGGAAGAGAATTGCTGCGCCGGTCGATCCTTGCGCGCCGAACCGGGGTTCGCTCGGTGTGTAGGGCGCGCAAGGATCGGTTCGTCGCGCGAGGACGATCAGCGGGACATGTCGATGACGACCTTCCCGACCGCTCGTCCGTCGGCGACGTGACGAAGCGCCCGCGCGGCGTCCTCGAGCGGATAGTCCGCGCCGATGTGCGGAACCGCCGTGCCCGAGACGAGCAGGTCCACGAGTTCGGCCTCGTTCCGCCGGTACTCCTCCGGATCGAGATCCTGGAACTGGAAACCCATGATCCGGATACCCTTGACCAGAACGAGATTCAGAGGGATCCGCGGGATCGAACCGGACGCGTACCCGATGGTGACGAAACGTCCACCGCGGACCAGCGACCGGAGCGCCGGCTCCGAGAGTTCGCCACCCACCGGATCGACGACGACGTCGGCCCCCTCCGGCAACGCGTCCTTCAAGGCCGAACGCAGGTCGCTCGTGCGGTGATCGATCGTGTGCGCGGCGCCGTAGGACGACGCGACCGCGAGTTTGTCGGCCGACGAGGCGACGGCCGTGACCGAAGCGCCCAGCGCCACACCGAGTTGCACGGCCGCCAGGCCGACACCGCCTCCGGCCCCGAGGACGACCAGTCGTTCCCCGGGTTTCAGGCGCGCCACCGACCGGAGCGTGTGATAGGCCGTCCGGTGCGCCACTCCGAAGGATGCGGCGGTCCGGTCGTCGATCCCGTCCGGGATCTTCTTCAGGGCCTTCGTGGGAGCAACCACCTCGTCGGCGAACGCTCCGACCAGCCCGGTGCCGGTGACACGATCGCCCACCGAGAATCCGTCCGCATCGTCCGCGACCTCGACGACCGTGCCCGCGTACTCGCTGCCCGGAACGAAGGGTGGAGGCACGCTGATCTGGTACCTGTTCGCCACGAGGAGGACGTCGGGGAAGTTCACTGCGGCCGCTCCCACACGCACCCGGACGTGACCGGGGGCGAGCGGGGACGACGGCCGCGACTCCATCCGAAGGGATTCGGGTTCCCCGTATTCGGTGCAGACGACCGCGCGCACGGTGCTCGTCGGTGCGGCCGCGGCAGTCACTGTCCCTGCCAGACCGGCGCCCGCTTCTCGATGAACGCGGTGGCGCCTTCCTTCGCGTCGTTGCTGGTGAAGACGACCGACTGCCAGTGGGAGAGTCGCTCGCCGGCACGCTCGGGATCGGCCTGCGCGAGCCGGACGAGTTCCTTCACCGCGGACAGGCCGAGTGGGGCGTTCGCCGCGATCCGCCGGGCGTAGTCGAGTGCGGTGTCCAGGACCTGATCGGGCGCCACCACGGCATTGATCAGTCCGAGTTCGTAGCCGCGCTGTGCCGTGATCGGATCCCCCGTCAGGGTCAGCTCGAGTGCCGCCCCGACGGGGATGCGGGTGCCGATGGCGGTGCCGCCGCCGGCGGGGAAGAGACCCCGCTTCACCTCGGGCAGGCCGAACTTCGCCTCGGAGGACGCCACGATGATGTCGGCGCCGAGGAGGAGTTCGAGCCCGCCGCCCACAGCGCTGCCATTGGCGGCGCCGACGACAGGGACGGTGAGTTCGCCCTTGGACAGCCGGGCGTATCCGGCGGCTTCCTCGGAGTCGGTGCCGATGTCCTCGCCTTCCGCGAACGCCCGCAGGTCCATGCCCGCACAGAATGCCCGGTCCCCCGTGCCGGTGAGCACGATTGCCCGGATCTCCGGATCCGCCTCTGCCCGAAGGGCCGCAGCGCCGATTCCGCGGAGTACGGCTCCGTTGAGGGCATTACGCGCCTCGGGCCGATCGATGCGGAGGACGAGCACCGGTCCGTGCCGTTCCTCCACCAGCCCTTCCACGACAGTCGTCATCGCAGACCCCTTCAGCCCTTGTAATCCGTCGACTCGGCGAGATCGGCGGCCGACTTCATGAGACTGGTGATGACCGGTCCGTAGGACTGCAGCTTGGGATCGTCCCCGGCCCGCTGGAAGCCCTGTTCGAGGACGATGGCGAGCTTCCACTTGGCGAGGATCAGGTAGTAGTCGATGTCGTCGACCTGGCGGCCGGAGACCTCGGCGTAGTGCGCGAGCATCTGCGCGCGACCGGGCATCCCGGTCAGGTCGACGTAGCTGACCGCGCTGTCCTCGTTCGCGCTCGTATCCTCGGGCCAGTTCATGAGCATCCAGCCGAGGTCGAGCTTCGGATCGCCGACGGTACCCATCTCCCAGTCGACGAGCGCCGCGAGCTTCGCGGGGGCGCCGTGCTCGAACATCACGTTGGCGAACTGGTAGTCGCCGTGCATCAGACCGGGGATGTAGTCGAGCGGACGATGGGTCTCGAGCCACTTCGTCGCGACGTCCATGCCCTCGATCTCGCGGGCCTTGATCCGCTCGAAGAAGCGGGTCCATCGGCTCACCTGCCGGTCGTGGAAACCGTCGGGACGTCCCAGATCCTCCAGGCCCTGTGCCTTCCAGTCCACCTTCGACAAGAGGGCGATGCCCTCGGCGAGCTGGTAGGCCAGGCCGGCGCGAGCGTCGAGATCGGTGTCGAACGGCGCGGGCCAGGTGCCGCGGTGATCCATCGGCGACCATCCGTCGACGTGACCCATGAGGTAGAAGGAGCGGCCGAGAACGGACGTGTCCTCACATGCGGCTACGGCTTTCGTGTGCGGGACGTCGGTTCCGGCCAGTCCCTGGATGATCCGCCACTCGCGCATGATCCCGCTGTCGCGGTCGACCGGCGCGCCGGTCGGAGGGATGCGGATGACGCACGTGAAGTCGTCGCGCGTGAGCTTGTAGATCTCGTTCTGTGTACCGCCGGAGAGATACTTCGCGTCGAGCGGCGCGCCCTTGCCGGGCAGGCCCTGCTCGTCCATCCATTCGGCGAGACGCTCGGTGTCGATCACAGATTCCCCACTTCGAGTTCGATGTAGTCGGCGTACTTCTTCCGGGCTTCTTCCTGCTTCTTCGGGATCCACTCCGAGGGCCACATGTCGTCGACCGGGCTGTAGTCGCGGAGGACCTGCTTGGCGACGGTGGTCTTGTGCACTTCGGTCGGCCCGTCGGCCAGGCCCATCACCGCTGCGCCGTGGATCATCTTGAAGAACGGCATCTCGTTGGTGACGCCCAGTGCACCGTGCACCTGCATGGCGCGCCACGCGATGTCGTGGAGCACGGTGGGCATGATGATCTTCGCTGTCGCTATGTCCTTGCGGACCTTCTTGTAGTCGTTGTACTTGTCGATCTTCCACGCGGTGCTGAGCACGAACAGACGGAACTGTGCGAGTTGCGCGTAGGAGTCGGCGATGTAGCCCTGCACAGCCTGCTTGTCGGAGAGGCGGCTGCCGGCCGTCTCGCGGCTGAGGGCGCGTTCGCACATCATGTCCAGGGCCTTCTGGGCCAGGCCGATGGTGCGCATCGCGTGGTGGATGCGACCGCCACCGAGTCGCACCTGCGCGGCGGCGAATGCCTGGCCTTCCTCGCCGAGGAGCGCGTCGGCGGGCACACGCACGTTGTCGTAGTGAATCAGCGCGTGGGTGCCCTCGTTCAGCGGTTCGCCGTAGAGGCCGACGTTGCGCACGATGTTCACGCCCGGTGTGTCGGTGGGGACGAGGAACATCGACGTGCCCTTGTACACGGGGACGTCGGGATCCGTCACCACCATGACGATGAGGAATTCGGCGGTGCGCGCGTTGGAGGAGAAGAACTTCCACCCGTCGATGACCCAATGGGCGCCGTCCTTGACCGCGCGGCACCGGAACTGGGCGGGATCGGCACCGCCCTGCGGTTCGGTCATCGAGTACGAGGAGAACACCTCGCCGTCGAGCAGCGGCTGCAGGTAGCGCTCCTTCTGCTCGGGGGTGCCGAAATGGGCGATGATCTCGGCGTTGCCGGTATCGGGTGCCTGGCAACCGAACACGATCGGTGCCCACGACGAGCGCCCGAGGATCTCGTTGAGCAGTGCGAGCTTCAGCTGTCCGTATCCCTGACCACCGAGTTCGGGGCCGAGATGGGTGGCCCACAGACCTTCTGCGCGAACCTTCTCCTTGAGAGGGTCGATGGCCTTGCGGCGGAGTCCGTCGAGAGGGACGAACTGTTCGTGTTCCCACACGAGGTCGAGAGGCTCGACCTCCTCGCGCACGAACGCATCGGCCCAGTCCAGCTTCTTCTGGTACTCGGGCTCGGTTTCGAAGTCCCAGGCCATTGCGCCTCCCTTCCATCGGTGAGAATATCTATCTCGATACCAAGAATACCATTCTTACACGACCGAAGAGCAATTGGAACATCTACATCCGAAAGGCGCAGACATGAAGGCCGAAGACCTCTTCCACCTCGGGATCGTCACCGACGACCCGCGCGCCGCCCGGGACGAACTCTCGGTGCTGCTCGGCTACCGGTGGGGACCGCAGGTGGGCGGAGCCGTCGACGTGACGCTGCCGGACGGCGGCCGGAGCGTCGATCTGCAGTGCTCCTATTCGGTCACCGAACCGCGGATCGAGATCGTCTCGGCGGTGCCCGACGCACCCCTGTGGGCCGCGACCTCCGGTATCCACCACCTCGGCTACTGGTCGGACGACGTCGAGTCGGACTGCCGTCTTCTCGAGAAGGAAGGATTCGTCGTCGAGGCCACCCGCGCGCTGCCGGACGGCGGTATGTTCTTCGCATTCGCCCGCAGCCGACGGGGCGTACTCGTCGAACTCGTCACCCGCACCGCCGAATCCGGACTGTCACGGTGCTGGGCGGCATCCTGATGATCCGAAAGGACTGCATGTCATGACCACCGTGGGGATCGCGACCGGAGCCGGTCGCGGAATGGGATACGCGTGCGCGCAACGCATGATCGGCACGGTCGACACCGTGCTGCTCGTCGACCTGGACGCCGACACCGTCCGCGCCACCGCCGACGAATTGAACGGTGATCGGACACGGGTCGAACCGTTCGTCCTCGACGTCACCGACGTCGACGGACTCGAACGACTGGCTGCGCGCGTGACGGAACTCGGGGCCCTGCGATCGGTCGCACATGCGGCGGGCATCTCGCCGACGATGGCCGATTGGCGACGGATCTTCGCCGTCGACCTGGTCGGGACCGCACGGCTCGCCCGGGCGCTCCGTCCACTCGCGACCGCGGGCACCGCGTCGGTCTACTTCGCCTCGATGGCACCGAACATCGGGCGGATGCAGCCGTCGCCGGAAGAGATCGCCGTGCTCGCGGATCCGCTCGCCGAGGACTTCCTCGACCGTCTCCGGGAGGTCGTGGGGGAGGCGATCGAACATCCCGGCGTCGCCTATGCGTGGGCGAAATACGGTGTGCAGCAGTTCGCACGCGACGAAGCCGTGCGGCTCGGGGCGGTCGGTGCCCGCGCATGCTCCGTGTCGCCGGGCATCATCGATACTCCTCAGGGCCGGCAGGAGGCGGACCACAACGAGTCGATGGGCGAGATGGTACGGGCGACGCCGCTCGGCCGTACGGGCCGTGCCGAGGAACTCGCCGCCGTCGTCGCCTTCCTGTTGTCCGACGAGGCGAGTTTCGTCAACGGCACCGACGTGCTCGTCGACGGCGGTGTGGTCGCCTCGATCACCTCGGAAGCCGGACGCGCGTCAGTCCGGACGTAGACCGCGCAGGAACAGGTCCACGACGGCCCGCACGTGGGCGTCGACGTCCTCCGTCCCGCGCACGATCCCGAATGAGGCCAGGCGTGCAGGACCGCCGGATGCCATGGCCAGGAACAGTTCTGCGAGCGTGTCGGGGTCGTCGGCGACGATGCTCCCCGTCGCCGCGTGCCGGCGGAGCAGATCCGCGACCTGTTTCCTGCGGGGCCAGTAACCGGGGCCGAGAGCCTTTCGGGCGATGTCCGGATAGCGCGAGGCGTACGCGATGGCGACCTGCTGCAGCTTGATCATCGACGGGTCCAGGGCGCGCCGGACCGCGGCCTCCGCGATGGCGGTCAGCGAGTCCCCGAGATCGTCGTAGTCGGGGATCTCCGGTTCGGGTGCGGGCCAGTCGGTGCGCTGCATGGCCCAGCCGAGGACGTACCGGAAGACGTCCTCCTTGGTCGGGAAACGCGCGTACAGCGACGGTTTCGTGGTGCCGGCCGCCGCGGCGATGGCGTTCATCGTCGTGCCTTCGTAGCCGTTCTCGAGGAACAGCCGGAGGGCGGACTCGCGTACCGCGTCGTCGAGCCGGCTCGCTTCCTCCCTGGTGGGGCGTCCACCACGGCGTCGTGTGTCCTGCTCGCTGTGGGTCGGGGTCATGAGGGAAGTGTGCCAAATCGTTCCGGGTCTGGACACAAAACTTTTCCCATGGGTATGGTTGCAGCAATTCTTTATCTATACCTCCCAGTCAAGTTATCGACGTTCCGCACCCAGAGGGCCGGAGGGCACCAGATGACAGAAACAACCCTGCAGAAAGACGTCGTCGCGACGCTGAACGCGTACTTCCAGCAACGACGCGACCGGGTCCCCGTGCTCGCACAGCGCGCCGCCGACCAGGGCATCGAGGAGATCCGCTCCCGCGAGGACATGATCCCTCTGCTCTTTCCCCACACCACCTACAAGAGCTATCCCGAGACGCTCATCGCCAAGGGCCGGTGGGAGCAGATGAACCGCTGGCTCGGTTCCCTGTCGAGCCGCCCGGTCGACGACGTCGACGTCTCCGGGGTCACCGACGTCGACGACTGGATCGCCGCCCTCGAGAAGGCCGGCCACATGGTGTCGAGTTCGAGCGGGACCAGCGGCAAGGGCTCCTTCCTCAACAAGTCCCAGCGTGATCTCGAGGTCAACAAGCAGAACCTGCTCGACTGCTTCACCGCGCTCGGACTGCCGCCGGAGAAGCGCTGGCACGTCATCCCGGTCGGTCCCGAGACCGGCCAGACCCAGCACAACGGTGTCCGCGACCTGATCATCCGCGAGTTCTCCCGCCCGGACGCCCTTCCGCTTTTCGAGGGGGCGCCCGCCGAGGGCTTCCACCGTTACATGGCCACGTTGTCGGCCATGCGCCGTGCGATGGCCGACGGCACCGCCGCCCCCGACGACATCGCACGCTTCGAGGCCGAATCCGCCGAGCGCGCCGCCCAGCAGGATCGGCGACTGCACCACTTCGCCGACCGGATCATCGCGCACAAGTCCGAGGACATCCTCTTCAGTTCCCAGTTCCCGCAACTGTTCCGGCTCTGCGAGATCCTGCGGGAGAAGGGCATCGGCGACGGCGACATCACCGGCAACAACGCACTCACCAGCGGCGGCGGACTGAAGGGCACGAACCTTCCCGCCGACTACCAGGAACAGATCTACCGGCTCCTCAACATCGTGCCGGAGCGCTTCCTGCACTACTACTCGATGCAGGAACTCAACAACCGCATGTTCAAGTGCCCCGAGGAGGGCCGCTACCACGTGCCGGACGAGATCGTGCTGTTCGTCCTCACCAAGGACGGAAGCGCCCTCGCCGAACGGGAGGGCACCATCGTCGAAGGACGCGCGGCCTTCGTCGACACCACCGTCGACGGCCGGTGGGGCGGAACGATCTCCGGCGACCGGATCACCGTCGACCTCGAAACGTGCCCGTGCGGCCGGCCCGGCGAGACCGTGCTGCCGAACATCGTCCGCTACTCCGACCTCGGTGACGACGACAAGATCACCTGTGCCGGAACGATGGACGCCTACGTCCGCGGACTCTCGGGAGAGTGATCCATGACCACTACCGCACCGGCCCGTACCCGCATCAAGGTCCCGCACTTCGTCCGCGGCGAGATCGTCTGGGGTGAGGACAGCGAATACCTCTCCCGCGACTTCGGCGTCCCCTTCGTCACCCCGAAACTCGAATACAACGGTCTGTTCGCGCCGCGCTCGGAGGTCGGGCCGGCATTCGACGTGCCGATCTCCGAGATCATCGACTTCCTCGTCGAGACCGCGCAGTACCTGACCCTGGAGAAGAACGAATACCTCCAGGAATCCCTCGAGATGACCGTCCAGGTGAGCGCCCTGCCGCGCCGCATCATCGAGAACACCTTCGCGCGGCCCGGTCAGTTCCTCACCCGGCAGGCCCTCGAATACCGGCTCGAACGCACCTTCGGCGGCCTCGACGTGCTCGACGGCTGGGCCGAGCGCACCGACCCGAACGGCAACGTCAGCCGCGTCCGCGCCTTCCCGCCGCGCCTGGTCCACATGATGGCCGGGAACTCGCCGAGCGCCGCGATGACGACCATCGCCGACGCCGCACTCACCAAGGGCGTCAACCTGTTCAAGATGCCCTCGGCCGACCCGTTCACCACCGTCGCGGTGCTGCGGACCATGGCCGACATCGCCCCCCGCCATCCGGTATTGCGGTCGATGTCCGCCGTGTACTGGCGCGGTGGTGACGAGAAGGTCGAGAACATCCTCTACCGCTCCCAGTACTTCGACAAGCTCGTCGCGTGGGGTGGTGGCTCGGCCATCGAGAACGCCGCGCGCTATGCCGGACCGGGTTTCCAGCTGATCTCCTTCGATCCCAAGGTGTCGATGTCGATCGTCGGCCGCGAGGCCTTCGAATCCGAGGAGACCCTGCGCGAGGTCGCCGAACTGGCGGCCCTCGATGCGACGATTTTCAACCAGGACGCGTGCCTGGCGGCGCGGCACATCTGCGTCGAGGGCGACGACGACCAGATCGACCGGTTCTGTGCCCTGCTGCACGAACGACTCGGCGTGGACCGCGACTTCGCGGAGGCCGTCGGACCGAAGCCCGACGCCGAGATCCGCGACGCCGTCGAGGGAATGCGCTTCCTCGAACCGGATTACAAGGTGTGGGGCAAGCCCGACGGCAGCGGCCTCGTGGTGCGCTCGCCGGAGATGGTGGACTTCCACCCGACCAACAAGACCGTCAACGTCCTGCCGATCTCGACGCTCGACGAGGCCGCCTCCTACGCCACCGTGGCCACCCAGACAGTCGGTGTCTACCCGTTCCACCGCAAGGCCGAGATCCGCGACCGGCTCGCCACCGCCGGGGTGCAGCGCATCGTCCGCCTGGGCAGCGCGCTGAAGGGCAGCATGGGCAGCCCGCACGACGGCATGTACCCGCTGCACCGCTTCGTCAACTGGGTGGTGGACGACGATGCCTGACGGAATCATGGCGCAGTGCGTGCTCGGTTCGTCCGGTATCCGCGTGAGCGAACTGTGCCTCGGTGCGATGACCTTCGGCACCGAATGGGGCTTCGGCGCCGACGAGACCGAGTCCCGCGCGGTCTACGACGAATACCGCGCGGCCGGAGGCAACTTCGTCGACACCGCGAACAACTACACGAACGGGGCGAGCGAGGAGATGCTCGGCCGGTTCATCGCCTCCGAACGTGACGCGGTGGTGGTGAGCACCAAGTACACGCTCCCCACCGACCCCCGCGACGCCAACTCCGGCGGCAGCAACCGGAAGAGTCTGCGCCGGAGTGTGGAGACGAGCCTGCGACGACTCGGCACCGACTATCTCGACGTGCTCTGGGTCCACGCGTGGGATCGCTGCACACCGGAAGCCGAAACTCTGCGTGCGCTCGACGATCTCGTACGGGCGGGCACGGTGCTGTCGATCGGGATCTCCAACACCCCGGCGTGGGTGATCTCCCGGTCGAACGCCATCGCCGAGCTGCGTGGCTGGACGTCGTTCTGTGCCCTGCAGGTCGAGTACTCCCTCCTGGCCCGTACACCCGAACGCGAACTGCTGCCGATGGCAGAGCATCTCGGACTCCCGGTGTATGCGTGGAGTCCGCTCGCGCGGGGTGCACTGGCCCGCGACCACACGGACGAATCCCTGGCCGCTCTCACCCTCCGGATGCAACGCATCGTGAAGGTGACCCGGGAGATCGCCGACGAACTCGGCACGTCCAGCGCCCGGGTGGCTCTCGCCTGGGTGCGTCGACAGGGGCTGCTGCTGTCGGTCGGTGCCCGCACGGCCCAACAGCTCCGCGACAATCTCGGAGCACTGTCCCTGCAGTTGAGCGACGACCAGCTGGCGCGGCTGGAGGAGGCCTCGGCGATCTCGGCCGGATACCCGCACGACTTCCTGGGGCAACGCCGGGCGATGTTCGAACCGGACGCTCTGCCGTCGATGACCGGTGCTCTCCAGAGCACCGGCGGGAGGTGACATCGTGGAGACACTCGACCATTGGATCGACGGGGCATCGACGGCACCGTCCGGCGGCGACTACCTCGACGTCACCGATCCCGCGACCGGCCGTCCCGTCCGGCGTATCGCCCGGGGCAATGCCATCGACGTCGGTGCGGCCGTGCGCGCTGCTTCCGCAGCGGGCGCGCAGTGGCTGCGGATCCCCGCACTCGACCGCGGCCGGCTGCTCGTCGACCTTGCACGCGCGATCCGGGCCGACGCACCGAGGCTCGCCGCACTCGAGGTCAGCGAGACCGGGAAACCCGAGAAGGTCGCGCTGGCCGAGGTGGAGAACTCGGCGATCTACTTCGAGTTCTACGGCGGTCTCGTGGGCATGCCGGTGGGGGAGACCCTCGACATCGCCCCCGACCAGCACGTCTACACGGTGCGGGAACCCTACGGGGTGATCGGCGTGGTCACTCCGTGGAATCTGCCGCTCAACCAGTCGGCGCGGGCGTGCGCCCCCGCGCTCGCGGCGGGCAACACCGTGGTGCTCAAGCCGTCCGAGAACACTTCGGCGTCGAGCGTGCGCCTCGCGGAACTCGCGAGTGCGGTGGGCTTCCCACCCGGCGTCCTCGGCATCGTGCTGGGCACCGGTGGGGAGGCCGGTGCCGCTCTCGTCCACCACCCCGACGTGGCCAAGGTGGCCTTCACCGGATCGGTGCCGACGGGACGTGTCATCGGCGGGATCGCCGCCGACCGGATCGTGCCCGTCACCCTCGAGCTCGGAGGCAAGTCGGCGAACATCGTGTTCGCCGATGCGGATCTCGATGCTGCCGTGGCCGGCGCGGTGCAGGCGTTCACCGCCAACGCCGGCCAGGTGTGCTCGGCCGGGACACGATTGCTCGTGCAGCGGGAGGTGCACGACGAGGTCGTCCGCCGCGTGGTCGATCGCGTGTCGGAACTGCGTGTCGGCGTCGACATCGGTCCGATCATCACCCGGGCCCAGTTCGAGAAGGTGCAGCAGTACTTCGGGATCGCGGAGGCGGAGGGTGTGCGCCTCGAGGCGGGCGGGAAGGTCTCCGCCGTGGCCGAGGAGACCGGCGGCTTCTTCGTCGAACCCACCGTCTATACCGGGGTGGACAACTCGATGCGGATCGCGCGGGAGGAGATCTTCGGACCGGTACTCGTCGTCGTCCCCTTCGGCACCGCCGACGACGCCGTGGAGATCGCGAACGATTCCGACTACGGACTCGTCGCAGGGGTGTGGACCCGCGACGTCTCCCGCGCACTCGCCGTGAGCGGACGTCTGCGCACCGGGCAGGTGTTCGTCAACACCTGGTCCACCGGTTCCGTGCAGACCCCCTTCGGGGGATGGAAGAACAGTGGCTACGGGCGCGAGAAAGGCGTCGAGGCGCTGCACCATTACGGTCAGGTCAAATGCGTGACCGTCAAACTCGATTCGTCGCGGATGTGAAAGGCCAACGATGACAACACAGGTCGCGCTCGACGATGCCGTGCAGGCGGCGCACCGGACGGTCCTCGACTCCGGGCTCGCGGTACGTCGCGACGTTCTCGGCGACGAGTACGTCGACGCCGCGCTGTCGCGCAACGCCGGCACCGACGGTGAGGGACTGCAGGAGTACGTCAGTGAATTCGTCTGGGGTGGCGTATGGACCCGGGACGGTCTCGAACGCCGCGACCGGTCGCTCGTGACGATCTCGCTGCTGATCGCCCTCGGTCAGCACAACGAACTCGCCACCCACGTCCGTACAGGGATCCGGAACGGATTGTCGCGGAAGGAGATCTCCGAGACGGTGGTGCACGCGACGGCGTATGTCGGATGCCCCGCGGGCATCGCCGCGATGCGCGTCGTGCAGCAGGTCCTCGTCGAGGAACTCGGCCCGCTGCAGGCCGACGAGACGATGGAGGAAGGCGCATGAGCGACCGGAGTGCGCCGGTGACCCTCAGAACCGTGGGCCATATCGGTCTCGGCGCGATGGGACGCCCCATCGCCCGGAACTTCGTCCGCGGCGGCCGGAGCCTGATCGTGCGCGACGCCGATCCCGCCGCCCAGCAGCGGTTCGTCGACGAGCACCCCACCGCAATCGGTGCCGGTGGCACCGAGGACTTCGCCGACTGCGACGTCGTCGTCCTGATGTTGCCCACGAGCGACATCGTCGACTCCGTCGTGCTGTCCGAGGGCGGTCTGCTGCAGCACCTGCGTCCCGGCTCGGTCATCGTCGACATGGGCTCGAGCGTGCCGACCCGCACGCAACGTCTCGCCGAGATCGCAGCGGAGAAGGGCGTGCGCGTCGTCGACGCCCCCGTGAGCGGCGGTGTCGCGCGCGCCGAGCAGGGCACCCTCGCCGTGATGGCCGGTGGCGACGCCGCCGTGGTCGCCGGGGTGACTCCGCTGCTGCAGGAGACGGGCAGCGAGATCATCCGGGTCGGTCCCGTCGGATCGGGTCATGCCGCCAAGGCACTGAACAATCTCCTCGCGGCGAACAACGTGCTCGTCGCGGCAGAGGCCCTGCTGGTGGGGAAGAAGTTCGGGATCGACCCGGCGACCCTGCTCTCGGTCTTCAACGCCGGCAGCGGCCGCAACCAGGCCACCGAGACGAAGTACGAGAAGTTCGTGCTCTCCCGCACGTTCGATTCGGGGTTCGCGGCGGCGCTGATGCGCAAGGACGTCGGGATCGCACTCGACCTCGCCCACGACCAGGGCATCAGCCCCGTGCTCGGGGAAGCGATCGGTCAGGTGTGGAACGCCGCCGTCGAGGCACTGGAGCCGGGGGTGGATCAGATGGCAGTCGTGCGGCATCTCGAGCAGGTGTACGGGGTGTCGCTCGACGAGTAGTAGGGCTCGCGTCAGCGGAAGGACGTTACGTCGTGAGGCACCCTCGCGGAGGGTGCCTCACCCTTTCGGGCACGGGACCGGACGTGGTTGACCGCGAGCCCGGCGAACACGATCGCGCTGCCGCACGCTGCGAGGGCGAATGCGAGGGTGATGCCACCGTCGGTCGGATGCAGGTCGGCACCCATGTGCGCGGCGAGGACGGCGCCGGACAGGGCGCTGCCGAAGGCGCCACCGACGGTGCGCAGGACCTGGTTGAAGCTGACGGCGCTGCCGAGCTCGGTGTCGGCCACACTGCGTGCGATGAGCGCGGGCATCGCGGCGTAGGTCGTGCCCATGCCGATGCCGAACAGGAACATTCCGACGAGGATCTCCCAGAGTTGGTCGTGAACGAACCACAGCAGGATGGCCGAGGCTGTCGTTACGGCGGCGCCGAGGGGGAGGAAGGTGGTCAAACGGGTGCGGCGTGAGAGCGCGCGCACGACACGGTTGGCGCCGAGGCTTCCCACCGACAGCGGCAGCATGACGAAGCCCGCCCAGAACAACGGTAGGGCGATGCCGTAGCCGGTGGAGGTGGGTGCTTGGGCGATGAGGCTGCTCACCGACAACCCGATGTACATCGCGGCGCCGAGGCCGATGGCGGTGCTGTTGGCGAGCAGCACGTCCTTGTTGCGGACCACCCGCAGATTCACGAGCGGGTTCGGGATGCGCAGTTCGACGAACGCCCACCCGGCCAGCAGAACGGCGGCGGCGAGGAAGCAGGAGAGGGTCCATGCCGAGGACCAGCCCCAGTTCGAGCCTTCGCTGACCGCGACGAGCAGAGCCGCGAGCCCCGTACCGAGGAGGAGGGCGCCGAGGGTGTCGAACCTCGTGCGCAGACCACGCTCGTCCGGTCCGTTCGGGACGATGCGCCACACCACGATCGACGCGGTCACGAGGAAGACGGCGGCGAACGCGAAGGCCGCGCGGAAACCGGCGGCACTGGCCAGGATGCCGGTGAGCGGGTAGCCGATTCCGAGTCCGGTGGAGACGGTGACCGACAGGCTCGAGATACCTACACGCACCGTGTCCTCCGCCAGGTATCGGCGGGCGAGGGCGATGGTCACGGGCACGATGCCGTAGGACAGTCCCTGCAGGGCCCGTCCGATGAGGAAGACGGTGAAGTTCGGGGCGCACGCCGCCAGGACGGATCCCACCAGGATGGTCGCCAGGGACACGAGCAGCAGTCGCTTCTTGTGCGGACCGTCGCTGAGCCGCCCCATGATCGGGGTGGCGACGGCGCCGACGAGCAGGTTGATGGTGAGCATCCACTGCGCGGAGCTGACGGAGACCGACAGTTCCTCGGCGATGGTCGGCACGAGCAGCATACCCAGCGAGCTGACGATCGCGCTGGTCAGCGCCGTGTAGACGAGGGCGGGTAGCAGCAGGGATCGGGCGGTGCGCTCACTCAACGGCGGCACCGCCCGTCAGTTTCCGCAGGAGTGGGACGGCGGCGCCGAGCAGGTGTTGTTCGTCGTCGGTCAGCTGCTCGGCGATCGCCCGCTCGAGCCACGCATTGCCGATCGAGCGTTCGTGGGCGAGCCGCTGCCGGCCGGCGTCGGTGAGTTCGATCCACACCCGACGCCGGTCGCGGTCGTCGGGAGTGCGAGTGATCAGGCCGAGACTTTCGATCTCGCGGACGGCGGTGGCGATCGCCTGCGGGCTGATCTTCGCGGCGGTCGCGAGTTCCGCGGACGTGGCGCGGCCGTGCTCGGCGAGGTGGACGAGGACGTCGAGTTTGCCCGTGGAAAGCGTCTTGTGTGCGTTGAGCTGTCTCCACAGCGGCCGCAGGGATTCCCTGAGGGACTGGGCGAGGGTTCCTTCGATCGTGTCCACCCGGCCGAATATACAACCGGATTTATCAACCCGGTTGATTAACCGGGCGAATCACCCGGTGAGACCCGTCACCGGAGCACCGTGCCGCCGTCCACGTTGACCACCTGGCCGTTGATCCACGAGCCGTCGTCGGACATCAGGTAGGCGACCATGCTCGAGATGTCCGCGGCCTCACCGAGTCGGGTGCTGCGCGTGCGCGCGAGCATGCCGGCCAGCAGTTCCGGTGCCGCTCCGTTCCGGATCTCGTCGGTGAGGATCAGTCCCGGGGTCACCGCGTTGGCCCGGATACCCTCCCGGCCCCATCGTGACGCGACGTGCCGTGCGAGCGCATTGATGCCCGCCTTCGTCGCCGAATAGGCCGGACGTTGCGGGTCGCCGGTGAACGAGGCGATGGACGAGGTGTAGACGATCGCGCCGCCACCGCGCTCGAGCAGCTTCGGGACACTGTGGCGGGTGACGAGCATGTGGCCGCGCAGATTCACAGCGACCGTGCGGTCCCAGATCTCGAGGTCGATGTCGACGACGTCGGTGTCCTTCGTGACGGCCCCCATGTCGCCGGCATTGATGTGGACGGCGTCGAGCCCGCCGTACATTTCGACCGCCTTCGCGACGAGCGCCCGCACGGAGTCGTCGTCCGAGATGTCGAACTCGACCGCGACGGCAGTGCCGCCGGTCTCCGTGATGGACGCGGCGGTGCTCTGTGCCCCGGCGTGGTTGAGGTCGCCGACGACCACCCGGGCACCCTCGCGGGCGAGGCGGCGGGCGGAATCGGCGCCGAGACCCGTTGCGGCACCGGCTACCAGCACGATCTTGTCCTTCAGACCTTCCATGGAATGCCCTTTCGCTTCGACGGGATGCCCCGAGGTGAGCGTTTGCGTATCCCGGGGGACGGAAACTCGGTGTACACCAGGTGCATCTGTCCGCACCGGTGTGCAAACGCGGGAGGCGACGGTGCGGACGGCGTCCCGTGCAGTGGAGCAGTACCACCACCCGGGACGCCTCGCCGGACCGCCTACCGGGTGTGTGCGTCGATGGCCGTGTCGAGGACCCCGAGGTCTCCTCCGAGCTCCGACACGGCGGCCCGCACCACCGCCACGTCCTTGGTGAGGAATTCGCCTACGGCACTGCGGAATTCCGATACCGATCCACGCATCGCGATGTTCCCCATGACCTTGCACGACGAACTGCCGTGGGGGAGGGCGGAGAACAGCGCCGCCTCGTCGACCCCGAGCTGCCGGCCGAGTTCGGCCGCTTCGGCGAGCAACCCGATCTCGGCCGCGAACAGGGCGTTGTTGACCAGCTTCACCTTCTGCCCGCTGCCGGGTGCGCCGACGTGCAGGACGGGATCGCCGTAGCTCTTCAGCACGGGCGTCACCGCGGCGACGGGCTCGTCCGCTCCACCGAGGAACAGCGTCAGGGCGCCGGCGGCGATGTCGTGCGGGCCACCGCTCACGGCGGCGTCGATCACCGCGACCCCGAACGGCTCGGCCGCGGAGGCCAGGGTCTCCACGGTGCGCGGGCTGATCGTGGTGTGGACGACGAGAGTCGAACCCTTCGGCATACGCTCCAGCACGCCGTCGTCGAGGCACACCTGGCGTACCTGCTCGTCGGTGAACACGCAGACGACGACGAGCTCGGCGTCGGTGCCGACGGCGGTGATGTCGCCGACCGCGGTTGCGCCGGTCTTCTCCGCGGCCACCCGGGCGTCGTCGTGCCGCGCGAGCACGTGCACCTCGTGTCCGTCGGCCACCAGACGTTCGACCATCGGCAGCCCCATACGTCCGGCGCCGACGAAGTGCACGCGGCTCATCGCGGGTGCCCCATCCGCTCGAGGCTCGCATCGGCAGTGGTGAAGGTGATGCCCCCCACCGCCCCGGCTGCTGCGGCGAGACCCGCCACGAGGCTCACGTCCTTCTTCAGCAGCTCACCGGCGTGGCCGCCGATCCGGGCGAGGCTGCCCCCGGCGGACACGACGCGTCCGAGCGCGAAGCTGTTCGCCGAGCCGTGCGAGACGACCTCGCCGAGGCGGGTGGGATCGACGCCGAGTTCCGCGCCGAGCGCCAGAGTGTTCTCGGCCAGCGCCAGGTTCGCCGTGAACAACAGGTTGTTGAGGAGCTTGGCGACCAGGCCCGCTCCGATCTCCCCGAGGTGCACCACCGGATCGCCGTAGGTGGAGAACACCGGCCGGCACCGTTCCACGACGTCGCTCTCACCACCGACCATGACGAGCAAAGTTCCTGCAGTAGCTCCCATTCCGCCGCCGCTGACCGGGGCGTCGACGAGCGACACGCCGCGTTCGCGCGCGGCCGCGGCGAGTTCGCGGCAGGTGTCCGGATGGATCGTGCTGTGGACGGCGATGATGCCGCCCTCGTTCATGCCCTCGAGGACACCGTTCTTACCGGTTATCACCTGGCGGACGTCGTCGTCGTTCACCACGCACAGGCAGACGAGGTCGCTGACCGCGCCGAGTTCGGCGGGTGACTCCGCGTACTTCGCCGCCGTATCGGCATAGGGAGCAAGAGATTCCGGGCGTCGGGCCCAGAGCGTCGTCTCGTATCCCGACTCGACGATCCGGCGTGCCATCGGCCCGCCCTGGCTTCCGAGTCCGATGAATCCGACACGCATCACAGTGCCTCCGATCGGGGATGGGACGTCATAGGGCCGGTACCTCCTGGTGTGCGATGCACTCGTCGACGAATGCGAACACCGTCCGGTGGTAGGCCGGCCCGGCGAAACCGATGCTGAGGTTGTGTCCACCGCCCGGATGGAGATGCAGGGTCACGCCCGGCGCCGCCGTGAACATCGCAGCGACGTCCTCGAGCGCGTGCGGATCGTTGCGCCAGACCTTCTCGTGCTCGGCGGCGGTGAAGTGCACGGGCACGCGGACCTGCGCGGCGAGGGCGGGGAAGTCGACGGTCGGCCAGCCGGCCGTCACGTCGGCCTCGTAGTCGGGTGTGCGTGCGGCGATCACGGCGCCACCGACGATGTCGGGCGGGTACAGCTCGGCGGGTGTCCACAGCAGTTCGCCGACATCGCGGGCGTTCGCGTACCGCTCGCGCGTACCGAGGATGCCGGCGGCCAGAGCATGGTGTTCGCGACCCGTGCCGGACAGCTCGATGCCGAGTACCTCGTCGTGCCGGTTCTCGACGGCCATGCGCGTCGTCAGCTCGCTTCCGACCGAGTGCCCCCACAGGAACAGGCCGGCGCCACGGGGTGCCGTGCCGAGCAGCGCGTCGACGGCGCGGTAGGCCAGGTCGACGCGACGCTCGGGGTCGCCGAGCTCGTCGCGGTGCGGCCGCGACTCGCCGTAGCCGGGACGATCCGGGGCGATCACGGTGAAACCGTACGTGACGGCCTCGCGCATCATCGACAGTTCGGGATGACCGGGACAGTCCCAGTAGGCCGCGCGGGCGGCGCCACCGTGCAGTGCCACGATCACGGCGCGTGGCTCGGGTGCTTCGGCGACCAGCGCCGACATCGGGATGCCCTCGACATCGACGACGCGGGCTACGGGTGAGACGTCTCCCGCGTCGTCGACGTGAGCCTCCTCGATCGGTGAGGACTGTGCGCGGACGGTACTCATGCGTCGCTCCGCAGCAGCATCGCGCTGCCGGGAGTGAGCCCGCCACTGCTGACCACGGCCACGCGGGCGTCGCGCACCTGGCGGTCTCCTGCCGTGCCGCGCAGCTGCGTGACCGCTTCGTGCACGAGACCCATGCCGTGAGTGCGTCCGTGCGAGAGCTGGCCGCCGTGGGTGTTGAGGGGGAGGATGCCGTCGCGTGCGATGTTCTTCCCGCCGTCGAGGAAGTCCTTCGCCTCGCCGATCCCGCAGAAGCCGAGCGCCTCGATCCACGACAGGGCGTTGAAGGTGAAGCCGTCGTAGAGCTGGGCGACGTCGACGTCGTCGGGTCGCAGCGACGTGCGGGTCCACAGGTGCGCGGCCGGGCCGAGGACCTGCGGTTCGTGGGTGAGGGTGCTCTGATCCCATTCGATGCGTTCGACGATCTGCGTTCCCACTGCCTCGACGCGAATGGCGGGCTTGGCGAGGTCGGCGACGGTGTCGAC
Source organism: Rhodococcus shunpengi (assembly GCF_048381395.1). Classification (NCBI taxonomy): domain Bacteria; kingdom Bacillati; phylum Actinomycetota; class Actinomycetes; order Mycobacteriales; family Nocardiaceae; genus Rhodococcus; species Rhodococcus shunpengi. Next base: position 70,285 of record NZ_JBLWIU010000036.1, read on the forward strand.
GGCCGAAACGATGACGGCGACCGCACCGTCGCACGGCACGTCGCAGTCGTAGAGACCGAAGGGAGTGGTGACGAGACGTGCCGAAAGATAGTCGTCCATCGTCATCGGGTCGCGGTAGATGGCGGTGGGATTGATCGCGGCGTTGGCCCGCTGATTCAGTGCGATCCAGCCGAGGGTTTCGCGACTCGCGCCGTAGCGATGGAAGTAGCGTTGCGCGTTCTGCGCGAGAGTGTGGGCGGCGGAGGTGCCGCCGAAAGGCACCATCCAGCTGGGCGTGCGTCCGCCGGGCGGACTGATGTCGCCGGCCTTGACGTATTCGCCGTAGGTGGATTCCCACAGCGTGCGGTAGCAGAGCACGTGGCGGGCGAGCCCGGCGGAAACCGCGAGCATCGCAGCGATCACCGACCCACTGGGGCCGGGTGTTTCGAGGCCACCGTTGAACCAGGTCGGTCGTAGGCCGAGTGCGGCTTCGACGGCACCGATACCGCCCTCGCCGAAACCGACGACGGGGCCGGCCCCGGGGTAGGTGGACAGTCCGTCGATGTCGTCGAGCGTCAACCCTGCATCGGCGACGGCACGTTCGCATGCCTGCACGGTCAGCTCGATGGGGTCGACCATCAACCTGCGACCCAGGTCGGACGCGCCGATACCGGTGATCGCGACCTTGTCCTCGAACTTGTCCTGCGTCGCGGGCGGGCGGATATGGAAGCGGATCTGTTCGGGTTCGATCTCGTCCACCGGCAGCGGGGCAGGCTCTCCCTGCTCCGCCGTCGGACGGAAGAGCGGAAGCCACACGTCGCCGTCCTGGTGGAAGACGACCTCCATGCGCATGCCCAGTACGAGCTCGTCGGGCTCGCATTCGATCGCGTTCGTCGTCAGGTGCACCCGAGGATCGTCCTCGAGTGCGACCTGCGCGATGACGAACGGCGGTTTCAGTCCTGGCAGACCGAAACGGTGGTTGACCGTGAACCCGATGAGGGTCGCGAAGCCGGAGACGACGCGCACTCCCATCTGCCGACCCCGGCAGTAACGGCAGATCGGTTGCGGAGGGTGGATGAGAGCCGAGCACGACTCGCATTCGCGGATCCGCAACCGGCCGTCTTCACCGGATTTCCAGAAGAACTTGTTCTGAGGCGTCAGCTGGGGCAGGGGACGTCCGGATCTCTTCGTCGCCCCATCCCGGTTTTCACGGTCGACCACCGTCGAGTCAGCCAATTGAGCCGTTTCCTTACTTCTGTGCCGTGATCGGAGCGGCGAGCTCCTGCTCGTCGATCTGGACCTGCAGCTTCTCCAGCGTCTCATCGAGGCCGGCGCCGAGGCGCTTGCCCGGTGTGAACGTCGCCGGGAGATGCCGCATGCCCTGGATGACGCCGATGGAGTCGTAGTGCACCGTCGTCTCCGGATCGCACTTGTAGTCGGGCATCCGGTCGAGCACGGCGAGGAGCATGCGCTTGAACACGGTACGTGCCAGGTTCGAGCCGATGCACCGGTGAACTCCCAGGCCGAAGCTGAAGTGGCGGTTACCCTTTCGCTCCATATCGATCGAGTTCGGATCGTCGAACAGTGCCGGGTCGCGGTTGGCCATCGCCCACGACAGCCACAGGCGCTCGCCTTCCTTGAACTGCGTCCCCTTGAACTCGCAGTCGGCGGAGAACGTGCGACCGTCGCCCGGCGACGGGGTGAAGTACCGCAGGAACTCTTCGGTGGCGCTGTCGAGCAGGCTGTCGCGTTCCCGGCTGAGACGTTCGCGCTCGTCGGGGTTCTGACTCAGCCACTCGAGTGCGTGCGAGGTCAGCGCTGTGGTGGTGTCGAAGCCGCCACCGATCAGCAGGCTGAGGATGCCGAGAAGCTCCATGTCGTCGGGCTTCTCGCCGAGCACCTCGACGTCGGCGATCGCGTTGATCAGGCCGGGGCGGGGCTTCTCGCGGATCTCGAACAGGTTCGTGATCAGGTCGATGCCCATGTTGCGGTGCAGTTCGCCGACGCGGGCGATGTCCGGGGAGTCCGGCGGGGTGTAGATCGCGGCGTGGACCGGCTCGCAGTACACCTCCCACTTCTTGATGGGGACACCGAGCATGGCGAGGGTGATGACGGCCGGCACGATGTTCGCGAGATCGTCGACGAAGTCGATCCGTCCGCTCTCGATCTTCTCGTCGAGGCTCGCGCGCACGACCTCGTCGATGACGGGGATCCACTTCTTGATCGCTGCGGGCGAGAGGTAGGGGTTGAGCAGGGCGCGGAACTCCCGGTGCTCGGGGTCGTCCATCTCCAGGATTCCGCCGCGCACGCCGGAAGCGCGTTCGGCCGTCGGAATCATGATGCCCTTGTAGCCTTTTCGGACACCTTTGATGTCGTGGTCGTTGGAGACGTTCGGGGATCGGACGAGGTTGAACACCTCGTCGCTGCCCGCGGCGACCCAGTGGCCGCCGTGGGTGTCCGACCAGGCCATCGGGCATTTCGACTGCATCTCTTCCGTGATCGGAAGGAAGTTGTCGCGGTAGTCGGGTGCGTGCCGGTCGAACTGGTAGACCGGAGTGCGGTGGGATGTGTCGGCAACGACGTCGTCGACGCTCATGACTGTCCTCTCTGACGCTTCGATCGGGGCTGTCGAAACGTTGGTGGTCAGGAGATCTGAATGGCCTGCTCAGGACAGGACCGGGCGGCTTCGCGCACGGCCTCCTCCAGATGGGCGGGAACGTCTTCGACGACGGCGGTGGCGTGCCCGTCGATGTCACTGAGTTCGAAGACGTCCGGTGCTGCCATGGCGCACAGGGTGTGGCCCTGGCAGCGCTCGGGGTCGACTTTCACCTTCACGATGTTCCTCCCGGTAGAGGGTGTGAGTTTGTTCGGGCTGTAAACGTCCTCGCATACGCCGGGCCCGTCCGCGACGGGACGGTCAGATATGGAAGTCGTACCACTTGAGGTAGCCGCCGCCGTCGACGCGCATCTGCATGCCGGTGACGTAGCGCGACTCGTCGGAGGCGAGGAAGAGCACCATGTTGCTCGAATCCTCGGGTTCGATGTACGGAATCGACATCGCCTGCTGCACACCGAAAGCGGGCTCTGCATCCTGCCGGGTGGGCTTTTCGAGGTCGGGACGGAAGGACCGGTACATCGGTTCGCTCTGCAACATGTCGGTGTTGCAGTTGGTGGGGTGCAGTGTGTTGGCGCGGATACCACGCGGAGCCAGATGTGTGGCGAGGGTGTGGATGTACTGTGCCAGTGCGCGCTTGGAGAACACGTAGGCGACGCCGCCGAGGTCCTTGCCGGGCTGGTCGACCTTCGAGACGTCCATGAGTGCGGCGGTGGAGCCGGTCGCGATGATCGATGCGCCTTCGGACAGGTGCGGGAGCGCCGCCTGTACGGCGTTCATGGTGCCGACGAGATTGGTGTTGACCACATCGGTCCACGCCTGGGTCTGCGGTTCGCCCTTCATGCCGGCGACGCCGGCCTGGGCGACGACGATGTCGAGCTTGCCGAGCTCGGCGATGCCCTGTTCCACGGCGGCGTTCATCTGCGCGGCGTCGCGCACGTCGGCCTCGATGGCGACGATGCGTCGGCCTTCCTTCTCGACCAGGCGCACCGTTTCCTCGAGGTCCTCGGGCGTCGCCATCGCGTAGCCCATGGAGTCGATGTTCTTGCAGATGTCGACCGCGATGATGTCGGCACCTTCGGAGGCGAGCTTGACCGCGTGGCTGCGGCCCTGACCGCGGGCTGCACCGGTGATGAAAGCGACCTTGCCTTCTACACGTCCCACTGGATTGTCCTTTCGGTTCGGATTCGGCAGATGGGGATGTCTCAGGTGTTGCGCCCGCCGTTGACCCCGAGGATCTGACCGGTGATGTATCCGGCTTCTTCGGAGATCAGGAAGGAACACGCGGCGGCGATGTCCTCGGGCTGCCCGACGCGGCGGACCGGGGTGCGCTGGATGTGTTCGTCGATGGTGCCGCCGAGCAGACCCTTCTCGGCGGAGCGGTGCAGCATGGGGGTCTCGACGAAGCCCGGCGGTACGGCGTTGACGGTGATGCCGGACGGACCGTATTCCAGCGCAAGTGATTTGGTGAGTCCGTTGACGCCGGCCTTGGACGAGACGTAGGCGGTCATGAACTGCTGACCCGACTGCGCGCTCGACGACGAGATGTTGACGATGCGTCCCCAGCCGGCCTCGAGCATGTCGGGCAGGGCGGCCTGCACGCAGTGGAAGACGCCGCCGAGGTTGACGTCGACAACCTTCTGCCAGGTCGCGTAGTCGATGTTGTGGAAGCGCTTGTAGAGCTCGAGACCCGCGCCGTTGACGAGAATCGTGACGGGGCCGAGCTGTTCGCGGATCCGGGTGAAGGCGTCGTCGACCTGTGCGCGGTCGGAGACGTCGACCTTGTACTCGAGCTCCTCACCGGAGGGGTTGAGATCGAGCACCGCGACCTGGTGGCCGTCCTTGCGCAGGCGTTCGGCGATCGCCTTGCCGATTCCGGAGCTTCCGCCCGTGACGACCGCTGTCTTCACTGCCACGGTTCGTCACCGACGATCGTGGTGCGGCGCATGAGGCGCTCGGACGACGGGTCGTAGGGCAGTGCCCGGTGCAGCATGCCGGTGTTGTCCCAGACGACGAGGTCGCCGACCTGCCATTCGTGGGAGTAGGAGAAGCGTTCCTGGGTGGTCCAGGCGAGCAGTTCGTCGAGGAGTTCGCGGCTCTCCTCGGGGCGCATGCCGACGATGTGGTCTGCGGTGGCACCGATGACGAGGGACCGACGACCGTCGCGGCGTTCCCACACCAGCGACGATTCACGCGGCGCGAGGGCGCGCCAGCGCGCCACCTGCTCTTCGGTCGGATCGGGGTAGACGAGCCGCTGGGCGGCTTCGAAGCTGTGGACGACGCGCAGGCCTTCGTACCGCTTCTTCTCGTGGTCGGGAAGATTCTCGTAGGCGGCGTAGGTGCTGGCGAATTCCGTTCCGCCACCGACCATTGCGACGTGGCGGGCGGTGAGCGTGGTGGCCTTCGCCGGCACCTCGTTGGTGGTGTCGTCGATGTGCCAGTGGAACGTGCCTTTGAGGTATTCGGCCGACGGCGTCTTGGCGGGGTCGAGCGAGACGGTGAAGATCTCCTGCCCGGGGGCGGGCATGACGACCTTGCCGAGCTTGCGGCTGAAGGCGAGCTGGGCCTCGTCGTCGAGGTGAATACCGCGAACGAGAAGTACGCCACGCCATTTGAGTGCTTCGAGCAGCTGGGCGACCACACGCTCGTCGTCGAGGCTGTCCAGGCCGGTGACTTCCACACCGAGTGACGGGCTGAGGGCTGTAGTGCTGATCACAAGAATCTCCCTTCCGATTGCGAGAACCATACTCTCGCTCGATTGCGGGCCGCAAGACCCGGAGAATTCGCCCATGTGAGCTGTTGTCACGTGGCGCGGGTCACGTCCGGGGCTATCCTGCCGGACTGCTCCTTGCTAAAGTTCTCGAAAGTCGAACAGATTAATTCTCTGATCTGAGAATGTGATTTCCACACGATGCGAGGAGATGGGATGTCAGTGCAGGAGAACGGAGCCACCGCTGTGGCCGACGCCGCGACCACCGAAGTGGCGAAGCGGCTGCTGATCGACGGGAAGCTCACCACCACCGAGCGCACCTTCGCTTCCTACAATCCGGCGACCGGTGAACTGGTGGGTTACGCCCCTGACGCGGGTGTCGAAGAGGCGGAAGCCGCCATCCGTGCAGCGCGACGCGCATTCGACACGACCACCTGGTCGACCGACGTCGAGTTCCGGATCAAGTGCCTCGACCAGCTCTACCAGGCCCTGCGCGACAACATCGAGGAACTGCGCGAACTGACGATCGCCGAGGTAGGCGCCCCGCGGATTCTCACCTACGGCAACCAGCTCGACGCGCCGATCGAGATCGTGAAGTACTACGCCGACCTGCTGCGCACCACCGAGTTCACCGAAGACCTCGGCGAGGTCGATTTCCGAGGACAGCCGCACCGTCGCTGGGTGGAGAAGGAGGCTGCCGGCGTCGTCGCCGCGATCGTCGCCTACAACTACCCGACCCAGCTGGCGATGGCGAAGCTCCCCGCGGCGCTCGCCGCAGGCTGCACGATCGTGCTCAAGGGCGCACCCGACACTCCGCTCGTCACCCAGGCTCTCGCCGAGGTCATCGCCGAGCACACCGACATCCCGGCCGGCGTCGTCAACATCATCTCGTCGTCGCAGGTCGCACCGGGTGAGCTCATGACCACCCATCCGGACGTCGACGTCGTCACCTTCACCGGTTCGACCCCCGTGGGCAAGAAGATCATGGCCGCCGCCGCCGACTCGCTCAAGAAGGTCTTCCTCGAGCTCGGAGGCAAGTCGGCCCTCATCGTGCTCGAGGACGCCGACTTCGCGACCGCCGCACAGTTCGCCGCCTTCAGCATCTGCTCGCACGCCGGACAGGGATGCGCGCTGACGACGCGTCTGCTCGTCCCCCGCGACAAGCACGACGAGATCGTCGCGCAGGTCGCCGGGATGATGCAGAACGTGCCCTACGGCGATCCGTCGAACCCGAAGATCTACATGGGCCCGGTCATCAGCGAGAAGCAGCGCGAGAAGATCCACGGCATGGTCGAGCGCGCCGTGGCCGACGGCGCGACCCTCGTCACCGGTGGCGAGAAGGTCGATCCGGGCTGGTTCTACAAGCCCACCCTGCTCGCGAACGTCGACCCCGACAGCGAGATCGCACAGGAGGAGGTCTTCGGACCGGTCCTCGCCGTCATCCCGTTCGACGGCGACGACGATGCCGTGCGGATCGCCAACAACTCCAAGTACGGCCTGTCCGGTGGTGTGCTCACCGCCGACGAGGAGCGCGGCATCGCGATCGGACGCCGGATCCGCACCGGCACCTTCTCCGTCAACGGCGGCAACTACTTCAGCCCCGACGTCCCGTTCGGCGGTTACAAGCAGTCCGGCATCGGCCGTGAGATGGGCAGGGCCGGACTCGAGGAGTTCCAGCAGCTCAAGGCGTTCTCGAAGGTGGTGACGTCGTGAAGCCACTCGACGGCGTCCGCGTCGTCGAGGTCGCGATGTACGGTTTCGTTCCCTCTGCGGGTGCGGTGCTCGCGGAGTGGGGCGCCGACGTCGTCAAGATCGAGCACGCGGTGACGGGCGACCCGCAGCGGGGTCTGCGGCAGACGGGAACCCTTCGTGTCGAAGGTGATCCGAATCCGAATGTCGAGCACGCCAATCGCGGCAAGCGCAGCCTCGGCCTGGACATCTCGATTCCCGAGGGCCGTGAGGTGCTGCTCGAGCTCGTGCGCACCGCCGACGTCTTCCTCACCAGTTTCCTGCCCAAGGTGCGGACCAAGCTGCAGATCGACGTCGACGACATCCGTGCGGTCAACCCGAAGATCGTCTACGCGCGGGGGAGTGCGCTCGGCCCGCGCGGCGTCGAGTCCGGCAAGGGCGGATACGACATGACGGCCTTCTGGGCGCGCGCCGGTGTCGCCGCGACGCTCACCCCGCCCGGCATCGAGGGGATGATCGCACCTCCCGGACCCGCCTTCGGCGACACGATCTCGGGCACGAACCTCGCCGGTGGTATCGCGGCGGCGTTGTTCAAGCGTGAACGCACGGGCGAACCCTCGGTGGTCGACGTCTCGCTGCTCAGCAGCGGGGTGTGGGCGATGGGCCACACCATCGCACTGTCCGCGCATCTCGGGCAGCACATGGAAGCACCGAAGGCCGGTGGTCACGGCGCCCCGACGAACCCGCTCTCGGGTGTCTACGGCACCGCGGACGGACGCTACATCTCGTTCGTGATGCTGCAGCCGGCGAGGTTCTGGGCCGATGTGTGCACGCACATCGACCGCCCCGACCTCATCGACGATCCGCGTTTCGCGGACGCACAGTCGATCGCTGCGAACACCGTCGAGGCCGTCGAGATCCTCCGCGAGGTCATCGGCAGCCGCCCGCTCGCGGAATGGGTCCAGCGGTTCGGCACGCTCGCCGGGCCGTGGGCACCGGTCCAGGACTCGCTGCAGGTCGTGAGCGACCCGCAGGTCCGCGACAACGAATATCTGGTCAAGGCAGGGGAACTCGAGCTCGTCGCCAATCCGGTGCAGTTCGACGTGACGCCGCCGCAGACCGGACCGGCACCCGAGTTCGCCGCCCAGACCGAGGAGATCCTGCAGGAGCTCGGTCTGGACTGGGAGCGCATCATCGAGCTCAAGACAGCGGGCGCAGTCACCTAGTCGGGGGCTGCACCCGGTTCAGGGAGGGCCAATGCCTTACATCGCATCGATCGGAACGTACCTGCCGTGCTGGGGTACTCCCGACGCCAGGATCGCCGGTGACGACGAGGACGCCGTCACCCTCGCCGTCGAGGCGGGCCGCGCCGCGCTCGAAGCGGGTGGATCCGTCGAGTACGTCGTCCTCGTCGGCCGGGATCTGCCGCTGACCGAGAGCAGCAACGCCGCGGTCCTGCTCGCGGGACTCGGGCTCGATCCCGAACTCGAGGTGATCGAGCGACTCGGGGGCGCGCCGGCGACGCTGGACGCCCTCGGCTCGGCGCGACCACGGACACTGGTCATCGGGGTCGACCTGAACTCGGCCGGTGCGGCGGCAGCCCTCACCTCCGATCACGGGCTGCAGGTGCGTACCGCCGCACGCGTGTCGCGCAGCCTGCCCGTACGTACGCGGAACGCCTCCGGCGACATCCACGACTACGGGGACCCGAGACTGCTCAGGAAGCGGGGATATCTCGCCTCGCTCGCGACGGCCTGGGTGGACACCCCGGCCGTCGTGGCGGGAGTCCCGGCGCAGCACGCCGCCTCGCTCGCGGCCACCCAGACCACGGATCTGCCTACGACGGGCGCGAGTTCGGCGCTCTTCGCCCTGGCCGCGATGGCGGAGTCCGGTCTCACCGGACCTCTCGTCGGAGTCGAACAGGCCAGCCTGTCGGGACTGACCGTCGCGGAGGGAACGGCCGAGGTCCGTCGCCGGGAGAGACCGGCACGGCCCGTGCTCGATTCGGCACAGACCCTGCCCGGCGAGATCCCGATCTCGCTGGCGGCCTACGAGCGGGCCTTCGAAGCCAAGGTGCGATGGGAGGGTGGCCGTTTCCTCGACAGCGACCAGGTCGACTTCCCGCCGCGCTACCGGATCGACGAGGACGGCTCGCTCGACACCGAGTACACCTTCGTCGAACTGCCGCGCACCGGGACGGTCTACACCGAGGTCACCGTGCACGTGCCGGTGCCGGGTCTGCGCACCCCGTACTCGCTTGTCGTCGTCGACCTCGACGGTGTCGGAGTGCGTGCGCTGGTGCGGGTCACCGGCACCGTCGCAGGCAGCGTCGACATCGGTGACCGGGGACGACTGGTGCTCCGCCGTATCGCGGTGCGCTCGGGTGTCCCCGACTACGGGTACGCCTTCGAACCCGATTCGGACCCCGTGGACGAGGAGGAAGCGGCATGAGAAAGGTCGCGATCGTCGGCGCAGGAATGACACCCTTCGCCGAACATTTCGCTCTGGGCATCCGGGACCTGCTTCCGATGGCCTTCGCCGACTGCGCGGCGAGCGTCGACAAGGGCGTGCGGAAGTCGGACATCGACGCGGCATGGTTCGGATCGATGGGGACGACGGACGGTTTCCCGTCCGGGATCCTCGCCGACACCCTGGGTCTGCACGACGTTCCGGTGACGCGGGTCGAGAACTCCTGCGCGACCGGACACGACGCGATCCGCAACGCCGTCTACGGCATCGCGTCGGGGGCGTGCGACGTTGCACTCGTGATGGGTGCCGACAAACTCCGGGAGACGGCCTCGAAGGGCATGCTCTGGGAATGGGAATCCATGACGCGCGACATGGCGTGGGATTTCCCGCTCGGCCTCGCGCAAGCGGGTTTCGCGCTGCACATGCGCCGCTATCTGTACGAGTCGCCGGCCACCCGTGAACACATGGCGATGGTCGCGGTGAAGAACCACCGCAACGCGTTGAACAACCCCAAGGCGTGTCGCCGATTCGAGTTGACGGTGGAGGAGGTACTGGCGGCCGACACCGTGGTGACGCCGTTCGGTGTCTACGACTGCGCGCCGCAGAGCGACGGTGCGGCGGCGCTGATCCTGGTGGCCGACGACGTCGTCGACCGCTACACCGACAGGCCCGTCTGGATCCGCGGCACCGGTCTGGGTTTCGACGCCGTGATGCACCAGCACAAGCGCGATCTCACCTCCTTTGCGGCGACCCGGCGCGCGGCGAAGCAGGCGTTCGGTGCGGCAGGGGTAGCACCGGGCGATATCGACGTCGCCGAGATCCACGACTATTTCACCGGAATCGAGATCATCAGTTACGAGGACCTCGGATTCGCCGAACGTTTCGAGGGTTTCAAGCTCCTCGAGGCGGGAGTCACCGAGGTCGGAGGATCGCTGCCGGTCAATCCCAGCGGTGGCCTGAATACGAAGGGGCACCCGCCCGGCGCGACCGGTGTCGCGCAGTGCGTGGAACTGTTCGGGCAGCTGCGCGGACAGGCGGTCAATCAGGTCGACGGTGCGCGAACAGGTCTCGCGCACAATGTCGGAGGCCCGACGGCCGTTGCCGCCGTGACGATCCTGGAGGGCCCCGGAGGCTGATCCGTACGTCCATCCGGCATCGCTGATCGGCAAGGACCCGTGCACCCGTCCGGTGCACGGGTCCTCGTCGTGCGTACGAGGCGGCCCGTCACCGCTCTTCCGTCTCGTATCTCGAATATCTTGCAGCACTGCAAGATTGCCGTTCTGAATAATTAGCAACTCCATTCGTCTTTTCTGTAATCCTTATTGCCGCGGCCACACGCAGGCTCTAATGTGTGGGGCATCACAGGTAGTGCACTCTGCTCGTGTTCTGCGTCGCCGCGATCCACGGCCTCGGTAGTACGACGAAAGTTGAGTCGGATGTTTCTCACAGTTTCGAAGAAGGTGGGCCGCAGCCTGCTGGTGGTCCTGCTGGTGACCATCGCGGTCGTCGGCCTGCTCGGCCTCGCGCCCGGCTCCGTCGCCCAGGTCATCCTGGGGGAGAACGCAACTCCCCAGGCGGTCGCCGAACTGAACGCCAAGCTCGGTCTCGACGCGCCTTTCTGGAGCCAGTACTTCGGGTGGCTGTCCGACGCGGTCCGGGGTGACCTCGGAACCTCGCCGCTGACGGGACAATCCGTGAGCGAGGCCATCGCCGAACGGTTGCCGGTCACGCTCCAGCTCGCCGCGATGGGTCTGCTGATCGCACTGGTGGTCGCACTCGTCATGGGTGTGATCTCCGCGTCCCGTCCGGGTAGCGGCGTCGACCGCGGCATGAACGCCCTGTCGGCCGTCTTCCTTTCGGTGCCCGCCTTCATCGCCGGCCCCGTCCTGATCTACTTCCTCGCGATCCAGCTCCAGATCTTCCCGGTGATGGGCTGGTCCCGGATCGGCGATGGTCTCGGCGACAATCTGCGCAGCGCGATGCTCCCGGCACTCGCCATCGCTCTCACCGAGATCGCCGCCTTCCACCGCCTGCTCCGTACCGACCTCATCGGCACGCTGCGCGAGGATTTCATCGCCGCAGCCCGGGCCAAGGGGATGCCCTCCTGGTACGTGATGTTCCGGCACGCACTGCGACCCTCGTCGTTCTCCCTCATCACCGTCGCCGGTATCAACCTCGGCCGCCTCATCGGTGGCACGGTGATCGTCGAGACCCTGTTCGGCCTCCCGGGTCTGGGTCAGCTCGTCGCCTCCTCGATCACCTCCCGCGACGTGATCATGGTGCAGGGCGTCGTGGTCTTCATCGCCGTCGTCTACGTGGGCATCAACACCCTCGTCGACCTCAGCTACCAAGTCATCGACCCGCGGGTCAGGAAGGTGGTCGGAGCATGACGCAGGTTGCGCTCGAGAAGAAGGACGACGCACAGCGGGTCGAGTCGGCCACCCAGGATCTGCCGAAGGTACCCGCCGCCAAGAAGACCCGCTCGGTGCTGGTCTACCTGTCGATCGTGTGGCTGGTGCTCATCATCGGTGCCGCGATCTTCGCAAGCGTGCTTCCGCTGGCGCCGTACAGCGTTCCGATCGGGCCACCGCGGACGCCCCCGAACCTCGACTCCCTCGACACGCTTCTGGGAACCGACACCCTCGGCAGGTCGATCCTGTCCCGCGTCGTCTACGGTGCCCAGGTCTCGCTCGTCATCGGCGCCGTCGCCGGGCTCGTGGGCTTCCTGATCGGATCGTTCTTCGGCATGATCGCCGGTTACTTCGGCAAGCGTGTCGACGCCGTGATCTCGCTGCTGGCCGACGCGATGCTCGCCTTCCCCCCGCTGATCCTGCTCCTGGCGCTCGCCTCGATCCTCACCCCGAGCGTGCGGACCATCCTCTTCGGTCTCGGTCTGCTGGCGATCCCGTCGTTCATCCGCCTGTCGCGAGCGAATACCCTCGCCTGGTCGTCGCGTGAATTCGTCAGGGCAGCAAAGAACATGGGTGCCGGCAGCGGGCGGATCCTGTTCCGGGAGATCATGCCCAACGTCCTCGCGCCCCTCGCGTCGTACATGCCCATCGTGATCGCGGCGCTCATCGTCGCGGAGGGCTCGTTGAGCTTCCTCGGCCTGGGCATCCCGCCGCCGCAGCCCAGCTGGGGCGGAATGATCAACGACGGCAAGGACGCCATCGCCACGTCGCCGCACCTGGTGTTCGTGCCGGCACTCGTCATCTTCTTCACGGTGTTCGCCCTCAATCAGGTCGGCGACCACCTCCGTACCAAGTACGACCGCACCTTGCACGACTGAGATCCCGAAAAGCGCTCGTACCCAGAACATCCCGATGAAAGGTCGACCATGATTCGACGTAGAAGAATGTTCGCGGCGGTCGCCGTGGCCTGCTCCGCCGTACTGGTGCTGGGCGCTTGCGGATCGGGCGGTTCCGACACCGCCTCGGCTCAGGACACCGCGGCGGTCGGCGATCCCGTGGCGGGTGGTGCCGCGACCGTCCTCCAGTCCGGTGAACCGCGCTCTCTCGATCCGGCCGCGCTGTCGAACACGTGGGCCCATCAGCCGGTGCTGGGCAACGCTCTCTACGGCGAGCTGATGATCACGGACAACGACACCTTCGACGTCGAATACCGTATGGCGACGGACTTCTCGACCGAGGACAACGGGAAGACGTTCACCCTCGCGCTGCGACCGGACCTGAAGTTCAGCGACGGCACACCACTCGACGCCGCTGCGGTGAAGTTCAACTGGGACCGTCTCAAGGATCCCGCGCTCGCCTCGACGACGATCCGTCAGGCCGTCCAGATCGAATCCACCGAGGTCGTCGACCCGACCACTCTCCGCGTGACGATGGTCGAACCGAACCCACAGTTCGCCCAGGCCGTCGTGGCCGGTGCATTGAACTGGATCGCGTCGCCGGCGGCCCTCGAACAGGGACAGCAGGCGTTCGACGAGAACCCGATCGGTGCAGGGCCGTTCACGCTCGTCAGCTGGACCCGTCAGGATTCGGTCGAACTCGAGAAGAACGAGTCCTACTGGGACGCGCCGAAGCCCTACCTCGACCGCCTCACGATCCGGACGGTCGCCGACTACAACCAGCGGATCAACGCTGCATCGACCGGCGCAGCCGACCTGTCGCTGGAGTCGAGCTGGACCAGCCTCAATCGTGCCGAAGCGGCAGGCCTGGCCACCCAGGCGACGGAGACCGGCGGTGGGCAGTTCGTCGCGATGAACTTCCGCAGGGCTCCCTTCGACGACGAGCGCGCACGCCGCGCCGTGTCGCTCGCGGTCGACCTCGACGCGCTGAACACCGTGGTCTACAACGGTGAGGGCGAGGTACCCCACACGCTGTTCCCGGAGGGCTCGCCGTACTACTCCGACATCCAGCTCTCGGAGACGAATGCCGAGGAAGCGCAGAAGCTGTTCGACGAACTCGCGGCCGAAGGCAAGCCCGTCTCGTTCACCTACCTGTCGTACCCCACCACCGAGAGCCGTTCGCTCGGTGAGGCGATCCAGGCTCAGCTCGCCGCTTTCGACAATGTGGACATGAAGGTCGAGGTGCTCGACTTCCCGACGCTCACGGCACGGAACGGCGCGCGTGACTTCGACATGGTCATCTCGTCGTCCATCACGCAGGACCCCGACTTCCCGCTGTCGATCGCGTTCGACTCCACATCCACCGGCAACTTCACCGGTGTCAACGATCCCGAGCTCGACGCAGCTCTCGAGCGTGGCCGGTTCGGCGCGACCGTCGAGGAACGGAAGGAAGCGTACGACGTCGTCCAGCAGCGCCTCGCCGATCAGGTGGTGGGTCTGTGGTATGTCCGGGCCACCCCCTCGGTCGCCTACTCGAAGGATCTGCAGGGCGTGCAGCTGTACACCCTCGGATCGCCGATCCCGGCCGAGTTCTGGCTCAGCAACAACTAGCCGATACAGCCGACAAGACGGAAGGGGCCGGCTCGCCGTGACCACTCAGCCGATTCTCGAAGTGAGAAATCTCCGTGCCTACATCGGCACGCCACGAGGCACCGTTCGCGCAGTGGACGACGTGTCGCTCGATCTGGACTCCGGACAGGCGCTGGGTATCGTCGGCGAGTCGGGCTCCGGAAAGTCGGTGATGGCCCGGGCGATCATGGGGCTCATGCCGCCCCGCTCGGGCCGATCCGGATCGGTGACCTTCCAGGGCCGCGACCTGCTGGCCCTGACGAAGACGGAGAAGCGCGAGATCTGGGGCAAACAGATCGCGATGGTCTTCCAGGATCCGGGACGCTCGCTCAACCCGGTCGTCCGGGTCGAGCGGCAGCTCACCGAGGGAATGCGCAAGCACCTCGGGGTCAGCAGGTCCGAGGCGCACACCAGGGCGCTGAAGCTGCTCGAGGAAGTGGGCGTCCCCGACCCGGAACGACGCCTCCGCAACTATCCCCACGAGATGTCCGGCGGCATGCGCCAGCGCGTGATGATCGCGATCGCGCTGGCGTGCGAACCGGATCTGCTCATCGCCGACGAACCGACCACCGCGCTGGACGTGACTATCCAGCGTCAGATCCTCGACCTGCTGCGGCGCGTCCAGCGGGACCGGGGCATGTCGATGATGCTCATCAGTCACGACCTCGCGGTGGTCGCCGGCCGTACCGACCGGGTGTCGGTGATGTACGCCGGTCGGCTCGCGGAGGTCGGTTCCACCCGTGAGGTGTTCGAGCAGCCGATGCACCGCTACACCCACGCACTGCTCGGGGCGACCCCGACGATCGACCACGTGCGGCATGCGCCGTTGCGGGTGATCGGCGGGTCGCTGCCCGACCCGACGTCGCCACCGGACGGTTGCCGGTTCGCGCCGCGCTGCAACCACGCGTCGGACGAATGCCACACCACACCGCCCCCGCTCGAGTCGGTGGGCGTCGATCATCACGTTGCGTGTCTGAGCCCGGTGACCGTTCCGGTCGGGGCCGTTTCCGGAGGTGAATCCCATGGCCGGTAGTGGCGCCACTCATCTGCGCGGCGACGAGGCCCTGCTCAGTGTGCAGGACCTGGTGGTCGAATATCCCACCGACAACGGCACGGTGCAGGCCGTCTCGAAGATCAGCTTCGACATCCTGCCCGGTGAAACCCTCGGCATCGTAGGCGAATCCGGGTGCGGCAAGTCGACCACCGGTCGTGCGGTGCTGCGCCTGGACCGCATCACCTCCGGCCGTATCCGGTTCGGCGACGAGTGGATCGAGGAGGCGAGCGAGAAGCGCATGCGCTCCCTCCGGCGCGACATGCAAATGATCTTCCAGGACCCGGTCGCCTCACTCAATCCGCGCCGGTCGGTCGCCGACATCGTCGTCGAGGGCCTGACGGTCGCGAAGACACCTGCGAAGGAACGGGCGACGACATCGGTGTCGGTCCTGGAACAGGTCGGCCTTCCCGGCGAACGTTTCGCCGGCATGCTGCCTCGTCAGCTCTCGGGTGGTCAGGCACAGCGCGTCGCCATCGCGCGAGCGCTCGCCCTGAATCCCCGCCTGCTCATCTGCGACGAACCGGTCTCGGCGCTCGACGTGTCGGTGCAGGCTCAGATCCTCAACCTGATCGAGGAACTCAAGGCGGAGTTCGACCTCACCGTCGTGTTCATCGCCCACGATCTCGGTGTGGTGCGCACGGTGAGCGACAAGGTCATGGTCATGTACCTGGGCAAGGTCTGCGAATTCGGTGACTCCATCGAGATGTACGACGACCCCGCGCATCCCTACACGCGCGCGCTGCTCGATTCGGTGCCGCTGACCGACCCGGAGAAGGGTTTCGCCGGACCGCCTCTGGCCGGCGATGTGCCGTCGCCACTGGCACCTCCCACGGGCTGCCGGTTCCGCACCCGCTGCCCGATGGCCCAGGACCGTTGTGCCGAAGAGGAACCCGAGATGCGTGAGGTCCGTCCGGGCCAGTACGCGGCCTGCCATTTCCCGCTCCCGTCCGTGACCGGACGCGATCTTCCCGAACCCGCCGCCGTCGGTGCCGGTACGGACGCCTGACCGACAAAAGGAACATTCCATGACCGATTCTGCAGAGTTCGCCGATCGATACGGCCCGTGGGTGCTGATCCTCGGGGCGTCGGAGGGGGTGGGAGCAGAGTTCGCGCGGACGTTCGCGGCGCGCGGGTCGAACGTCGTCCTGCTCTCCCGCCGCCCCGAGGCGCTCCAGGAGGTCGCCACCGAGATCAGTTCGCACGGCGACGTGGAGACGAGGATCCTGGCGGTCGACCTGTCCGCTCCCGACGCCATGGACGTCATCGCGGAGGGTACGGCCGATCTCGAGATCGGCACCGTCGTGTACTGCGCGGGCGCAGATCCGAATTTCCAGCCCTTCCTGGATAATCCGGTCGAGACCGCCGTCGGACTCGTCCAGCGCAACTGCATCACGAACATGCGTGTGTGCCATCACTTCGCACACGGCATGGTCGAGCGGGGAAAGGGAGCACTGATCCTCATGTCGTCCGCCGCCGGTCTGCGCGGTGGGGCGAACATGGTGGCCTACGGTGCCTCCAAGGCGTTCGACATGGTGATGGCCGAAGGGCTGTGGTCCGAGTTGAAGCCTCACGGCGTCGACGTCCTGTCCCTCGTGGTGGGCCGCACCGACACCCCGGCCCTGCGTCGACTCCTCTTCGCCCGCGGAGCGATCGACAGCCTCGACGCCGACGTTCCCGGCCTCGCGACGCCCGCATCCGTCGTCGCCGAGGCGCTCGACAATCTGGCCGACGGGCCGACCCATCTCGTCGGGGAACAACTGCAACAGGCGTGGCGGGACATGACATCCATGACACGCAGTGAAGCGGTCCGGGAAGCCGCCGCCCGCCAGGCCTCCTTCGCCGCGACCGCACGTTCCTCCTGATCTTCTTTCTCGGCCCTGCAGTGCCTGTGTGCTGCAGGGCCGGTCCGTATCCGGGTTCGGTGTTCGAAAGGTGACGCATGTTCGGAAAGAGACATCTCGCCAAGGGATTCGCGGCGGCCTGCGCCGGCGTTCTCCTGCTGTCCGGTTGCGGCGGTGGCGACACCGCAGACGCGAATGAGACCACAGCGGCCGGCGATCCCGTCGCGGGCGGTGAACTCGTCGCACTCCAGCTGAGCGAGCCCCGCACCCTCGACCCGGGAGGGCTGTCCAATACCTGGGCCCACCACCCGATCGTGGGCAACGCGTTGTACGGGACGTTGATGACCAACGACCCGACGACGCTCGAGGTCGAGTACGGACTCGCCACGGGGTTCACGACCGACGACGGAGGCCGCACCTTCACCCTCACGTTGCGACCGGACGTGACCTTCACCGACGGAACACCTTTCGACGCGGCTGCGGTCGAGTTCAACTGGAGGCGCATCGCCGACCCGGCGACCGGCTCGAGCGGCATCCGGCAGGCCGCGCAGATCACCGGTTACGAGGTGGTCGATCCCGGGACCCTGACGATCACACTCGCCGAACCCAATCCGCACTTCGCGCAGGGCGTGATCGCCAACGCGCTCAACTGGATCGCCTCTCCCACCGCACTGCAGAAGGGACAGGCCGAGTTCGACGCGAATCCCGTAGGTGCCGGACCGTTCACGTTGGTGAACTGGACCCGTCAGGCCGAGATGACCTTCGAGAAGAACCCGGACTACTGGGATGCCCCGAAGCCGTATCTCGACCGGCTGGTCGTGCGCGGTGTCTCGGACGGGCCCCAGCGGATCAACGCTGTCACGACCGGGGCCGCGGACCTCTCGTTGGAGGCGAACTGGTCGAATCTCGCCAAGGCGGACGCCGCCGGACTGCAGACCGTGGTGACCGAGGTCGGTGGCGGCCAGACCCTCGCCCTGAACCTCCGACGCGCACCCTTCGACGACGAACGTGCACGACGTGCGGTGGCTCTGGCGCTCGATCTCGACGGTCTCAACAGCGTGGTCTACAACGGCGACGGTGTCGTGCCGACCTCGCTGTTCGCCGAGGGTTCACCGCTCTACACAGACGTGGAGTGGCCGACGGCGAATGCCGAGGAGGCCCAGAAGTTGTTCGACGAACTCTCGGCCGAGGGCAAGCCCGTCTCCTTCACCTTCCTGTCGTACCCGACGACCGACACGCGGACCACGGGCGAGACCATCCAGGCACAGCTGAGCGCCTTCGACAATGTCGACGTGCAGGTCGAGGTGCTCGACTACGCCCAGGTCACGGCCCGATCGAATGCCCGCGACTTCGACATGATGGTGTCCTCCGCCGCCGTGCAGGATCCCGACTACACACTGTGGACGGCATTCCACAGCAGGTCGCCGGGCAACTTCACCGGTGTTGCGGATCCCGAACTCGACGCGGCACTCGATCGGGGTCGTCTCTCGGAGTCGACGGACGAACGCAAGGATGTCTACGCGGAGGCCGAGCAGCGGATCGTCGAGCTCACTCCGGCGATCTTCTACATCGCCGCGGCGCCCTCGCTGATGGCCTCACCCGACGTGCAGGGCATCGAGATGTACACCCTCGGATCGCTTCGCCCCGAGGAGATCTGGATCGAGGACTGATGTCGGTTCGGCTCCCGGGGCACCACCTCGGGAGCCGAACCTCATGCCGATACAGAGGGCAGCGGCGCACGAGCCGTGAACAATGGAACGAGGAGACGCCGGGGTGGACGGAACATCGACGACGGGTTTCGCCGGTCGCACGATCTGGGTACTGGTGTTCGCCGGCATCGTCACCACGGTGATGTCGACCCTCGTCATCCCGCTGCTCGGTGAACTGCCCGCTCTGCTCGGGACCAGCCCGTCCAATGCGTCCTGGGTGGTTACGGTGACCCTGCTCGCGGGTGCCGTAGCGACACCCGTGACGGGACGTCTGGGCGACATGTACGGCGCCCGCCGGATGCTGCTGGTGTGCACGATCCCGCTCATCGTCGGGTCGTTCCTGTGTGCACTGTCGTCGTCGCTGGCGCCGATGCTCGTCGGCCGTGCCCTCCAGGGTGCGGGATTCGGGATCGTGCCCCTCGGCATCAGTGCGTTGCGTTCCCTCGTGCCACCGGCGCGCCTCGGCTCGGCCATTGCCCTGATGAGTTCGTCCCTGGGGATCGGGGGAGCGCTCGGGTTGCCTCTCGCAGCGGCTGTCATCCAGTTCACGAGCTGGCGAATGTTGTTCTGGGGAGTCGGTCTTCTCAGTGTGCTCGTCGCGGTGCTCATCGCGTGGCTCGTGCGGGACACGCCCGTTCCACCGGAAACGGGCCGGTTCGACGGCTTCGGCACACTCGGTTTGTCGCTGGCGCTGGTAGCCGGATTGCTGGCGATCTCCAAAGGTGGCGACTGGGGCTGGACCAGCGCGACCGTCCTGATCCTGTTCGCCGTCTCGTTCGTCGTGTTCGTGGTGTGGGGCCGGTGGGAACTGCGGGCCGCGGCCCCGCTCGTCGATCTTCGCGTAGCGAAGGGCAACCGGGTTCTCGTCACCAACATCGTCGCGACCCTGATCGGCTTCTCGATGTATTTCCAGGCGTTGCTGGTTCCCCAGATCCGGATGCTGCCCACGGAAACGGGATACGGGCTGGGGCAGTCGATGGTGGTCATGGGATTGTGGTGCGCGCCCGCCGGACTGCTGATGATGGCGGTCTCCCCGTTGGGAGCACGGCTGACGACCATCCGTGGGCCCCGCACGACCCTGTGCACCGGATGTCTGATGATGGCAGCCGCGTATGCCTCGTCGTTGTTCCTGATGGGCTCGACCTGGGGCCTGATGGTGATCACGTGCGTCATTGCCGCGGGAATCGGGCTGGCGTACGGAGCGATCCCCACTTTGATCATGGGAGCGGTTCCACCGACACAGATCTCGTCGGCCAACAGTGTCAACACCCTGTTGCGTTCGGTGGGAGGCACAGCGTCGGCTGCGGTCGCGGGAGTCGTGCTCGCGCAGATGAGCGTCGACTTCGCAGGAACCGTGGTCCCCTCACAGAACGGATTCCTCACCGGAATGCTGATCGGCGCGGCGACCGCCCTGTTGGCGGCCGCCGCGACCATGACCATCCGTCGTGTGGACTCTGCGGACCGGGCCGATACACGACCTGCGGCATCCGCCTCCCGCCCGTGACCGGCTCCGGTCGACAGGGGACAGCGTCAACGATGCGACAGAGCGGTGGGGTGTGCTTCGTTGTCGATACCCGGGATGCCGCGTCCACGCAGCGATGCACCCGCGGTCTCCGCCACGAAGTAGAGGGCGACGAGGCCGACCGCGCAGGCGCCCATCATGTAGAAGGCCGGCATGAGGTCGTTACCCGTCCGCTCGACGAGCCATTCGTTGATCGCGGGAGCCGTACCACCGAAGATCGAGGTGGACACGTTGTACGAGATCGCGAACCCGGCGAACCGGACCTGAGTGGGGAACATCGCGGGGAAGGTCGCCGAGATCGTCGACAGCTGCATCACGTACAGCAGGCCGAGCACGGTGAAGCCCAGGATGGCCCAGCCGAAGCCCACCGACATCAACATGTACATCGGCACGGCGAGAACGAACAGACCTGTCAGCGACGCCGCCCAGAGGGGCTTGCGCCCGATCCGGTCCGACAACGCCCCGGCGAACGGGATGACCGCCATCATCGCGAGCTGACCGATCAACACCAGGATCAGTGCCGAGGTGGTCGTCAGACCGATCCGATCCTCGAGATAGGTCGGCATGTAGCTCAGCAACGTGTAGTTGCAGACGTTCAGCGCGATGACCAGACCCATCATCTTGATGATCGGCCGCCAGTACCGGGTGATCAGGTCCTTGAACTCGGCGCCGACGCTGGCCTCCTCCTGGTGCGCCTCCTCGAGTTCCTTGAAGACCGGTGTCTCGTCGAGTTTCGAACGGAGGTAGAGGCCCACCAGTGCGAGCGGGCCGGCGACGAAGAACGGCAGTCGCCAGCCCCAGGTCGCCATGAAGGCGTCGGTGGACAGCAGATCGATCATCAGGACGAGGAACGCACCGACGGAGAAACCGCCCAGCGTGCCGAACTCGAGGAAGCTGCCGTAGAAACCACGCTTGCGGTCGGGGGAGTACTCGGCCATGAAGGTCGCCGCGCCACCGTACTCACCGCCGGTGGAGAAGCCCTGGATCATGCGCAACAGCACGAGCAGCAGGGGCGCCCAGAACCCGATCGATTCGTACGAGGGGACAGCGCCGAGCAGCACCGTCGAGCCACCCATCAGCAGGATGGTGAGCGCCAGGATCTGACGACGACCCAGCCGGTCGCCGAGCGGACCCCACACGAAACCGCCCAGCGGCCGCATGATGAAGGAGACCGCGAAGACACCCAGCGTGAGCAGTGTCGCGGATTCGAGATCGCCGGGGAAGAACGAATCGGCGATATAGGTGGCCGTGTAGGCGTAGACGCCGTAATCGAACCACTCGGTGAAATTACCCATGGCCGACGCGCCGATGGCGCGCCGTACCGTCTCCGGCTGCTCTTCGTGAGCGTCCGGTGTCGGGTCGACGGAACCGTTCTCCACGATTGCCCCCTCCGATCGAGCTCGGTGCCGCGGCGAATACCCGAGTCGAGGGAGGACGAAACCGATTCCCGTGAAGTTCCTCGAAGCCGTAGTCAGGCGGACAGCTTGCTGAGGGGATGCGCCGACGAGGCGTACCGTGTCCGATCACGTCGGTCCGCCGCGGCGGCGAGGTCGACGGTGTCGAGCCGCTCGTCGCAGATGCGCACGAGTTGCTCGAGGATGTGTGGTTCCAACTGGTTCCACCGGTGCTTGGTCAGCAGGCCGCGGAGGCGGTGGAAGTAGTTCTCGGGGGTGATCCCGAAGGTGACCCAGATGTCCTCGTCGGGCCCACCGTTCCAGTGCCGCCACTTCACGGCGAAAGCGATCATCGCAGCTTCGTCCGACATGCCGGAACTCCTGTCTGATGGGGGATGTGTCAATGGAGTAGTTCTTTGACGACCTTGCCGGTCGCGTTGAGGGGGAGCGCGTCGATGTACTCGACGACACGCGGAACCTTGAATCCCGCCATGCGTGTGCGGCTCCAGGCGATCAGGTCCTCGGCGGGGACGGGATCGGACGAGACGACGAACGCCTTGCCCACCTGGCCGAGCCGGTCGTCGGGAATCCCGATCACGGCCACCTGGTCGACGGCCGGGTGTTCGAGCAGGAAACCTTCGATCTCGGCGGGATAGGCGTTGAAGCCGCCGACGACGAACATGTCCTTCTTGCGTCCGATGATCCGGAGGTGGCCGTCGGCGTCGATCTTGCCGAGATCGCCCGTGTGGAGCCACCCTTCGGCATCGACGGCTGCGGCGGTGGCCTCCGGATCGTCGAGATAACCGTGCATCACGTTGTATCCGCGGATGAGCACCTCGCTGTCGTCGGCGATGCTCACTTCCACACCGTCACAGGGTTTTCCGACGGTCGTGGCGATCTGTTCGAAGGTGTCGCCGCGGCGGGAGGCTGTCGCGGTGCCGGCCTCGCTCAGACCGTATCCCGTCATGATCGTCTCGAAGGGCAGTTCGTTCCGGATCCGCCGGATCAGATCGACCGGGATGTCGGCCGATCCGGTCACGGCCGCGCGCAGCGACGACAGGTCGTGGGTCCGGTCCTGCTGCGCTGCGAGGAGCGAGTGGTAGAGCGTGGGAGGTCCGGGCAGCATGGTCACATGTTCTCGCTCGATCAGGTCGAGGACGGTGTCCGTCTCGAAGACCGGGACGGGAATCATCGTGGCGCCGCGGATGAACGACGCGACGAGACCGGCCTTGTAGCCGAACATGTGGAAGAACGGGTTGACGAGCAGGTAGCGGTCGCCGCGTCGCAGATCGGCCAGATCGCACCACTCGGAGAACATCCGGAGGGTTTGCAGGTGGTTCATCATCACGCCCTTGGGGCGTCCGGTGGTGCCCGAGGTGTACATGATGTCGGCGATGTCCTCACCGGCCACCTCGCGGACGAAAGGCCTTCCGCTGTCGAGGAAACCGGAGGCGATGTCGATCCGGTGGACACCGGCCGGCACCGCGTACTCCTGGTCGAGGAAGCCGTCCTGCACGAGGGTCAGCTTCGCTCCGCTGCGCCGGATGATGTCGCCCGCCTCGTCCTCGCGGTAGCGGGTGTTCACCGGGACGAGCACGCCACCCGCGGTGAGCAGGCCGAAGGCCGCGACGATCCACGCGGCGGAGTTGGGGGCCCAGATCGCTACCCGATCACCCTTGCCGACACCTGCGTCGGCGAATGCTCCGGCGGCGCGGCGGATTCGATCGGTGAGATCGGTGAAGGAGATCCGGAGGTCCCCGTCGACGACCGCTTCGGCATCACCGAAGCGGTCGCCGGCGCTGAGGACCATCTCGGGGATGGTCCGCCGGCTCATACCTTCAGGAGCCGCGCGAGGTTGCCGCCCATGACCAGCTTCTGGTCCTCGAAGGGCAGGTGCTGGATGTGCTGGATGTAGGTGGTCGGCTCGGCCAGGCCCTCGGGGTGCGGGTAGTCGGAACCGAACAGCACGCGCTCGGCGCCGATGAGGGCGGTGAGCTTGCTGAAGTCCTCCTCCCAGAAGGGACTGACGTGGATGCTGTTCTTGACCGCCTCGACCGGGTCCTTCATGCCGAAGCCCTCGGGGGCCTTCTTGAAGGTGTCGGCGAGGTTCTGCAGCAGACCGGGCAGCCAGCTCGCGCCGTTCTCGATCACCGCGATCCGCAGCTCCGGGAATCGGAGGAGTGCACCGTGGCAGACCCACGATGCGACCGCGTCCTGGATCGGGCGCCACTCGTTGACCATGTGGAAGGTGTTGGTGACGAACGGCAGCATTTCCTTGTCGGCGCCGTCCCACTCCGCCGTGTGGCGGGCGTAGCCGCTGTCGGAGGAGTGCTGGGTCACGAGCACGTCGAGCTCGACGACGCGCTTCCAGAAGGGATCGAACTCCGGCAGGGCGAACGAACGCGGTCCGCGGTAGCCGGGAACCGGAGCCGGGCGCACGAGGATCGCCTTCGCGCCGCGTTCGACGCACCACTCGAGTTCCTCGATGGCCTTGTCGACGATCGGCAGGCTGATCACCGGCACGGTGAAGATGCGGTCCTTGTAGTTGAAGGACCACGTCTCGTACAGCCACTGGTTGAGTGAGTGCACGACCGCGTGGATCAGCTCCGGATCGTCACGCATGCGCTCCTCGACGAGGCTGGCGAGGGTGGGGAACATGAGCGTGCGCTCGATGCGGAGTTCGTCCATGAGCTCGAGACGGGCCGCCGGCTCGCGGAAAGCAGGGATCGACTTCATGGACTTGCCGAAGATCTCCCGACGGCTCTTGCCCTCGGGGTTGCCGTTCTTGAAGTAGTCCTCCATGGCGCCCGGGCGGGCGACGACCTCGAAGGTCGGGTTGGGGATGTACTCGCTGATCTGACCGCGGATCGCGATCTTCGTGCGGCCGTCGACCTGCACGTACTTGATCACGTCCTTGTACTTCTCCGGAAGGAACTTCGTCAGTGCCTCCTCGGTCTCGTACAGATGGTTGTCCGCATCGAACAGCTGGTACGGCAAATCGTTCGCGGTCATCAAATCCTCCTTCTCCTGTTATGAGAATACTATTCTCATGTGTGCGCAGCCGCAATATCCTGACGAACCCGGAACTTCTGGATCTTCCCGCTCGCGGTGCGCGGGAAGTCGTCGACGTAATGCAGTTCCTCGGGCCACTTCTGCTTGGCGATGCCCGCCTGCCCGAAGTGTGTGCGGATCTCCTCGAGCGTCGGCATCTCGTGCCCGGGCCGCAGACGCAGCACGGCGGCGGCATGTTCTCCGAGGCGCTCGTCCGGTGCCGACACGACGGCGGCCTCGGCCACGGCGGGCAGGGTCAGGAGCACCTCCTCGACCTCGAGCGCGCTGATGTTCTCCCCGCCGCGGATGATGAAGTCGGCCTTGCGATCGGTGATCGTCAGGAAGCCGTCCTCGTCGACGATCGCGACGTCTCCGGTGTGATACCAGCCGTCCTCGTCGAACGCGCGGGCCGTCAGTTCCGGGTTCGTGTATCCCATGCACAGATCCGGTCCGCGGCTGAGGATCTCGCCGTCGTCTGCGATGCGGATCTCCACTCCGGGGCACGCGTTGCCGTCGGTGAACAGACGCTTGTCCACCGGATCGGTGACGAGCGAGCTCGTGATCGACGGGTGCTCGGTGCTGCCGTAGGCGCGGAACACCGTGATGCCGAGATCGTCGAGACGACGGGTGACCGCGGCGGGCACGGTCGACCCACCCAGGCCGGCGTACTTCATGTACTGCAGGTGCCGGTCCGGATCGAAGTTCGGGTGGTCTAGCAGGCTGGTGATGAAATAGGTTGCACCACCGCCGATCACGAGTCCGTCGCTCTCCATCAGTTCGATCGCGCGCGCCGGATCCCAGACGTCGAGCAGGTTGATGGGGGTGTGGTCGAGGATCGGGATGAGGAAGGCGTTGACCATGCCGATGAAGTGACCCACCGGCGCCCCCGTGAGTTGTGAGCCGCGGTCGTCGGGGTAGCGCTCGGAGAGCTGCCTCGTCTCGAAGCCGAGCGTCCGGTGCGTGTGGATCACGCCCTTCGGATCGCTCGTGGTGCCGGAGGTGAACGCCAGCAGTGCCGGCTGCGAGGGATCGACGGGAAGTACGCCCTCGAAGGGTTCGTCGTCGAGCAGGTCGTCGAAGTCGCGTCCCACGACACCGACGACAGGGATGTCGGCGCACAGTTCGGGCCGGTACTCGGTGTATCCGAACTTCTCGGCACACACGAACACCTTGGGAGCGGACTCGCGCAGGATGTACCCGAGTTCCTTGGGACCGTAGAAGTGGACGATCGGCACGACGGTCGCGCCCAGAAAGGACGAGGCCCAGAAGACGGCCGCGGCCTCCATCCAGTTGGGGAGCTGAAAGGCCACCACGTCGCCGGGGCCGACCCCGCGGCGGTGCAGGCCGGCTGCGAGGCGCCGCGCGACGTGCTCGACCTCGCTCACGGTGCCCGACCACGGTCGGATGGTCGAGTGGATGCGGAACTCGGTGTCGGGTGCGGCCTTCAGGCCGCGCGCCAGCATGTCGCCGATCGTCTCGCGAGTCCACCACCCTTCGCTCTCGTAGCGTTCGACCAGTTCGGAGGGGATCTGCCGCATCTGAAAGCTCCAGTGTCCGGGATGGCGTCACGCCGCCGTTCGTCGCGGCGCGACCGGTTCGGACCGGCCTTGGCCGGATGTGGAGATGGTATTCTCCGAAAAGTAGAATTCCAATATCAGTTCGGAGAGCAGACCATGGTGGAGCTGGAGCTCGACGACGGACTCGCCGTCGTCACCATCGATCGCCCGCACGCGCGCAACGCCATCGCCCCCGAGACGATGGACCAGCTCGAGAAGGTGCTCGACGAGGCCGAGCAGGCGCAGGCGCGTGCCCTGGTGATCCGTGGTGGTGGCGACCGCGCCTTCGTCTCCGGCGGCGACCTGAAGGAACTCGCCAAGCTCCGCACCCACGAGCAGGCCGCCGACATGGCCCGGCAGATGCGCGCCGTGTGCGACCGGATCGCAGGTTTCCCGGCGCCCGTCGTCGCCGCGCTCAACGGTCACGCACTCGGCGGTGGTGCCGAGGTGGCCGTCGCCGCCGATATCCGCATCGCCGCGGACGACATCAAGATCGGCTTCAATCAGGTGTCGCTGGCGATCATGCCCGCCTGGGGCGGTGCCGAACGGCTGGCCTCGCTGGTCGGACGCGGGCGTGCCCTCATGCTCGCCGGGACCGGCGACATCCTGCGAGCCGAGGAGGCCGAACGCATCGGCCTCGTCGACAAGGTGATCCCGCGGGAGACCTTCGACGAAGGGTGGCGCACTCTCGGCCGCGCCCTCGCCAATCCGTCCTCCGCGTCGATCAAGCATGTCGTGAACGGCGCGAGTCCGGAGGAAGCGGTCGACGCGTTCGCGCGGTTGTGGATCGGCGATGCCCACTGGGAAGCGGCCGACAAGGTTCTCTCGCGCGGTAAGTAGAGCCCGAGCGCCGCTGTTACCGCGTGTCCACGAAGTCGGGAAGAATGTCGAACAGATTGTCGCGCACTCGATCCGGGACGGTCGTCGAGGATTCCGTGTCGGGGGATCCGGTCGCCGCCCGGTCGTGTTCGGCGAGATACGCGACGAGGGCCGCGACGAACATGCCGTCGAGCAGCGCGTAGGCGGTGTCGGGGTCGTATCTCGGCCTCGTGCCCGACAGTTCCGCGTAGCGTGTGAGCACACGGTCGATCATGTCGCGCAATCCCCGGTCGATCGCCGAGACATCCTCGCGCAGCGTAGGATCGAACATCGACTGGTTACGCAGGTCGTACCAGAGGCGATGCATCGGAGCCTCGTCCCGGAGGGCCTCGGCCACCTTGCACGCGAAACCGCGGCGGAGTTCGTCGGCGGTCGTCGCCGTGTCGACCACCTCGTCGTATCGCGTCATGCACCGCGTCTTGTAGTGGCGCACGCAGTGCAGGATCAGATCGGTCTTGTCCTTGAAGTAGTAGTGCACGACACCGTGGGAGAACGGCGAGTTCTGGGCGATCTCCCGCAGTGACGTTCGCGCATAGCCGAGTTCGCCGAGTGTCGTCAGGGCGGACTCGGCGAGCTGGGTGCGACGTTCGTCGTACCTGTTCTGCCGGCTTCGGAGCGATCGGTCGGCGGGAGCTGCCGCATGGTTCATCGTTCGCCAGTGTAGGTGCGCCACAGGCTTCGCGATACCGGCCGACCTGCACAGGACGGCCGTCCGGCATCCTCTTGACAGGTGTCAAGATCTGGCAGATCCTGTGACCTGGACCACATTCATTCGGGCCGCCTTCCGAGGCGGTACGGGACGTTCCGTCGGCCCACGCGCTCCCTGCTCCTCCGGACCACCCACTTCAGGAGGCCATCCGATGACGGTTTTCGATCTGACCGGGCGTCGCGCACTCGTCACAGGAGGGGCACAGGGCCTCGGCGAAGGAATGGCGCGCGCCCTCGCCGGTGCCGGGACGAGCGTCGTGGTCGCCGACATCCAGGACAGCGGTGAACAGATCGCCGCGGACCTTCCCTCCGACGGAGATCGCAAGCACGCCTTCACCCGTCTGGACGTCACCTCCGAGAGCGACTGGGAACGGGCGATCACCGAGACGATCACCGCCGTCGGTGGTCTGGACATCCTGGTGAACAACGCCGGTATCGAGATCACCGGCCTGATCACCGAGGTCTCGCCCGACGACATCCGCCGCATGCTCGAGGTGAACATCCTCGGTACCGCGCTCGGAATCAAACACGGTCTGCGGGCGATGCGTCCGGACGGTGCGGCGGGGAACGGTGGTGTGATCGTCAACATCGCCTCGGTCGCCGCGACGATCGCGTTCCCGGGCATCTCCGTCTACTCGGCCACCAAGTCGGCCGTCGACCGTCTCACGCGGGTCGCCGCGATGGAGAGCGGGAAGCTAGGTTACGGAGTGCGGGTCAACTGCGTCTATCCGGGACTCGTCCCGACGGCGATGGGTGCGGGACTGGCGAACGACATGGCGACCATCGGTCTGTTCGGTTCACCCGACGACGCGGTCGCCGCCGTCGTCGAGCAGACCCCGTCCGGCCGGCTCGGGACGGTCGAGGACATCGCGGACGCCGTGGTGTTCCTCGCTTCCGACGCGGCACGATTCGTCACCGGTGCCGGTCTCCCGGTCGACGGCGGCATGGGAATGTGAGGGAAGATCCGTGAGCACACCGACCACACGTCGCGTCGTCGTCTACGGCGCATCGGGTTACACCGGGCGACTCGTCTGCGAATATCTGCGCGAGTTCCGTATTCCCTTCGTCGCCGCGGGTCGCGACAAGGACAAGCTCGACGAGTCGCTCCGTACGCACGTACCCGGCATCGAGACGGCCGACTTCGAGGTGGTGCAGGTCGAGCACACCGTCGAGGCGCTGACCGATCTGTTCAGTGGAGCGGCCGTCGTCCTGAACACCGTCGGACCGTTCTCCACACTCGGGAACGAAGTCGTCCGGGCTTGTCTCGCTGCCGGCGCGCACTACACCGACACCACCGGCGAGCAGGACTGGCTCATCACGTGCGACGAGAAGTACGGAGCCGACTTCGCCGCCGCGGGACTGCTGCTCGCACCCGGAACCGCGCAGATGTACACCGTCGGTGAGATCGCTGCCCAATTGTGCCTGGAGACACCGGGACTCGACACGCTCGACATCGCGGTCTTCTGGGGTGGCAGTCCGACCATCGCGTCCACGCGGACGATTCTCGTCAACGCTGCCACCTCGGCCGCGCATTACCTCGAACAGAACGAGTACGTCCCGTTCGACCCCGCTCAGGGACTCGTCCCGCTCGTCGTGCCCGGCCAGCACGAACTGGCGCAGTCGTTGCCCTGGGGCGGTACCTCCCATCCGGTGTGGTTCCGCCGCGACCCGCGTGTCGCGAACGTCAAGGCGCAGGGTGGTGTCTTCAATGCCGCCCTGATGCACGGGGTTCCGCAGATCGTCGCGCAGGCACTCGAGGCGACCAAGGACATGTCGCCGGAGGATCGTGACGAAGCGCTCACCGCGACCGCCCGTCAGGTCATGAATGTCATGCCGCCGCGGGAGAACCCGAGGGTCAACAAGTCCCTCGACTCGGTGCACGCCTCCGGCCCGCTCGCCCGGGCGCACTGCGTCGTCCACGGCAACAGCAACTACAAACAGACAGGGCTGCTCCAGGCGTTCTCCGCGAACTGGCTGTTGCAGCAACCCCCGAAGCGGGTCGGTTTCGCGAGTGCCTGCCAGGCCTTCGGTCACCACGAACTGCTCGGCATCCTGCGCAATTTCGGCCTGGTGTCGAAACCGGTTCTCACGGTGCAGGACTACTGAGATCCGAACCTGATCGCAGGAGGGTTCGATGCGGATCGTCGACTATCTCGACAAGGGGGCATCACTCGGACCGGACCGGCCGTGTTTCACGACGGACGGGGACAGCTGGTCGTACGCCACAGTGCAATCGGTGGCCGACGATGTCGCGCGGGCGCTGGACGCGCGTGGTGTGCGTCCGGGCGGCAAGGTTGCGGTGCTGTCCGGCAACGATCCTCGCGCCTTCGCGTGCGTGTTCGGGATCAGTCGGGCCGGTGCAGTGTGGTGTCCGATCAACCCCCGTAACGAGGCGGCCGAGAACCGGGAACTGCTCGACCGGTTCGACTGCGAGGTGCTGCTCTATGCTTCTGGGTACCGGGAACTCGTCGAACGGATCCGTCCCGACCTGCCTGCGATCCACACGTGGGTGCAACTCGACGGAGATCCTGCGGAGGGTTCGTTCAAGTGGAGTGAGTTCGTCTCTGCGGCTGCAGGATCGAGGGAGACGATCGACCGGTCCGCACCCGAGGATCTCGCGATGATCGTCGGCACGGGCGGTACCACGGGCAGACCGAAAGGCGTGATGCTCACCGGTACGAATCTCGAGACGATGACGGCACTCACGCTCATGAGCTATCCGTTCCCGGGTCGAGGCGAGCGTCCGGTCTATCTCGCGCTCGCGCCGCTGACGCATGCTGCGGGAGTGCTGTGCTTTCCCGTGCTGGCCACGGGTGGCGAGATCGTCATCATGCGCAGCCCCGATGTGGGGCGCTTCCTCGAACTGGTGCCGGCGCATCGCGTCACCCACACCTTTCTGCCCCCGACCCTGATCTACATGGTCCTTGCGCACCCCGACCTGGACTCGACGGATCTGTCGAGCCTGCAATGCTTCTGGTACGGGGCCGCGCCGATGAGTCCCACGCGGCTCGCGGAGGCGCTCGAACGGATCGGGCCGATGGCCCAGCTCTTCGGGCAGACCGAGGCACCGATGATGATCTCCGTGCTTCCACCCGACGAGCACCGCCGCCCCGACGGTTCGATCGCCGAGGAGATCCTGATGTCGGCCGGCCGGCCGACGCCGCTCGTGACCGTTGCGGTCATGGGTCAGGGCGGTGAACTGTTGCCACCGGGGGAGCGCGGCGAGATCGTCGTGCGCTCGTCCCTCGTGATGGCCGGCTACTACAAGAACCCCGACGCCACCGAGGAGGTGAGCCGGTTCGGCTGGCACCACACCGGCGACATCGGATATCTGGACGACTCCGGCCTGCTGTTCATCGTCGATCGCGCCAAGGACATGATCATCACCGGTGGATTCAACGTGTACTCGATCGAAGTGGAGCAGGCGATCCTGGCCCATCCGGCCGTCCAGGACTGCGCGGTGATCGGTCTGCGCGACGAGAAGTGGGGCGAACGAGTGGTGGCCGTCGTCCAACCGCACCCCGGAGCCGAGGTCGCCCCCGCTGAACTCACCGCCTTCGTCAAGGACCGCATCGGCTCGGTGAAGACTCCGAAGCAGGTCGTGGTCCGGTCCGACCTGCCCCGCTCGAAGGTGGGGAAGGTACTGAAGAACGAGATCAAGGCGACCCTGGGCTGACCTGCTGTCCGGTGAGCACGACGGCCTTGCCTTCGATCTCGCCTCGGTCGAGGCGGTCGAGGGCGCCGGGCAGATCCTCGAATTCGAATCGGGCACCCATGTAGGGGGCGACGACACCGGCGGCGATCATTCGATCCAAGGACTCTGCCTGTTCTTTCATCAGAGTGGGATCGACCTCGAGGAAGGCTCCGAAGGCAGCACCGACGACGCTGATGTTCCGGAGCAGGAGCCGATTGACCTTGAGCGCAGGGATCTTACCTGCGGCGAAGCCCACGACGAGCAGACGACCTTCGGGAGCGAGGCTCCTGACGGCTTCCTCGAACAACCAGTCACCCACGGGATCGAGCACTACGTCGACGCCGCGCCCGCCGGTCTTGTCGCGGATAACCGATGCGAATCCCCCTTCCAAGACAACGGTTTCGTCGGCACCGGCGGCTTCGGCGATGTGCGCGCGATGGGCGCCCGACACCCCGGCGACGACTCTCGCCCCGAGGCCTTTGGCGACCTGGATTGCGGCCGTGCCGATTCCCCCCGCTGCACCCATGACGAGCACTGTCTCGCCGGGAGCGAGACCGCCTCGTCGTGACAGTGCGAAGTGCACGGTGTGGTAGTTCACGACCATGGCCGCGGCCGTGTCGAAACCCACCGAATCGGGGATCCGCACGAGCGAGTTCACCGGCACCACTGCTTGTTCGGCGAACCCACCCTGCCAGACGAATGCTGCGGCGCGGTCGCCGGCCCGCCATCCCGAACCATCGGGCGCCTCGACGATCGTGCCGGCAACCTCGCAACCGGGAACTACAGGAAGCGCGGGCTTGTGCTGATACTGCCCCTTCGTCATCAGCAGATCGGGGAAGTTCACCCCTACGGCCTCGACCTTCAACAGGACCTCGTTGTCGGCGGGATGTGGGGTCTCCGCTTGTGTCAGGGTCAGGCCGCCGGGGCCGGTGTAGTCGCCGAGTTCGAAAGCTCGCATGGCTTCACTCCAGGTTGTCGGGTGGGAAATGGCCGGTTCCTGCGCGAATCTCACGCCGCGTATGCGAGATAGATCGACTCTCCCACCATGGCGGGTCTTTCCTCACCACGAATGTCGACTCGGACGGCGATCGTGTACCGGACTCCTCCGTCGCCACGGACGCATACATCCGTCAATTGCGCTGCCAGACGGATCTCCGATCCGACGGGCACCGGATTCGTGAACCGTACGCGGTCGATGCCGTAGTTCGTGCCGCGTACCTGGTCGGAGATCGTCAGTAGCCGATCGAGCAGGCGGGGGACCAGTGACAGGGTGAGATATCCGTGGGCGATGGTGGACCCGAACGGACCGGAGGCCGCTCGGTGTGGATCGACGTGAATCCACTGGTGGTCGTCCGTGGCGTCGGCGAAGGTGTCGATACGCTGCTGCTCGACCGTCATCCAATCGGTACAACCGAAGTCGTACCGGCTCGATGCGGCGAGTTCTTCGACGGTGGTCGTCAAGGTCGGCACGGTGTATTCCTTCGTCGGACAGGTCTGTGGCGTGCGAGTTACTTCGAGTACCTGCGGAGTTCGGTCTTGGCGATCGTGCGGAGGTGCACTTCGTCGGGACCGTCGAAGATCCGCATCGCCCGGTGCCAGCCGTACATCGCGGCGAGCGGCACGTCGTCGCTGACCCCGGCGCCACCGTGCACCTGGATGGCGCGATCGATGACTTCGAGAGCGACGCGGGGGACTGCGACCTTCGCTGCGGACACATACGGCGCTGCCGCCTTGTTGCCGTGCTCGTCGATCGTCTTGGCGGCGAGCTGGCACAGCAGACGTGCCTGGTCGAGCGCGATGCGGGATTCGGCGATCTGCTGTTGGATCACGCCTTGGTCGGCGAGTGGCTTGCCGAAGGCGACGCGCGCGCGGGCGCGGGTGGTCATCAAGGCCAGCGCGCGTTCGGCGGCGCCGAGGGCGCGCATGCAGTGATGGATGCGTCCCGGGCCCAGGCGGGCTTGCGCGACCGCGAAGCCGGCGCCTTCTTCTCCGAGCAGGTTCTCGGCGGGGACGCGGACGTCGTCGTAGACGACCTCGCAGTGACCGTGCTGGTCGTAACGGCCGAAGACCGGGACGTCGCGGACGACGGTGACGCCGGGGGTGTCGACGGGGACGAGGATCATGGACTGCTGGCGGTGTGGTGGGGCGCTGGGATCGGTCTTGCCCATGACGATCAGGATCGTGCACCGTGGGTCGGCGGCACCGCTGGTCCACCACTTGCGTCCGTTGATGACGTAGTGGTCGCCGTCGCGTTCGATACGGGTCTCGATGTTGGTGGCATCGGAACTCGCGACGTTCACCTCGGTCATCGAGAACGCCGACCGGATCTCCCCGTCGAGGAGGGGTTCGAGCCACTGCTTCTTCTGTTCATCGGTGCCGAAGAGGTGGAGCAGTTCCATGTTCCCGGTGTCGGGTGCCTGGCCGTTGGTCGCTTCGGGGGCCAGATGCAGGCTCCATCCGGTCACTTCGGCGAGTGAGGCGTAGTCGAGTTGCCCGATGCCGGATTCGGCGGGGAGGAAGAGATTCCACAGCCCGCGCGAGCGGGCTTCCTTCTTGAGTTCCTCGACGACGGGCGGCACGGTGTGGTCGTCGGGTCCGGCCTGCCGGCGGTACTCCTCGTACGTGTGTTCGGCGGGGAAGACGTGGCTGTGCATGAAGTCGACGAGCCTGCCGCGAAGCTCCAGAGCGGTGTCGGAGGGGCGAAGATCGAGGGCAGTCGGGTCGACCGGTGTGGGTCCGAGGGCGCTGAGGTGAGAAGTCATGGGATTCCTTCGTGATGGGGTGCCCGATGGGCGCGGTGGATCGTGTGGCCGAGCGGATCAGCCGGACAGGCCCGGAATCGACGACCGGGATGCGCGTTCCAGAGCGCGTTCGAGCAGTGGGCCGACCATGTCGCCGATGCCGTCGAAGCCGTCGCCCTCGGTGTGTCCCTGCAGATGCCGGGCGTGGATGCCTTCGAGGATGACTGCGATCTTGAAGTCCGCGAACACCAGGTACCAATCGATGCCCGATACGTCGATTCCTCGGGCCTGTGCGTAGGCGTGGACAAGGTCGTCACGGGTGGGGAAGCCCGGAAGTGCGGTGGCCCCCGCCGTGATGGGGTTGTGGAATTCGCCTTCGTGATCCCAGAACGAGCACAGGATGCCGAGATCGGTGAGGGTGTCTCCGAGCGTCGACATCTCCCAGTCCAGGACACCCAGGATGCGGGTGGGGTCGACCGCATCGACCATCAGATTGTCGATCTTGAAGTCACCGTGCACGATTCCGGGATGATGGCTTTCGGGCATCGATGCGCGGAGTCGGGAGTGCAGCTCGTCGACCTCCCTGCGGGGAGCCGTCATGGACGAGGTCCACTGCCGCTGCCACCTGTGCAGCTGCCGTTCGAGATAACCGTCAGGGCGTCCCCAGTCGCCGAGCCCGACCTCGGAAGGGTCGATCCCATGAAGGGCCACGAGAGTATCGATCATTGCGTCGGCCAGTGCGGACCGTTGCCCGGGAGTGAGACGTGCGGTGTCCTCCGCCGTGCGGAGCGTGATGCCCTCGAGCTTCTCCATGACGTAGAAGGGAGCGCCGATGAGCGTGGTGTCCTCACACAGTCCGACCGTGCGGGGGACCGGAACGGCACTGTCGTGTAGTGCGGTGAGAGCCCGATACTCGCGACCCATGTCGTGGGCCGTGGCCAGGACGTGCCCGAGTGGGGGGCGGCGGAGAATCCATCGGCGGGTGCCGTCGGTGAGTTCGTAGGTCGGGTTGGAGCGCCCGCCGGCGATCAGCCGTGGCGTGAGTCGATCTCCGACGGTGGCGGTTTCGTTCTCGGCAAGCCACGGAAGTACTCGCCCGCCGTCGAGAGTGGATGTCGAGACGGACGGCGGTGGAGTGTTCTGCGTCGCGTTCGGCTTTGTGGGCACACTCATGTGTTCGGCCTTTCGGCAATCGGTGTCGGATCCGGAGTCGGCCGTCCGGGCGTGCGGTCCGTCGGCGGTGTGTCGGTGGGGACTGCGCCGACCGTTCCGAGCGCAAGTGCGGCGTAACGATCGGCCAGTTCGTCGGGGGAGAGCTCACCACCGGGGCGGTACCAGCTTGCGATGGAATAACCCATGTTGATGATGGCTCTTGCGGCCTCGCGCGGATACGGAGTGGTGAACGATCCCTCGGCGATCCCGCGGTCCACGACGTCGCGGAACAATTGTTCCTGATGGTCGCGCAGGGTGATCACCAGGCGACGTCCCACCTCGTCGAGACTCCGGATCTCCGACGCGCCGATCAGTGCTTCCGCGCGTCGGCTCGTGTGGAACAGTACCCAGGTCTGCACGAGCGCTTCGAGCTGCGACCCGGGGGTTCCGTCGGCTCGCAGTACGGCCGCTCTGGTCAGAGAAATGACGTCACCGAGCACCTTCTCCATGATCTCCTGGAGGATGATCTGCTTGGAAGAGAAATGGTGGTAGATCGAGGCCGGGGTGATGCCCGCGTCCCGAGCGATGTCCCGCACGGAGGTTCCGTGGTAGCCGAGGCGTTGGAAGTTCTCGACTGCTGCGTCCAGAATGTTCGCGCGGCCGGTTCCGCCGTCCGTCTGCGGGCGCGCAGGTCCGTTACGGCGGTCGGGGAGTACGGGCTTCGACTCACCCATTGCGCAGTTCCCGGCGCAACAGTTTGCCACTGGCGTTCTTGGGGAGTTCGTCGAGAACGACAACGGACCGCGGATACTTGTAGGCGGCCATCCTGTCTCGGCAGAACGCGATCAGTTCCTCTTCGCTTGCTGCCTCACCGGCGACGAGGGAGACGAATGCTCTGACGGTCTCGCCGCGATACTCGTCCGGTATGCCCACCACGCAGGCTTCGCGCACTGCGGGGTGCTGGTAGAGGACGTCTTCGACATCGCGTGGCACGACCTTGTATCCACCCGCGTTGATCAGGTCCTTGATCCGGTCCACGACGAACAACCATCCGTCCTCGGTCATCTTGCCGAGGTCGCCGGTGTGCAGCCATCCGTCACGGATCGCACGGGCGGATTCCTCGGGGAGTTGCCAGTAGCCCGGGACGACCATAGGTCCGGCGACGACGATCTCACCCGCCTCTCCCGGGGCCACGTCCCGGCCGCCG
Source organism: Rhodococcus shunpengi (assembly GCF_048381395.1). Lineage (NCBI taxonomy): Bacteria > Bacillati > Actinomycetota > Actinomycetes > Mycobacteriales > Nocardiaceae > Rhodococcus > Rhodococcus shunpengi. The sequence goes on from NZ_JBLWIU010000036.1 coordinate 107,190, forward strand.
ATCGGGTCGACGATGCGGATGTGCGTGCCGGGAACGGGAATTCCGACGGACAGTGCGCCACTTTCCGGGTCGGTCGGCGGGTTGATATCCGGTGGACCGAGATGGGTCGGAGAGGTCGTCTCGGTCATGCCGTAAGCCCCGCGCAGGGTCCACCCCGAGGCCGCATGGATTCGATCGACGAGCGCCTGGCTGACAGGCGCTCCACCGGAAGGTGTCTTGGTGAGGGAGGAGACGTCGACCTCGCGAAGGCAGGGATGGTTGGTCAGTGCGATGAATGCGGTGCTCGCACCGATCATGAAGGTTCCCCGCCGATTCTCGATGGTCCGCAACGTGGTTTCGGCGTCGAAACGATGCATCAGAACGAGCGGGGCACCACTGAGGATGTGTACACCGAAGCTGGCGACGAGGCCGGTGATGTGGAAGACCGGTGCCAGGCCGATGACGACATCGCGCTCGGGGTGCAGATCCCACCAACGGGTGTAGACCGTGGAGCTGTGCACCATCGCGCTGTGCAGGTTCATCGCACCCTTGGAACGCCCTGTCGTACCGGAAGTGTAAGTGAGCGAAGCGATATCGGTCGAGGCGAGTGTCGCGGGCGGCGGGCGGTGATCATGATACTCGGCCGACAGGGACTGCCAGTCCGATGTGTCGTCGAAGATCCTGCGAGGCGCCACATGTGGTTCGATCGCCGCTGGCATGACCGCGTTCGGCGTCATGTCGAGGGGATGGGTGGTCACCACGGTGCGCAGTGAGGTCCGGGGCCGTACGTCGGCAACCACCGATTCGTAGAGCTCGCCGAGGCAGATCAGGGCTGTCGCTCCGGAGTCCGTGAGGATGTGGAGAAGCTCCCCGGCCCGCAGCATCGGATTGACCGCGACAGGGACGGCGCGCAGCTTCCACGCCGCCAGGAGTGCCACCAGCCACTGCGGATCGTTCTGCAGGTAGATCGCGACGCGCTCGCCCGATGTCACCCCGTCGTGGTGCAGAGCGGCAGCCAGTGCGTCGGCTGCGCTGTCGATGTCCGCGAAGGACAAGGTGGCATCGAAGTAGTGCACTGCGGGGTGATGGGGGCGGGCGGTCACGTGTTCGTTCCACGCGTCGAGCATCGTCGGGAGCGATCCGGTCAGGTCGGCAGGCACGGATGCCGGGTAGCGCTTCGTCCATGGGGCTACGGCTGCATCCATCCGATTCACCATTCTTCACCTCGACTGTGTCCGAGTGCGTCACCCGCTGCGTGATCTCCGGCGTAGCGAAGCGGAGGTCCGTTTCCGCTCACCGCATGCTTACAACCGAACGATCGTTTGTCAATGCCTGCCATTCTAGGAGTGTCATCGTCTTCAACAGGCAAAACATTCACTTCCTCAGGAAATGGTTGACAATCGATCGTTAGGCATAGAACTATCTCGGGCAATGACCTGGATCACACTTCATATCTGGAGGTCCGACCTATGACCGCACAAGACGTGGGAGCGCGGTCCTCGCGGACCGCGACTGATCAGGACCGGCGGAAGTCGCGCAGAGCCGCCCTCGCAGGCGGCGTCGGCACGCTGATCGAGTACTACGATTTCAGTCTCTACGGTTATATGGCAGTCGTCATCGCTCCCATGTTCTTCCCCAGCGACGATCCCGTGACGTCGCTGCTGTCCGCACTGGCGGTCTTCGGAACGGCGTATCTGATCCGACCCCTCGGCGGAATCGTGTTCGGCCACATCGGTGATCGTTTCGGCCGCAAGAAGGCGTTGATGGCCACGCTGATCTGCATGGGTGTCGGCAGCACGGCGATGGGTCTGCTTCCGACGCCCGCTCAGATCGGGATCTGGGCAACCGTTCTTCTCGTGCTGGTGCGGGTGATCCAAGGATTCTCGGCCGGCGGCGAAGTCGGAGGATCCGCTACTTTCATCTCGGAATCGGCACCGCGCCACCTCAAAGCCACCTACGGATCGTTCACGCCACTCGGTTCCACAGGTGGTTTCGCACTCGCCGCGGCCGTGGCAGGCATCGTTTCGGCTCTCACCACCGACGTGCAGATGGAATCGTGGGGATGGCGCATCCCGTTCCTCCTCGCCCTGCCTCTCACGTTGTTCTGCCTGTGGGTTAGGACCCGCGTAGCGGAGACCCACGACGTCTCGGAGAGCACCGAGGCGGCCCACAGTCCGGTCGGATCGGTCTTCCGGAGGCAGCCACGAGCGCTTCTCCAGGCCACCGCGATCAGTGCCGCGGTCAACGGAACTGCCTACATAGGCTTGACCTACATGGCAATCCACCTCTCCAAGCAACTCGGCTACGACACAGCACCCGTCTACTGGGTGACCACGCTGGCCATCGGCATCGCGGCACTGAGCATGCCGCTCGGGGGTCTGCTCGGCGATCGCGTAGGACTGAACCGGCTGATGACACTGGGGTTCGTCGGTTTCGTGGTGCTCACCTATCCGATGATGGGCATCATGCAGCACAGTTTGTTCGTCGCAGCTGTCGCATTCATCGTGATCATGATGAATTCTGTTGCCACACAGGTGGGTGCCTACACGTTGCTCCCTCAGCTCTTCGACAAGCACTCCCGATACACCGGTGTCGCCATGGGATGGAATCTCGGAGTCATCATCGCCGGGGGCACTGCGCCGTTCTTCGCCGTCTGGCTCGTCGAGCAGACCGGGAACATTCTGGCTCCGTCGTTCTTCGTCATCGCCCTGGCCTTGGTCGGCCTGCTCGCGGTGATGACGATCCGCACGAACCACACCACCGACACCGAGGACAAGGCCGGCGTCACCGGGTAGGTGGCGAACTCGGGCTCGCTCGCGGATATCGATGTCCGGCCCGGTGACCGCCGAATCGGCGTCACCGGGTCGAAGGTCGTGAATGCATCGAGCAGGAGGGAACGATGATGGAACCGCGAGCGTGGCACGACGAGCTCTCCAGAAAGCAGGTGCTGGGAATACTGTCGGTGCTGGAGCAGTGCGAAGAAGCCCGGGGCGGAAAGGCTTTCAAAGAAGCGCTGGTGTGCGCGATATCTACTCACTTCGGCGTGCGAGATGTCACGTTCTTCCACGGCAGGACGTACGCGGAGATCTTCGACGATCCGGCACCGGTACTGACGGGCGCGGCAGCACCACTGCTCACTGCGTACCGGGATCGATGGCAGGACAAGGATGTCTTCGCGCTGCCTCGGTCCCGTCGCACGCTGTCCTCCTGTGGATTCGCGACTCTGGACGAGCTGCCGAGACTGCCGTCGCCGCAGCGCTCCTATGTCGTCGATTATCTGCGCCCGAACGATATCGGCACTGCTTCGGCCATCCACCTGCCTCTCGCCGATGGTGAAGCACTGATCGGAATGTTCGACAAGGTGCGTTCATGGGAGCGGTCCGATCTGATCGCGATGCGGGTGCTTGCACGCCACTTGCGCTCGCGGACGGTGACGGTCGCAATCGCCGAGGAATCGGTGGACCCGTTGGGCAACCTGACTCGGCGTCAACTCGACGTCGCGGAGTTGGTCGGTCACGGGTTGAGCAATGCCGAGATTGCGGAGAGGTTGTCCCTGTCGGAGTTGTCGATCAAGAAGTACATCAGCCGCATCTTCGAAGTGACGGGCCACCGTAATCGGTCGGAGCTGGCGATTGCGGTGCTGCGCCGCGACCGACGGTCACATGCGCAGCACCGCGATCATGAAGCCGATGCGGGCCTGTAGGCGATGACGCTCAGTCCGTTGGGGGACCTCAGAGGCACTCGGACCTCGTGACTGCCCCGGGAAACGTCGCCGACTTCCCACCCGAGTGATCGGGCCCGCTCGGTGACAGCACCGAGGTCGGCCGTGCGGGCGAGCAGAGACCACGCCGGCCCCTCGGACTCGTCGGAGATGCTGAGGACATGCCATGCAGCCCAACCGGTTCCATCGGAGAACTCGGGTTCGCCGAGGACCGCGGACAGGTCGCCCGCGGTCGCAGCCCACCGATCGGTCGAGTGCATCACTGTCACACGCTCGAACAAGGTGCCGAAACCCTCGGCTTCCTGCCGAGCGGGTTGTGCTTCGACGTCCACCCTCGTCACCCGCGGCCGAGTTCTGCTTCGTACTTCTTCGTCATGTGCTCGACGGCCTTGACGTGTTCGGCGGCCTGTCCCTCGCGAACGGCCTGTGCGCGCTCGGCGGCTTCGATCATCGGTTGTGCCTGACCCTGGAAGTACGGCATGACATCCTGGGCGAACAATTCGTAGGAGCGACGTGTGGCCTGAGGGTCGGCCCAGTCGTGTCCCTGGATGAGCAGGGTGCCGAATCCACCGGACTGGTCGATCAGACGCTGCACCTGTCCGCGCGCTTCCTCCGCGGTGCCGATGACGCCGATACCCGAGGTGTTGATGAAGTCGATCATCTCGTGCTTGTTCGTGCCCCGGACGTCCATCTGTGGGAAGGCGGCTACGTGCTGGAGGTAGTTGAACCAGTACTCGATTCCGTGTTCGACGTCCTTGTACGCCTGTTCCTTGGTCTCGGCGATGTGGAACGGGCCGACCAGACGCCACGTGGACCGGTCCACTTCGCCGCTGCGGCCGGCCTGGGCTGCGAATTCTTCCAGCAAGCCCCAATGATGTTGCAGAGCACTGAAACCGTCGGCGGTCAACGTTGCCGCGATGGAGAGCAGGCCGATTCCGTACTTGCCGGCCAGGCGCGCACCGGTCGGAGAAGCGATCGCAGCCACTACGACGTCGAAGAGCGGGTCCGAATACGGTGCCATCTGGATCTTGGCATCGAACAGCTCGTGCGTACGTGTCTTGGCGGAAACAGTCTCGCCTCGGAGCAGCCGCATGATGATGTCGGTGTTCTCCGCAAGCAGTTCGCGGGTGTCGATCTGCGACAGACCGAGCATCGCCGCATCTGTGGGCAGAGAACCGGGGCCCAGTCCGAACAACACCCGGCCTCGGGTGAGATGATCGAGCATGACCATGCGCTCGGCCGCCCACAACGGGTTGTGATACGAGACCGACGTGACGCCCGTGCCGAGCTTGATCCGGCTCGTGCGTTCCCCGGCGGCCGCAATCATGATCTCGGGCGACGCATAGATCTCGGCGCCGGCCGAGTGGTGCTCGCCGAACCACGCCTCGTCGTACCCCAACTGCTCGAGATACTGCACCAGTTCCAGATCACGCTGCAGGAGCAACGTGGGATTCTGTCCTGGCTCGTGGATCGGGGCGAGGAAGGTTCCGAACTTCAACCGGCTCATGCGGCACTCCCTTTGTCGGTGACGTGAGTGATACGAGGCAAAGCTATGACTCACGCCACACACGGGGTAGTCCGCGAAAGTAGACATTCGACGAACGAACTAGGAGGGGGAGTGCACGGGCTCCCTCTGCACCATCGCCAACGCGAGATCTGCGTATCGATGCGCCAACTCGTCGGGTGTCAGCGGTCCGTCGGCCCGCCACCACGTGCACACCGACTGACCCATGTTCACGATCGCGCGAACCGCGTCTCTCGGGTACCGCACGGCGAAAGCGCCCTCTTCGACGCCTCGGTCGATCACGTCACGGAACAGCCCTTCCTGTTCGTCCCGTAAGGCGACGATGAGCCGGCGTCCCGCCTCATCGAGACTTCGCATCTCGGTTGCCCCTACCAGGGCGTCGAGCTGGCGGGTGGTGTGGAACATGACCCAGGCGCGTACCAGGGTCTGCAATTGGGCTTCGGGGGCGCCGCCCGCCCGCAGCAACGCACCTCGAGTCATCGAAATCGCGTCGTGCAACGCCCGGACCATGATGTCCTGCAGGATCTCCTGCTTGGACGCGAAATGGTGGTAGATCGAGGCCACGGTGATATCCGCCCCTCGCGCGATGTCGCGCATGGACGTTCCGTGGTACCCCCGCTCGTTCATGTGGCGCAGCGCCGAGTCGAGGATCGCCTGCCGACCGTTACCCGCACCCGCCGAATCCGACTTCGCTGCGCACATGCTTGGATCTGTCCTTCCTGCCGAAATCGGTGTCAGCGTAGTCGTCCCCGCCGGCACCACCGGACGGAGTCCGCCTTCGGCGTCGTCCGTCCGGACCCGGTCCGCGTGCAACTCCCTATGCCGGTGCTCGGGTGAAGTGCTCCTGCAACGCTCGTTTCACGAGCTTGCCGGTGGGGGTGCGAGGGAGGTCGTCGGTGAAGACGATCCGGCGTGGGAGTTTGTACTTGGCGATGCGTTGTTGCAGGTAGGCGGCAAGTTCGTCGATAAGGGCCTCGTTACCGGTCACCCCCGGAGCGGGATGTACGACTGCGGTGACGACCTCGCCCATCTCGGCGTCCGGCACCCCGATCACTCCTGCATCGAGCACCTTCGGGTGTTCGACGAGAACGTTCTCGATTTCCTGCGGATAGATGTTGACTCCACCCGAGATGATGAGAAACGAGCCGCGGTCGGTCAGGAACAGGTAACCGTCCTCGTCGAGGTAACCGACATCTCCGGTCGTCGTCCAGGTGGGGTGATCCGGATGTTGGGCGTCGCGCGTCTTCTCTGGGGCGTTGTGGTACTCGAACGGCAGCGTCTCGCGCTCGAAATAGATGGTGCCGATCTCTCCGGCCGGCAGTTCCGACCCGTTCTCCCCGCAGATGTGGACGGCACCGAGAACAGGGCGCCCGACCGTTCCGGGCTTGCGCAGCCATTGTTCGGTGTCGACGATGGTCAATCCGTTGAGTTCGGTGGAGGAGTAGTACTCCGACAGGATCGGGCCCCACCATTCGATCATCTGCCGTTTGACCTCGACCGGGCACGGTGCTGCAGCGTGCACCGCGACCTGCAGACTCGACACGTCGTAGCGCTCTCGCACCTGCTCGGGAAGCTTGAGCATGCGCACGAACATGGTGGGCACCCACTGGCTGTAGGTGACCCGATACCGCTCGATGTACTCGAGTGCCCTCTCGGCGTCGAAGCGATCCATCACCACGGCCGTGCCGCCGAGGGCCTGAACCGCGGCGCAGGTGCGCAGCGGTGCGGCGTGGTACAGCGGAGCGGGCGACAGGTAGACGGTGTCGGAGTTCACGTTCCACACTTCGGCGTTCATCGCCGTCATCGTGTCACCGGGTTCGTGGACCTGGCGTTCGGGCAGTGCCGGTTTGATGCCCTTCGGTCGACCGGTGGTGCCGGACGAGTACAGCATGTCGGCCCCGCGCGGTTGGTCGTCGAGAGGTGCATCGGATTCGCCGGCCGCCGCGACGTCCAGGTCGGAGAATCCGGCAACTGCGCCTCCGAAGGAGAGTCGGTGCGTGGTGCTCGGGATCAGCGGCACCAAGGCGTCGGCGATCTCCGTCAATGCCGCGTCGACGATGACGGCCCTGGCGCCGCAGTCGGTGACGATGTATGCCGCTTCGGCGGGGGTGAGATGCCAATTCACCATGGTGATGTACAAGCCGGACCGCATGGCAGCCCAATAGATGTCGAACACGCGAAGGTTGTTGGTGGACAACACTGCCAGGTGGTCGCCGCGCCGCAGTCCCAGTGTCTTCAGGTGACGGGCGATGCGGATCGAATTGGAATCGAGTTCGGCGAAGGAGACAGTGTCGCCGGTGTCGGCCATGATCGCGGCCGGCTTGTTCGGTGTGGTGTCCAGATATGCACCGGGATACATCACTACTCCAAGGTTCGGGAGGGGTCAGCGGCGTCGGCGGGCGAGGGCGACCAGGCAGACGAGAGCGAACAGTGCGAGCGCCACGTTCATCATGCCGACCCGCCAGAAGTTCGACACGTCGCCGTTGATCAAGGCAACCATCGCCATGGGTGCCATGCCACCGAGGATCGCTGCGGCCTGATAACCCAATGACGCTCCGGAATAGCGGATCTCAGGCGGGAAGAGTTCGGAGAACAACGCGGCCTGCGGACCGGTCTGGAACGACATGACCACGCACGAGACGATCAAGGCGATGGCCAGCGGCCAGATGTTCTCCGGCGTGGAGGACCCGATGAGAAGCCACATCGGCACCGCCCACAGTCCCATACCGATGATGCCGATTCCGTAGATGAGCTTGCGGCCGTACAGATCCGACAGGTACGCGGTCAGGGGAACCATCGGCACGAGCACGCCTGCGGCGATCAGGATGATCGTCAGGACATCGGAGCGCGCGATGCCGAGGTCGGTGGTCGCCACCTGCACCGAGCCGGTGATGGTGATGTAGAACATGACGATACCGACGAGGTAGGTGCCTCCGGCCATGAGGACCGTGCCACTGTTGTGCCGTAGGACCTCGAGGATCGGGGAGCGGCGCTGCGCCGGCGCTTGCGCGAGTTTGGCTTCCACTTGCTGGAACTCGGGCGTTTCCTCGAGGTAGCGATGGATCACGAATGCCACGACGAGCATGAAGAGGCTGATCCAGAACGGCACCCGCCATCCCCACGAGGTGAATGCTTCGGGAGAGACCGCCCAGGCCATCACGAGGAAGATGGCATTCCCCACGACCACACCGATCGGGATGCCGAGCTGGGCGAAGCTGCCGTAGAAGCCGCGGCGGTTTGCGGGAGCGTACTCGGTGGCCAGTAGAACTGCGCCACCCCACTGGGCTCCGACCGCCAAACCCTGGCAGATACGCAGGAGTACGAGCATCGCCGGTGCGAGCCAAGCGATCGAGGTGTTCGGCACGAATCCGATCAGTGTCGTCGCGACACCCATGATCAGAATGGCGGCTACCAGAACAGGCTTGCGACCGTATTTGTCACCGAAGTGGCCCGAGACGATTCCACCGATCGGACGAGCTATGAATCCGACGGCGACCGTCGCGAACGAGTTGAGTGCTGCAACCACTTCACTGTCGGTGGCGAAGAACGTGGTGTTGAACACCAGCGCCGCGGCAGTGGCGTAGATGAAGAAGTCGTACCACTCGAGGGAGGTCGACACCGCGGCAGCGAAAGCGGCCTTGCGGGCGGGTCGGCGTGACTGGAGACGCGCAGCGTGCACGGCCTCGTCGAGAGGCGCGTCCTTCGCTCGGAAACCCGAATGGGTAGCCATGGAGGCCCTTCCTGTCGGAGATGATTGCCAAGCGATCGTTCGGTCGGCGTCCGAGACATTATGTGACCCACGGCACCGCGTCAACCTCTTGCCCGATCGCTCCGGCACGTTGCTCCGTCGACGATTCTTCTTTTGCTACTGGGAAATAGGCTCGCTGCGTCGATATCGTTCCGGGATCGACGAAAAGGGCCGAATCGAACAGGGACGTCAGGCGAACATTCGTTTGCCTGCAGATGAGTATCCTGCCGCTGGGCGGCGAGGGCCCGGAGCCGCTACGGCGTGATGGTCAGCTCGCGCCGTTTACCCAGCGGGGTGGCCCCGAACCATCGCCGGCAACTCCGAGTCAGTGTGCTCTGCTCGGAGTATCCGAGTTGCTGGGCGATCGTCGCCAGCGGGACGGAGCGGTTCGCGAGCAATCCGAGCGCGATCTCCCGGCGGGTCTCGTCGACGAGGTGTTCGAAGGTGGTATCCGATTCTGCCAGGCGGCGTTGAAGGGCGCGCGGATGCATCATCATCAGTTCGGCAACCTCCCCGAGGGTCGCTGCCCCGGCCGGTAACGCTCGCACGACGACAGAAGACACCACGTCGGGAAAGGAGGCGGCCCGGTCGCGGCCGGCCATGAAGCGGATGGCGATGTCGTGTGCCAGCGGGTCGATGCCGGGAGGTCGCCGCTGCAGGAGTCCGCGCGGGAAGCGCAGCAGGTTGGCAGGTGCGTCGAACTCCACGGGACAGTCGAAGTACTCGCGGTAGACCTCGGGTCGGGCGATCGCAGGGTGGGTGAACGCGACCCGCGTGACCGGGAAGTCGTCTCCTCCGAGCATCCGGAATGTGGACAGGGTGACGCCGAGTGCCAGTTCGGCGAGGTGATCGCGATAGGGGAGGCGCCGCGGCAGGGTCCGGAATTCGTAGGCGACGTCGGTGCCGTTCACCCGGAGGTGTGTCGTCATGGCCGGGCTGTAGACATGGGTGAAGTCGGTGACCTCGCGGAGTGCGTCGCCGAGGGTTTCCGCATTCCTCGCGACGATGGCCAGCGGACCGAGGATATCGGGGCTCTGGCGCGCGGCGAGGCGGAGGGCAAAATCGGGTGCCGCGAACTCACGCGCGCACAGCCCGAGCAGTGTTCCCAACGAACTGAACGGGACGAATTGATCGTGCATACCCACCGCTGTCGGGTCGATTCCGACCCGTTCGAAGATATCGGCAGGATCGCCACCCAGTTCGCCGATGAGTTCGGGGGCCTGGGTGAGTGAGGATGCGCTGATCAGGTCAGCCATGTGTCGAAATGTAAAAAAATTGTCGTGAGATGTCAATCTTCACCCGAATGCTCGATGTGACGATAGGCACACGCGGAAACCCGAGCGGACCGCACTGAACATCTTCCTCGAGGAGAATTGATGTCCACCACTACATTCGATGCGGTTCGCACGTCGTTCTTCATCGGCGGGGGCTGGCGGAGTCCGTCCGGATCGGCCTCGATCCCGGTGATCTCCCCGCTGACGGAACAGCTGATCGGGAGCGTTCCCGAAGCTTCCGAAGCCGACGTGGATGCTGCCGTGAACGCAGCGGTCGACGCGTTCCGCGGCACCGAATGGCGCACCTCGAGTCACGCCGAGCGCGCCGTGTACCTCCACAGGTTCGCGGATGCACTCGAGGCTCGCGCCGAGGTGCGTGCCACGACCGTCACGCGCGAGAACGGGATGCCTATCGAACTCGCCCGGTTCGCCGAGGGCGCGGCTCCCGTTCAATTGCTCCGCTACTACGCCGACCTCATCGAGACGGCGGCTCCCGAGGAGCGCCGAGCCAGTCGGCCGATACCCGGTACGACGGTGGTGCGTCGCGATCCGATCGGCGTGGTAGCCGCGATCGCTCCATGGAACTTTCCCGCCGTCCTCTCGATGTTCAAGATCGCTCCGGCTCTTGCTGCCGGCTGCACGGTAGTGCTCAAACCGTCGCCCGAAACAACCCTGGACTCCTACATTCTCGCGGAAGCCGCCCTCGAGGCAGGCCTACCACCCGGTGTTCTCAACATCGTCAACGGCGGTGCCGACCTCGGTCGATATCTGGTGTCCCATCCCGGAATCGACAAGGTTGCCTTCACCGGTTCGACCGCCGCGGGTCGGCACATCGGCCGGACGTGTGGCGAGATGATTCGTCCGGTCACGCTCGAACTCGGAGGCAAGTCCGCCGCCATAGTCCTCGACGATGCCGACGTGGAGCGGGCCGTGACGGGTCTTGCTACTGCGTCGCTGCTCAATTCCGGACAGACCTGTTACATGTCGACGAGGGTCCTGGTCCCCCGGAACATGTATTCGACGTACCTCGATGCCGTCACGGCCATGGCGTCCGGCCTTGTGGTGGGCGACCCACTCGATCCGAAAACCTATGTCGGACCGCTCGTCAGCGACCGTCAACGTCAGCGAGTGCTCTCCTTCATCGAGCAGGGCCGTGCCGAAGGTGGCACCATCACCACCGGCGGCGGCCGACCCGATGACATCGGTCGAGGCTTCTTCGTCTCGCCCACCGTGTTCGGCGGCGTCGACAACGCCGCCACAATCGCCAGAGAAGAGATCTTCGGCCCCGTCCTCGCGGTCCTGTCCTACGACTCCGTCGACGACGCAATCGCTTTGGCGAACGACTCCGACTACGGACTCGGCGGCACCGTATGGACCACCGACGACGACCGTGGACTCGACGTCGCACGACGGGTCGATACCGGCTCCTTCGGCGTCAACACCTTCAACCTCGACTGGGGCTCCCCGTTCGGCGGCGTCAAAGCCAGCGGCATCGGACGTGAGCTCGGACCCGAGGGCCTCGCCTCGTATCAGCGGACCAAGTCGATCTTCCTGGCCTCCTGATCCGGTCGCCCGGTGAACATCCCCGCACACCGGACCTTTCAGCCCTGTCGATCAACCGAAAGGTATGTTGCGCATGTCCGAACCCGGCGTAGTCGCCGCACGCGCACTCTCCGATGTCACTCTCGAAATGCTCCCCGAGCTCACGGCGGACGATTGGGCCGCCGACAGTGCCTGTCACGGATGGCGTATCCACGACGTCATCGGCCACATGGGCTTCTTCTTCAACTTCATCGCCGATCCCGATCTCGTCCTGCCCGACAACCCGAGCGGAACGAGTGAACGGCTCAACGATGCCGCCGTCCGCGAGCGTGCCGACTGGCCCACATCGAGAGTGATCGACTACTACCGCGAACAGTCGGCTGCCGGACTGGCTGCACTCGAGGTACTGCAGACCCCGGGAACAAGGGATGTACCGGTAAACATGCTCGACCTCGGCACCTATCGTCTTGCACAGCTCAGCGACGCAGTAGCTTTCGACCACCTCGTGCACCTCACCTCGGACATCCTGGCACCGAACGGCCCGCTGCCCGGCGAACGGCTCGTCGGCGGCTCGTTCGACGCCACCACTGTCCTCGGCCCCGCCATCGACTGGATGATCGCAGGTCTCCCGCAGATGTGCGGAAGGAATGTCCGCTCGGTGCTGAGACGGCCCGTCGGTCTCGCGCTGGTAGGACCGATCGAGCGTCGCTTCGTCATCGATGTCGATATGGACAGCGAGTCGGTTGTCGTCACCGAAACCGACGACCTTCCCGACGACGTGGCCACTTCGGACGCCCTCGATTTCCTACGCTGGGGCACCGTCCGCTCTGCCTGGCGGTCGGCCGTCGACATCTCCGGCGACCGTGAACATCTCGGCGCGGTCCTCGACGTCGTCGACATCGTGTGATCTGCCGCTCCGACTCTCCCCAACCGAATACCCATCCATCGAGGAGTTTCCGTGTCCCCATACCTCCAGGACAAAGTCATCATCGTCACCGGAGCCGGTAGTGGCTTCGGCAAGCTCATCTCCGAAAAGTGCGCGGCGGGCGGCGCGAAGGTTGTCGGCGTCGATGTCAACGCCCCAGCGCTTGCAGAGGTGTTCGACGGTATCCTCGCCGCCGGGCATCAGGGCAGCTACCAGGTTGCGGACGTGACCGACTACGAGCAGGTCGCAGCAGCGGCCCGTCATGCCGTGGACAGCTATGGAGCGATCGATGTACTCGTGAACAACGCCGGCGTCATGCCGCTGGCGTACTTTTCCGATCACGAACAAGCATTGCCCAAGTGGGACAAGGCGATCGACATCAACATCAAAGGTGTCGTCCACGGCATCTCGGCCGTCTACGACCAGATGATCTCGCAAGGACGCGGACAGGTCGTGAACATATCGTCGATCTACGGCAACGCAGGAATTGCAGGGTCGGGTGTGTACAGTGCCACCAAGGCCGCCGTCACCGTCCTGTCGGATTCCCTGCGGATCGAATCCAAGGGCAAGATCAAGGTGACGACGGTCAAGCCGACCGGGATCACCGGTACGAACCTGGCTAGCTGGATCGTCAACGATTCCGCGATCTTCGGTCTCGTCGGGCATCGCGCCGAGCAGTACGCCGGCCATGTCACGGACCTGATGGAAGGAACGCTCGCGCCCGAACTGTCCGACGTCGACTCCGTCGAGTACTGGCTCATCCAGCCCGATGACCTCGCAAACGCCGTGGTACACGTCATCGACCAACCCTGGGGCATCAGTCTGTCCGACGTCACCGTGCGCGCGAGCGGTGAGGACTACTTGTACTGAACCAGGTACTCCCGGCGTTTGAAAACGGTCGTGAGGGGGATTCTCCATAGGTCCTGTCCCCTCGACGTCGGGAGCGCCTGTGCCTGCAACGACCGCGACCGTTTCGCCCACCGACGCCGCTCGGCTCCTCGGGCAGGTGGCCGTGCCGTTCGTGGCGGTGGGACCGATCGCTCGTCGGCGTTGGGCGATGAAGTTGCTCGAGAAGAACCAGTCCGATGCCGGCGTGGTCCGCCTGGTCGCCGATCTACGGAAGCGGCACGGTGACGGACCGGTGGTCGTGCCGATCCCCGGCCGCACCCTCGCGATCGTCCTGACACCCGAGGATGTGGACCGGATCCTGCGCACCGACACGGCGTCGTTCACTGCGGCCAATAAGGAGAAGGTGGCCGCACTCAGTCCGTTCCAGCCCAACGGTGTGCTCATCTCCCGAGGGGACATCCGCGCCCAGCGACGCGCGTTCAACGAGTCGGTCCTCGAACCGGAACACGCCCTGCACCGTCTCGCGGCCGAGTGGGTTCCCGTGATCGAGCAGGAGGCGCAGAATCTGCTCGAGCACGCGAGGTCGCGCGGTGAACTCGACGCTCCTGATTTCGTGAAGACCTGGTGGCGCCTCGTTCGGCGACTCGCGTTCGGCGACGCCGCCCGCGACGACGAGAGCATCACCGACCAGTTGTGGACGCTGCGCTCGAACGGGAACTGGTCGTTCGCGCATCCGCTCCGGCACCGCCTGCGCGATCGGTTCACCCAGGACCTGCACCGTCATGTCACGGCGGCTCCGTCCGAGAGTCTGGCCGGGGTGGTCCGGGACCTCGCAGCGCCGGCGTCCGTCGACCCGATCGGGCAGATGCCGCACTGGTTGTTCGCGTTCGACGCCGCAGGCATGGTCAGCGCCCGAACCCTGGCGGTGTTGTCGACCCATTCCGAGCAGCGTCTGCGCGTCGAGTCGGAATTGTCGGGAACCGAAGCCGGGACACCGCAGGTCTACGAGTACCTGCGGGCCTGCGTGTTGGACACGACCCGGCTGTGGCCGACCACTCCGGTGATCCTCCGGGACTCCGTGGAAGAGACCACGTGGAGCGACGGTGCGAGTGGTACCTCCACGATTCCCGCCGGTACGGGCTTCGTGATCCTGTCCTCGGCCTTCCACCGCTCCGACGACCTGCCGTTCGCCGACACCTTCGAACCCGAGATCTGGCTCGACGGCCGCGCCGAGCGCTATCCCGCGCTCGTGCCGTTCAGCGCCGGACCGACGGTGTGCCCCGGGCGCAGCATCGTGCTGTTCGCGGCGAGCACCTTCCTTGCGACTCTGCTCCGGTCCGCCGAGTTCACCGTGGTGTCGGATATGAAGCCGGATCCGGCGCGTCCGCTGCCCGCGACGTTCGACAATTTCGGTCTGCGTTTCGCGGTGCGGTAGGACCCTCTCGGCTGGGGCCGCGATACCGCCTCCATACCCCATCGGAGACCGTTTCCCCGTTATCCGATGGCGTGACGTCACTCACTGTTTACCCCGGTTTTGCGTCCAACGCGTGAGGTCGATGGTGTCGATGTGATTCGAGTAGGGCAAATCGGGCGCCTTTTGTCCGATACCGGTCGGTTTGGAGTCGAGCCGACACGCTGAGGTCGTCAAAGGTAGAAGTACTCTGTGATGGAATCGTGACCCTTTCGTTACCGAGGGCCTGTCCCAGAGGAAACTGCTGTGATCCGAAATCCTGAATCCACCCACACCCGAGAAGCCACCGATCTGCGCCGGCGCGCAACCCGCGCCGGCAGGTGGATGGCAGTCGCGGTCCTCGCGAGCGCCGTCACCGTCGGCGGAACTACGGTCGCGAACGCTGCAGGCGACCGGGTCCGCGTCGAGTCCGCCACCGCATGGACGGGCGCCGGGGAGAACCTCTCGACCGCACCGCAGGTGCTGAAGGTCGCCGGTGTCGACGCATCGCACTACACCGAGAAGCTGAACCGCGCCGCCGAGCGGGAAGCACAGCGTGTCGCCGAGGCGATCGCTGCCCAGGAGGCAGCACAGCGTGCCGAGGCCGAGCGGATCGCCCGCGAGGCCGCCGAGCAGGCCGCTCGTGAGGAGGCCGCGCGTCGCCCCGCGCTCGCCTTCCCCGCTGCAGGAACGCTGACGTCCGGCTTCGGCCCGCGTTGGGGGACCAACCACAACGGTATCGACGTCGCCAACTCGATCGGCACGCCCATCGTCTCCGTCACCGACGGCGTCGTGATCGAATCCGGTCCGGCCTCGGGCTTCGGCCTGTGGGTGCGCATCGCGCAGGACGACGGCACGACCGGCGTCTACGGCCACATCGATCAGTCCCTCGTCTCGGTCGGCCAGCACGTCCGCGCCGGTGAGCAGATCGCCACGATGGGCAACCGCGGCCAGTCCACCGGACCGCACCTGCACTACGAGGTGTGGCAGCCGGGCGGCGCCAAGGTCGACCCCATCCCGTGGTTCCACGCGCGCGGCGTTCCGGTGCCGAGCTCGCACCTCGGCTGATCCGGTAGGCGACAGCCCGGGAACGAAACCTGAAAACGACCACTGCCCCGACGCATTCCGCGTCGGGGCAGTGGTCGTGCGTGGAGCTACCAGATACGCACGCGCTCCGAAGGTTCGAGATACAGCCCGTCGCCCTCGCTGACCTCGAACGCGTCGTAGAACGCGTCGATGTTGCGGATCACGCCGTTGCAGCGGAACTCCGGCGGCGAGTGCGGGTCGACGGCGAGGCGTCGTGACGCCTCTTCGTCACGAACCTTCGTACGCCACACCTGCGCCCACCCGAAGAACACGCGCTGCAGCCCGGTCAGGCCGTCGATGACGGGCGCGGGCTTGCCGTCGAGCGCGATCTCGTAGGCCTTCAACGCGATCGACAGACCACCGAGATCACCGATGTTCTCGCCGATCGTGAAGCTGCCGTTGACGCGCTGTCCGGGAAGGGCTTTCGGCTCGAACTCGTCGTACTGCGCGATGAGTGCGGCGGTGCGCTTGCCGAATTCCTCGCGGTCCGAATCGGTCCACCAGTTCTCCAGATTGCCGTCGCCGTCGTACTTCGCGCCCTGGTCGTCGAAACCGTGGCCGATCTCGTGCCCGATGACCGCGCCGATACCGCCGTAGTTCGCGGCGTCGTCGGCATGCAGGTCGAAGAACGGAGGCTGGAGAATCGCGGCGGGGAAGACGATCTCGTTCATCCCCGGGTTGTAGTAGGCGTTGACCGTCTGCGGCGTCATGAACCACTCGCCGCGATCGACCGGACCACCGAGCTTGCCGAGATCGCGGTCGTACTCCGCGGCGTACCCGCTGCGGTAGTTGCCCACCACGTCGTCCGCGGTGATCGTCACGGCGGAGTAGTCGCGCCAGGTGTCGGGATAGCCGACCTTGGGCGTGAACTTCTCGAGCTTGCGCAGCGCGGCCTCGCGCGTGGCCGGGCTCATCCATTCGAGGTCGGTGATGGACTGCCGGTACGCCTCGGTGAGATTGTCGACGAGCACCTGCATGCGCGTCTTCGCCTCGGCGGGGAAGTGCCGTTCGACGTAGAGCTTGCCGACGGCCTCGCCGAGAAGGTCCTGCACGAGCGACACGCCGCGCTTCCAGCGGTCCCGGATCTCCTGCGTACCGGTGAGCGTGCGGCCGTAGAAGGCGAAGTTCTCGTCGACGAACGCCTCGGACAGATACGGAGCCCGCGCGCGCAGCACCCGCCACACCGCCCAGGCCTTCCAGTCGTCGAGGTCCTCGTCGGCCCACAGCGTCGCGAACGTCTCGAGGAAGCTCGGCTGACGGACGACGATCTCCGCCCACTGTTCGGTGGTCGCGCCGGTCGCGGTGAGCCATCCGGTCCAATCGAACTGCGGAAGATCGGTGAGCAGCGAGTCGAGGGTGAGCAGGTTGTAGCTCAGGTCGGCATCGCGACGCTTGACCACGTCCCAGTGCCCGGCGGCCAGCTTCGTCTCGAGCGCGACCACCTTCGCCGCGTCGTAGGGCAGGTCGGCGAGGGCGAACATCCGGCCGATGTGGGCGGTGTACCGGCCGCGGATCTCGGTGTAGCGGTCCTCGCGGTAGTACGACTCGTCGGGCAGCCCGAGCCCGCCCTGCGAGACATGCACGAGATACCGCTCGGAGTTCTTCGAATCGGTGTCGACGTAGTGCGCGAGCGCGCCCGTCACGCCGGCGCGCTGCAACCGGCCCAGCACCGCCGCGAGCGCGGCGCGGTCGGCAGCTCCCGAGACCGCCCCGAGTTCCTCGCGGATCGGATCGAGACCGGCGGCCTCGATCGTCGCGGTGTCCATGAACGAGGTGTAGAGGTCGCCGATCTTCTGGGCGTCGGTGCCCGGCTCGGCGCCGGACGCCGCGGCTTCTTCGATGATGGTCCGCACGTCGACCTCGGCCTTGTCGGCGAGCGTGCGGAAGGCTCCGTCGAGCGCGCGGTCGGCGGGGATCTCGTGTTCGGCGAGCCATCGGCCGTTCACGTGTTCGAAGAGGTCGTCCTGGGGGCGGACCCGTTCGTCGACGTGTCCGAGATCGATGCCGGAGCGAATCTCCGAGTTCTGCGCGAGGGTCATGCTCCCCATCCTTACATCGGATGGGTAGGTCGTGCAGTCACCCGCGGACCGGACCGCCGTAGAAGTGGGAGAACACCCTCGGGAGCGTTTACATACTCCTACCATCGCCCTCATGACCGAAGGTTCCACGACGGAGCCGCCCGCGGCGACCCCGTCGACACAGATGCTGGTCGATCCCCGCTTCATGCCTGTCGCGGATCTGTTCTTCCGGATGTTCTACAAGCCGGGCCAGGGCGGCGGTGCTCTCGCCTGCTACCTGCACGGCGAACCCGTCCTCGACATCTGGGCGGGCTGGGCCGCGCGCGACAAGCGGTGGACCCGCGACACCGTCGTGCTGTCGTTCTCCACCGGCAAGGGAGTGGCCAGCACGGTGGTGCACCGCCTCGCCGAGCGTGGCCTGCTCGACTACGACGCGGCCGTGGCCGAGTACTGGCCGGAGTTCGCCGCGGCCGGCAAGGAGACCATCACGCTGCGACAGCTCATGTCGCACCGCGCCGGACTGCACAGGTCGCGCGGTCTCGTGCCGGGTCGGGAGGGACTGCTCGACTCCGAGGCGGTGGCCGCCGCGCTCGCCGCCTCCCCGCCCGATCCACGACGCTTCCACGGGCCGGGTTATCACGCCGTCACCTACGGCAACCTGGTCGCCGAGGTCGCGTCACGCGTGACCGGGGCGCCCTTCCAGGAACTCGTGCGCACCGAGATCGCCGAGCCGCTCGGCACGGACGAGTTCTGGTATCACGTGCCCGAGGACCAGCGGCACCGCATCGCCCGGGTGTTCCCCAAGGTCAACTTCCTGCCGGCACCGTGGACGACGGCGTCGGCGGTGCTGTCGCGCGCGCCGGGCGTGCGGGGTCTCGCCGAGGCAGGCATGGCGGAGGGCTTCGACGAGCTGATGCGCAGTCCGTCCGCGCACGACGCCGTCATGCCGGGATGGAACGGTGTGTTCACCGCTCGGGCCCTGGCCCGCATGTATGCGGCGATCGCGAACGGTGGAGCGATCGACGGTGCCCGCCTGCTGAAGGAGGACACCGTCGACCAGCTGCTCGAAGTGCAGACCCGGCGACGCGACTACGTCCTCGGCATCCGGCCCAACTGGCGGCTGGGTTATCACCCCGGGTGGGTCGCCCTGAGGCAGCAGCCGCTGCGGTCGGTCGGCCACTACGGCTTCGGCGGTTCGGGAGCGTTCGCCGACCCGGAGACCGGATTGTCGGTCGCGTTCGTCACCAACCGCATGGGCAACACCTTCACCACGATCTCCGACGGCCGGTTCCCGAGACTCGGCGCGGCGGCGGTGACGGCCGCGCGGCGGGCAGGGTGATCAGACGTCGACACCCACGTTGACCGCGGCGAGGACCCGGTCGCCCTGACGTGCGGTGACCGTCGTCCCCGTCGGGTCGTGGATCGAGTCGGTGTCGTTGCGGGTGTCGCGGCCGCTGTGCTCGGTGTACGGCTCGACCGTCGAGAAGATCTCGTCGGTGAGCGCGTCGTCGAAGTACAGCTGCGTGGTGAGCACCGTCGACCGATCGATGTGCACCTTCAGATGGATGTGCACGGTGCGGCCGCGGTACCAACCGGGATAGATCGTGTCGAAGAAGACGATGCCGTCGGCATTCGTCACCTGCGCGCCGCGCAGGTATGTGCCGTCGTCGGTGGTCGTGGCCTCCACGTCCCCCGAGCTGTACGAGCCGTCGGACGTCTCGCCGGAACCCGGTGCTCCGGGCATCCCGGGCGGTGGGCCCATCCCGGCGGGCGGCTGCATGCCTTCCGGGGGTGCCATCCCCTCCGGTGGACGCCCACCCGCCGGCGGAACCGGGCCACCCGGGAAGGCCGTGCCCGATTCGAAGCCCGAGTACTCGCCCCCGGCGTCGCAGTGCCAGATCTCGACGACGGCGTTCGAGACCGGAGCCGAGGACCCACCGGGATCGCAGTTCGCGAGATCCTGCACCCGCACCGCCAGCGTGAGGGGAAGGCCAGGCCGGTCCTCGACGATGTCGCGGCGGATGGAGTCGACGTCGAACCAGTACGGTCCCTGCGTCACCTCGGCGCTCATCACGCAGCTCGGTGCGTCGTCCAGCATCGCGACGAGCTGCGCGTCGATGCCGGTCGCGGTGGATGTCGTGGTGGTCGCCGCCGATGCGGTGCCGGTCGTCGCGGTGGTCGATTCGTTCGTGCCGCACGCCGCCGCAATCAGCCCACCCAGGCCGATCGTTCCGCCGAGCGCCAACGCCCGTCGGCGGCTGACACGTCTGCGGCTCGCCTCGACGTCCTCGTTCATGATCTCTCCTCCGTGCGTTCTTGTTCCGACCATCGTGCGTCCGGACGCTCGAGGCACGGTGCGAGAAGGCTGGGAGATTCCTGCGAACCCGTTACGCGCGGGGGAACAGCTGGACGTTGGCGTGCGCGCGCACGTAGACGGTGCCATCGGCGGCGCACAGCGTCGTCTCGAAGGACGCGAGTCGCCGTCCGGCCCGCACCGCTTCGGACCGCAGTTCGATGACCGGCCCGGGGACGGCAGGCGAGCGGAGATAGTCGAGGCCGATCTCCAGCACGCGATAGTCCTGATCGATGCCGGTCAGCGTCTGCGCGGCCAGGCCGGTGACTGCCTCCGCCATCGACACGAGCACACCGCCCTGCACCGAACCGATCACGTTGGCCATCCACTCGCACGGCGACACGCGGGCCTGCACGGCACCGCGCTCGGCAGCCGTCACCTCGAGTCCGAGCAGACCGGCGAGCGGGCCCCGCGGAAGTGTCCCGGTGGAGATGCCCGTGACGATGTCGAGGCCGGGCAGTTCGGCCAGGATCGCGGCATCCGACCACAGTTCCGGCTCGCCCCGCTCCGGCACGGCCTCCGACGTCTCGGCGCCGTGGTCCATCGGGGCGCGCCCGACAACGATCGAGCGGCCGACCAGGTGCGCGACGAGAACACCCTCCTCGTCGCGCACGTCGGTGCCCGACACGGCGGTGGACTCGTCGAAGAACAGGCTGCTGCCGTGACCGACGAGGGTCCCCGAGACGGGGAAGGGGTGGGCGAGCGTCGCCGTCACGTGCGACAGCACGCCCTGCGGTCGCTCACCGGTCTCCGCGAACCGCGCGATGCCGGCGGGTGCGCCCGCGGCGACGTCGGTGAAGACGCCGATGGAAGCGAGCGTGGTCTGCCCGCGGTGGTCGAACAGGTGCGATCCGACGGACTGGGTGACCGAGACCGACGCGTCGTCGGCGACCTCGATTCCGACACCCATGAAACGACCCGGACGGTCGACGGTGAACTGTGCGGTCTCGATTGCCATTCCTTGCTTCTACCAGGAACAGCGCAGCGGGGAGCAGTCGGGGAGCGGTTCGCCCCGGTTCGCGGTCGCCCGTCGCTTCAACTTCGGGGCGTCTCCGGACCGCGACGACCCTCGAGTTCCCGGATCCTCTTCGACGCCTCCTCGAGCCGCTTCTTCCGTTCGGCGGCCTCCGACTTCTTGAGCTCCTCGTAGACCTTCTCGTCGTCGTCGCTGTACTTCAGGATCAACCGCGGAACGCTGAGCGTGACGATCAGCGACGGCCACACGATCCACGCGTAGCTCCAGTCGAGAGCGATCTGCAGGACGAGGAAGGTCACGAGCGTGACGCCGATGATGATCCAGTCCAGCGTCTCGACCATGCTGCCGCGTTCGCGGAGCGAGGCCAGTTCGTCCTCCGGGGACTGGGATGCCGCCGCAGGGGAGCTGTCGTGGCGGACCGCCGGCGCGGAGGAGTCGTGGATCATCCGGATGTGACCGTCGACCTGTTCGAGAGGAACACCGCCGGGCAGTCCCCGGAACGACGGGAGCAACGCCGAAAACGTTCGCGCCGAAGATATCTCCCCGGATCGTTCGTAGAACTCGACGCTGTCGAGCCGGCCCGCGGCGTAGTGTTCGCCGAGTGCGTTCAACGCGTGCATGCGTTCGGCGTCGCTGAGCAGCAGGTCGTCGTGATCGGAAGTGCCGGTCATTTCTTTTCCCGCGCTTTCGGAGTCGGTTGTCGAATCCTGGTGCATCCCCGATCCTAGAGCTGATGATCGGGCATGTCCCGGGCGAGGATGGCCGCCTGGATCCGCGATTGCAGCCCGAGTTTGTGGAGCACCCGGGCGACGTGCGTCTTCGCCGTGTTCTCACCGATCCCGAGACGGGTGGCGATCTGGCGGTTGGACAATCCCTCGCCCAGACACGCGAAGACCTCCTGTTCGCGCGCGGTGAGAGCATCGAAATCCGGCCCGTTCGTAACACCTTCCCGCCGAGCGGATTTCGAGACGAATGCGTCGATGACGGTTCGTGTGACCTGCGGTGAGAGCACGGACTCCCCGGAGTGCACCGCCCGGATCGCGTCGAGCATGGCATCCGCCGAGGCGGTCTTGAGGAGATATCCGGCCGCCCCGGCACGAAGGCTCTCGAAGACGTATTCGTCGATCTCGAAACTCGTCAGCACCAGCACCCGGGCACTCGTCTCCTCGGTGATGGTGCGGGTCGCGGCGATCCCGTCGACATGCGGCATGCGGATGTCCATGAGAACGACATCCGGGGCGAGCGCGCGGACCTGCGACACCGCGACGGCGCCGTCGGCGGCCTCGCCCACCACCTCGATGTCCTCGCTCGTGTCGAGCAGGAGCCGCAGACCCGCGCGGATGGCGCTGTGGTCGTCGGCGAGCAACACCCTGATCGTCACGTCGTCCTCCTGTTCGCGAGCGGCAGTTGCACGTATGTCCTCCATTCGTTCCCGTCGCGACCGGAGCGGGCGTGCCCGCCCACCGCGGCGGCGCGTTCGGCGATGTTGCGCAGGCCGTGCCCGGCGCCGCGGGCCGGTGACGGGTCTGGGGTGTCCGGGTCGTCGATCGGGTTCACCACCTCGATCCCGAGCCGGCCGTCGGTGTCGTCGAACCGAAGGGTCACCGGCCGTCCCGGTGCATGCTTGACCGCGTTCGTCAGGGTCTCCTGGACGATGCGGTAGGCCGTGAGATCGACCTCCGCGTCGAGGTCTGCGGGTGGACGACCGTCGATCCGGACGGAGGTGCCGGCGGCACGTGCGGAGGCGGTGAGCGGTTCGAGGTCGGCGAGGCGCCCCGCGGTGGTGATCTCGTCGTCGGTGTCGTCGCTGCGCAACAGGCGCACCATCGACTGCATCTCCTGGAGGGCGGCCACGCTGCCGGAGCGCACGGAGTCGAGCACGGTCAGTGCCCTGTCCGGGTCGGACTCGCGGAGGCGGAGTGCGGCCTCGCTCTGGATCGCGATCGACGACAGGTGCCCGGCCACGACGTCGTGCAGGTCGCGGGCCAGGCGCTGCCGCTCGGTGGTGATGGCGGCGCGACGGTCCAGTTCCGCGACCCGCGAGAGAGCCTCGGCGCGTGCCCGTTCGATGTCGGCGGCGTCCCGATGTATGCGGACGGATCGGGCCCACCAGATCGGGACGATGATCACGAGCGCGGCGATCGACACGGCCCACACGGCGATGCGCAGTTCTCCGAAGTACACGCCGAGCGCGACGGCGCCGACGACGATCGGGACAACAGGGGCGCGTTCGAGGAAGCGGCTGGTGCGTGCCGAGCCGAAGAGCGCTGCGGCGTACAGCAGGTCGCCGTATGCGATCCAGACCGGCAGCGAGGGGCCGACGACGAGGTCGACCAGTACCGGAACCGTGCCCAGCACGAGGGCGAGAAGCGGTCGCGTGCGGCGCATCGTCATCGGTGCGCACACGCAGGCGAGCAGAACGAGCCACACCCACAGCGGCTGCGGCGGGCGGTCCTCGACGAGCACACCGAGATCCAGGGCGTACAACAGCGCGCCGCCCGCGAAGTATGCGAGGGCGACGAGCAGGGAGTTGTACCGCGGGTTCACGAATCCCACTCGAATCTCGGATTCACGGTTGTCCACGGCAACGATTCGACCACAACCGGGGGATGATCAGGGTCGACGTCACCCGAAGTGATGAGGCATCTGCCGCCCATCGGGCGACGCGCGCGTGGGGAGGTGCGCGCGATTCTGAGGCCATGTTCAGCCACATCGCCGCTTTCATCGTCGGATGCGAGATCGCGTTCTGGGTCGTGCTCGCGGCCGGACTGGTGTTCCGGTATCTGCTCCGGCTCGGCAGGACGGGTGCGGTGCTGCTCGCCCTGATCCCGCTGATCGACGTCGTCCTGCTCGCGGCCGTCGCCGTGGATCTGCACAACGGGGCGGAGGTCGGCTGGGTCCATCGCGTGGCGGGTATCTATCTCGGTGTGAGTGTCGCCTTCGGACCGAGCGTCGTCCGGTGGGCCGACCGGCGATTCGCCTATCACTTCGCGGGTGGTGCGAAACCGGAACCCGCTCCGAAGAAAGGGCCGGAGGCCTTCCGCAAGGAATGTGCGGACTTCGGACGATGGCTGCTCGCGGCCGGGATCAGCGCGGCCGCCGTGCTCGGGCTCGGGTCGACCGTCGCGAACGGCGAGCAGGCCTCGGCGCTGTACGGAATCTTCCCCACCCTCGCCACGATCACGGTGATCTGGCTGATCACGGGCCCGGTCTGGGTGCTCGGCAAGCAGTGACGACCACACCGCGTCGAGAAATCTCGGGGTGCGCGATGAGTTCTCGCAGGGTGGCCGGTCTGTATCGGTGACACCCACACCGCGTCCCCGCGGGACGAACCGACCACAGGAGAAACCATGTCGCGCATGCTGTTCGTCAATCTCGCCGTCGAGAACATCACCGCCACCCGCGCATTCTTCGACAAGCTCGGATTCACGTTCGACGAGTCGTTCTGCGACGAGAACGCCGCCTGCCTGAAGATCAACGACCAGACCTACGTGATGCTGCTCGAGAAGCAGATGTTCCGGATGTTCACCAACGACGACATCTGCGACACCACGAAGGCCCGTGAGGTGCTGATGTGCGTATCGGCCGACAGTCGCGAAGGTGTCGACGCGCTCGTCGACGGCGCGATCGCGGCCGGCGGCACCGAATGGGTGACCACCGGGGCCGAGAAGGCGAAGGAGGACATGGGCGACTACGCGTACCAGCGGGCGTTCCGCGACCTCGACAACCACGTCTGGGAGGTCATGTGGATGGACATGACCGCCGCTCAGCAGGCCGACGTCACGGAAGCCGCGCCTGCCGAGGCGTGACCTTCGACGTCAGCGGGCTGCCGGGTCCTCCGGTAGCCCGAACCTGGCAAACAACGCCGTCGTGTCGTCGGAGAAGAAGACGGTGGCGTGCGTGACCCTACCGTCGACGATGTCGAGCACCTGCAGTTGGAAAGGGTGGTGGCGGCCGTCCTCCCCTCGCATGTACAGGCCGAAGGCCGGCTGGCCGTTGGCCACGGTGGGAAGCAGCACCTGGTCGCCGGGGCCCTTCGCGGGGCAGTTCTGCTTGATGAGGGTGACGATCGCCTCGGGGCCCTGGTACCAGCCTTCGAACGGCGGCATCTCCCAGACGGCGTCCTGGGTGAGCATCTCGACGAGCGAATCGATGTCGTACTTCTCGAAGCCGTCGACCCAGCGCTGCAGCAACGCCTTGGTCTCGGCGCTGTCGGGTTCGGCGAGGTCGTCGTCGCGGACCTGGGCGTCCTTCAGCTGCGCGCGTGCCCGCTGCAGGAGGCTGTTGACCGCCGCCGTCGACGTGTCGAGCGCGGCTGCGACCTCGGTGGCGCGCCACTGCAGGACCTCGCGGAGCAGCAGGACCGCGCGCTGGCGGGCGGACAGGTGCTGCAGAGCGGCGACGAACGCGAGGCGGACGGAATCGCGGGAGGCGGCGATGGTGGCGGGATCCGACGGATCGTCGGTGGCGTACCCGATGGGGAACGGCTCGAGCCACGGCACCTCGGGGCGGGTGACCAGATCGTCGGTGGGATCGGAACTGGGCGCGCCGAGCCCGGTGGGCAACGGCCGGCGACTGCGGCCTTCGAGCGCCGTCAGGCACACGTTGGTGGCGATCCGGTGCAGCCACGTGCGCAGTGAGGAGCGGCCGCCGAAGTTCTCGTAACCGCGCCAGGCGCGCAGATAGGTCTCCTGGACCAGATCTTCCGCATCGTGCAGCGACCCGCTCATGCGATAACAGTGGGCGAGCAGTTCGCGACGGAACGGCTCGGCGAGTTCCATGAAATCGGTCGACGTCGATGTCGAACCGGCAGATTCTTCGAGCAGTTGTTCGGTCATGAGCGCGATACCCCCGGCTGGTCGGACCCGAATCCGCTACCCGTCAGAGAGTAGTCGGGGGCACCGACAGAAGACAGATGATCGCCGGGTCTCGATCGGGGCGCCGGATGCAGGTACCGTGCACGAAGTCGCGCCGAGGTGAGCGTGTGGTGGACGGAGTGGGGACAGGTCGTGCACGAGTACACGCTGCGCGAAGGCGTATCCGGAGCGCAGGGGCACAGCAGGCCCGAGCGCAACGGGCCCGTCGGCCCCTTCGCCGACGGACTTCCACCCGGTGCCCTGGACGTCGAGCGGCCTCCGCTCGACCGGTTCGGGCCGGCCGAGCTCGGACGGGCAGTGGTCGTCGCCGTCGTCCTGATCACCTTCGTGGTGTGGGCGGTGCTGCGGTGGACCGTCCGGCCCCGGCAGCACAGCGTCGTCGAAGCGGCCGCGCACGGCACCGTCGACGCCTTCGAACATCTCGGGCCGACCTTCGTGAAGCTGGGCCAGCTCATCGCGTCGTCGCCCGGACTGTTCCCCGTGGCCCTCGCCGACGCGTGCCTGCGCATGCTCGACGACGTGCCGACCTTCCCTTCCGAGCAGGCCCGCGCGGTGATCGAGCAGGATCTCGGACACCGCATCGACGAGATGTTCGAGTCGTTCGACGACGTGCCGCTCGCCGCGGCGTCCGTCGCCCAGGTGCACGGGTGCGTGCTGCGCGACGGCCGTCGGGCCGTGGTGAAGGTGCAGCGGCCGGGGATCGCGCACCGCATGCTCGTCGATCTGCGCGCCGCCTACATGGGCGCGAAGCTGCTGCAGCTCTTCGAGTTCTTCCGTATCGCGAACACTCCGGGGATCATCCGCGATCTCTACAACGCGACGATGACCGAGCTCAACGCGGCGGTCGAAGCGGATCGTCAGGATCGCTTCCGCCGCAACATCTCCGCGTTCGGCGACAACGCCTATGTCACGGTGCCCGAGGTGTACTGGCAGTGGTGCGGTCCGCGGGTGATCTGCATGGAGCGCCTGCAGGGCAAGCCCGTCGACCGGGTGGTGCCGGGACAGGACGAGCTCGACACCTCCCTGCTCGTGCGCCGCGGGGTGAAGGTGTGGATGGAGGCGGTGCTCTGTCACGGTCCGTTCCACGGCGACGTGCACGCGGGCAATCTCTGGCTGCTCGACGACGGACGTGTCGCGCTGCTCGACTTCGGCATCGTCGGCGAACTGCCCGAGAAGTGGCGCGCGCTGCTGCGGGCGTTGTTCCGTGCCGCGTTGCTCGATGGGGACTTCACGGCGGTCGCGCAGAGTGTGCGGGCGCTCGGTGTCGCCGCCGACCTCGACGTCGACGACGCGGCGGTCGGCCGGCAGGTGGCGGAGATCTTCGGTCCGCTGCTCGGTCAGGACGTGGGGGAGTTGCGGCTCAGCGAGCTGATCGGTGCGCTCGTCTCGCTCGGACGCAAGTGGAACACGTCGACTCCCGAGGAGCTCGTGTTGTTCGGGAAGCAGCTCGGATATTTCGAGCGCTATGCGACCGCGCTGGCGCCGGGCTGGGTGCTCGGCCGTGATCCCTTCGTCTTCCGGAACATCTTCCCGGACGAGGTAGCCATAAGAATCGCCGAATCGAACGTGAGCCTCCCCGACTGAGGCACGAGCCCGTTGGGTCTTTACAGAATCCGACGCGCCCCGTAATTTGAACGATCGTTCGACCTAATTATGGTGCGAGCCACACTGGCTACCGGAAGGACCGCGACCGCAATGGCAACTTCGCAGGACGTCGTACTGAGCACGCGCGACGGAAACGTCGTGACCTGGACGATCAACCTTCCGGAGGCGCGCAACCCGATCTCGGGTGACGACGTCGTCGACCGTCTCGTCGAGCTCGTCGAGGAGGCCAACCGCGACATCGACACCCGCGTCGTCATCCTCACCGGCGCCGGATCGGCCTTCTCCGCCGGCGGCAACGTCAAGGACATGGACGAGCGTCGCGGCATGTTCGGCGGCGCACCCCACGCCCTGCGCGAGGGTTACCGCCGCGGCATCCAGCGCCTGCCCCGGGCCATCTACCACTGCGAGGTCCCGATCATCGCCGCGGTCAACGGACCCGCCGTGGGCGCCGGCTGCGACCTCGCGATGATGTGCGACATGCGGATCGCCTCGTCGAAGGCGTTCTTCGCGGAGAGCTTCGTCAAGCTCGGCATCATCCCCGGCGATGGCGGTGCCTGGCTGCTGCCGCGCGCCGTCGGTGCCGCGCGCGCCGCCGAGATGGCCTTCACCGGCGACCGCGTCGACGCCGCGACCGCTCTCGACTGGGGCATGGTCTCGCAGGTCGTCGAACCCGAGCAGCTCCTCGACGCCGCGAACGCGCTCGCCGCCCGCGTCGCCGTCAACCCCCCGAACGCACTGCGCATGACGAAGAAGCTGCTGCGCGAGGGCCAGCGCGTCGATCTCGACACGCTCCTCGAACTGTCGGCCTCCCTCCAGGCGCTCTCGCACCACAGCGAGGACCACCGCGAAGCCCTCTCGGCGTTCCTCGAACGACGCACCGGCAACTTCACCGGTAACTGACCTTCCCCTCTCCTTCCCCCACACCCCGGAGGACAAGCCATGCAGCGGACGATCTTCACCGAAGAACACGATCAGTTCCGGAAGATGGTGCGCGACTTCATCGAACGTGAGGTCGCGCCGCATCGCGAGGAATGGGACGAGATGGGTCGCCCGCCCCGCGAATTCTTCCGCCGGCTGGGCGAACTCGGCATCCTGGGAATCCAGGTCCCCGAGGAGTACGGCGGAGGCGGCGAGTCCAGCTTCAAGTTCAACACGATCGTCTTCGAAGAGGTTGCGCGCGCTGGAGTCTCGTTCGGCTCCTACACGGTGCACGCCTGCCTGATCCTGCCCTACCTGCTCGAATACGCGACCGAGGAGCAGAAGCAGCGCTGGCTGCCCGGCTTCGCCGACGGCTCGATCATGACCGCGATCGCGATGACCGAGCCCGGCACCGGCTCGGACCTCGCCAACATCGCGACCTCGGCGAAGCTGTCCGAGGACGGCAAGCACTACATCATCAACGGCGCGAAGACCTTCATCACCGGCGGCGTCACCGCCGACCTCATCCTCACGGTCTGCCGCACCAGCCCGTTCGATCCCGAGAACCGCCGCGGCGGCCTGTCGATCATCGCGGTGCCCACCGACAGCGAGGGCTTCGCGGTGGGCCGCAAGCTCGACAAGATCGGCCTGCACCAGCAGGACACCGCCGAACTGTCGTACACCGACGTGAAGGTGCCGGTCGAGAACCTCCTCGGCGAGGAAGGCGCGGGCTTCGGGTACCTCACCCACAACCTGCCGCAGGAGCGTCTGAGCATCGCCCTGAACCAGGTCGGCTTCGCCGAGGCCGCCATCGCGCACGCGATCGCCTACACCAAGGAACGCAAGGTGTTCGGCAAGCCGGTCGCGTCGTTCCAGAACACCAAGTTCGTGCTCGCCGAGTGCTCGGCCGAGACCCAGGCCGCGCGTGTCTACGTCGACCACTGCCTCGAACTGCTCGACCGCAAGGAACTCACGGTCGCCGACGCGGCCCGCGCGAAGCTGTTCTGCACCGAGGTCTCCGGTCGCGTCATCGACAAGTGTCTGCAGCTGCACGGCGGCTACGGTTACATCACCGAGTACCCGATCGCCCGGCTGTACGCCGACACCCGCGTGACCCGGATCTACGGTGGCACCAGCGAGGTCATGAAGACGATCATCTCCAAGGACCTGGGGCTGTAGGGATGTACCCGGGCCGTTACGCCGCCGTCGCCCCGGACCGGCCCGCCGTGCACGAGGCCGCGACCGGACGGACGCTCACCTATCGGGAACTCGAGGACGCGTCCGTCCGGTTCGCGCACTGGCTGCGCGCACACGACGTCGGGAAGGGCGACCACATCGCGGTCGTCACCGTCAACGACGCCACGGCATTCGAATTGTACTGGGGTGCAGTTCGATCGGGCGTCTACGTCACCTTCGTCAACACGCACCTCGCTCCCGTCGAGGCCGCGTACATCGTCGACGACTGCGACGCGAAGGTGCTCGTCGTCTCGGCGCCTCTCGCCGAACTCGCCGAGGCGATCGCGCCGCTCACCCCGAAGGTGACGCACCGCGTCGCCTTCGGGGGAGAGGTGCCCGGACATCTCGTGTACGAGGAGGAGGTGGCGGGTCTTCCCGTCACCCCGATGGCCGATCAGCCGCGGGGCAGCGACATGCTGTACTCCTCCGGCACCACCGGTCGCCCCAAGGGCATCAAGCCCGCTCTCTCCGGTGCCCAGGTCGGTGACGAGCCCGGTCCTCCGCTGCTGAAGCAGGTGCGCCGCTTCGGTTTCGACGAGAACACCGTCTACCTGTCACCGGCACCGATCTACCACGCCGCGCCCTTGCGGTACGGCGTGTCGACGCAGGCACTCGGTGGCACGGTCGTGCTCATGGAGCGGTTCGACCCCGAGCACAGTCTCGCGTGCATCGAACGCTATCGCGTGACCCACAGCCAGTGGGTGCCCACGCATTTCGTGCGCCTGCTGAAACTGCCCCGCGCGGTCCGGGAGCGCTACGACCTGTCGTCGATGCGGTGCGCACTGCATTCGGCGGCGCCGTGCCCGGTCGAGGTCAAGCAGGAACTCATGCGGTGGTGGGGCGAGATCGTCTACGAGTACTATTCCGCGACCGAGGCGATCGGCAATACTCTCGTTACCCCGCAGGAATGGCTCGACAAACCTGGAACGGTCGGGAAGACCGGCGGCCCGGGCACACTCGGGCTGGCGCGGATCTGCGACGAGAACGGCAACCGGCTGCCCACGGGGGAGATCGGCACCGTCTACTTCGAGCGGGACGACTTCTCGTTCGAGTACCACAAGGATCCGGAGAAAACGGCATCCACCAGGCACCCCTTCGAGGGTAACTGGTACACGACCGGAGACATCGGATATCTCGACGAGGACGATTACCTGTTCCTCACCGGGCGCGACAAGTTCACGATCATCTCGGGTGGGGTGAACATCTACCCGCAGGAGATCGAGAACGTCCTCGCGCTGCACCCGTCGATCGCGGATGTCGCGGTGGTCGGTGTGCCGGACGCGGACCGCGGTGAACGCGTCGAAGCGTTCGTGCAGCTCGTTCCCGATGTGGACGGATCCGACGAGCTCGAGGACGGCATCATCGGGTTCTGCCGGGAACGCCTCTCGCGTTTCAAGTGCCCCCGGCACGTGCGGTTCGTCGACGAACTGCCGCGCACGCCGACGGGCAAGATGGTCAAGGGCACGCTCGGCGAGCTGATCGCGCAGTACGCCGATACCGGAGCGGTGTCGTGAGAGTGCTGTCGCCGAAACAGCGCGTCTTCATCGAGGCGGGCCGGAAGGAATTCGTGCGCAACGGATACGGCTCGTCGTCGATCCGGACGATCGCGCAGGAAGCCGGCGTGAGCCTGTCCGCCCTGTACTACCACTACAAGAACAAACAGGATCTGCTGTTGGCGATCCTGCTCGACGGCGTCGACACCTACGACGCGGTCTGCGACGCCGAACTCGCCCGCGCCGGCGACGATCCGGTCGAGCAGATCCGCGCGTTCGTCAAGGGGAACGTCATCTTCCGCACGCAGTTCCCCGAGCAGGGTCGCATGATCGCGACGGAGGTGCGCAACCTCGAACCCGAGGGTGCGCGACTGTACGAGGAGCGTCGGCGCGACGGCCGGAGGCGGATCCGCGACATCATCGATCGCGGTGTCGCACAAGGCGTCTTCACTACGAAGTATCCCGACGACTGCCGTCGATCGATCCTGGCGATGGTCTCGGCGATCGCCAACTGGTACGACCCCGCTGGCCCGGACGGCCCGGACGAGATCGCCGAACGCTACGCGGACCTGTCGCTGGCGCTGCTGTGTCCCACCATCACCGGTGGAGAAGGAGATTCACGATGAGTGCACGACTCGTGCCGAGGGCGGGCACCCCCGACCCGGCACTGACGGAACTCCGTGCCGAGGTACGGGCGTTCCTGAAGGAACAGATCGACGAGGGCGTGTTCACCCCGGGCATCGACACCTGGCTGACGCGATGGAACCCCGAGTTCACGCGCGCGCTCGCCGCTCGCGGCTGGGTCGGCATGACGATCCCCGTCGAGTACGGCGGACACGGACGAACCTTCATGGAGCGCTTCGTCGTCACCGAGGAGCTGCTCGCGGTGGGCGCGCCGGTCGCCGCCCAGTGGGTTGCCGACCGTCAGGCCGCACCGTCGCTGCTCAAGTACGGCACCGAGGAGCAGAAGAAGCGGTTCCTGCCGGGCATCGCGGCCGGTGAGATCTGCTGGGCCATCGGCATGTCCGAGCCCGACTCCGGATCCGACCTCGCGAGCGTCAAGACGAAGGCCACGCAGGTGGACGGTGGGTGGCGGATCTCCGGCACCAAGCTGTGGACGTCCGGGGCGCACCACGCCGACGCCTTCTTCGGCCTCGCGCGTTCCGCACCGCTCGATCCGGCACACCGCCACGACGGGCTGAGCCAGTTCATCGTGCTGCTCGACTCCCCGGGCGTGACCATCCGCCCGATCCTGTCGATGTCCGGTGACCACCACTTCAACGAGGTGCTGCTCGACGACGTCTTCGTCCCGGACGACCTGGTGCTCGGACAGATCGGTGCCGGCTGGGAACAGGTGACGAGCGAGCTCGGCTACGAGCGCAGCGGTCCCGAGCGTTTCCTGTCGACCTTCGGGATACTCGAATCCCTCGTGCACGGTGTGGCCGACGGCAGCGTCGAGGCGGACACCCGCATCGGAGCGACCATCGGGCGCATGGCGGGCCTGCACCGCATGTCCACCGCGGTCTCCGAGTCCCTCGAACGCGGCGAGAACGCCGAACTCGCGGCGTCGGTCGTGAAGGTGCTCGGCACGAAGACCGAGGGTGATCTGGCAGATCTCGCCGATGAGATCGCGGGATACACCGCGGCCGACAACCATCTGGCCGAGCTCGTCCGGGCAGGTGTCATGCAACGACCGGGCTTCACACTGCGCGGCGGCACGAGCGAGATCCTCCGCGGGGTCATCGCACGAGGATTGGGGATGAGATGAGCGGACAGGACGCACTGCAGTCGACGGAACTACGCGACTTCGCACAGATGCTGTCCGAGGTGTTCACCTCGGGTGACGACCATCGGATCGGTGAGGTCGTCGAACTCGATCGTGCCCTGTGGAGCACCCTCACCGAGCTCGGCCTCGATCGGCTCACCGGTTCGGAGGAGAGCGGCGGAAGCGGCGCGGGATGGCTCGAGGCCGCCCTGCTGCTCGAAGCCGCCGGCAGCGCCGCTGCTGCCGTGCCGGTCGCCGAGAACGATCTGCTCGCGGGCTGGCTCCTCGACCAGGCGGGCCTCGATGCGGCGCCGGCCGTGCGCACTGCCGCGGTGCTCGACGCCGACGGCCGCGCGCGCCACGTGCCGTGGGCCCGGTTCGCGGATTCGATCGTCGTGCTGTGGCAGTCGCCGCAGGGATGGCGGGTCGCCGATGTCGCGCGCGACGACGTCGAGATCGTCGAGGCCGTGAACCTGGCGGCGGAGCCCCGCGATCACGTGCGTGTCGACCTGTCGGCACTGTCGGGACGCGACGTTCCGGCGGGCACCGCCGACGAGTTCCGCTACCGGGGCGCGCTCGTCCGCGCACTGGCCACCGCGGGCGCGATGGATCGGATCCTCGAGCTCGTCGTCGACCACACCACAGCACGCGTGCAGTTCGGTCGTCCGCTGGGCAAGTTCCAGGCGGTGCAGGCGCTCGTCGCCGATATCGCCACCGAGGCCTCGCTCGTGCACGCCGCCGCGGATGGCGCAGTCGATGCCGTTCTCGCCGGAGGTTTCGGTGACGCGTCGACCCGCTTCGCGATCGCAGCGGCCGCGTCGTGCGCCGGACATGCGGCCTCGGTCGTCGCCCGCAACGCGCATCAGGCGCTCGGCGCGATCGGCTTCACGATGGAACACGAGCTGCATCGGCACGCCAACCGGATCCTGTCGTGGCGCAGCGAATTCGGCACGGTCGCGTCGTGGGATTCCGAACTGCTCGCCGCGGCCGGCGAGGCGGGGGACGTGTGGGCGTTGATCACGGGCGGCCCCACCCGCTGACGGGCATTCGTCGCCGTATCAGGCGGCGGACGCGCTCCCCACGAGGTCGGCTTCGGTGCGGTCGGTGACGTCGAGGTCGGGAGCGAGGATGTCGAGCAGCATGCGCACCTGACGTGTGGGTGCGACGACGTGGAAACGGCCGGGCCGGATGTGATCGGCATCGGCGAGTGTCGAGGCGACCTCGGAGTACATGAAGGTCACCTCGGACAGGTCGACGACGACGTGATCGCCCGAGTGTGCGAGGTCGCCGAGAGTGGAGGCGAACTCCGCTCGGGCGGTCATGTCGAGATCGCCCTTCGCCCGCAGGACACTGCAGCGACGGGACGGCGAGTGGACGTCGAGGCGGTAGCGCGGCGCTCGGGCGACGGTCGCTGCACCGGCTCGTGAGAGTGCCCCGGTGTCGGTGATGATCCTGCGGGTGGTGCTCGTACGTGTGCTCATTGCGGTCTCCTGTCGGCGTGGATTCGTGCCGTCCGGTGCGGGCTGGATCATGAGCAGGCGGTCGGCCTGCTGTGGTCATCAGCAGGCGGTCGGCCTGCCGTGGTCACGGTGGGAAGTGGGTCGCGGTGAGAACTCGCCTCGGGCTTGCACAGAGCCTGTCCGACGGAGGTCGCTTCCCGACGACCCGTCCGGTAACGGAACGGTAACGCAAAATCACGGTTCGATAACGCATCCGTCTGAACTGCGGAAATGTCCTATGTCTCGACTCCGTCGGCCCGAGCGGATGATCGGTGCCCGGAGATGGGATGCTGGATCCATGAGCGCTGTTCCTGCCGACGCTGCCGCCGACGCGGAGGCCGCGTTCGGCGGCCTCACCGTGGAGACGGAGCTCGCCCCCATCCACCGGCTCGGCAGCGGTGCGCTGTCCGCCGTCGAATTGCAACTGCGTGGTCCGGAAGGATCATCGTTGCACGACGCCACCGCGCTCAGCGAGGCCGCCCGGGCCATGCACCAGAAGTCGGAGCTGGACCGCATCAAATGGCGCAGGGCCGGCCGGCACGCCGAGTCGGCCGTGCCGCATCTGGTCACCCTCGATCTCGATTCCCTCGATGAACTCGGCGCGCTCGATGACCGCCGGAGCCCGACGACGGTCGTGCTCATCACCGAACAGGCGCTGATCGCCGCCCCTGCCAGGACGCTGCGCACCATCGCGGCGGCGCGCACCGCCGGCATGCTCGTCGCGGTGGACGGTGTGGGAGCGCGTGCCCAGGCCCTCGCGCTGCTGCCGCTCGTCGAACCGGATGTGATCATCACGTCGCCGGCCCTGATCGCGCGTGCGGCCGACGCCTCGACGGCGAGGATCGCGCACGCCGTCGCCGCGTACACCGAATCCAGCAGCGCGGTCGTCATCGCGCAGGGTGTCGATTCGGAACTGCATCGCCGCCGCGCTCTGGGATTGGCCGCCGAATACGGAATGGGCGCGCTGTATCCGGCAGTCGGATCGACCGGGGATACCGCACAAGCGGATTCGGATGTCGAACCGATGTCGCTGCGTCCGCGACCGGCCGTTCCGGACGACCCCGAACTCACCCCCTTCGTTCTGGCGTCCGAAGGACGCAGGCGCACACGTAGTTTCAAGCGACTTCTGGTATCGATGAGCAAGCTGCTCGAGACCAACGCGGTGGGAGCCGGACCGGAGACGATCGTGCTCGGCACCTTCCAGCGCGCTGAGCACTTCACCCCGACCTCCCGGGCACGATGGGCGCAGCTCGCCGAGCAGGTCGCCTACACCGGGGTCTACGGCGTCGGAATCGATCCCTACGTCGACTCCGCGGTACACCACGCGCCGTTGGACCCGAACGATCCGATGGTCGACGAATGGAACGTCGTCGTCCTCGGCCCGCACTTCGCGTGCGTGCTCGCCGCGCTCGACATGCACACCGACGCAGCGGATCTCGACCGAGAGTTCCACTACGTGCTGTCCTACGACCGCGGCACCGTGATCCGGTGCGCCCACAGCATCCTGGCGCGCTTCGAGGGGTGACCCGCGGGGAGCGGCTCAGGACGACGGTGGGATCTCCACGGGTACCGGTCGTGGACGGGACAGGGTCGCGCGCGCCGCGCGGGCGACGGCCTCCCGGTCGTAGGAGACGACGTACTCGAACTCCCGCTCGCCGCCGGCCGTTCGACGGTGCAGGTCGAGGGCCGAGAGTGCGCACGCGAACGACTCTCCCAGGAGGATGACGTTCCACTCGTCGACGAGGGGATCGTGCGGCTCGATCGGGACGAGGTCCGGGCCCGAGGCGCTCGTGCCGAAGCCGACCGCGAAGACCGCGACGTGCGCGAGGGTGTCGGCCATCGACATCCATCGCCTGCGTGCGGCTCCCGTGAAGTGGTCGTGGTGCTGGAAGGTGCCGAGGGCGACCGTGTCGGGGCCGGACTCCCCGGCTCGCGCCTCGAGGTCGGCGCTCATGGACACGAGCAGACCCTTGCCGCTCCGCACGCGTTCCCGCCCGGCAGACAGGATACGGAAGGGCGTGGCGGTCGCATCGTCGAGCGGTGCGCTCCAGGTGGGTTCACGGAACAACCCACCGCGCGGCGAGGAAGGATCGGCCTTGCCCTCCACAGTGTGTAGTGCTGCACCGCAACCGAAGCCGATGCCGTGGGCGAGGGCCGCCTCGCGATGCAGGTCGGAGTCGACGCCCTCGGCGAGAACGACCGAGTTCGTGCGCTCGCAGTGGGCCCGCAACGACAGCAGGGTCGTGGCGGCCCGCACATCGGATGCGACGAGTGCCTCGGCCGGTACCAGGACCACCTCCGGTTCCACCAGGGCCAGGACCACCGTGGCGCGCGACGCCGATTCCGCGATGCGTACCGCCACGGCGAATCCGCGCTCGCGCACGGCCGCGATCCCGCGCAGGACCGTCGCGGGATCGGCGAACACCTCGTGCTCGTCGACCAGTGCGACGGCAGCGCGACCGGCCACCGACCCACGCGCGAGTTCGGGCAAGGGCATCAGGATGGGGACGCCCCGATCCGCGCCGGAGTCCGCCACGGTCGACGGCATCACGGCCGCGACGACCGTGCCGTCCACGAGGTCGTGGATCGCGCTCGCGTGCATGACGTGCCGCCTTCCCGCATCACGCGGCGGTCCGTCCGCCGAGCATCACGCCGGACGCGCGCAGGCTCGCAGAATCTAGGGCGTCGTCCGTTGCGGACATCCTGCCAGCCGCCACGTCGGTCACGTCGACGGGATCACCGCAGATACAGGCGGACCTTGTCGATCTCGTTGCGCAGCAGGTCGATCTCCTCGGCGGGGGGGTCCTCGGTCAGCGTCAGTTCGTCGGAGATCTTCAGATCCCAGCCGGTCGCGGCGCGGACCTGGTCGACGGTGACACCGCGGTGGATGCTGGTCAGTTCGAGTTCGTCGAAGGGGTCCTGCCGCGACAGCACGCCCAGGCTGGTGAACACCTTCGTCACCCCGCGGCCGCGGGGCATGATGCCGACGCCGGCCTCGCGGGCGCGCACCGGGCTCGGGGTGGTGCAGAAGTCCAGTTCGGCGGGGAAGGCGCTCGGATCGTGGCGTCGCATGATCACGAACACCTCGCCGGCGTTGGGCATGATCTCGACGGCTCCGCCGCCGCCCGGCAGACGCACGGTGGGCTTGTCCCAGTCGCCGATGATGCTGGTGTTGAGGCTGCCGTAGCGGTCGATCTGCGCCGCACCGAGGAAGCCGACGTCGACGTTGCCGCCTTGCAGCACGTACCCGAACAGCGACGCCATGGACACCACGGATTCGGCGCCGGAGACCACGACGGAGTCGGCGATGCCCTCGGCCATCGCCTCGGGGTGCGCACCGCAGACCCCGGACTCGTAGACCAGCTCGACGTCGGGGTTCGAGGTGCGGGCGGCGAGGTCGACGGCGAGGGTGGGCAGACCCACCCCGGCGAAGACCCGGGCCTTGCCGGCCAGGGCCCGCGCAGCGACGGAGACGATCAGTTCGGTGGTGGAGAAGGTTTCGGTGGCAATCACTTACGGCTCCCGTAGTCGACGGTCCCGGAGGGGCGCGGCGCGACCTCGAGGTCGGCCCAGTACTCCTCGCCCAGTTTCTCGAGGTATTCGGCGTGATCGGCGGTGGTGAGGACCCATTCCTTCAACCAGGTGCGCAGCTGCTGGGGGTCCTTGCTGATCGCGGTCCAGCGGCGGTAGAAAGCGCAGTCGCGGTCGTAGTAGCCCTGCGCGTAGGAGGGGTGCGCTCCGCGCGGGCTCAGCACCACCGCGTCCACCGCGTGCGAGGGGACGAGGGTGCGGCTGGGATCGGAGCGGATGACGTCGTCGTCGACGATCTCCTCGACCACCACGATGGCCTTCTTCGCGGCGTAGACCGCTTCCTGCTGCACACCGGCGATGCCCCAGATCTGGACGTTGCCGGAGCGGTCGGCGCGCTGGGCGTGGATGATCGTCACGTCCGGGTTCAGTGGAGGCACGACGTAGACGCTGCCACCGCCGAAGGGGTCCTCGACGAGCCGGATGTTCGGGTTGATCTTCGGCAGGTCGCTGCCGGCATACGAGCGCAGCGGGAAGAAGGGCAGCCCGGCCGCGCCGGCCTGGTAGCGGCAGACCATGCCGTAGTGGCTGTACTCCTCGACCTCGAGTGAGACGGGGTCGTGGTTCTCGATGCGCCGGCGGATCTCGTAGAGCGAACCGGCCGAGCCGCTGGCGAAGAACGAGGCGACGAGCTTCGAGACGCAGTCGGCGGCGATGAGCTGATCGGAGATGATGTCGGGGGTCATGCGGCACAACGTCAGCTCGCGCCTGCCCTGTCGGATGATCTCGTGCGCCGCCGCGAACGGGATGAGGTGCGAGAAACCCTCGAGGGCAACGGTCATGCCGTCCTCGACATAGGTGGCGATCGCCTCGCGCATGGTCATGAGTTTGTCCGGCATACCGGTCGTCCTCCGTGTGGTCGGTAATTCGGTGTCGGATATCAGGCGCCCGCAGGCGCAATAATCGACGGGTGGAGATCCAGCAGGTGAAGGCGTTCCTGGCGGTGGCGGAGGAACTGCATTTCGGTCGGGCGGCGCAACGGCTGCACATGGCCCAGCCGCCGCTCAGCCGCACGATCCGCAGACTCGAGAAGGAACTCGGCGCCGAACTCTTCGAACGCAACACCCGCAGCGTGCGGTTGACGGAGAGCGGTCGTGCGCTCGTGGAGCCGGCCCGGAACATCCTCGTCGCCTGCCGGCTCGCCGAGATGGCGGTGACCGCCGCGGGGTCGGGTCAGACCGGCAGGGTCCGTATCGGTTTCGCCGGTTCGTCCTCGCACTATCTCGTGGGCCGGTGGGCGAAGCTCGTGCGGCGCACCCATCCCGGTATCGAATTCGTGCTCGACAGTTCGGCGTACGCGAGCGAGGCGCTCAACAAGCTGGCCGCGGGCAAGCTCGACATCGGCATCGTGCGCCTGTTGTTCTTCCCGCCCGGGATCGCGTCGCGCGTCGTGGCTCGCGAGAACCTCGTCGTGGCGCTGCCCAAGGAACACCCGCTCGCCGACCGTGAGCAGGTCCGGCTCGAGGACCTCGCGAACGAGGCGTGGGTGATGCTGCCCGCCGAACCCGGATCGATGCTGCGCGAGCTGTTGCTCCGTCTCGCCCACGACGTCGGCTTCACACCCAGAATCGTTCAGAGCGCCCCGGATTCGCTGTCGCTGATCGCCCTGGTCTCGGCCGGGGTGGGATGCTCGATGACGGTCTCGTCGGTCGCGGCGAACGTCATCAACCCCGAAGTCGTGTTCGTTCCCCTCGCCGATCATCCCGAGCCGCTCGACGTGCGGCTCGTGTGGCGGGAGGACGACGACAGTGCCGCGCTGCGAGAGGTTCTCCGCCTCTCCGAGGAAGCACTGCCGACTCCGGAGTGACCGGAGCCGGCCGGCGACTGCGCCGGCCGGCCCCGAGTGTGAAGGATCCGTCCTAGGCATGGACGCGATCTCGTGGGGTGTCGTCGGAGCGAGGGGTGTCCTCGGCGCCCGGCGTGCGGCGGTCGCGCTCGGCCGCCTCCGACTGCTCGAGGGCGAGTTCGTCGGCGTCGGACTTCTCGGCGACCGAGGGTGCCTTCGGGTCGTATCCGGTGCGCTTGAGCAGTGCCAGGGTGCACACGAGGGAGACCGCTGCGTAGCAGGCCGCCGCGATGGCCACACCGGTGACGTCACCGGACGAGTTGAGCAGGTACTGGGCGAGCACCGGGGTGCCACCGCCGACGATCAGCGAGCACAGCTGGTAGGCGAGCGACAGGCCCGAGTAGCGGATGTTCGCAGGGAAGGCGCGGGCGAGGATGCCGGCGATCGCGCCGTAGAACATCGAGTGCGGAATCGTCGCGAGGCACATACCGATCACGGCGACCGCGAAGGTCTCGGTGCGGATCGCGAAGAACATCGCGGGCATGAGGAACAGCTCCGGGACGATCATCAGGAGCATTGCCTTGCGCATGTCGATCTTCGACACCAGCACGGCACCGAACGGTTGCACGATGAACTGCACGACGAGGGCGATCGCGATGATCGCGAGGAAGGTGCCGCGCTCGTAACCGAGTTCGCTCGTCGCCCACGACAGAGCGAAGGTGTTCTTGAAGTAGGTCACCTGGGCGAGGGGCAGTGCGCCGGCGCCGAGCAGGACCAGGACCCAGTGCTTGCGCAGCACTTCCTTGATCGGGAGCTTGACGGTCTTCTTGCGTGCCAGAACGGCTTTCATCGCGTCCGATTCCTCGAGCTTGAGGCGGATCACCATGCCGATGACGACGAGCACGCCCGAGAGCAGGAACGGGATGCGCCAGCCCCACATCATGAACTGCGGGGTGGGCAGCGCGGCGAGGAAGAAGAATGCCATCGTCGACAGCAGGTTGCCTGCGGGCGAACCCTGCTGCGCGAACGCCGAATACAGGATTCCCTTGCCCTTCGGGGCGTTCTCGCTGGCGATGAGGACGGCGCCGCCCCATTCGCCGCCGACTGCGACGCCCTGCACGATGCGCAGGAAGACCAGCAGGACCGGCGCCCACATCCCGATCTGCGCGTAGGTCGGGAGCAGGCCGATACCCACCGTCGCGATGCCCATCATGACGAGCGTGATCACGAGGGTGTTCTTGCGTCCGATGCGGTCACCGAGATGGCCGAAGATGACGCCGCCGAGCGGGCGGGCGAGGAAGCCGGCCCAGAGGGTGACGAACGCGAGGAGGGTCGCGACACCGCTCGAGAGTTCGTCCGAGAAGAAGATCTGGCCGAACACCAGCGCGGCGGCCGTGCCGTAGATGTAGAAGTCGTACCACTCGATGGTGGTGCCGATGAAGGACGCGATGCCGGCCTTGCGGGCCTTCTTCGCGATCTCCTGCTCGGTGGGTGTGGACGAACTCATGCGCCCTCCGTCTCTTACGCCCCCCGACGAGGCGGGTGGAATGTGGTCTGCGTCTCATCAGAGAGTGGCAGGGCTCGGCTTTCCCGTCCAATACCCAATGGAACGCAGATCGATACCTCAGAGGTATTACCGGGGAGTCGGTGTTCGGCCTGGTAGACATACAGCGACGCCGGACGGGAACCGCGGACGCGAAAGGACACACAGGGTGACGAGCGACGGAACCAATCGGAGCGAGGTGGAGGTTTCTGCAGGCCTGCCGCTGGAGGGCGTCACGGTGGTGAGTCTCGAGCAGGCGGTCGCCGCGCCCCTCGCGACGCGCCATCTCGCGGATCTCGGAGCCCGGGTCGTCAAGGTCGAACGCGTCGGCGACGGCGACTTCGCCCGTGCCTACGACAGTGCCGTGCAGGGACTGGCCGCCCACTTCGTGTGGCTCAACCGCGGCAAGGAGTCCTTCGCCGTGGACCTCAAATCGCCTGAGGGCATCGACGCGGTGAAGAAGCTGATCCGCGGCGCCGACGTCTTCCTGCAGAATCTCGCACCCGGCGCGGTGGAGCGTCTCGGACTCGGTGCCGACGAGCTGCGCGCCGACCACCCGGAACTGGTGGTGGTCAACATGTCGGGATACGGCACCGACGGGCCGATGCGCGACCGCAAGGCCTACGACATGCTCGTGCAGTCCGAGACCGGCCTGTGCTCGATCACCGGCACGCCCGAGACTGCGGTGAAGACGGGCATCCCCACCTCGGACATCGCCGCGGGCATGTACGCGCTCACCTCGATCCAGGCGGCGCTGCTGCGCCGGCACCGCACCGGCGTGGGCGCGACGATCGACGTGTCGATGTTCGACGCCACCGCCGAGTGGCTCGGCTACCCGATGTACCTGCAGATGTATCAGGGGCGCCAGGTGTCGCGGATGGGTCTGTCGCACACCTCGATCGCGCCGTACGACAAGTACCCCACCTCGGACGGCGAGATCCTCATCGGAGTGCAGAACGACCGGGGCTGGCGCACGCTCACCGATGTCCTCGGCATGCCCGAACTGGGCGACGATCCGCGCTACGCCACCAATCTCGAGCGGGTGCGTCGCCGCGAGGAGGTCGATGCGCTGGTCGGGCAGGCCACCAAGCAGTTCACGAGCGCAGAGCTCGACGAGAAACTCGCCGACGCCGGTGTGCCGGCTGCGCAGCTGCGGGATCTGCGCGGGCTCATCGAACACCCCCAGCTCGCGACGCGCGACCGCTGGCGTGAGGTGCAGACCGAGGCGGGTCCGGTGCGCGGCATCCTGCCACCGATGAACTTCCGCGACGTCGAACTGCCCATGGGTGCGGTTCCGGGTCTCGGTCAGCACACGGACACGGTGCTCGCCGATCTCGGGCTCACCGACGAGCAGATCGCGGGTCTGAAGAAGGCCGGCATCGTCGGCTGATCCGCCCTGTCCCGTCCGCTCATCAAATGTGCGGCCATAGCGTCCGGTACTTATAGGTATCCGAAGCGACTGGCATC
Source organism: Rhodococcus shunpengi (assembly GCF_048381395.1). Taxonomy (NCBI): domain Bacteria; kingdom Bacillati; phylum Actinomycetota; class Actinomycetes; order Mycobacteriales; family Nocardiaceae; genus Rhodococcus; species Rhodococcus shunpengi. The sequence goes on from NZ_JBLWIU010000036.1 coordinate 150,413, forward strand.
GTCGATTCTGATGGATTTGTGCTGCTCAGCGATTGACGATCCCCGCCGGGTACCGAAAAATGGCCGTACAAATACTCGTTCGACGAGTGCGGGTCCGCGATGGCCCGATGGGCAAGGAGGCGGCGATGTACGGATCCGGCGACCGTGACTGGGTGGTCGCGGCGCGGTGCCGCGGGGTGGACACGTCGATGTTCTTCCCTCAGCCCGAGGACGGCCGCGGTGCGGTGCTCCGGGCCGAGCGGCAGGCGAAGGAGGTCTGTCGCTCCTGTCCGGTGATCGACGCGTGCCGAGCGCACGCCGTGCGCACCGGAGAGACGCACGGCGTGTGGGGCGGCATGAACTACGCCGAACGGCGAGCGTTCGAGCGCTCGATGAAACTCGGTCGCCTCCAGTCGGCCTGACGCTGTCAGCCGACGTTGGTGACGGGGATCAGGCCACCCGTGATGGAGGCACCCGCATCGGAGATCAGGAACTCGATGACCTTCGCGATGTCGGCCGGCTTCGACCAGCGGCTCGTGTCGGCGTCGGGCATCGCGGCGCGGTTGGCCGGGGTGTCGATGACGACCGGCAGCAGCGCGTTGACGCGGATGTGGTCGTCGCGGTACTCGAGCGCCATGGTCTCGACCAGGGCCGACACTGCGGCCTTGGAGGCGATGTAGGAGGCGCCGCCCGGGAAGGGGTTGAGCGTCGCGGCGGTGGAGATGCAGACGATCGATCCACCGCCGCGGCGGATCAGGTGGGGCAGTGCCGCCTGGCTGACGGAATAGGCGGTGCGCAGGTTGAGGTCGAGCTGGGAGTCGAGCACCTCGATGGGAGTCTCGTGCACCCGCGGTCCCGAGGTGAAGCCGCCGACGAGGTTGACGACGCCGAAGAGGGGGGCGTCGGGGTCGTCGCACGCCAGGTTCAGGGCGTCCTCGAGCTGTTGCTCGTCGGAGAGGTCGGCCTGGACGAGCTGGAGGTTCGGATGCGTGCCCACGCGCTCGAGCTCGTCACGGACCAGCCACGGCACCACGACCCGCCATCCGGTGTCGAGGAGATGTTTCGTCACGGCGCTGCCGAGGCCGCCGGTGCCACCACTGACCAATACGGTGCGAGCCATCTGCCTGTATCCCTTTCGAGCGAGCCGTCTGCTGCGCTCCGAGCGTCCGCCGGTGCGCGAGAGGAACGATACCGTAAAACGGAAATGATGTTCTCATTTTTTCGGTGGGTGGGACGGGCGGTCCCTGAGCTGCAGCGACGGGTGGATGCGCTGCCCGCTGAACGACTTCGTACGAAGATCATGACGAACAAACGACGCAAGTGGAAGGACGGTCGATGACCGACATCGAGGCAGAATTCGTTCACATCGCAGGTCTGCGCGCCTATCTGGCCAGACCGCTCGGCGGTGCCACCGGAGGAATGTTGTTGCTGCCCATGATCACCGGCATCGACGCCCAGGTCCGCGAGTACGCGCACGACATCGCCGGAACCGGTGTGACCGCGCTCGTCTGGGACCCCTGGCACGGACCGAGCGCCGACGACACCTCGCGCGAGGAGCTCATGGAGTTGATGCACGGTCTCGACGACGAGAAGTGCCTCGCGGAAATGGCGATCTTGCTCGACCACGCCTTCGGTGAACTACGCCTGGAGAAGGTCGGCGTGATCGGATGGTGCCTCGGCGGACGTCTCGCCCTGATCCTCGGCGCCCGCGACACGCGCGTCGCGAACGTCGTGGCCTACCACCCGTCGATCGCGGTGCCGCCCGCCCCGAACCACACGATCGACGCCGTCGAGCAGGCCGGTCGCGTCGCGGCACCCGTCATGGTGCTGCACGCCGGCGCCGACACGATCATGAGCGCCGAGACCTTCGCGGACCTACAGGCGACGCTGCAACAGCGCGGGACCGGCGCGACCATCACCCACGTCTACCCGGGTGCCGAACACGGCTTCTCCTCCCGCGGCCGGCACGGCAACCCCGTCAACGCCGACGCCTACGCCGTGTCGTGGCCCCAGACGCTGAGCTTCGTCGGGGACACCGTGAAGTCCTGACGTATTCGCTACAAAGTTGGCTTTCCGCTACGGAAATTCGCTGTAGCGGAAAGCCGATCTTGTAGCGGATGGACAGAATTTTTCGGGAGAAACGGTTGCACATGCGCGCGTGAGGGCCACGATGGAGCGCATGGCGTCGAGCGCGAAACTCGAACAGGTCGTCATCCGCATCGCCGGCGACTCCGGCGACGGCATGCAACTCGCCGGTGACAGGTTCACCGCCGAGGCGGCCGCCTTCGGCAACGACCTGGCCACACAACCCAACTTCCCCGCCGAGATCCGCGCACCTCAGGGCACTCTTCCCGGGGTCTCGAGCTTCCAGATCCAGATCGCCGACCACGACATCCTCACCGCCGGGGACCGGCCCGACGTGCTGGTCGCGATGAACCCGGCGGCCTTCAAGGCCAACGTCGGCGATCTGCCCCGAGGTGGCACCGTCATCGTCAACAGCGACGAGTTCACCAAACGGAACCTGAGCAAGGCGGGCTACGACGCCGATCCGCTGGGTACCGACGCCGTGGAGCATCTGACCGTCCACGCCCTGCCGATGAGCACGCTCACCGCCGGAGCCGTCGAACCGGCCGGCGTCGGCAAGAAGGACGCGCAGCGTTCGAAGAACATGTTCGCGCTCGGTCTCCTATCGTGGATGTACGGGCGGCCGATCGCGCCGGTCGAGACGTTCCTCGAGCGCAAGTTCGCGTCGAAACCCGACATCGCGCACGCGAACGTCCTCGCCCTGCGCGCCGGCTGGAACTACGGGGAGACCACCGAGACGTTCGCCACGACCTACGAGGTGGCCCGCGCGTCGCTGCCACCCGGGACGTATCGGCAGATCACCGGCAACACCGCCCTCGCCTACGGTCTCGTCGCGGCGGGTCGCGCGGCGGGGATGGACGTCTTCCTCGGCACCTACCCGATCACCCCGGCCTCCGACATCCTCCACGAATTGAGCAGGCTCGAACGCTTCGGCGTACACACCTTCCAGGCCGAGGACGAGATCGCGGGTATCGGCGCGGCGATCGGCGCGTCCTACGGCGGCGCGCTCGGCGTCACCAGCACGTCGGGCCCGGGGATAGCCCTGCAATCCGAGGCCATCGGACTGGCGGTGATGACCGAGCTGCCGCTGATCGTCGTCGACGTCCAGCGCGGCGGACCGTCCACAGGCCTGCCGACGAAGACCGAACAGGCCGACCTGATGCAGGCGATGTTCGGCCGCAACGGCGAATCACCCGTCGCGATCGTCGCTCCGCAGTCGCCCGCCGACTGCTTCGACGCCGCGCTCGAAGCCGCGCGCATCGCGATCACCTACCGCACCCCGGTCATGCTGTTGTCCGACGGTGCGATCGCCAACGGATCCGAACCGTGGCGCATCCCCGACATCGACGACCTGCCGCGTATCGATCCGCGCTTCGCCGGGTCGCCGGGCGACGACGACCCCGGCTACCAGCCCTACGCCCGCCATGCCGACACCCTCGCGCGCGACTGGGCGATACCTGGAACCGCAGGTCGCGAGCACCGGATCGGCGGACTCGAGAAGGCCGACGGCACCGGCGACATCTCGTACCACCACACCAACCACGAGTTGATGACCCGACTGCGGGTCGCGCGGGTGGCGGGCATCGACGTCCCGGATCTCGACGTCGACGACCCCACGGGTGACGCCGAGGTACTGGTGCTCGGCTGGGGTTCGTCGTACGGGCCGATCGGCGAAGCCGTGCGCCGCGCCCGGCGGGCAGGGCATGTCGTCGCCCGTGCGCACCTCCGTCACCTGGCGCCGATGCCGAAGAACCTCGGCGACGTGCTCGGCCGCTACCGGCGCGTGCTGGTCCCCGAGATGAACCTCGGCCAGCTGTCGTTCCTGCTGCGGTCGCGGTTCGACGCCGACATCCAGCCGGTGACGAAGGTGGCGGGCATGGCCTTCCGCGCCGACGAACTCCACGACGCCATCGAGGCCGAGTTCGCCGGAACACTCGCCGACACCGAACGATCCCGGACACCGGCCGCGGTCGCCTCGTCGACGAAACTCGACCCCACAGCAGAGAGGGAACGAGCATGACCGGACTCCTCGGCCACGATCTCGGACTCCGCCCGCACACCGACGCACTCGACGGTGTGCCCCGCACGGAGGACCCGCAGAAGGCGAAGGACTTCACCTCCGACCAGGAGGTGCGGTGGTGTCCGGGCTGCGGCGACTACGTCATCCTCGCCACGGTCCGCAGCCTGCTGCCCGAATTGGGTGTCCGGCGTGAGAATCTCGTGTTCGTCTCCGGCATCGGCTGTTCGTCGCGGTTCCCCTACTATCTCGACACCTACGGTGTGCACTCGATCCACGGACGCGCCCCGACTCTCGCGACCGGTCTCGCGGTGACGCGCCCCGATCTGTCGGTGTGGGTCGTCACCGGCGACGGCGACGCCCTGTCGATCGGCGGCAACCATCTCGTCCACGCCCTGCGCCGTAACGTGAACATGCGGATCCTGTTGTTCAACAACCGCATCTACGGCCTCACCAAGGGGCAGTACTCGCCCACCTCGGAGGTCGGCAAGGTCACCAAGTCCTCACCCGGCGGGTCGGTCGACGCGCCGTTCAACACCCTCTCACTCGCGCTCGGCGCCGAAGCGTCCTTCGTCGCACGTGCTCTCGACTCCGACCGCGCCGGGCTGACGGAGGTCCTGCGCGCGGCAGCGCACCATCGCGGTGCGGCGTTCGTCGAGATCCTGCAGGACTGCCCGATCTTCAACGACGGCTCGTTCGACGTGCTGCGCAAGGACGAAGCGCCGTCGCATCTGATCCCGCTGCGGCACGGCGAACCGATCGTCTTCGGGGTCGACGACGAGCTGTGCGTCGTCAGAAAGGGTTTCGGCCTGCGGGTGGTGCAACGTTCCGAGGTGGATGCCGCCGACATCGTCGTGCACGACGCGCGCACCGACGACCCCGAGTACGCGTACGCACTGTCGCGGCTGTCGGACCAGGACCTGCGTTACGTCGTCACGGGGATCGTGCGGCAGGTCGCGCGGACGACCTACGACGACGCCGAGCGCGCCAGGGTGCGGACCGCGCAGGAGGCCGGTACCGCCGACCTGCAGCAGTTGTTGCGGGGCGACAACACGTGGACCGTGCCCTGATGGCTGTATCCGCTACCGTCCTGGTCATCCGCTACGGCAATTTCCGAATTTGCTGTAGCGGATAGCCGAAGTTGTAGCGGATCAGGCGTGGTGGACGACGCGACCGACGATGACGGTCGCGCGGACCATCTCCGCGGTGGGTGCCGCGAGGGCGTCGACCAGGGGGCGGTCGAGAAGGACGAGATCGGCCGGCGCGCCGACCCGCACGCGACGGGCAGCACCACCGGGATCGTCGAGCGGGGCCAGATACCGGTCGAGCGCGGTCGCGGCAGGGATGCGTTCGTCCACTCCGACGACCTCACCGGTCGGGCACGTGCGGGAGACCGCGGCGGAGATCACCGCCCACGGGTCGGCGGGGCCGTAAGGGGCATCGCTGGACAGCGCGACCGGCACGTCGCCGTCGAGGAGACTCCTGCAACGGTAGAGGTCGGGCAGGTCGACGGCGGGCACGTCGCGGAGATAGGCGTCGCCGCGGTCGGTGAGGAAGCCTGGCTGGGTGACGACCTGCAGGCCCAGGCGCCTCAGGTCGTCGATCGACTCGGCCGGGATGAGGGCGCCGTGTTCGATGCGGTCGCCGGGGACGGTGCCCACCTCGGTGAGGACGGCGAGCAGGATCGCGAACGCCTCGCGACTGACGCAGTGCACCGCCACCCCGCGACCCGCATCGTGGGCGCGGCGGATCGTCGTCGCGAGGTCGTCGAGGTCGGGCAGTCCGGAGTCGGCGAGCACGATCTTGTACGGGCCGGCGGCGAACGTCTCGGAGTCGACGAAATCGAGTGGCGCACCGAGAAGCCGGATGTGTTGCGGGACGGACCCCTCGACGTGGGAAGCGTGGAGGTGTTCGAGGGTCGACGGGGTGAGGTCGGGCGTCGCGTCGGTGAGGCCGGTGATGCCGTAGGACGCCAGTTCGACGCCCACATCTGCGAGCGACGGAGGGCCGGTGTCGGGTAGCCGGTCGCGGAGCCATGTGTCGGCGCGCCATACCCGTCCTGTCGGATGTCCCTTCTCGTCGCGTTCGACACCGGGGTGATCAGCGGTCGCGAGGCCCGTGAGCCCGGCGGCAATGGAGTTCAGGAACCACACTGCGCCACTGCGATGTTGGATGCGCACGGGACGCTCGGCGTGCAACGCATCGAGCGAGATGGAATCCAGCAGACCCGCAACGTCTTCCGAATACCCGACGCCCCGGATCCATCCGTCGCCGGCCGCGCGTGCGAGTGTGCGGGCGAGTTCGTCGGCGGTGCGGACGGCAGGCGGACCACAGCGGACCGATGCGCGGTCGGCCGCGAGAGCGTGCAGGTGGATGTGGTGGTCGTGCAAGCCGGGAAGCAGTGCGCCTCCACGGCCGTCGACGACGTCCGCAGACGTGGGCACCGGCACGTCCGACCCGAGGGATGCGACGATCCCGTCACGGATGAGGACATCGGTTCCGCCGACGCCGTCGATCTCGACGTCGCGGACGACGAGGACGCTCACGACCGGATGCCCAGATCGGCGAGTACGCGCTGGGTGTCGCGTCCGGATTCGGCGACGTCACCGGAGATTTCACGCTTCTGCGGTTCGGTGACGGCGACGCCACCGTCCGCTGTCTGCAGCACCCACTGCTCGCCCTCGCGGATGGCGGGTTGCGAGATGGTCGTGGGTTCGTCGAGAGTCGCCGCGACGACAGCGGACATCGAGATGTCCCAGAGCTTTCCGCGCCCGTCGGGTGGCGCCGACATGGCCAGCGCAGCGGCGGTGAGACCCGTGAGGGGATCGGCGATCGCATCGCCGACGAAGACGGGACCCTCTGCGTCGTAGGCGATCAGGCCGGCGGAGGCCGCGATGTCGTCGCCGAAACCCACGCGGTGCGAATCCCGTCCGTGCGCGGTGATCGAGATCCACGTGGTGCCGTCGTCGACGGCCTTCGCAGCGTCGAGGCCGAAACCGGCGAGTGCCCGCGGTCTCGACGCTTCGATCACGATGTCGGCCGCTGCCACCAGTTCCGCGAGTTCGCGTCGCTGCGTGGGATCGTTTGGGTCGAGCACGACGGATTCGTGTCCGCCGTGCAGGAGCCGGTAGAAGTCGGCATTGCCGCGACGCGCACCGTCCGGCCGCGACGGTGTCTCGACCTTGACGACGCGCGCACCGGCGAGACCGAGCAGATGCGCGCACAGCGGCCCGGCCCACAAGGCGCTGAAGTCGACGACGAGCAACCCGTCGACCGAGCGCGGTTCCGACGGCGTCAGCGGAGCGGCGACGCCGTGGACGACGGGTCCCGCGGCGATCCCGAGCAGTTCGGCTCGCTCGGCCAGCTCCGCCCCGGTGTGTTCGACGAGCCAGTCGGCGACGGCGGGCCACGGATCGTCGGGGATCTCGTCGCCGATCAGGGCGCCGAGCAGGAGCGAGTCGTCGGGACGCGCGCACGAGACCGCCGCCCACCCGTCGATCGTCGGCAGCAGACGACACGCACCTCCGGCCGAGACTGCCCCACCGCGACGATGACCGGTGAACGCGGCACGCTCGGACAACAAGCGCGCACCGTCGACCTCGACGACGCCCCCGGAGGCGGCGGCGATCCACGCGGAGCGCTCGCGCGCAACAGTGGCGGCACGGCCGGGAGGAAGCAGTGGGGGACCGTCGACTCTGCCGGTCAGGGAGGCGATTCCGCTGTCGGCCCAGTCGCGTACCGGGTCTGCGGCGAGGTCGGTGGCCACGACCGTGATGTTACATTTCGTGCCGGATGGGGCCTGGTGGAGTACAAGGACGGACCATATGGACACGGCACGAGCGATGCTTCTCTCTGCTGCGGATCTGGCGAACGGCGCGGCGGGAGAGCCCCTTCTCGGTGAGGGCGGTGTGGTCTCCCGGCCGATGGTCGTCGTCGATCTCGACGGAGACATTCCCCTGATCGAGCGTGCCGTCGAACAGGCCGCGCTCGCCGACCGGATCCTCGTCGGCCGCGCGACCCGTGAGGTTCCCGCCGGGGTCCGGCCGTTGATCGACGCGCTCGACCTCACCTACGCGCCGGTCGCTTCGTCCCGCGGCGTGGTCGAGACACCGGACCCGGATGCGAGCATCGCCACCTTCGCCGAGGCGGTCGCCGCGAACCCGCAGGCCGCGCTGGTGGCACGGCAGGTCGCGCGGGCCTCGGAGACGCTCGCGGTGCCGGAGGCGATCGACGTGGAGTCGCTCGGCTACTCGACGCTGCAGGGCGGACCCGAGTTCGCCGCGTGGCTTGCCGGACGCGGCCCGCGCCCGCTGCCTCCGCCCTCGGACGAACCGGTGCTGATCGCCCGCGAGGGCGACCTCCTGCACATCACCCTCAATCGGCCCGAGCGCCGCAACGCCTACGGAACGGTGCTGCGCGACGCTCTTGTGGACGCTCTGCGCCTCGCGGTCGTCGACGACAGCATCGAACGGGTGGTGCTCGACGGGGCGGGGTCGTCGTTCTGCGCCGGAGGTGATCTCGACGAGTTCGGCCGCACACCCGACATCACGCTCGCGCACTTCGTCCGCACACGTGGGGGAGCGGGTCGTCTCGTTGCGCAGCTCGCCGGTCGCATGGAGGTGCGGTTGCACGGTCACTGCATCGGCGCGGGGATCGAGATCCCGGCCTTCGCGGGCAGGGTGGTCGCGACTTCCGGCACCGTCTTCCGTCTCCCGGAGGTCTCGATGGGTCTCATCCCCGGGGCAGGGGGGACGGTCAGCATCCCGCGGCGGATCGGCCGGTGGCGGTCGCTGCACCTGTTCGTCACGGCGGCGCCCCTCGACGCCTCCCGTGCACTCGACTGGGGATTGGTGGACGAGATCCGCGACATGTGAACAAACTGTTGACAACAACTTGTTCACACGCGATCCTGGATTCATGTCCGAGGACGGCTTCACCCCACCGAATCCGAGTCGCGAACGCGCCCATCGTGAGTACGCGGGCCTGTTCCGAATCGCCGAACGGCACGGCAGTACTCCCGAGCAACGGGCCAGGCAGTCGCACCCCGAGATGCTCGACCCGCTCGGCGCCATCCGTCTCGTCGCGGCACTGGCGGGCGGCGTGCACAGTCCCGGCCCCGACGAACCCGAAGTCGACGACGCCGACGTCATCGCCGCGCTCGGCCTCGTCCCGAAGGCGCGCGCCGAGATGGACCAACTCGAGGCGTTGATCCTCCGGATCGCGCGGGAACGCGGGATGACCTGGCAGGAGATCGCCTTCGGCCTGGGCCTGGGAAGCACCCAGGCGGCCCGGCAGCGCTACGAACGCCTCGTCAAACGGGTCGACGCATAACGACGAAACCGACGTTGTGCGCGATTTCTCAAGGGATTTCGCGCACAACGTCGGTCTCGGCAGCGGTGGCCGTCAGGCCATGAGAGCGGTGAACCGCCAATCCAGCACGGGCGCCGGTTCGGCATCACCGCGGTCGCCATTCGCGGCACCGCCGCGGTGTGCGTAGACGAGCGACCGAAGGTTCAGCACGCCACCACCCTCCGCGAGAGGCTCGGCGGATTCGACGTGCAGATCGCTGGTGAGGGTGTCGCCCTCCTGCACCGGACCGGTGTGGTCGCACGACTTCCAGCCCAGAACCGTCACGAGATTCGGCAGCGCGCGCGTCGCCTGTGAGAAGGCCAGGCCGATGGTGTGGCCGCCGTAGACGAGACGACCGGATGCGCCGACCCGCTCGTCGTGGTGCGTCGCCGCGATGTTGAGGCTCAGGCGCGCGAGTTCCGGTGCGCTCGAGACGACGTCGCCGCTGGACTGCAGCACGGCACCGGCGAGGGACTTGTCGAAGTGCTCACCCGGCACCTTCGAGCGGTAGACATCCAGATCCCAGTCGGCGGGCGCGGACCACTGCGGTTCGTCCTGCGGTCCGATGGCCGACAGGTCGTCGGAGTGCACGACGCGGTCGGGGTCGGGATTCTCGCTCAGCGGCAGCATCGCGCAGCGGTAGAAGTCGAGGACGGTGTTGCCGTCCTGGTCGACGGTGTTCATGCGCAGCGCCGCGAGGCCGGTGGGTTTGCGTCCGGGCTTGGCCGAATTCTCCTTCAGCCCCACGACTTCGGTGGTGGTGTAGAGGGTGTCGCCGATGTGCGGGAAACGACGGAAACGCAGGCCGCGGTAGAAGAGGTTGGCCTTGACGTGGTGTGTGACGAGCGTGGACTGCCCGATCGCGATGTCGGTGACGAAGCCGGCGTGTGCGACCGGCCCGCCCGCGACGGCGGTCGAGAGGTGCTTGTCGAGCGGAAGACGCAGGCGGTCACCGAGAATGCTCTGGTGCGCGGCGGCGAGGCCGTCGGTGAGCGTCACGGCGGGGGCGGTGTCGAAGACCTGACCGACGGTCAGTTCGTCGAAATAGGGTCCGCCGACGTACGAGGTGGTCATGGCTTTCAGGCTCCGATCTTCGACAGGGTGCGGCGGGCGGCGACGGCGACGGCCTCGTCGAGCATCTGGCCGTCGAGCTGGGCAGCTCCGGCGCCGCGGTTCTCGGCTTCCTCGAGTGCGGCGAGGACCTTGCGGGCGGCGTCGACCTGATCGTCGGTGGGAGTGAAGGCCGCTGCCGCAGAGGTGATCTGCGCAGGATGGATGACCCACTTGCCGTCGAATCCGAGATCGGACACCCACTGCGCCGAGTGACGGAAGGCGTCGTCGTCGGCGATGCCGAGGAACGGTCCGTCGATCGCCTGGACACCGGCGGCCCGGGCGGCGTGCAGTACGCGGTCCTGGACGTAGAGCCAGTGCTCGGGGGCGGCGGTGCGGGCGCGGCCCAGTGAGGCGCCGAGGTCGGCGTAACCGATGATCACGCCGGCCACCCGGGGACCGGCGACGATCTCGTCGATGCGCTGCACGCCGGCGGGGGTCTCGATGAGGGCCTGCACCGTGACGGTCGACTCGCTGCCGAGGATGCGGTCGGCCTCGACGAGATCGTCGGCGCTCTCGACCTTGGGAATCACGATCGAGGCGAGGGCGTCGCCGAGTGCGGCGCACGCGCGCAGGTCGTCCTCGAACCAGGGGGTGCCGCGTCCGTTGATACGAACGGAGACGGTGCGCGTGGCGCCGTGTTCGCGGACCAGAGGGGCCACGAGTTCGCGGGCGGCGTCCTTCTGGGCGGCGGTGACGGCGTCCTCGAGGTCGAGGACGACCTCGTCGGCGGCGGAGGCGAGGGCCTTACCGGCTTTGCGTTCGTCGGAGCCGGGGGCGACGAGAACGGCGCGCCGGCGGAGGTGTTGCTCGGAAGACACGGGGACCTCGGGGAGTTCGGTCGGCAATGACGGCGCTAAATGTACGGCCATTGTTGGCGGTATGCCACCCCACAGAGAGGTGTGCTCATAGGAAGGTGCAGTCGTTCGTATCGTCGAAAACTTTGCAATCACGACGTCGAATGGCGGTCTTCGCGTTGACAACGTCCGAACTTGGTCCACAAAATGGCCGTACAAAGTTTCCCGGGTCCGTATGGCCCGTCCCAAGCGAAGGATGCCCCGTGACCTACCTGAACGACGAAGAGACTTTTCTGGTCAAGACCGTCCGCGACTTCATCGATCGGGAGGTCAAGCCGTCGGTGCAGGAGGTCGAGCACGCCAACGAGTACCCCGAGAAGTGGATCGAGCAGATGAAGCAGATCGGCATCTACGGGCTCGCCGTGCCCGAGGAGTACGGCGGATCGCCGGTGTCGATGCCCTGCTACGTCCAGGTCACCGAGGAACTCGCCCGCGGATGGATGTCGCTGTCGGGTGCGATGGGCGGGCACACCGTCGTCGCGAAGCTGCTCGCGTTGTTCGGTACCGAGGAGCAGAAGAGCAAGTACCTGCCCAAGCTGGCCACCGGTGAGATCCGCGCGACGATGGCGCTCACCGAGCCCGGCGGTGGCTCCGACCTGCAGGCGATGACCACCACCGCCAAGCGGGACGGCGACGAGCTGGTCATCAACGGTGCCAAGACGTGGATCACCAACGCCCGTCGGGCCGGCTTGATCGCCCTGCTGTGCAAGACCGACCCCACCGCGCAGCCGCGCCACAAGGGCATCTCCGTGGTGCTCGTCGAGCACGGCCCGGGCCTGACCGTCTCGCGCGACCTGCCCAAGCTGGGTTACAAGGGCGTCGAGTCGTGCGAGCTGAGCTTCGACAACTACCGCATCTCCGCCGACGCGATCCTCGGCGGCGAGCCCGGCAAGGGCTTCGCCCACATGATGAAGGGCCTCGAGACCGGCCGTCTGCAGGTCGCCTCCCGCGCCCTCGGTGTCGCGACCGCCGCACTCGAGGATTCGCTCGCCTACGCGCAGCAGCGCGAGAGCTTCGGTCAGCCGATCTGGAAGCACCAGTCCATCGGCAACTACCTGGCGGAGATGGCCACCAAGCTCACCGCGGCGCGGCAGCTGGCGCGTTACGCGGCGGAGAAGTACGACAGCGGCGAGCGCTGCGACATGGAGGCCGGCATGGCCAAGTTGTACTGCTCGGAGATCGCGATGGAGATCGCCCTCAACGCGGTACGCATCCACGGCGGTTACGGCTACTCCACCGAGTACGACGTCGAGCGTTACTTCCGCGACGCGCCGCTGATGATCGTCGGCGAGGGCACCAACGAGATCCAGCGCAACGTCATCGCCGGCCAGCTCGTAGCACGCGGCGGACTGTGACGACCGGCCGCTAGGATCGGTCCGTCATGGACTACAAGGTGCGGGAAACGGAACCGGCGTACGCGCAACTCGCGCGCCAGCTCCGGGAGGCCGTCGAGGCGGGACGGTACAGCGACGGCACACGGCTGCCCACGGAGGCCGAACTCGCCGAGGAGCACGGCGTGAGCCGGCAGACGGTGCGTCGCGCCTTCCAGGATCTCGTGGCCGACGGCATCGTCTACCGCGTTCCCGGCCGCGGCACCTTCGCGAACGAGTCGGGCCGGCGCTACCGGCGCCAGCTCGGCTCGATCGAGGATCTGCTCGCGTTGTCGGCCGACACGGTCATGCAGATCGTCTCGCCGCTGCGACGCGGAGTCGACATCGACGCCGCGAGCCGACTGCGTCTCGACACCGACGTGCTGTACACGGCGGTGTTCAAGCGACTGCACGACGGAATCCCGTTCGTGCTCACCACGGTTCACCTGCCCGAACCTGTCGCCGCGCACGTACTCGAGTCGCCGGAGCTCCAAGCGGGAGCGTCCAGCCGGAACACGATGATCGGGCTGCTCGAACCGCATCTCGACAGCCCGATCGTCGAAGCAGCACAGTCCATCACGGTCGCGCTCGCCACCGACCAGGTGGCGAGCGAGCTGAACTGCGAGGTGGGACATCCCCTGCTGCGCGTCGACCGGTTGTACTCGAACGACGACGGGGTGCCCACCGAGTTGTCGGTGAGTTACTTTCTGCCCGAGCACTACACCTATCGCGTCACCCTCAGGCGAGCCGGTCTCTGACCGTCGCCGCACATCGACAGGAGCAACAATGCGGGTTTTCAACGGAATCGACGAGGTCGAGAAGGCCGTCGGCGAGCACCTCGGCTACAGCGACTGGATCGAGATCGACCAGAAGCGCATCGACCTGTTCGCCGAGGCCACCGGCGATCACCAGTGGATCCACGTCGACCCCGAGCGCGCGAAGGACGGCCCGTACGGCAAGACCATCGCCCACGGTTATCTGACCCTGTCGCTGCTGCCGGTCCTCGGCACCCAGATCTTCTCCCTCGAAGGCCTGAAGATGAAGGTCAATTACGGCAGCAACAAGGTTCGTTACCCCGCGCCGGTGCCCGTCGGCTCGCGGATCCGTGCCGGCGCGGAGTTCAAGTCGCTCGAGCGCACCGCCAAGGGTGCGAACCTCGTCGTCGGATACACCATCGAGATCGAGGGTGGAGAGCGCCCGGCGCTGGTCGCCGAGACGGTCGTCGTTCTCGTCCCCTGATCGTCAGGAGATCTCGATCCGGAGGATGCGATCGTCGTCGCCGGCCGGGCTGCCGCGACCGTCTCGATTGGACGTCGTCAGCCACAGTGAGCCGTCCGGCGCGGCGACGACGGTCCGCAATCTTCCGTACTCGCCGACGAAGAAGTCGGTCGCGGTTGCTGCGGTGTCCTGAACATCGATGCGCCACAGTCGTTCTCCGCGCAGGCCTGCCATCCAGAGGCTGCCGTCGGACCACGCCAGGCCCGACGGCGACGCCTGCGAGACCGGCCAGGTGAGAACCGGATCGACGAATTCGCCGGAGCCCCCGGCTCCTTCGACCACGGGCCAGCCGTAGTTCGCGCCCGCCGCCACGAGATTCAACTCGTCGACGTCGTTCTGCCCGAATTCCGACGCCCACAACCGTCCCCGGTCGTCGAACGCGAGTCCTTGTACGTTGCGGTGACCGAGCGAGTGCACCGGCGATGCCGGATCGGGATTGCCGGGCGCGGGTTCGCCGTCGCCCGTGATGCGAAGGATCTTGCCGCCGAGCGAATTCGGATCCTGCGCCAGTTCGCGGCGGCCCGCCTCGCCGGTCGCGACGTACAGCATCCCGTCGGGACCGAAGATCATCCTCCCGCCGTCGTGGATCCGAGCGGCCGGGATGCCGTCGAGGATCACCTCCGGTTCGGTGAGCGTGGTGCCGTCGAAAACGGCTCGAAGTACCCGGTTGTCGCTGGCGGTGGTCACGTAGAGATAGACGAAGCGGTCGGTGTCGAAGGTCGGCGACACCGCGATCCCCAGCAATCCCGACTCGCCCTGCGCGAGGGTCTCGCCGACGCGGCCCACCTCGCGGACCTCGCCGTTGATGATCTCGACGATCCGGCCACTGTTGCGTTCGGTGACCAGCGCGGAACCGGTGGGCAGGAAGGCGATCCCCCACGGCGTGTCGAGTCCGGACGCCACGGTCCCGGCCACGCGGGGCACCCCGTCCACCCTGTCCGCCCCACCGGCTCCGGACACCGTGGAGGCGGTTGCGTCCGTGACGGTCTCGGTGGCCGCCGTCCCTGCGGTGGTCGCCCCTGTGATGGTCTCGGTGTCCGGCGCGGTCGATTCGGACGCGCACGCACTCAGCGGCAGTACCACCGCTGCGGTCAGGCAGGCCAGACGTCTGCGCATCACGTCGTACATCCTCGCGCGACCACCCGCCAGGTGTCCACCACTTCATCGTTCGAGATCACGATCAGTTCGTCCGCGAGGTTCACGGCATTGCAGACGTGGTTGGGAATCACCCGGACCCTGTCGCCGAGTCGTGGGCGGGTCGACGCCTCCGGCCACTGAACCGTCGCGTGGTGCTCCGACAGTGCCGTGGTGCGTGCGTCCGGTTCCCCGAGGATGCGTCCGTACCCCGTGGCCCACGCGGCCCGGTCGGCGCCGAGCACCTTGGAACCGGCATCGAGCACGACCACTTCGTCGCGAGCGGACACGACGGTCGCCAGGGCGGTCAGCGCGATGTCGGATTCGCTCACCGCGCCGAGTTCGAGTTGCTGGGCGTCGCCGAAGACGTACACCCCGGGGCGCAGTTCGGTTGCGACCGTGGGTACTTCGAGAAGAGCAGTGGGGGAGGAGCCACCACTGATCGCGGACGGCTCGATCCCGGCTGCTCGTAGCGACTCCGCTGCGGCCGCCAGAGCGTCGGCTTCCTCCCGGGCGGCGCTGCGCGGCGCGTCGGGTGCGTACGAGTGGCCGGGGAAGGTGAAGACACCGCGCACGTCGAGGCCTGCCTCACGCGCCGCCGACGCCACGGCTCCGGCCTGCTCGGGCAGCACGCCGGTGCGATGGTGGCCGCTGTCGATCTCGACGAGCACACCGATCGCGGTGCCGGCGTGCTCGACGAGTTGCTGGGCTCCGGTCGCCGAATCGATCCCGACCGTGAGGCGCACCCGGTCGGCCAGCGCACGCAACCGTGCACCGCGGGCGGCGTCGACCCACAGCGGATACGCGACGAACAGGTCGTCGAAGCCCTCTTCGATGAAGACCTCGGCCTCGGAGACGGTCGCAACCGTGAGACCTCGGGCTCCCGCGTCGAGCTGACGTCGTCCGATCTCGGAGCACTTGTGCGTCTTCGCGTGGGGTCGCAGCGACAGGCCTCGCGAGGCGGCGGACTGCGCCATCCGCGCGATGTTGCGATCGAGGATGTCGCGGTCGACGAGCAGTGCCGGAGTGGTGTCGAGATCCATGGCCGAACCGTAGACGGTCGTCCGGCTCGGCCGCATCATGACCAGTGGGACGACCGAAAGGGGGAGTCCGTGTACGGTCCGCCGTCCGACGAAGGGGAGTCCTTCCCGGAATACGCCGTGGTGCTCGGAGCCGGCGGAATCGTGGGTACCGCCTGGACGGCGGGGCTTGCGAGTGGATTACGCCGTGAGGGGACGGACCTCGGCGGCGCCGACCTGATCGTCGGCACGTCGGCCGGTGCGATCGTGGGTGCCCTGCTCGCGGCCGGAAGAGACCTCGAGCGTCTCGCGGACCCTCCGCCTCTCCTCGCGGAGGAGAATCCTCCTCCAAAACCCGACCCTGCCGGACCGGCCTCGGTCCTGGCCGTGCTGGCCGACCCCGCCCTCGACCCCGAGACCGCTCGGCGCCGTGTCGGCCGGCTTGCCTGCG
The DNA here is from genome assembly GCF_048381395.1 of Rhodococcus shunpengi. Classification (NCBI taxonomy): domain Bacteria; kingdom Bacillati; phylum Actinomycetota; class Actinomycetes; order Mycobacteriales; family Nocardiaceae; genus Rhodococcus; species Rhodococcus shunpengi. Next base: position 167,062 of record NZ_JBLWIU010000036.1, read on the forward strand.
ACGCCGACACGGGGACCGAACAGGCGCACATCGCCCGGACGGGTTCGCTGATCGCCGTCCGTGATTGGCCGGCTCGGCGACTGCTCATCACGGCGGTGGACGTCGACACCGGTGAGCCCGTGGTGTGGTCCCGGACGAGTGGGGTGCCGTTGCCCACCGCCGTCGCGGCGAGTACCGCGATGCCGGGTGCGTACCCGCCGATCACGATCGGTGGTCGGCGGTACATGGACGGTGGTATCCGCTCAGGAACCAATGCGGACCTCGGGACCGGGGCGGATGTGCTGGTCGTCGTCGATCCGTTCGCGCACCTGTTTCCACGTGACCATCTCGAGCGGGAACTCGCCGCGGCGAGGGCACGTCGCGTCGTAACGATCGAACCGGACCGCGACGCTGTGGATGTGTTCGGTCCCGACCCGCTCGACGGCGCCAGGCGACGTCCGGCATATCGGGCGGGTGAGCGGCAGGCCGTCGAGGTTGCGGAGTGGCTCCGGCGTGCAGGCTGGTGAGCTCGACGATCGGGGTCGGGAATTTAGAGAGTGCGCGACCTCTTTTTCGTGTTACCCTCGCGCCATGAGTGGTGTGGATCACAATCATGGGGATTTCGACGTCATCGTCCGAGGTGGTCTCTGGTTCGACGGGACGGGCGCGCCCGGCGTCGTCCGCAACCTCGGCATCCGCGACGGGGTCGTCGTCACCGCGACCTCCGACAGCCTTCCCGCAGGCCCGAACACCGAGGTCGTCGACGCGCACGGCCGCTGGGTGATGCCCGGCTTCGTCGACACCCACACCCACTACGACGCCGAAGTGCTCGTGGGTCCGGGTCTGTCCGAGTCGGTGCGGCACGGCGTCACGACCGTGCTCATGGGCAACTGCTCGATCTCGACGGTGTTCGTGCCGCCGGTCGACGCTGCCGACCTGTTCAGCCGTGTCGAGGCGCTTCCGCGAGAGCACGTCCTCTCGGCTCTCGAGAAGTCCAAGACCTGGAGCACGCCGCGCGAATACATCGAGGCGCTGAACAAGCTGCCGCTCGGACCGAATGTGACGGCCTTCGTGGGGCATTCGGACGTCCGCGCGTCGGTGATGGGACTCGGACGCTCCACGGAGTCGGCGAACCGCCCGACCCGCGCCGAACTCGCCGACATCGACGCGCGCGTCGAGGACGCCCTCGACGCGGGCTTCCTCGGAGTGTCGACGATGACGAACCCGTGGGACAAGATGGACGGCGACCGTTACCGCTCGCGCACCCTGCCGTCGACCCACGCGTCGTGGTCGGAATTCCGCCGCCTGCACAAGATCCTGCGCCGACGCGGTCGCATCCTGCAGGCCGTGCCGAACCTCAACACCAAGTACGACGTCGCGTTCTTCGCCCTCGCCAGCACGGGCATCGGACGCAAGCCGATGAAGGCGTCGGTGCTCGCCGCGGCCGACACGAAGGCCGAACGGTGGGTCAACCGAATCTTCGGTCCGATCGCGTTTGCGGCCAATCGGATCGGCAAGGGTGCCTTCCGCTGGCAGCACCTGCCCACGACCTTCGAGGTGTACTCCGACGGCATCGACCTCGTCGTCTTCGAGGAGTTCGGATCGGGCCGTGCCGCACTGCATCTGCAGGACGAACTCGTCCGCAACGACCTGCTGCGCGACGAGGCCTACCGCCGCTGGTTCCGGCAGGACTTCGAGAAGAAGTTCTCACCCCGCGTGTGGCACCGCGACTTCGACGACACCCGGATCGTCGAATGCCCCGACGCCTCACTCGTCGGCCGGTCGATCGGCGACATCGCGCGCGAAAGAAAGCTGCATCCCGTCGACACCTTCCTCGACCTCGTCGTCGAGCACGGCCGGAAGTTCCGGTGGCACACCGTGATCGCGAACGACCGCAGCAAGGTCGCCGATCGACTCATTCGCACGCCCGGCGTCACCGTGGGATTCTCGGATGCCGGCGCCCACCTGCGGAACATGGCCTTCTACAACTTCGCGATCTGCCTGCTGCGCCGCGTCCACGACGCCGAGAAGGCGGGCAAGCCGTTCCTCACGCTGCCCGAGGCCGTCCACAAGCTCACCGGCGAACTCGGTGACTTCTACGGAATCGACGCCGGCCACCTGCGGGTGGGCGACCGCGCCGACTTCGTCGTCGTCGATCCTGCCGGGTTGAACGCCGACGTCGACGCCTATCACGAGGCTCCGCTCGAGGAGTTCGGCGGCATCCGCCGCATGGTCAACCGCAACGATCGCGCCGTGACGGCGACGGCGGTCGCCGGCCGGGTGGTCTACCGCGACGGCGAGTTCGTGCCCGGCTACGGACGCACCGTCGGCACCGGCCGGTTCCTGCGCGCCGGAGTGGAGGAGCGCGGACCCGCGCCGATCCGCACCCCGGCAGGTGAGCCCGTCGCGTGAGCGCACCCGCAGTACGCCGCACCCAGCAGGAGCGCAGGGAGGAGACGATCGGTCGCATCCTCGACGCGACCATCACCTCCCTCGCCGAGCTCGGCTACACCGCGACCACGATCGGTGAGGTGTGCCGGCGCTCGGGGGTGTCGTCGGGTGGGGTGTTCCGGCACTTCCCGACACGACTCGATCTGATGATCGCGGCGGCCGACGCCGTCCGGGAACGCCAGTTCGCGAACTTCGAGGCCGGCCTCGCGGCGCTCGGTGACGAGCACGCGGACATCTCCCAGTCGCTGCGGGTGTGCCTCGAACTGCTGCGCACCGCCTGCCGAGCGCCGATGAACGCCGCCTGGTACGAACTGCTCGGCGCGGCGCGCACCGATCCGGCGCTGCGGGAGCATCTGGCGCCGATGGCCGAGCGCTACCACGCCCAGATCGTCGATTTCGGCAGGTCGCTGCCGGTCGCGGCCCGGTTCCCGTCCGACGTCTTCGACACCCTGCTGCTGTCGCTCGTGCACATGTTCGACGGCGAAGCGCTGGCGTCGACGGTGCATCCGCAGCCGGAATTCGACGTGCAACGGATCGAACTGATGGCCCGGATGTTGGCGCTCGTCACATCTGACATAAGTTCGGGTGATGAGCAATAACGGATCTGCTCCTCAGTGGTTCGTCGACGCCCTGGCCGCACCCGTCGAGACCGGGAAGGTCGAGGCAGCGGGTGCGACCATCGCCTTCCGGGCGTGGGGCGAATCCGGTCTGCCGGGCGTCGTGCTGGTCCACGGCGGCATGGCGCATTCGGGGTGGTGGGACCACATCGGCCCGCAGCTCGCCGCCGGACGTCGCGTCGTCGCTCTCGATCTGAGCGGTCACGGCGACAGCGACCACCGCGAGCACTACACCCTGGAAGCGTGGTCCGCGGAGGTTCTCGCCGCGGCCCGGGCCGGCGGTATCAGCGGTCCGCCGGTCCTCATCGGCCACAGCATGGGCGGGATCGTGTCGTTCGCGGCCTCCCATCTCCACGGCGACGAACTTGCCGGTGTGGTGATCATCGATTCGCCGATCCGCGACATGACGCCCGAGGAACTCGAGATGCGCGCGAAGGCCGTCGCGAACGCCGGACCGCCGAAGGTCTACGCCGCGGCGGAGGACGCCGTCGCACGGTTCCGCCTCGTGCCGCCGCAGGACGACGCCGAACCCTACGTGCTCGAGCACATCGCCCGCGGGTCGCTGAAGCAGGTCGACGGCGATGACGGCGACGCGGTGCCCGCTGGGGGCTGGTCGTGGAAATTCGACAATCTCCGCATGGGACGTGAGGGGCGCCGTAGCCTCGAGGTGATGAATCCGGGATGCGCCGTCGCCTACTTCCGCTGCGAACGCGGCATCATCGACGACGCGCTCTACGGGCGGATCGTCGATAATCTCGGCCCTGATGCGTTGCTGATCGATCTTCCGGCCTCCGGCCACCATCCGATGATCGATCAGCCGCTGGCCGTCGTCGCTGCAGCCCGAACGCTGCTGGGAGCCTGGGGGAGATAGCCGCATGAATCCGCTCCGACCGGTCGCTGTCCGTATCGGAGCGTTGCCGTGGCTGCCGCGGTATTCACGGCCGATCATCGCGGTGGACAAGACCATCCAACGGCTCACACGCGGCAAGGTCACCCTGCTCGCGATCGCGGGACTTCCGTCGCTCGTGCTCACCGTGAAGGGCCGCAAGACCGGGGAGCCGCGGTCCACACCGCTGCTGTGCGTGCCGCACGACGGGGGATGGCTCGTGGTGGGCTCGAACTGGGGGCATCCGAAGGCGCCGTCCTGGGCCGTCAACCTGCGTGCGGCCGACCGGGCGCAGGTGCTGTACGACGGGCACGAATACGCGGTGTCGGTGCGGATCGCGGAGGGCGACGAACGCGAGCGGCTGTGGCAGGTGCTGCTGCAGACGTGGCCGAACGACGCGCTGTACGCGAAGCGCACCGACCGGGTGCTTCCCGTCTTCGTGCTGACGCCGCTCGAGTCCTGACCTCAGATCAGAGCGGGCGGTCGGCTTCCTCGACGCTCACCGGCTTACGCCGTTCGCGCAGCAGGTGCCGCGCCGCCCAGTCGAGCCAGAACCCGAGGAAGCCGATCACGACGATCACGGCCATGACCTGGTCGTAGGCGAGCTGGTCGCGGGCGTTGAGGATCTGGTAGCCGAGACCGGACCGCACGCCGAGCATCTCGGCAGGCACGAGCACGACCCACGCGATACCGAGGCCGACCCGTAGACCTGTCTGCACCTGCGCGCGGATGGCCGGTAGGACGACGGTGGTGAGCAGTTCGAGACGCGTCGCGCCGAACGAGCGGGCGACCATCAGATAGCCCTGGTCGATGCCGTGCACCCCGGCAGCCGTGTTGATGACGATCGGCCAGATCGCGGCGGCGGCGATGAGGAAGAAGACCGGCTGGTGCCCGATGCCGAACAGCGCCACGGCGATGGGCGCCCAGGACAGCGGCGAGATCATCCGCAGGAACTGCATGATGGGCATCGTCGCGCGCTCGACGAGCGGGTTGAGTCCGATCAGCAGCCCGAGCGGGATGCCGAGCGTCGCGGCGATCAGCAGACCCACCAGCAACCGCCACAGACTCGCGAGGGTGTCGGGCAACAGCACGCCGCGCGCGAACAGATCGACGATCGCCGGGAAGACGTACTGCGGGGCGAAGTCCCGCACGAGCGAATCCGGCGCGACGAGCACCGTCGTCACGAGCCACCACAGGGCCACAGCGATGACGATGGCGACGGCCTGGGGGACGAGAGGCAACTGCCGGGCGGTGCGGGCCGTCTCCGGCGCCGTGCTGGTCGGGGCGCTCACGAAGGATCGACCTCCTCTGTGCGGGTGAGATCGGCGGGAAGGCCGAAGGCATCGGTGCCGTCGACGCGGGTGAGGGACGTGCGGACGAACCGGTCGTCGACGAGGTCGTCGTGCACGGTCGCAGGGTCGAGGCGCGAGAGGAACCGCGTGTCGCCGTCGACGACGGTGTCGTGCATCGCCTCGATCAGCGCCGCGGTGAAGGTCGGGAAGGGGAACGGCTGGTAGCCGATGCGCTGCGGTTGCCACTGCGGGTGCACCGTGCCGGCCTCGCGATCGGGATAGGTCAGCGCCTTCGTGATCGCGGGCAACGGCTGCGGCAGGTATCCGGCGGACAGCATCGCGGCCGCGGCCGGACGGTCGGCGCCGATCTGCAGCTGGGCGGAGACCACGGAGTCGGTGAGGGCCTGCACGGCGACGGGGTCGCGTTCGATCAGGTCCTCGTGCACGAGCAGGGCGCAGCACGCGTGGTCGCGCCACACATCGCCGAGGAAGCGGTGGATCCGCCCCACCCCGCGAACCTCCGCCGCGGCGTTGAACGGATCGGCGACCGTGAACGCGGCGATCGAGCCGTTCGCCAGGGCCGGGATCATGTCTGACGGACCCATGACGACGAGACCCACGGTGCGCGCGGACTTCGACGGCGCCTCCCGCACGACCGGTGTCAGTCCGTGCGCCCGCAGCAGCTGCTGCAGGGCGATGTTGTGGATCGACCACCAGAACGGGATGGCCACCGTCTGCCCGGCGAGATCGCTCAGATCGGTGATGTGCGGGGCGACCGTCAGCGCCGAGCCGTTGGTGTGGTTCCAGCCGAGGATCCGCACGGAACTGCCGAGGCTGTACCGCAACTGGACGGCCATGGGCATGAGCAGGTGCACGACGTCGACGCGTCGGCTGATGAAGGCCTCCGCCAGCGATGCCCAGCTTCGGAAGAGCACCGGCTTCGCGGAATCGACGACGCCGGTGGGATACAGACTCGACCCGTGCGCGACGAGCAGCGGCGCGGCGTCGGTGATCGGCAGGTAACCGATGCGCAACTGCCCTGTGCGGTTGGCGCGGTCGGTGGTCGCGGTGCGCGCGAGGTCGATCGTGCCGGCGATACCACCGGCAGCCGCGAGGCCGAGCGCACCGCGCATGAGGGTGCGACGGCTGAACAGGCCCGAATCGGTCATGTCGCGGACAGCGACGAATCGCGGTAGTGCGCCAGGATGGCCGGACGCAGCGCGTCGCGGTCGAGCGCCGACATGCCGCCGAGCGTCCATTCCTGCTGCACCACGCCCGAACTCCCGAACAGTGCGATGCGGTCGGCGAGTTCGAGCGCCTCGTCGATGTCGTGCGTGACGAGGACCGTCGTGAAACCGAGATCGCGCGCGAGTTCGCCGAGCCACGACCGCAGATCGGAACGGGTGGCCGGGTCGAGGGCGCTGAACGGCTCGTCGAGCAGCAGCAGTCGCGGACGCACCGCGACGGCGCGGATGACGGCGATACGTTGGGCCTGACCACCGGACAGCTGGTCGGGGTAGTAGCCGGCGAGCGCGGAAAGGCCGAAACGCTCGAGGAGCGAATCGGCGTAGGCGGTGTCGAACCGCTCGCGGTGCGCGGCGAAACGTCCACCGAAGGCGATGTTCTCGCGCACGGTGAGCCACGGCATCAGGAAGGGCTGCTGGAAGACCATTCCGGTGTGCGGACGGTTGTCGCCCTCGGTGTCGGGCCAGTCGACGGAACCGCGATCGAGGTGATCGAGACCCGCGACGATCCGTAGCAGCGTCGACTTGCCGCTACCGCTGCTGCCCAGCACGACGAGGAACTCGCCGGTCGCGATATCCAGGTCCACCCCCTGGAGGACCGGGCTACGGCGGCCGGCGAAACTCTTGTATCCGTTCGTTATTCGTACTGCGACAGTTCCCACCGAAGCTGTCCTTCCGACGGCGATTGAATGGGCAGGAAGGCCGCCTCACGGAACCGGCGGTTGGTGGCGCTGGCCGTCGCGTATCCGGCGCCGCCGCGCAGCGTCGCCTCGAGGCGGGTCGCGGCGACCGCGACCACCGAACCGTCGAGACGCAGACGGATGAACTCCGCGGGAGCGATCGAGGCGGGATCGGTGGCGAAGCGGTACAGCCGCTCGCGCAGCGACTCGTAACGCGCCGAAAGTTCTTCGTACTCACCGGTGAACTGCTCGCCGAGTCCGTGCAGACGGCCGGCCGCCTCCGTGAGCGACGCGCGTGCGATGCCGACGCAGAACGACGTCTGCAACATCATGAAGGTCGGCCGGATCGAACCGCAGAAGTTCGCGAGATCCTCGGTGAGGATGTGCGACTGCGGAATCCGCACACCGTCGAACTTCAGCGAGGTCGACGACGTGGCACCGAGCGCGAGCAGTTCGGGCGAATCCGCGATGGTGATGCCCTCGGCATCGGCGCGGACCACGGCGACGAGGCGATCGCCGTCGGCGGTGCGGGCCGGGAAGACGATCACCGAGTCGGGAAAGACGTTGGATGCCCAGTGGATCGGGCCGGTGACGGTGATGCCGTCGTCGGTCCGTTCGGCGACGAGGGGCAGTTCGCCGAGACCGGCGAGATGCTTGAGGGCCGCGGCCATGGCGGTGACGCCGATCGTGCGACCGGACGCGAGGTCGTCCCGATAACGATCGCGCAGGAACTGCGGTGCGCGGTCGATGTATTCGAGCGCCATGCGCTGCGCCCACAGCGAGAAGCCGACGGTGAGCGATTCGCCGGCGACCTCGTCGATGACCGCGACCATCTCGGAGAGACACTCCCCGTCCAGCCCCTTGCGGAGCAGGCCGAGCTCGCCCGTGCGGGCGATGTCGGTGCGGATGTCGGTTTCTCCGCGATCGAGAGCAGCGGCGCGATCGCGTACGAATTCTGCGATCGCCGCGCGCTGTTGCTCGCTCGCTCGGTCAATGGCCGCGGTCATCGGATGCTTATCCTTCGAGGGAGTGGAGACGGTCGATGGGCGTGCTGACGACCTCGCGGGCACGCACGACGGCGGCCTCGTCGGGGGCGTTGTAGAAGCACAGGCACTTGTCCATGTCCTCGCGGACGTAGGTGCGCAGGAAGCTCACCTCGGGGACGTCGGCGTACTTCGGCGAGTTCGCCTTCTTGCGCGCGAGGTAGGTCTCCATGTCGATCGTGTCGGGGATGTCCCATTCGACGAGGTAACCGGCCTCGGGGCGGGTGGCCTTGATCTGGTCGAGCTCGGCGCCGACAAGACGGACCTCGTTCGGGCCGACGATCTCGGCGACATCGAGGGAGGCCGACTCGAGCTGCGCGGGGCGGCACGCGTCGAACTCGGCGATCGCGAAGACGCGCGTGCCACCGGTGGTGACCTGCGATTCGATCAGTTCGCCGCCGGCAGCGACGACAGCATCGTCGAAGGCCTTGATGGCAGCCTCGGCCTGGCCTTCGGTGGGGACGAGTTCGTAGAGATACAGCGACATGGGGTCACCTTCCGGGAAAGCGGGTTGGAACTGTGACCGGTCCGGGCACGACGGGGCGCCGTTTCGTCTTCGGACGGGGCGACTACGGCATGCGGCGCACGCAGACGAGGCCGGTCAGAGAGTGGAGCGACAACACGCAGCAGTCGACACCCGCACGAGATCCACGTGCAGGCGGCGAGTCAGAAGGCTGTGTGTCACGTGCTCCACCGTACTGTGAATAGAACGGTCTGTCTATCGCGCGCTGTCCGTTACGCTGGGCACGTGCGTACGTTCGTCGAGAGTGAATCAACCGGCACTCCGAAGGGCACGGCCGGTCCGAAGGGGAAAGCCGAGGGGTCGCCGTCCAAGCCCTCACCCGCCACACGCCTGCTCGACACCGCGAGCGCGCTCTTCGCCGAGCACGGCATCCGCGCGGTGGGCATCGACCGCATCCTCGCCGAGGCCGGCGTCGCCCGCGCGAGCCTCTACTCGTCGTACGGGTCGAAGGATGCACTGGTGCTCGCCTATCTGGACGACCTCGACCGGCGCGACCGGCAGCGGTGGCACGCCGCCGTCGAACCGCTCGACGATCCGATCGCGAAGATCCTCACCTTCTTCGATCTCGCGATGCAGTCGGCGCCGAAGAAGAACTTCCGGGGATGCCAGTACGCCAACGCTGCGACGGAGTTTCCGCAGGAACCACTCGAACCGGTACTCGCGCACCGGGAATGGCTGAACTCGACGCTCGTCGAACTGCTCGGTCTCGCCGGGGTGTCCGAGTCCGAGGCGGTGGCACGGCGCGTGCAGCTGATCTACGACGGTGCCCTGTCGGGCAGCAAGTTCGAGCACTCGGTCGAGCCCATCCGGTTCGGTAGGGAGATGGCTGCGGCGACCATCGAGGCGCACCTCTCCCGCTGATCCGTGCCGCCGCGGCAGCCTGAGGACTCAGCCCGCAGAGCTGCTCCGCTGCTGCGTGCGCTGCTCGGCGGTGGTCTTCGCCGGCCGCGGCACGAGAGCGCGGAAACACATGCTGGCCAGGACGAAGGTGCCGAGCGTGCCCAGCACCGCGGCCACGCCCGTCGAACCGGGGCGGTCGTCGATCGTGTAGTCGGCCAGCGCGCTGGCGGCGAGCCGGTGTTCCTCGACGTCCCGGGCCATACAGTCGCCCGTGAGATCCTCGGCGAGCGAGTCGATCTCACAGCCCCGCGTGGTGGCCACCTCGAGAGCACCGGGGGTGTCGACGGCGAGCGGCGCGACGATCCCCGCGACCACGAGCGAGGTGAACGCCAAACCGATGAACAGCGTCCCCTGAGCGCGTGGACGCGGAGGAGGGGGCGGAGACGTGGTCGCGTCGAGGGGATTGACCGGCAGTCGCGTGAGCTGGACGGATTCCGGGGAGACCCGCGCGACGGCGAGCACGACGGCGGCCGTCACCACACCCTCGACCAACCCGACGGGAATGTGCGTCGCGTAGAGGAATCCGATGTTCGACACCGGCACGGCAAAGGTGCCGCCGAGGGCGTACTCGACGACGAAACCCGTCACGGCCGCAAGGACCGAGACGAACCCACCGACGAACGAGACCAGGCCGAGCATGACGAACCGCCGCACACCGCGGTGCTCACACAGCGCACGCAGCGCCGTCGCGGTGAGGAAACCGGCGGCGATGGCGACGAGCACCATGTTGGTGACATTGGCGCCCAGCGCCGACAGGCCGCCGTCGGCGAAGACGAAGGCCTGCACCACGAGGACGATCGTCAATGCGACCGCCCCCACGAACGGCCCGAGCAGGATCGCCGCGAGTGCGCCGCCCACGACATGGCCGCTGACGTCCGGCAGCACCGGCACGTCGACCACCTGCAGGGCGAACAACAGGGCGCAGACTTCCGCCGCCGTCGGCACCGACCTCTTGTTCAGGTCGCTGCGTGCGTACCAGGCGGCGATGCTGACCCCGATCACGGCGATGACGAAGAACCACGCGGACGCGCGGTCGGCGATCAGGCCGTCGCCCATGTGCAGGGCGAGGACGTCCGTGCCGGCAAACCCACTCGAATCGACCATCTCCGATGTCCCTCTCGCCGACGGAGTGCTCTGCGGCGAAGGCTAGTACCGGCACGCTGTACGTGGAGCGTTTTCGGATGCCCAGTGGGACGAAAGGCCGGGACGGAATCGACACCTGTTCTATGTTCGGTGCATGTACGAGTGGTCCGACACAGACCTCATGTTCCGCGACGCACTTCGCGGTTTCATCGAGAAGGAAATCCGTCCGCACGTCGACAGTCTCGAGTCGGGAGAATTGCCGCCGTACGACATCATCCGGAAGTTGTACGCGACTTTCGGCATCGACGAGATGGCCCGCGAGTCGCTCGAACGGGCCCTCGCGAAAGAGGAACGCGGAGAGAAGCCTTCGGGACCGTCCGGGGGTACCGGCGGGTCGCCGGGGATGGCGGCGTTGCTCAACATCGAGATCGCCGGGGTGAGTCTCGGGCTCATCGCCTCGCTGGGTGTCAGCCTGGGCCTGACGGCGGGCACGATCCGCAGCCGCGGCACCCTCGCGCAGAAGAAGCGGTGGCTGCCCGAGCTGGTGACCTTCGAGAAGGTCGGTGCGTGGGCGATCACCGAACCCGATTCGGGTTCCGATGCGTTCGGCGGGATGAAGACGACGGTGCGCCGCGACGGGGAGGACTACATCCTCAACGGCCAGAAGACCTTCATCACCAACGGTCCGTACGCCGACGTGATCATCGTGTACGCGAAGCTCGACGAAGGCGATCCCTCGGTGGATCGCCGCGACCGCAAGGTGCTCGCATTCGTGCTGGACAAGGGCATGGAGGGGCTCACCCAGAGCCCGCCCTTCAAGAAGATGGGCATGAACTCCTCGCCGACGGGCGAGTTGTTCTTCGACAACGTGCGCCTGACCCGCGACCGGCTGCTGGGGGAGACCGAGGAGGGCGGTCGCAGCGACGGCAAGGACAGCGCGCGCGAGTCCTTCGCCACCGAACGTATCGGCATCGCCTATCTGGCCCTGGGCATCATCGAGCAGTGCCTGAAACTGTGCACCGAGTACGCGAAATCGCGGAAGCTGTGGGGCAAGGAGATCGCACAGTTCCAGTTGATCCAGCTCAAGCTCGCCGAGATGGAGATCGCGCGGGTGAACGTCCGCAACATGGTCTTCAGTGCGATCGAGCGCGCGCAGGCGGGGAAGCCGGTGAGCCTGTCGGAGGCGTCGGCGATGAAGCTGTACTCGTCGCGGGCGGCGACCGAGGTGGCGATGGAGGCCGTGCAACTGTTCGGGGGAAACGGGTACATGGCCGAATATCGGGTCGAACAACTTGCACGTGATGCGAAATCGCTGATGATCTACGCGGGTAGCAACGAAATTCAAGTAACACATATCGCGAAGGGATTGCTTACACAGTAATCCCTGCGTACAGCCGCTCGAAATTCGCAAACGGGACAATTTTCGGATGGGGGATGACAATTCCCCCGCTGTGTCGACTATTGTTCGCCATGAGAAAAGTTATGCCGGTCACCGACGAGGGGAGTGACCGGTCCGGAGGGGAATCCGAGCGGAAATCGGGGGAGCGATGTACGCGGAACGAAAGGACGGCGACAAGCCGTCGGTCACGACGGACGGCAGGAGTGCTCGCGCAGAGCGCACCCGGCAGGCCGTCATAGAGGCTCATATCGCGCTCATCAGGGCGGGAGAGCTCAAACCCACAGGGGCGCAGATCGCCTCGCGGGCCGGGGTGTCCCTGCGATCGTTGTGGGGACACTTCGGCGATCTCGAGACGTTGTTCGCCGCCACCGGTGCCGAACTGATGCGGCGCCAGGACGACGCCTACGAGCCGATCGATCCGTCGCTGCCGCTCGACGAACGGATCGACGCCTACTGCAGGCAGCGAGCGGAACTGCTCGAATACATCGCGCCGTTCGCGCGGTCGTCCGAGATCCGCGCGCCGTTCTCGCGCGAATTGCAGCGCAACCGCCTGCGCTATCTCGACCGGGCGCGATACGAGATCAGGGCGTTGTTCTCCGACCAGTTCGAGGGCGTCGACGACACCGTCCGCACCCACATCGAGAACCTGCTGGGAGTGTCGACGACCTGGCCTACCTGGGTATCGCTGCGGGACGTACTGCGCCTGTCGGTGCCCGAGGCGGTCGAGGTCATGAAGCGGTCGGTGTCGGCGCTGCTCGCGGAGGCATCCGGAGTCGGCCGGCAGCAAGCGGTTGCCCGTGCTGCGCAGGAGAAAGCCGTGGTCGCACCGCACCGGAAGGTGCAGCAGTCCCGGCCGGTGCCGGCGATGACACCGCGGGAACAGGTCGTCGTCCCGGCCTGAGCGCCCGAACCGAGTATCAGCGCGTGTCGGTCGGTTTCCGGCCGGCGCGTGCCGAGAGGAAGGTCTCGACCGCAGGTAGTGCGGCCGAGACCGTCTCGGCATGGTCCACCCCGCGCAGAATCGCGAGTCGCGCACCGGGGACGGTGCGCGACAACGCGCGGGTGTCCTCCACACGCAGGCGGTCGTCCGACCCGACGACGGCGAGCACGGGCACGTCGATGCCCGCGAGTGTCTCGTCGCCGATTCCCGGTTCCCGATCCGACCGGCGGAAATAGGCGGCGAGAGCCTGCGCGTCGTTCTTCGAAAAGGCCGAACGCGTCGCGGGATCGACCGGTGTGCGACGCCTTTCCTCCCAGGCACGGATGAAACCGTCCATGCCCTCGCGCTCGAGCACGTCGACGGTGCCGGGGAAGAACATCGCGTCCATCGCTCCCTGCTGGGGGCGTGCGCTCCCGCCGAGCAGGGTCAGACTCGCCAGCCGCTCCGGAGCGGCGACGGCGAGCGCGAGTCCTGCACGGGCGCCGAACGAATAGCCGACGTAGTGCACCCGGTCGGCTCCCGCCGTGTCCAGGACGGCGAGCAGGTCCCCGACGATCGCGTCCATCGCGTAGGCGTCCTCGTCGTGCGGGGTGTCGCTGCGGCCGTGGCCACGCAGATCGGGCATGACCAGGCGGAAATCCCCGCCGAGCGCCTTCACGTACCCGAAGGCCCGCCACACCGCCGACGACAGGGCACTGCCGTGGACCAGCAGCACGACCGGTGCCCCCTCGGGGCCTGCCGTGGTGAACCGGATCCGGGTGCCGTCGGCGGGATTCGTCGCATGGCTCATCCCAGCAGTATCGCCGAACGGCTCATCTTTCGAGTTCGACCGACCGATCCACCGCCACCTCCTCGAGGAATCGTTCGTCGTGCGAGACCACCACGAGCGCACCGCTGTAGGCGCGCAGGGCCTGGGTCAGGTGCGCGAGACCCGCCAGGTCCAGGTTGTTGGTGGGCTCGTCCAACAGCAGCAACTGCGGAGCGGGATCGGCCGCGAGCACGATCGCGAGCGCGGCCCGCAGTCGCTCCCCACCCGACAGGGCTCCCACGGCGACCTCGGCGTGACGGCCGCGGAACAGGAAGCGCGCCAGACGCGCCCGCACCTGCTGCGGAGTCAGGTGCGGCGCCCGATCCTCGGCGTTCTCCGCGACCGAACGATCGTCGTCGAAGATGTCGAGCCGCTGCGGGAGCAACGCGAAGGGAACGTGGGGTTCCGCTTCGACGATGCGGTGCAGCAGGGTCGTCTTCCCCGACCCGTTGGGCCCGCGCAGCGCGATCCGCTCCGGCCCGACGATCTCGAGCGGTGCGTCCGCCACCCGCCGACCGGGCGGAACCGCGGTCCCGGGCAGGTCGATGCGGATCTCCGGATCGTCGCGCACCGCGTCCTTCGCACGGTCCAGGTTCTCCCGTGCCGTGGTCAGATCCTCCTCGTGCTCGCGGCGGAAACGCCCGGCGGATTCCTGCGCCTGCCGTTTGCGCGCGCCCATGACGATCTTGGGTTCGCGCTTCTGCTCGTACATCTTCTGCCCGTAGCGTTGCCGCCGGGCGATCGTGACGTGCGCCGCCGCCAGTTCGCGTGCCTGGCGCCGCACGTCGTTGCGGGCATCCCGCACCGCAGCCCGTGCCGCCTCCTGTTCCTCCGCGACGATCCGCTCGTATTCGCCGAACCCGCCGCCGAACAGGCGCAACGCGCCGTTGCGCAGTTCGGCGATCGCATCCGTGCGGTCGAGCAGTTCCCGGTCGTGCCCGGCGACGAGCACCGTGCCGGGGAACCGGTCGAGTGCATCCTGCAGGCGCGCACGACCGTCGGCGTCGAGATTGTTCGTCGGCTCGTCGAGCAGCAGCACGTCCGGCTCGTCGAGCAGGCGTGCGGTGAAGGCGAGCAGCACCGTTTCCCCGCCGGAGAGCTGACCGACGGTGCGATCGAAATCCCCGGCGTCGTGCAGGATCCGGTCGAGGCCGACTCGGTGCATGAGCGCGAGGGCGCGGTCCTCGATGTCCCACCGGTCGGCGACGACCTCGAAGTCCCGATCGTCGAACGATCCGGATTCGATGCGTCGCAGTGACTTCCGGATCTCTCCGATACCGAGGACGGAATCGACCGGCACCGTCGGATCGAGGGTCACGTCCTGGGGAAGGTAGGCGACCCGTCCGCGCACCGTCGACGAACCGGAGGTCGGGCGGAGTTCACCCGCGATGAGCCGCAGCAGGGTGGTCTTCCCACTTCCGTTGCGGCCCACCAGGCCGATCCGCCCGGCCGGGACGACGGCGTCGAGATCCTGCACGGCGACGGTGCCGTCCGGATGGACGTAGGAGAGTGCGGACAGCGTGATACCGGATGAAGACATGGTGGCTCCCGAAGGGTGAGGGTCGATTGCGCGAGTGCGCGGGGGACGGGACCTCTCACAGGAGCAACGGACTTCTCCGATCGACGGGTACGGGATGCGAACACCATGGTGATCCCGCACCGTCCGGTATGCAACCGAATATTTCACCCCGACTCCTACCTGCGATAACAGGCACGGGCTCGGAAGTGCAGGCATGATCGGGACCGTGCGGATCCGACTGATTGGTATGGGTGTCGCGGCAGCCACGGTGCTGTCGCTGTCGGCGTGTGCGACCGGCCCCGATCAGCCCGAGACGATCGCGGAGGAGTTCGCTGCCGCTCTCGACGCCGGCGACGTCTCCGGCGCGGCGGCGTCGACCACCGATCCGGTGGCCGCGGAGTCCGCGATCGACGCCCTCTTCGCCGGGCTCGGCCACGACGATCCCACCGTGAGTGTCGCGGGGACGGGCGACGACGACACCTTCGAGCTCGACGTGACGTGGACCTTCGGGGAGGGTCGCGACTGGTCGTACCGCACCACCGGGAGCGCGACGGAGGATCCGGAGGCCGATGCGTGGCGGGTCCGCTGGGATCCCACGGTGCTGTCGCCGGAGCTGGCGGGTGGCGCGTCGCTGGAGTACCTGACCACCGTCGGCGCCCCGCCCACGATCTTCGACCGGGCCGGGCGGCCGCTCATGGGGGAGCAGGTCGTCACCGTCGTGAACCTGGATGCGACCGCCGATCCCGCCGCGGTCGCTCCCGTGCTGGCCACGGTCGTCCCGACCATCACGGCGGAGAGCCTCGCCGAGCAGGTCGCGGCGGCCGCCGGCGGGACTGCGGGAGTGATCACGCTGCGTGAGGAGGACCTCGCGCCGATCGAGGATCGCCTCGCCGCGCTGCCCGGTGTGACGCTCGTGCCGCAGACCCGTCTGCTCACCACCGAGCGCGATCTCGCCTCGCCCGTGTGGTCCGGCCTCGCCGAACTCTGGCAGGAGGGGCAGGATGCCTCGGCGGGCTGGGTGATCCGGCGGGTCGCGACGGACGGCACGACGAGCCAGGTCGCCGGCGAAGCGGGACCGGAGGCACCCGACCTGACCAGCACGATCGATCTCGACCTGCAGCGACGGGCCGAGGAGGTCCTCGCCGGTTTCGACACGCCCGCGGTGATCGTCGGGATCGAACCCTCGACGGGCGCGATCCGTACGATGGCGCAGAACGACGAGGCCGACGCCGAGGGGCCGATCGCCGCGACCGGCCTCTACCCGCCGGGGTCGACGTTCAAGGTGGTGACCACGGCGGCGGCGCTCGATGCCGGGCTCGCCGAACCCGACACCGTGCTGCCGTGCCCGGGCGTCGCCTCGATCGGTTCGCGCACGATCCCCAACGACGAGAACTTCGATCTCGGCCCGGTGCCGCTGCACACCGCGTTCGCGTTCTCGTGCAATACGACGATGGGGCGGCTCGCTCTGGACCTGCCGCCCGACGCCCTGCGCGCGACTGCAGAACGGTTCGGTCTCGGCATCGATTACGTCACGCCCGGTCTCGTCACGGTCACGGGTGACGTGCCGGTCGCCGACACCGATGCGGCCCGCGTGGAGGCAGCGATCGGGCAGGGGCAGGTGACGGCGTCGCCGTTCGGGATGGCGCTGGTCGCAGCCTCGGTGGCGAACGGTCGAACGCCGGTTCCGGCGATTGTCGAGGGGCAGCCGGCGACCGCGGATCGGGACGCCGAACCGATGCCCGAGAACGTGCTCGCGGCACTGCGAGAGATGATGCGCGAGACTGTGATCGAGGGTACAGCCGGCACGTTGCGCGACATTCCCGATCTGGCGGGGAAGACGGGGACGGCGGAGTACGGTGACAACGTCGGGGCGCACGGCTGGTTTATCGGATCACAGGATAATCTTGCCTTTGCGGTGTTCGTGTCGGGGGCGGACGGCTCGGCCCCTGCCGTCGAGGCGGCGGGGCGATGGCTGAGGGGGTAGGGACGCGTGGCGCAATTGTGATGTGTTCGTGCACAACGCGTGCTGGTATCTCGTGTGACTGAAGTGAAGGTTGTTACATATGAGATTTCGTGATTGGCGGGGGAAGCGGGGGCGCATCGTCGCGCTGGCCGTGTGCCTCGTCGTGGCTGTCGTCGCGCTGACGACGGTTGTGTTCTCGGATTCTCGAAGCGAGGCGCAACGCCTCGTCGACGACTTCGTCGCCGCACTCGACGAGCGTGATGCGGGCGCAGCAGCGGCCCTGACCTCCTACCCGAACGCGGCGGAGGAAACGATCTCGCAGATGTACGACGGACTGTCCGACGGCACCGTCGACTACGACGTCACCCAGCTCGTCGAACTCAACGACGACTCGGGATACTTCACGCTCTCCGCCGGATGGAATTTCGGCGAGGGCAAGGACTGGTCGTATCAGGTCACCGGTTCGGTACGGAAGCTCGCCGTCGGCTGGCGTGTGTCCTGGGACCCGGAGGTCGTCGTCCCCGACCTGTCGGGCGGACGCACCGTCCACCACGTGCGCACCGACGCCGCACCGCCGAAGATCTTCGACCGCACGGGCCGTCTCCTCATGGAGGAACAGACCATCAACGCCGTGGTGCTCGACCCGGCGGCGATGCCCGATCCCGTCGACACCACCACTCGTCTCGCGGCGGTTCTCGAGCCAGTCGCGCCCGTCATCACCGCCCAGCTGATGCAGGAGCGGATGGCGGAGAACCCCGGCAACCGGATCACGGCGGTCAAGCTCCGCGACCAGGACTACCAGTTCCTCGAGGACGGCATCGTGTCGATCCCTGGGGTCGAGGTGCTCACTACACCCACCCTGATCAGCGCGGATCGGCGGATCTCCACGCCACTGCTCGACTCGCTGCGCTCGGCGTGGCAGCTCGAACGCGACCGGACGGCGGGCTGGGCGGTCACCCTCGAGGATCCCGAGGACGGTCCGATCCAGGTGGCCGGCTTCCAGGGCCCGCCGCCCCCGGACCTGCAGGCGACCGTCGACTCCCAGGTGCAGCTCGCCGCGAAGGAAGCGGTCGTCACCGCCGGTACCCCGGCCGCGCTGGTGGCCATCCAGCCGTCGACCGGTGGCATCCTCGCCGCCGACGTCAACAACTGGGCCATGGAACTCGGTCCCGTCATCACCCACGGCCTCTACCCGGCCGGCGGCGTTCTCGATCCGGTCCGGCTGGCGGCCGGCCTCGAGCGCGGCGTCGATCCGAACGACGTGGGGTCCGACGACGTCGCCTCCACCGCCCGTCGCCTCGGCCTCGGTGTCGACTACGACGTGCCGGGCTTCGAGTTCGAGACCTCGCAGATCGGGCACAACCGCTCCGGAGTGGTCCAGTTCGCCGGATCGGACTCCGACGAGAACCTGATCACGCCGCTCGGCGCTGCGGTGCTGGCCGCCTCGGTCGCGCGGGGCAGTGCCGCTGTCCCGACGATCGTGCAGGGACAGGAGACGGTCGTCCACGACGCCCCCGAAGCGCTGCCCGGTTCGGTGATCGACGCCCTGCGCGGCATGATGATCGACAACGTGCAGAACGGTCCGGCGTCCTTCCTCCGCGGACACGCCGGTCTCGCGGGTATCGCCGCGGCGAGCGGCGAGGACCGCTGGTTCTTCGGTTACACCGGCGGCGACCTGGCCTTCGCGGTCTTCGTCGCCGATGCCGACGGCGGCGACCGCGCGATCAAGATGGCCGACACCTTCCTGCGCAAGCTCGGAGAACCACTGCTCGGGGACTGATCGGCCGGAGGTCGGTCCATGGTGTACTGATCGGCCGGAGGTCGGTCCGCGGCGTACTGATCCACCGGAGGCCGGTCCGCGGCGTACAGGTACGTTGAGCGACCGTGACCGTCCTCGATCTGGCCCTGCTCGTGGTTGCCGGATTCTTCGCGGGTGTCGTCGGGTTCGTCACCGGCCTGGCGTCGATCGTCTCGTATCCGGCGTTGCTCGCCGTCGGCCTCCCGCCGGTCGCGGCGAACGTCACCAACACCGTCGCGATGGTCGGTGTCGGTGTCGGGGCGCTGACCAATTCGGCGCGGGAGGTCGTCGACACCGGCCCCCGCGTGTGGTGGTGGACGCTCTATGCCGCGCTCGGCGGCGTGGTCGGCGCGGCTGTCCTGCTCGTCGCCCCGCCCGACTCGTTCGAGGCGATCGTTCCGGGCTTTGTCGCGCTCGCCGCTCTCGCGCTGCTGCTCCAACCACGCATCCGCACTCTGGCCGGCGGCCGCGACCTGCCGCGGGTGTTCTCCGTGGCGGTCTTCGTCGTCGCGGTCTACGGCGGATACTTCGGGGCCGGCGCGGGCGTCGTCTTCTACGCGCTGGTGCTGATCTGCACCTCCGAGCAGATCTGGCGCGCGAGCATCCTCAAGAGCTACCTGCTCGGCGTCGCCAATCTCGTCGCGGCGATCGGGTTCGCCGTCTTCGGGCCCGTGCACTGGGGAGCGGCGGCCGCGATGGCCGTCGGCGCGTTCGCCGGTGGCTACTGCGGTCCGCCGCTCGTACGGCGCATACCCCCGAACCTGCTGCGCGTGGGTGTCGCGCTCGCAGGGTTCGGGTTGGCGGTATGGCTCGCTCTCCGCTGAGTGGTGTCCCTGTGCAGCGGTATTACTGCACGCCGTGCATGAGCTTCTTGATGCGCGGCGCGAACAGTGCCAGCACGATGCCCACTGCGATCGATGCTCCGCCGATCCACAGGTAGTACGGCACCTCGTTGTTCTCGTCGTAGAACCCGGCGAGGGTGCCGGCCATGGCCGTGCCGCACGCGACGGACAGGTAGAACAACGCGACCATCTGTGTGTGGAAGTTCTTCGGCGCGAGCTTCGTCGACAGCGACAGTCCGACGGGGGACAGGAACAGCTCGGCGAAGGTGAACAGCAGCAGGATGAAGACGAGTCCGAGCAACGGAGCGCTGTTGGGGCCGCCACCGGCCATGGGGATGAAGCACAGGAAGGCGATGCCCATGATGATCGTGCCCGCGGCGAACTTGATGGGCGACGAGGGCTGACGCGGTCCGAGTTTGGTCCACACGGCGGCGAAGGCACCCGCGAACAGGATGATGAAGACCGGGTTGATCGACTGCACCCAGGACGGCGGGAACTCCCACCCGAACAGATCGCGGTCCAGGCGTGTGTCGGCGTAGACGGCGACCATCGTGAACTGCTGCTGGAAGAGCGACCAGAACACCGCGCTGGCGATGAACATCGGGATGAACGACAGCACCCGGCTGCGCTCGATCGGCGTGATCTGCTTGCTCGACAGCATGATGACGAAATAGGTGATCGTCGCGATGATGGTCAGGGCGACGACGATGTCGGACATGTTGCTCGTCGTGACGAGGCCGGTCAGCGCGGCGACCGCGATGAGGACCACGGCGACCAGACCGATCCCGGCGGCTTTCGTGCGCGTCTCGGCGGGCAGCGGGTGGGGCGGCACCTTGCCGATGTCGCCGAGATGCTTGCGGTAGATCGTGTACTGCAGCAGGCCGAGGAACATGCCGACCGCGGCGAGACCGAAGCCCCAGTGGAAGCCGTAGCGCGTCTGCAGGAAGCCGGTGAGCAGCGGGCCGACGAGCGCGCCGATGTTCACGCCCATGTAGAAGATGGAGAAACCGGCGTCGCGGCGGGTGTCCTGCTCGTCGTAGAGATCGCCGACGATCGACGTCGCCGTGGCCTTCAGACCACCGCTACCGAACGCGACCAGCACCAGGCCGACACCCACCCCGACGAAACCGGGCAGCACCGCGAGCGCGATGTGGCCGAACATGATGAGCACGGCGCTGTAGAACAGGGTCCGTTCGGAACCCAGCAATCGGTCGGCGATCCACGCCCCGAGAATCGTCGACAGGTAGACCGTGCCGCCGTAGGCGCCGACGATGGAGGTCGCGGCCCCCTGGCTGATCCCCAACCCGCCCTCGGATGCCGAGTAGTACAGGTAGTAGATCAGGATGCCCTGCATGCCGTAGAAGGAGAATCGCTCCCACATCTCGACACCGAACAGGTTGGCCAGGGGTAGTGGCTGACCGAAGAACCGATGGTCGGATCGCGACCCGGTCAGGGTAGGTGGTTCCAGCGTGGACATGATCTCCACTGTTCCACCGCACGGGGCGCGAGCGCGAAAAATTCGCGTATCCCGCGGTCGCAGATCACACTTCGGTGCGAGTGTGAGAAACGAGACCGGGAAGTCGGTGCAGGTCAGTGGGCGTCGACCGCGGGGCGGTCAGTGAGCGTCGACCCTGCGACGCTGGAGCAGTCCGACGACGACGCGCCAGCCCACCAGGAACAGGCCCAGGAAGATCGTCGCGACGATGATGAAGGCGGTCGCGGTGCCCTGACCGGTGACGGCCCGCAGCAGCATCCCCACGACGAGGGTGCTCACCCACACGAGCAGTCCGGTGGGAACGGCTGCGAAGGCGTCGAACTTGTCGCGGTAGAGCCACGCGGTGAAGAACCATCCGGCGGTGAGGCCGCCGAGGAACGGCCATGCCGTTCCTGCGAGCCCCACGAGATCGAGCACTTCGTCGTGGCTGGAACGACCGAGCACGGCGAATACGACGACGAGAACGACGTCGATCGCCAACGCCGGGGTGTACTTCTTCACGGGTCCAGAGTAGCGGCGGCGCGGGGCGCGTCGGAATCTCCGGTGCGTGCTCTCGAGCACGATTCGGGCCGGTGGAGCGGGTGGAACGCGACAGCGCCCCTGCCGGAGCAGGGGCGCTGTCGTCTGCGAGAGGGGTCAGGCCTGCAGGCCGGCCTCGATCTCGAGGGTGATGGTGATCTTGTCGCCGACGACGGCTCCGCCGCCTTCGAGCGGCATCTCGATGCTGATGCCGAAATCCTTGCGGTTGATGACGGTGGTGGCCTCGAAGCCGGCGACCGGACCCTGGCCCATGCCGGGGTTGACGCCGTTGAACTCGAGCTTCAGGTCGACCGGGCGGGTGACACCGTGGAGCGTGAAGTCGCCCGTGACGATGTAGTCGTCACCGTCGGCACGCACGTCGGTCGAGGTGAAGGTGGCGACGGGGAACTGCTCGGCGTCGAAGAAGTCGGCGGAGCGGATGTGCGCGTCGCGGTCGGCGTTCTTGGTGTTGATCGACTTGACGTCGATCTCGGCGTTCACCGATGCGGTGCCGTCCTCGGCGACGGTGATGGCGCCGGAGAAGTTCTCGAAGGTGCCGCGAACCTTGCTGACGACGAGGTGCCGGACGGTGAAGCCCACGTTCGAGTGGACGGGGTCGATAGCCCAGGTGCCGGTGGTCAGGCCGGGGAAGGTGGTGGTGGCGGTGGTCATGGTGGTCCTCCTCGATGATTAAACTTTCAACTGCTTGTCGACAACCATGCCACCGAATAGTTGCTTGCGCAACTACATTGTGATGCGCATCACGCCGGCTCGGAATTCTCGACCGGACGACGTCGCCGTTCGAGGGTGCTGCGCTCGTGTTCTGCGCGCTCGGCGATCGGATCGATCTCGTCGGGTCCGTTGCCCCGGTACATCGCGGCGACGGTGGCCCAGCCCGCCAGGGCCACGAACGCGAAGCTCACCATCCGGTACACGAAGACCGCTGCCAGCGACTGCGACGCGCTCAGTCCGGCGGCGGTGAGCGTCGCGATGAGGGTGCCGTCCACGAATCCGAGGCCGCCCGGCGCGAGCGGCACACTGCCTACGGCCTTCGCCGCCGCGAACGCGATGAACAACCCCGCCACCGACGGGGAGCCGCCGACGGCCCAGCATGCGAGTCCGAGGCACGCGACATCGGCGGCACGGTGCACGGCCGACCACGCCACAGCGGCCACACCGTCGCGACGCGCGAGTTCGACGGCCTCGAGCTGCGCGAGGGTGCGTTCGAAGACGTCGAAGCCGGTGTCCCTCGGCTTCCTCGTGATGCGGTTGACCCGATGGAGCACCCACGTGCCCGCCGCTTCGATCGACATGGGGTTCTTCGCGACGTACCGCAGGCCGAAGATCAACGCGATCGCCCCGGCGAGCGACAACACGAGCGTGACAGGGCTGATCCGGCTGCCGACCGCGAACGCACCGATCATGCCCACCGACGCCAGGGTCACGGCCGCGATGACGCCGGAAACCGCGAGCTGCCACGAGGCGACCACGGGGGTCGCACCCCACTTGCGGGTCTGCTTGTAGGTGAAGGCCGTGGAGAAGACCGGGCCTGCGGGCAGGGTCACCGCCATCGCCGTGCTGCCGTAGATCACCGACGCCGACCGCCAGTGCCCGACGCGCACCCCGCCGGCGCGGAGCAGTCGCTGCTGTACTCCCGCGAAGCCGCTGAGAGAGATCATCTGAGCCAGCACGGCCGCCGCGAACCAGCCCCAGTGCATCTCCGTGACCGCGCGCCACGAGTCGCTCATCGTCGGCCACAGGTAGATCGCCTCGACCGTCAGCAGAGCAACGAGGGCGATCGCCGACACCCACTTGATCCACCGGAACGAGCCCCGACGCGGCGTGGCGTCGGGGCATGGAGGATCGTCGTGCGGCTGCGCCACGCTGTTCACCGTAACCGACCGTCGGGTCACGAAGAGGGCGCTATGGACGTTCCGCGTCGTTCGCGGGTCCTGCGGGACGGGCCGTCACTCGTCCGTCGAAGTGTTCGATTCGTCCGTCCCGTTCGCTTCTCCGGGGGCTCCGGGATAGCGCACGGGCCAGGCGAGATGGGTCATCCGCCGCCGGCCGCGCAGCTGCACCTCGTCGCCGAGTTCCCAGTGGCTGCGCTCCTCGTCGTCCGCGAAGTACAACGCGCTCGATGACGCGAGAACCCTGCTCGGACGCAGTTTCGCGAGCTCGGTCAGGCGCGAGGCCTCGTTGACCGGGTCGCCGATCACCGTGTACTCGAAGCGCTCCGCCGCGCCGATGTTGCCGGCCACCGCGAGTCCCGCCGACACGCCGATCCCGATATCGAGTCCGGTGATCTCGTCCAGAGCGAAACGCAGTTCGCGGGCCGCCGCGAGCGCCGCCGTGGGGGCGTCGGGCCGGTCGAGGGGAGCGCCGAAGATCACCAATGCCGCGTCGCCCATGAACTTGTTGACGAAGCCGTGATGGTGGTCGACCACCTCGACGACGACACGGAAGAACTCGTTGAGCAGTTCGACGACCTCGCTCGGCGGGCGCTCGGCGGCCGTCGCCGTCGAACCCACCATGTCGACGAACAGCACCGCGACGTAGCGCGTCTCACCACCGAGTTCGGTGCCGTACTGCAGGGCCCGGCGCGCGACGTCCTCGCCGACGTGCTGACCGAACAACTCCCGCAGACGTCGGCGTTCGTCGGACTCGGCCATCATGCGGTTGAAGCCGACCTGCAGGCGTCCGATCTCACTGCCGTCGAACACCTCGACCTGCACTCCCGAGGCGCCGCGCTGCACGCGTTCGATCGCCCAGCGCAACTGCTTGATCGGGTCGGAGATCTGCGCCGACGTCAGCAGCGACAACACGAGCGCGAGGCCGATCGACGTCACCGCGAGCGCGAGTACGGACAGGGCGAGCGCGTCGGCGTCGAAGTCGGTGTTGGCGCTCAACTGCGTCACGCACAGCAGCACGATCCCGGCGACCGGCATGAGCGTGCCCAGACCCCAGGTCATGGCCAGGCGCGTACCGACGCCGGGAGCCATCGTCCGGTCGAAGTTCCCCTCGCTCAGCGCCCGCGCGGCGACCGGCCGCAGGATGCGTTCACCGAGCATGTAGGTGAAACCGAAGGTGCTGGTCGCGGCCATTGCGACGGTGAGCGAGACCGCCACCGCGAGCGACGGCATCTCCTCGGCGGTGAGGAAGACGAAGAGCACACCGCCGAGCAGCCACAGGCCGAGATGCACGATCGCCTGTCGCAGCGGGGCGTGCAGGGCCGCCATCTGTTCGGCCCGGGTGGGCGGGCCGCCGCGGAGCTGCCACCGCACGACCGAGCGCAGCGTGATCGCCGCGGCGCCGAGGCTCACGATCCCGGCGAAGACCAGGTACACCGCGAAGACCGCGAAGTTGCGGACCCGATCCGCGATGATGGCGTCGGTCTCGGCGATCGGGATGCCGTATCGGACGAAGGCGAACACGAGCATCGCACCGAACAGGTTCGACGCACCCATGGAGACCATGTAGAGCGGCCAACGACTCCGCAAGGTGGCGGCGACAGCTCGGTACGACCTCAGCACGACTTCAAATCAAACCACTGTGCGGACGGTCACAGGATGGTGCGGTCACCGTTGGGGGCGAGGAGTGGTTGGATTCACTCGCCCCACCCATTGTGACGAAAGGTGCGAAACGTACACATGAGGCCGTCTCCGACCGGTCCGGATGCGGATGCGCCCCTGTGGCGGGCCGCCCAGGTCTTCCGGCTCGTGACCGTCGCATACGCGGTGGGATCGCAGTTCTCGACCGTCGTGAACTACACCCGTCCGGGGCTGTCGTGGTTCTTCGTCGGAGTGCTCGTGACGTGGTCGCTCGTCTCGGCGGTGCTGCTCTCCCGCGAGGCACGACTGAGGCGCACGGTCACCGTGGTGGACCAGATCCTCGCCGTCGCGTTGATGGCGGCGACCCGGCTGGTCGCCGACCACGACTGGTACAGCAACCACCAGACCATGCCCACCACGCTGTGGGTCGCCAACGCCGTGCTGTCGGCCGCGATCCTCGGCGGTCCGCTCACCGGCATCGGCTCGGCGCTGCTGATGTCCGTCGTCAGCGCGGTCGTGCGCGACCAGATCAACCTCGACCTGTGGCGGGACGCGACGGCGCCCGTGCTCGTCGCATGCGGTGTGGCGATGGGTTTCGCCACCACCACCGCGCGCAGTGCACACCGGCAACTCGAGCAGGCCGTGCGCGTGGCAGCCGCCACCGAGGAACGGGACCGGCTCGCCCGGCAGGTGCACGACGGCGTGCTCCAGGTGCTCGCGCTCGTGCAACGGCGCGGACTCGAGCTGGGCGGCGATGCGACGGAACTCGCCGAGCTGGCACGGGAGCAGGAGGCCGCGTTGCGGCAGCTGATCTCCGAACAGGACACCGACGTCGACCGCGGCGGTGAGTACGCCGACCTCACCGCCCTCGTCCGGGCCCGGGCCGGGACCGGTGCGACGGTGTCCGCGCCCGCCGACCCGATCATGATCCCGCGGGATCGAGCGGAGGAACTCGCGGCGCTCACGACGGCGGCGCTGTCGAACACGCAACTGCACGCCGGTGCCGGTGCCGCCGCCTACATCCTTCTCGAGGATCTCGGCGACGAGATCGTGCTCAGCATCCGGGACGACGGCGTCGGGATCGAACCGGGCAGACTCGACGAAGCTCGCGAACAGGGACGCATGGGGGTGTCCAAGTCGATCGTCGGGCGAGCGGAATGGCTCGGCGGCGTCGCACTGCTCGACAGCGAGGTAGGCGAAGGAACCGAATGGGAGATCCGGGTACCGAAGGGGGAATGAGTGGCCGAGATCAGCGTGGAAACACACGGGAACACCACGGAGGAACGCGGCACCGTCAGCGTGATGGTGGTCGACGACCACCCGATCTGGCGCAACGCCGTCGGACGTGACCTCGAGGAGGCCGGGTTCACCGTCGTCGCCGAGGCCGACGGTGTCGCGAGCGCCGCGCGTCGCGCCGCGGTCGTCCGTCCCGACGTCGTGCTCATGGACATGGCGATGCCCGACGGCACCGGCACCGAGGCGACCCGCGCGGTCCTCGAGGTCTCTCCGGACAGCCGGGTGCTGGTCTTGTCGGCGTCCTCCGAACGCGACGACGTGCTCGGCGCGATCAAGGCGGGCGCGTCCGGCTATCTCGTGAAGAGCGCCTCGGTGCACGAACTCGTCGATGCCGTTCTCGCGACCGCGCGGGGACAGGCCGTCTTCACCCCCGGCCTGGCCGGGCTCGTGCTCGGCGAGTACCGCCGGATGTCGAACGACGTCGCCGACCGGAGACTCCCACCGACGCTCACGGGCCGAGAGACCGAAGTGTTGCGTCTCGTCGCGAAAGGGTTGTCGGCGAAACAGATCGCAGCGCGACTGACGCTCAGCCACCGCACGGTGGAGAACCACGTCCAGGCGACGCTGCGCAAACTGCAGCTCGCCAACCGCGTCGAACTCACCCGCTACGTCATCGAACAGGGCCTCGAATAGCGCCCCGCACAGTGGCCCGGACGACTTCGGAGGCATACCGTTCGTCCCGTTAAGCTCGGGGGCATGGAACCGAAGGATCTGCGGGTGTCGGACGCCGAACGCGAGCACGTCGGCGAACTTCTGCAGCGGGCGGTCGGGCAGGGAATGCTCTCGCTCGGGGAGTTCACCGAACGGATGGACACCGTCCTCGCGGCCAAGACCCGAGGCGACCTGAACCAGGTGCTCGTCGACCTACCCGGTATCCAGATCCGGCCCGAGTTCCAGGAACAGAATCTGCCGGGTATGTCGCAGGCGCACTATCCCGCGCCGAGTGCGGCCGGCTACCCAGCGCCGAGTGCGGCTGCATTCCCCGCGACCGGCCAGGGCGCTCCTCTCGTGATCAAGGGCCGTGTCTCCGGCATCGAACGCAAGGGTCGCTGGCACGTGCCGCCCACCATCGTCCTCGACACCGTCGCGTCCTCCGTGACCCTCGACTTCACCGAGGCGGTGATGCAGACGCAGGTCGTGCGGATCGACGTGAGCGACTACCTCAGCTCGATCAACATCGTGCTCCCCGCCGAGGCCACGGCCGACGTCAACGGCGTCGAGAACGTCGCGTCGAGCGTGTCGTCGAAGGTGCGCGGCGGAGCGCCGTACGGGCCGCTGCACGTCGTGGTGACGGGCAAGGTCCGCGGCGGGAGCTTCAACGTCACCCATCCGCTGTCCACGCGGCTGCGGAAGTTCTTCAACGGCAGCTGACCCGGAAACACCCGAGGCGACCCGCTCTGCGGGTCGCCTCGAGTTCGTTCGGAGATCAGTCGCGACGCTGCCGGGCGATCAGCTCGCTGACGCTGATCGAACGACCGCTGTCGGGACCGTGGCGTCCACGCCTCCGCGACTCCGCGTCGTTCTGCTCCGGCTGCGATTCGTTCGCCCGCGCTTCCGGCCGCTCGCCGGCCGGGCGGGACGGCTGCTCCGGACCACGGGACCGGGAGGGTAGAGGCGCACGGGGACCGTTCTGTGGCGGCGGCTGCATGCCCTGTGTCGGCGGCAGCATGCCCTGCGTGGGCGGCTGCTGAGTACCCGGCACGGGCGGCCGGGCAGGTCCCTGCGCCGGAGGTCGCGGTGCCTCCGATGTCGGGGGACGCTGCGAGTCCGGTGCCGAAGGTCGCTGGGGCTCTGGCGCCGAGGGTCGCTGCGTTCCGGCGGCCGAGGGGCGCGGTGCGCCGGAAGTGGGCCTCGACCGCTGGGCCGAAGACTCCCCGCCGGGCGACGTGCGGCGCAACTGGGACAACCAGTTCTCGATCGCCTGCGGATCCCGTCCACGACCGGTGCCGGGCTCGCTCGGCCGCGGAGCCTGGGCACCGGGCAGAGCCTCCGCATCGCCCGGGGCAGCGGGCGGCCGGACGAAGGACTGCGGCAACGGCGGCGGAACCTCCCCGCGCTGACGGCGGGGGAGCGGAGGCACCGACGACGGCGACGACGGGTCGGACGCACCGCGCTGTGTCGGGTCGAGCGCACCGCGCTGTGTCTGATCGAGCGCACCGCGCTGCGTCGAATCGAGCGCACCGCGCTGCGTGACCTCGCGCTGCGGCATCTCGGGGGCACGACGTTCGGGCTTCTCCGGGACACCCTTCTCCGGGACACCGCGCCCCGGAAGAGCCGAGCCGTTGCGCTCGTCCACCGGTGGCCGATCCTCCGGGCGACGACGCGGCTCCGGGACCGGACGCGACGGACGCCCCGGACCCGTACCGGGCTGCACCGGACGGCTCGCCGGCATCGGACGCCCGGCTGCGGGCGGCACCCGTTCGCCGTTCCGCGGAGCAGCAGGAGGACGACCGGATGCGGGCGCGGCCGGACGGACCGAAGGACGGCCCGGGGCCTGCCGTCGCACCGGCGGCGGCGTGAGATCGCGGAGCTTGCGCTGTTCGGCGGCAGGCCTCGGCGGAGCGATCTTGGGCAACGGCTGTGTGAGGTCGGAGCCGCCCTCGAAGGCACCTGCCGGGAAGCGGTGCGCGCCGGTGGCCGCGACCGTCGCCGGACCGAACATGCCGACGGTGATGAGCTCGGGAACGTCCTCGGGCATCAGTTCGTCGGCGAGGATCGGCTCGCCCAGGCCGATCTTCTCCTGGACCCGCTTCATCCACGCCGGGGCCCACCAGCAGTCGTCGCCGAGCAGCTTCATCACGGCGGGCACGAGGAACATGCGGATGACGGTCGCGTCGATGATCAGCGCGGCGATCATGCCGAACGCGATGTACTTCATCATCACCAGCTCCGAGAACCCGAAGGCACCGGTGACGACGATGAGGATCAGGGCGGCCGCGGTGATGATGCGACCGGTGTGGGCGGTACCGATACGGATCGACTCGGTGGTGCTCGCCCCCATCGATCTCGCCTCGACCATTCTGGAGAGCAGGAACACCTCGTAGTCGGTCGACAGGCCGTACACGATCGCGATGATCAGCACGAGCACCGGCGACATGATCGGCCCCGGGGTGAAGTTGAGCAGATCGGCGCCGTTGCCGTCGATGAAGATCCAGGTGAGGATGCCCAGCGTCGAACCCAGGCCCAGGGCGCTCATCAACACGGCCTTGACCGGCAGCACGAGCGAGCCGAACGCCAGGAACATCAGCAACGTCGTCAACAGCACGACGACCACGACCATCAGCGGCAGGGTCTCGAGCAGGGCAGCGATGGAGTCCTGCTCGATCGCCGGGGTGCCGCCGACGAGCACTTCGACACCTTCGGGCCATTCGGCCGCGTGCAGGTACTCGATGGTGTCGGCGGACTCGTTGCGGTCGGTCAGACCGGCCTTGAGCACGCGGACGCCGTCCTTCGCGGGGCCGGTGATCTGGAACTTCTCGACGAGGCCGGGAGCCTCGCTGGCCGTCGTGATGATCTTGTTGAGATCGCCGCCCTCGGCGCCGCGGACGACGAGCTTGACCGGCTCGGCGCGCTGGCCGGGGAACAGTTCGTCGAAGGTCTCCTGCGCGACGCGCGTGGGGTGCTCGGGCGGCAGGTAGGTCTCGTTGATGCCGCCGAACTTGATGCCGGTCAGCGGCATGATGAGCAGCAGCAGACCGATGACCGTCGGGATGGTCACCTTCATCGGGTTGACCATCACCCAGCGGCAGAGGCGGCCGAGGAAACTGTTCTCGACCTGCTCGTTCGACTGGATCTGCCCGAAGCGTTTCATGCCGAACTTGTCGATGCGCCGGCCGAGGATGCTCAGGATGGCGGGCAGGATCGTGATCGACAGCAGAGCGGCCAGCGAAACCGCCGAGATCGCGCCGTAGGCGACCGACTTGAGGAAGCCCTGTGGGAAGAGCACGAGGCCACCGAGGCTGGTGACGACCATCGTCGCCGAGAACACCACCGTGCGACCTGCGGTGATGACGGTGCGTCGCACCGCCGCCGGGGTGTCGTAGCCCTCGGCGAGTTCCTCACGGAAACGCGACACCATGAACAGGCCGTAGTCGATCGCCAGGCCGAGACCGATCAGTGAGACGACCGGTGCGACGAACGAGTTGACCTCGGTGAAGTTGGTGATCAACCGGACGATGCCGTTCGCCGCGATGATCGTGAGACCACCGGTGATCAGCGGGAGAGCGGCCGCGACGACACCGCCGAAGACGAAGAACAGCAGGATGCCGACGGCGGGGATCGCGAGGATCTCCATGCGCTTGATGTCGTTGGCCATCGTGTCGTTCAGCGCGCCGGAGATCGGCTGCAGACCGGCGAGCTGCACGTCGACGCCGTCGATGTAGAAGGCGTCCTTGACCTCGCGGAAGTTGCCGGTCAGCTCCGTGTCGTCCTCGCCGGCGATGGCGATCGACGCGATCGCGTGCTGGCGCGACGGGTCGGCCAGCGTCGGCAGCGACGGTGCGTTGTCCGTGGGCCAGTACGCACCGTTGATCTTGAGGATTTCGTCGGGGTGCTCCGCGACCAGCGAGTTCAGGCTGTCGGTGATCTTCGCGGAGAACGCGGGATCGTCGACCGTGCTGCCCTCGGGCGCCGTGTACAGCACCAGCACGTCGCCCGCGGTGTCGCGGCCGAAGGTGCCGTCGGCGAGCTTGGCGGCGGCGACGGACTCCGAACCGGGATCGTCCCAGCCGCTCTGGCTGAGGTGATCGTTCAGGCTCAGCCCGTACCCGGCGAGCGCGAGCAACCCCGCGACCATCACCGCAATGACGGTGAAGCGCGCGCGGTAGACGAGCTCTCCCCAACGGTCGAACACGTAAGTCTCCTATTCGGCGACGCTCTTGCGCCCCACCAGGAGAGCAGAAAGCGGTCGGAACGGCTGCAGCCAGGCACCCTCGTCGGGCAGCGATTCCAGGCTGACGCGGGGCAGCGGTTCGCGGAACACACCGGGAATGTCCTCGAGATCGAGGAACTCGATGATCTCGGAGGTCACCGCCCAGCTGGCGTGCTCGCGGAAACCGAGCACCTGGGTCGCGATGCCCTCCTGAGCGAGCCTCTCGAGGGGCTCACGGAACGCCTGCCCGTCGGCGGAGGCCACCATGACACCGGCGAGACCCTCCCGGTGCCTCAGCTCGATGTGGTTCAGCATGTCGGAGTCGACATCGCTGTCCTCGTCGATCTTCGGCTTGGCGAACACCGCGAAGCCCACATTACGCAGGGCCTCGACCCAGGGGCGGACGACGTCCGCGCTGCCGGGGGCGATGTTGGTGAACACCGTGGCCTCGGGTTCGAGGGTCGCGGAGTGCAGACGCGACAGTTCGGCAGTGCGCCCGAGCAGCCATCGGCCGAGAGCGTCGAAACGCGGACGGTAGGCGGCGGTGGGACGGCCGCCGAGGATCGCGCCGAGGCCCATGTCGAGGTTGGGTGCGTCCCAGACGAGCAGGACCTTACGGACCGGCTCGACGCCGTCGATCGCGGAGGAATCGGTCACGCCGGGAAGCTCTTCATGGACACTCATGCTCCGATCTTCCCCCAGACGAACTCGTTGATCGCGCTACCCACCTGGTGTGCCTTGTCCTCGAACTTGGTGACCGGGCGTTCGAGGCTGATCGGGGAGGTGCCGGTGAAGCGGGCGAGGCGTGGTTCGGCATCGCCCACCTCGGCGATGGCCTCGGCGTAATCGGCGTGGTCGGTGGCCACGTGCAGCACTCCACCAGGCTTCAACCGGTCGGCGATCAGGGCGAACGTCGGGGCCTGCAAGAGCCGGCGCTTGTGGTGGCGGGCCTTGGGCCACGGATCCGGGAAGAAGACCCGCACGCCGGTGAGCGACTCGGTGGTGAGCATCTTCTCGAGCACCTCGACGGCGTCGCCGCGCAGGATCCGCAGGTTCCGGATCGGCGCGTCGGTGTCGTAGCTGCGTTCGATGTTCTGCAGTGTCTGGGCGATGCCGGGCTTGTAGACCTCCACGGCGATGAGGTTCACCTCGGGCTCGGCCTGGGCCATGGCAACCGCGGCGGTTCCCGTTCCGGATCCGATCTCGAGGACGAGGGGCGCGGAGCGGCCGAACCATGCGTCGACGTCGAGCGGTTCGTCGCCGACCTCCTTACCGAGTTCGGGCCAACGACGGTCCCAGCACTGCTGCTGAGGGTCGGTCAGCGATCCACGGCGGGACCGGAAACTCGTCACCCTGGGGTACAGGCGGTTCCCGCGGGTCGGGCGCTCGTCGAGCGTCTCGGTGGTGTGCTGATCGGCTTCGTTCACCCGTCCATTGTCGCGTATTCCGAGAGTGTGTGGCGGGAGTGACCTGAGTGGCCACAGTGTTTTCTCAGGGAAGCATTCGTTCGGCTGCCTGTCAGCGGTCTCTCTGCGACAATCTCCGCCGACGATCGGGGGATCATGACGGGGGAGTTGTGGCACCACCTCGCCGCGCAGGTCGAACAACTGGATGCGCAGGCAGGGCGGTTGATTCGCAGGGCGCTGGCCGAGCATGCGGCCGCGCTGCGGGTGCAGGTCGTGGGGCGGCCCGGAACCGGCCGGGAGTGCGTCGAGGCGCAGGTACGCGAACTGCTGCTCCGCAGGGTCGATATCGAGGGTGGGGAAGTAGACGCGGCCGTGGCCGGAGTGGCAGTGGACACGCCGGACGGTCCCGACCCGGTCCTCGACGGTGACCTCGTCGTTTACGTCGTGCCGCGTCGTCTCGACCCGGCCGTCGCCCATCCGGCCGACCGCGCCGCGCTGGCGGCCGTCGATCCTCGCCGCCTCGTCCTCGTGGTGACGGGCGGGACGGATGACACCGAGTGCGCTCTCGTCGCGCGTGCGGCGGAGGTGCCGCCGGATCAGGTGGTCGCCGTCCGCGACGACGCGCGGCTCGCGGAACCGCTCGCCGCGCGTGCGGCCGAGGTCCGCCGCCTACGCGACGAGGAGCTCGCCCGGGTCGTGGCGGGTGTCCCGGCTGCACCGCAGGCGCGCGAACTCGTCGAACAGACCCTCGACCTGATCGGGCTGGGCCCGATGGAGTCCGTCGCCGCAGGACCGCAGTGACACCGCCGAGCGGACTCGTGGATCCGGCCGACGACGTCCTGCGCCGATGGAACCCGCGCGGATGGATGGGACTGCACGGGCCGGCCGCGACCGGCGTGCGGGTCGTCGGAGTGCCCGGTTCCGGCGCCGGCACGCTGGCAGCGGAGCTACGACATCTGGGCGGGCCGGACATCACGGACGAGGGCCGCGCCGTCACTCTCGTGGTGCTCGACCCGTCGGCGACGATCGGCCGCACCGAACTGGACCTCGTGCGCGCGGCGGCAGCCGAGTCGATCGAGGTCGTCTGTGCGTTGACGGGCATCGACCGCTTCCCCGACTGGCGTGCGGTGCGCGACGCCGACGTCGAGATCCTGCAGCGGCACGCGTCCTGGTTGCCGCGGGTCGTGATCCTGCCCGTGAGCGCGGCAGCCGCGCGGCGGGCACGCGAACTC
Source organism: Rhodococcus shunpengi (assembly GCF_048381395.1). Taxonomy (NCBI): domain Bacteria; kingdom Bacillati; phylum Actinomycetota; class Actinomycetes; order Mycobacteriales; family Nocardiaceae; genus Rhodococcus; species Rhodococcus shunpengi. The sequence goes on from NZ_JBLWIU010000036.1 coordinate 201,398, forward strand.
GAAGACGACGCGAGCGAGGCGGTCCGGCAGACCCTGTTCACCGCGTCCGGACTCGTCGAACTGCGGGACGTCCTGGCCGCGACGGTCCGGTCGTCGCACGACCCGCGACGAGCACGAGCAGCGGTCGTCGCCGCCACCCGGCCGATGATCGAGGAGGAGATCGGGCGCCTGAGCGCGGAGGACGAGGAAGGCGACCTGCGTGCGGAGCGCTCCCGCCTCATCGCCGCAGCACCACCCGCGACCTCCGGTCCCGACCTGCGCCGGCTGCAGGTGACGCTGTTGCAGGAGGTCGCGATGCGCGTGCGGGCGGCGTCCACCGCTGCGGGCGAGGTGCTCGAGACCGCGGACGCGGATGCGGTGGTCACGACGATCGACGCCCACGTCGACGACCTGTGCGCGCGGCTCACCGACGAGACGGCCAGGATCGCACCGGGCACGCCGGCGCCGGAACCCACGCGCACGGCCCGCCCACCGCAGACCGCGCGGTCGATGGAGGACACGCTGACGGTGGTCTTCGGTGCGTCGGCAGGTGCCGGTCTCGGCAGACTGCTCCTCACCCCGTTCGGGGACCTGCCGGGCTGGATGTCGCTGGTGGTCGCGATCGCGTGCGCGGTCCCGGCGGCCGGATGGCTGATGCGGATCCGCAGGCGCATCGCCTACCGCGACCGGATGCGGCGGTGGATCGCCGACGAGCTCGCGACCGTACGGGCGGAACTCGACACCTGGATCCGCACCCGCATCCACGAGACGGAACTGCAGTCCACCGCGCTCGCGGTCGCCGCGCGCGACCGGCACGCGACCCGCGTGCGTGAGCGCGTCGCCGCGATCGACGTGGAGATCACCCGTCGCCGTGGCGAGCGGCGTGCCCGCATCGCCGCGTGCGAACGCGACCTGGCGGCACTCGGACACATCCCGGAACCGCAGGGTGCCGGGGTGCGTCCAACCGGATAGGAGCGATCCGGCGGGTGCCGGGTCGGAAAGGGGAGACGATGGCCGAATTCGCCGGCTCGGGTGGCGCACCCCAGCCGTTCACCGATCCGTTCGATCCGTCCGGGTTCGATCCGGCCGAGGTGGCCGCCTGGGCCGACGCGCTCGCCCCGACCACGGACCTCGACGGTGACGGCGCTGCCGAGACGGTCGTCGCCGATACCGAGCGCTGGGGGGTCGGTGGCGACTGGGGCGACGGCCTGGTGGTGGCCACCGACACCGATCTCGACGGCAGCAGCGACCGCCTGTCGGTGATCGCGGACGACGGCTGTTACGGCGTGTGGGAATACTGTCGCGAGCTCGACGGATCGGGTCGGTGGAGCCGACTGGACACAGGTAGCCTTGAATACGACGTACACCACGGAGAAGAGTCGAAGTGATTCATATCCGGCTGCGCAGCAGGGGGAGGGGACGGTATTGTGCGCAAGTTCTGAATCGTTTCTGTGAGATTTCCGACCGGCCCCGAGTGACGCCGGTCTGCATTCCGACGTTAACCTCTATGAAAAGGACATCCGGCGCCTACTTCGCCTGTTCGGCCACGGACGAAGTAGGTGGTACCCCTGCCGAGAGGGGCAAGCCCGGGTCTGCCATCGTCCGCACAGAAGAACGTGCAGGTCGAAGGTGGGATCCCGGTTCCGGGCACACCCCAGGAGAGTTTTGATGACCTCAGCGACCATTCCCGGTTTGAACGGTACCGACGACAAGCTCCCGACCCAGCATGCCGAGTTGCTTGCCTGGGTCCAGGAGATTGCCGAGCTCACCCAGCCCGATCGTGTCGTATGGGCCGACGGATCCGATGAGGAATGGGACCGTCTGACCTCTCAGCTGGTCGAGGCCGGCACCTTCACGCGTCTGAACGACGAGAAGAAGCCGAACTCGTTCCTGGCCAATTCCGATCCGTCGGACGTCGCACGCGTCGAGTCGCGCACCTTCATCTGCTCGAAGAACGAGATCGACGCGGGCCCGACCAACAACTGGGTCGACCCCGACGAGATGCGCGCCACGATGACCGAGCTGTACCGCGGCAGCATGCGCGGACGCACCCTCTTCGTCGTGCCCTTCTGCATGGGCCCGCTCGGTGCCGAGGACCCGAAGCTCGGCGTCGAGCTGACCGACTCGGAGTACGTCGTCGTCTCGATGCGCATCATGACCCGCATGGGCAGCGCGGCGCTCGAGAAGCTCGGCACCGACCGTCCGTTCGTCAAGGCGCTGCACTCCGTGGGTGCGCCGCTCGAGGCCGGTCAGCAGGATGTCCCGTGGCCGTGCAACGACACGAAGTACATCACCCACTTCCCCGAGACCCGTGAGATCTGGAGCTTCGGCTCCGGCTACGGCGGCAACGCCCTGCTCGGCAAGAAGTGCTACTCGCTGCGCATCGCGTCGGCCATGGCCCACGACGAGGGTTGGCTGGCCGAGCACATGCTGATCCTCAAGCTGATCTCGCCCGAGGACAAGGCCTACTACATCGCCGCGGCGTTCCCGTCGGCCTGTGGCAAGACCAACCTCGCGATGATCCAGCCGACCATCCCGGGCTGGCGTGCCGAGACCCTCGGTGACGACATCGCGTGGATGCGCTTCGGCAAGGACGGCCGCCTCTACGCCGTCAACCCCGAGTTCGGTTTCTTCGGTGTCGCGCCGGGCACCAGCGCCGACTCGAACCCGAACGCGATGGCGACCATCGAGGCCGGCAACACCATCTACACCAACGTCGCGAAGACCGACGACGGCGACATCTGGTGGGAGGGCATCGGCGGCGAGACCCCGGCGCACCTCACCGACTGGCTGGGCAACGACTGGACCCCCGAGTCCGGCACCAACGCCGCGCACCCGAACTCGCGTTACTGCACCCCGATGTCGCAGTGCCCGATCCTCGCCCCCGAGTGGGACGACCCGCAGGGTGTGCCGATCTCCGCGATCCTGTTCGGTGGCCGCCGCAAGACGACGGTGCCCCTCGTCAGCGAGTCCTTCGACTGGCAGCACGGCACCTTCCTCGGCGCGACCCTGTCGTCCGAGCAGACCGCCGCGGCGGAGGGCAAGGTCGGTAGCGTCCGTCGCGACCCGATGGCCATGCTGCCCTTCCTCGGTTACAACGCCGGCGACTACCTGAACCACTGGATCACGCTCGGCAAGAACGCCGACGAGGACAAGCTGCCGAAGATCTTCTACGTCAACTGGTTCCGTCGCGGCGACGACGGCCGCTTCCTGTGGCCCGGCTTCGGCGAGAACTCGCGCGTGCTCAAGTGGATCGTCGACCGCATCGAGCACAAGGCCGGCGCGCAGTCCACGCCGATCGGCTACGTGCCCACTGCGAACGATCTGACCCTCGACGGTCTCGATGTCGATACCGCCGACGTCGACGAGGCCCTCAAGGTCGACGTCGAGGAGTGGAAGGCCGAGATCGACGGCATCGCCGAGTGGTTCGAGTTCCTCGGTGAGAAGGTGCCCTCGGGCATCCGCGACGAGTTCGAGGCCCTCAAGCAGCGTCTGGGCTGAGTCCGTACAGCACGACGAATGCCGCTCCCGGTTCCGGCCGGGGGCGGCATTCGCCGTCTGTGGGATACGCCGTCCGCGGGGATACGGGGGTGAAATCCGGGAAATCGTCCACAGCGGACATCTCGGTTGTGCCACGCTGACCGGTGACGTAGTTCGACGATGCACTGCAACTACTTTCCGTCGGCGAGAGGGTCGTCTCGTGCGTGGTTCGAGTCGTATCGGTCGGAAGTGTGCGGCACTGGTGGGAGCGACGGCGCTGGCCTGGGCGCTCCTGGCGGCACCCGCCACCGCACAGAACGAAGAGCAACTCCGCGGACGTGTCCTCACGTCCGCGGTTCCGTTGCCCGGCTACGAGATATCGCTGTTCGCGACGTCGGCCGACGGTCCGGCCCTGCTGGGGCGCGCGACGTCGGGACCGGCGGGTGACTTCGCGATCGGGTACACACCGCAGCCGGCGTCGTCGGTGATCTATGCGGTGGCCGGGAAACCGGGCTCTCCGGCGGTGCTGAGCGGCGTGCTGGGCGTGGGGAATTCGCCGGCGGACGTCGTTCTCGACGAGAAGACCACGGTGGCAGCGGCTTACGCGCTGGCGCAGTTCACCGAGGGCGGTAGGGTCGCCGGACCGTCGCCCGGTCTGCAGAACGCGGCACGTATGGCGCACAATCTCGTCGATCCCGTCACGGGCGACATCGCTCCGGTACTCGGAACTTCCCCGAACGGCCCCGATACCGAAGCGCTGGGCACCTTCGGTTCCCTCGCCGACATGGTCGCCAACTGCATTGCCCTGCAGCAGGTGTGCGACCAACTGGTGCGGCTCGCCGGGACGCCCGGTGGGGCACCGGCTTCCGACACCTGGCAGGCCATGGTGAACACCGCCCGTCATCCCTGGCAGAACGTCGTCGAGTTGTTCGCGGTGTCGAAGGCAGGTCCGTCCCCGATCGTTCCCGACCGTGCCCTCCCCCCGAGTGCATGGACGTTGGCGCTGCGCTTCGTCGGCGACGGTGTGTCGATGGACGGCCCCGGCAACATGACCGTCGATCGCGACGGCAACATCTGGGTGACCAACAATTACGAATACGCGCCCGGCACCGACACTCCGGTGTGCGGCGCGGACAACCTCATCAGGCTCACCCCCACGGGCGAGTTCTACCCCGGATCGCCGTACACCGGTGGCGGACTGAGCGGGGCAGGGTTCGGTATCGACATCGACCGCGACGGCAACGTGTGGGTGGCCAACTTCGGATTCGCGGCTCCCGCCCCCGGCTGCCCGGACGACCGGCAACCACCGCACAACAGCCTGTCGGTGTTCACGGCGGACGGGCAGCCGATCTCACCCGACACCGGGTTCACGCAGGGAGAGATCGACTGGCCGCAGGGCCTGATCTCCCACAGCAACGGCGACATCTGGACGGCCAACTGCGGCAACGACAGCGTCACGATCTATCCGGGCGGAAACCCGGCCGCCGCACGCAACCTCACCGACCTCGGCGTGACGAAACCCTTCGCCCTCGCCGAGGGCGCCGACGGCCGGGTGTTCGTCACCGGCAACGGCAGCGACACCGTCGCCGTGCTCGATGCCTCCGGCACCCCGATCGTCCCGGCCATCGGTGGGGCCGGCCTCGAGAAACCCCTCGGGGTGGCCGTCGATTCCGCGGGAACCGCGTGGGTCGCGAACTCGCGGGTCATCGGCATCCCCTGCCCGGATCCCGCGCTGACCCCCACTCTCGAGGGCAGCCTCACGATGATCGACGGGAATCTCACGCCGTTCCCCATCACCGGCGGCGGCCTCCGGGTGCCGTGGGGTGTGGTCGTCGACGGCAACGACAACATCTGGGTCGCGAACTTCGCCGGCCGGGCCGTCTCCCAGTTCTGCGGCAGCAGGGCAGTGGACTGCCGCCCCGGAACCACCACGGGCGCACCGATCTCCCCGGACGTCACCGGCTACGGATTCGACGGTCTCGTCCGCAACACCGGCATCACGATCGACCAGGCCGGGAACGTGTGGGTGGCCAACAACTGGAAGGAGATCCCGATCCAGACCAACCCCGGCGGTTACGAGATGGTGGCCTTCGTCGGGGCCGCCGCGCCCGTGACGCCCTGACCGTCACGCGTTCTGCGTTGCCGCCCACTCGTCGAGTCGTCGCTTCGCTTCCTCAGCGGGCACGTTCTCGACCCGCGTCATCACGGCCCACCGATGACCGAACGGATCGAGGATCGACGCGAACCGGTCGCCGGTGACGAAGGTCGACGGTTCCTCGAACACGCGGGCACCGAGGGCGACGGCCCGCGCGAACACCGCGTCGGCGTCCGCGCAGTACAGCACGTACGAATGGTCGACGTCGTTCGTTCCGCTCGGCGCGTGCAGGCCGATGCCGGGATGGGGATCGCTCAATTGCAGTCGGCCGTTGCCGAAATCGAGCTCTGCGTGCATCACCGCCCCGTCGGGGCCGTCCATCCGGTCGACGACGGTCGCTCCGAACGCGTCGCAGTAGAAGTCGATCGCGCGGGAGGCGCCGTCCACGACGAGGAAGGGGGTGAGGGAGGTGTATCCCTCGGGAATGGGGTTCACCGAATTCGTCATGGCGCCAGTGTCGGACGCCGACCGTGCGCTCGTATTGAAGAAATCCGACCGGTGAAGATCTAGGGGCGGAAGACCGCGCGCAGGCAGTCGTCCTCCTTGTTCTTGAACATCTCGTATCCGCGCACCGCGTCGGTGAGCGGAAGGTCGTGCGTCATGAGCCAACTCGGATCCAGGCGGCTCTCGAGGACGTGTTCGAACAGGGTGGGCATGTACCGCTGGCCGTGTTGCTGCGCCGTCCGCAGGGTCAGGCTCTTGTTCGTGAGCAGCGCCATCGGGAACTTGTCGGTGACACCGTAGATGCCGAGCACCGACACGACTCCGCCCTTGCCGCAGGACAGGATCGCCTCGCGCAGGGAGGTCGCGCGGTCGCTCTCCATCCGCAGCGCCTGCTTGACCTTGTCGTAGGCCTGCATGACGCCGGTTCCGTGACCCTCCATGCCCACGGCGTCGATACAGGCGTCCGGTCCGCGTCCGCCGGTGCTCTCGCGGAGCGTCTCGTAGACGCTGTCGACCTCGGTGTAGTTCACGGTTTCGGCGCCGACCTTCTTCGCGGCGCGGTCGAGGCGGTCGCGGAAACGGTCGATCACGATCACCCTGTCGGCGCCCATGATCCTCGCGCTTGCCGCGGCCATGAGACCGACGGCGCCGGCGCCCCAGACCGCCACGGTGTCGCCCGGGGTGATGTCGCAGAAGTCGGCGCCCATGTAACCCGTCGGTACCGCGTCCGACAGGAACAGGGCCTGTTCGTCGCCGACACCCTCGGGGATCTGGAAGCAGTTGACGTCGCCGAAGGGCACGCGGATGTACTCGGCGTGCGAACCCTGGTACCCGCCGAACGGGTGGGTGTAGCCGTAGATTCCGCCGGTGGGATAGCCCAGCACCGGTTGCTGCATCGCGGCGTTCGGGTTGGTGGTGTCGCACACCGCGTGCAGGCCGTCGGCGCAGTACGGGCACTTCCCGCATCCGATGAACGACGGCACGACCACCCGGTCGCCGACCCGCACGGTGGTCACCTCCGGGCCGGTGTCGACGATCTCGCCCATGAACTCGTGGCCGATCACGTCGCCCTCCCGCATCCCCGGCAGATACCCGCCGAGGAAGTGCAGATCGGACCCACAGGTCGTGGTGAGGCGGACCCGCACGATCACGTCGTGCGGATTGACCAGGCCGGGATCGTCGACCGTCTCCACCGACAACTCGTTCACGCCCATCCAGCACAGGGCTCGCATCACGCGTCTCCTTCCGATTCACGGGCACTCGGACTGCCCTGCAGGGTGGGGATCTCACCGGTCTGCATGAGGGCTCGCGCGCGGTAGAGCGCGGTGAAGGTCAGGGCGCCGGTGACGAGATCGGGGACGGGAACCTCGGCACGCAGGGTCATCGCGGTGCCGCCCCGGGGTGCGTCGGACACCGCGAGGACCACGCGCGGGCCCGGGGTGTCCGCGTCGTCCTCGCCGACGAAGGCGAGTCCTTCCGAGGTGACGTCGACGCGGGTGTCCCAGGTCGTCCCGCCGGGGCCCTCCCAGGTCCAGCGCAGCCGGTTCGCTTCGACCGTCTCCACCCGGACGCGGTCGCCGAAGACTCTGCTCAGATTCTCGGGATCCCGCCAGAACTGCATGACCTGCGCCCGTGGAGCCGCGACGGTCACCGTCTGCGGTTTCCGAGCGTCGACGGGCCGGTCGACGGCGCGCCGGACGAATCCGCCCACCGAGCGACCGGCGTCGTCGATCGCCCTGTTCGCGTTCTCCACGACTCGGCTTGCGTTCTGCACGACTCTGTCGAAGTCGACCACGGTGGTCTCCTTGTTCGGATGCTCGGGCCGGTGTCCGGTACTCGGTGTTCGGTGGAGTCAGGGTTTTCCGCGTTTCGGCGTCTGTTCGGCGACACCGTGCCGTAGCGGGGTGTGATCGTCCGGGGAGTGCGACGGATCGACCGGTGAACCGCTCGACGTGTGGTCGACCGGTGGGGCGTTCGTCGGATCGCCACCGGTGGGTTCCGCGCCGGAGGCGAGTTCGTCGCGCCGGGCGGTGAGCACTTCGAGATAGTTCGGCCGGTTCTGGTTCTTCTGCTCGTGCTCGATGAGGACCGTCAACTGTGCTTCGTCGAGTGCGCGGATCCTCGGCGCGAGCGTGCCCGGCGCCAGTTCGTCGTAATCGGGGACGGGAAGATCGTGATGACTCATATGGTCGGCTACCCGTGCTCGGTGGCCGGGCAAACCCGGTCGAGCCGGTCCGAAATCTCGCCGGGCACGAACCCGTCGAGGCCGATCCGAGCGAAGACACGCCGACTCGCCGGGGAATAACGACGGCGTACGGATACGTTCGTACATCGATGGGCCCGCCGAGTCGTCCGATGATGGCGAAATGGTGCAATAGACCGAGACCGCGACCCGAGCCGCCGTGTGTGGCCATGAGGAGGATCGAGCATGAGCAGGATCTACGACAACGTCACCGAGCTGGTCGGGCGGACCCCGATCGTCAAGCTCAACCGTCTGACCGAGGGGGCCGGCGCCACCGTCGCCGCGAAGCTCGAGTTCTACAACCCGGCCAACAGCGTCAAGGACCGCATCGGTGTCGCGATCATCGACGCCGCCGAGAAGTCCGGTGAGCTGAAGCCCGGCGGCACCATCGTCGAGGGCACCTCCGGCAACACCGGTATCGCGCTCGCCATGGTCGGCGCTGCGCGCGGCTACAAGGTCATCCTCACGATGCCCGAGACGATGTCGACCGAGCGTCGCGTGATGCTCCGCGCCTACGGTGCCGAGATCGTCCTCACCCCAGGCTCCGAGGGCATGAAGGGTGCCGTCGCGAAGGCCGAGGAGATCGTCGCGAACACCGAGAACGCCATCCTGGCCCGCCAGTTCGGAAACCCGGCCAACCCGGAGATCCACGAGCGCACCACGGGTGAAGAGGTCTGGAACGACACCGACGGTGCCGTCGACATCTTCGTCGCGGGCATCGGCACGGGTGGCACGCTCACCGGTGTCGGCCGCACCCTCAAGGCCCGCAAGCCCGACGTGAAGATCGTCGGTGTCGAGCCTGCCGACTCGCCGATCCTCACCGGCGGTGAGCCCGGCCCGCACAAGATCCAGGGCATCGGCGCGAACTTCGTGCCCGAGGTCCTCGACCGCGAGATCTACGACGAGATCGTCGACGTGAAGTTCGACGACGCCATCGAGGTCGCCCGTCGCCTGGGAACCGACGAGGGTATCCTCGGCGGCATCTCGGCCGGCGCCAACGTGTGGGCCGCCCTCGAGATCGCGAAGCGTCCGGAGAACGCCGGCAAGCTGATCGTCGTCGTCGTTCCCGACTTCGGCGAGCGCTACATCTCCACGCCGCTGTTCGAGCACATCCGGGACTGATCGCCGTCGTGGGTATCCTGCACACTCTCCGGGAGGATCTGCAGTCGGCGCGCGGCCACGATCCGGCCGCGCGCAGCGACGCGGAGAACGCCATCGTCTATTCGGGGCTGCACGCGATCTGGTCGCACCGCATCGCGCACCGGATGTGGCAGGTGCCCGCCCTGAAGGGACCTGCGCGGATCCTCGCGCAGTTCACCCGGTTCCTCACCGGCATCGAGATCCACCCCGGCGCGACCATCGGCCGGCGCTTCTTCATCGACCACGGCATGGGCGTGGTCATCGGTGAAACGGCCGAGATCGGTGACGACGTGATGCTCTACCACGGCGTGACGCTCGGCGGCCGATCGCTGGCGAAGGAGAAGCGTCATCCGACGCTGGGCAACCGGGTCACCGTCGGGGCGGGGGCGAAGGTCCTCGGCCCGGTGGTGATCGGGGACGACAGCGCGATCGGCGCCAACGCCGTGGTCACCCACGACGTGCCGGCGGATTCGATCGCCACTGGTATCCCCGCGACCGTCCGGTCCCGCAAGAAGCACGAACCGCTCGTGGATCCGACGACGTACATCGATCCCGCGATGTACATCTGAGGTCGCGTCCTCCCGAAACACGAAAAGGGGAGGATATGTGCGAGTTCTCCGACGAGAACGCACATATCCTCCCCTTTTTTGCGGGATCAGCCCTCGTAGCCGGGCGGGTAGAGCACGGACTTCAGTTCGCAGAACGCCTCGAGCCCTTCGGGTCCGTTCTCACGTCCGATGCCCGAGTTCTTGAACCCGCCGAACGGCGAACCGGGATCGAATGCGTACCAGTTGATTCCGTACGTTCCGGTGCGCACGCGCGACGCGATCTCGAGACCCTTCTCGATGTCGGTGGTGTACACCGAACCGGCGAGGCCGTAGTCGGAGTCGTTGGCGATCTTCACGGCCTCGTCGACGCTGTCGTAGGGCAGCACGCACAGCACGGGACCGAAGATCTCCTCGCGGGCGATCGTCATCGAGTTGTCGACGTCGGCGAAGATCGTCGGCTCGACGAAGTAACCCTTGTCGAGGTGCGCCGGACGGCCGCCGCCGATCACGACGCGGGCACCCTCCTCCTTGCCCTTGGCGATGTAGCCCTCGACGCGGTCGCGCTGCTTGGCGGAGATCAGCGGACCGATCTGCGCGGCCTCGTCGCCGGGAGGGCCCACGGGGAAGAATGCGGTTGCGCCGGCGACCTTCTCGACGACCTCGTCGTAGCGGGAGCGCGGAGCCAGGATGCGCGTCTGGCCGACGCACGCCTGACCGGTGTTGATCAGACCCGACATCACGAGCATGGCGATGGTGGAGTCGAGGTCGGCGTCCTCGAGGACGATGGCCGCCGACTTGCCACCGAGTTCGAGCGAGCAGCGCTTGAGGTTGCGCGCCGCGATCTCACCGATGTGCTTGCCCACCGCGGTCGAGCCGGTGAAGGTGATCTTGTCGATGTCGGGATGGGACACGAGGTTCTCGCCGGTCTCGGCGCCGCCCGGAACCACCGACAGCACACCTTCGGGAAGGCCTGCCTCGGTGAAGATCTCGGCGATGAGGTTCACGGCCAGCGGAGCCTCGGGTGCGGGCTTGAGCACCACCGAGCATCCGGCGAGCAGGGCGGGCGCGATCTTGTTGGCGCACAGGAACAGCGGCACGTTCCACGCGATGACGGCGGCGACGACGCCGACCGGTTCGCGGGTGACGCGGGTGCGGCCGAAGGATCCGGTCCGCTCCTCGACCCAGTTGAACGAATCCGCCAGTCCGGCGTAGTAGTTCAGCGTCCCCAGGGCCGGGGTCATCTGCACCATCTGGACGGAGGGGCCCGGCTGGCCGAGCTCGGAGGCGATGACGCCGGCGATCTCGTCGTTGCGCTGCTCGATGAGCGAGATGGCCTTGGCGAGCACCTGTGCGCGTTCGGCCGGCGACGTGCGCGGCCACGGCCCGTCGTCGAAGGCGCGCCGGGCGGCGGCGACCGCGGCGTCGACGTCCTTCGGTCCCGCGACCGGCACGGAGCCGACGCGCTCCTCGGTAGCGGGGGAGAACACCTCGAGTCTCTCGTCGGTCGACGGTGCCACCCACTCGCCGCCGATGAACAACTTGTCGTAGTCGGTCATGTCGCTTCCTCACCTGGCTGTGCTCGTGTATCGGCCGTATTCGTGTGACCTCGAACACTAGAACACGTTACAACTATTGACCAGGGGGTGACCAGACCGGATGGGACGGGAAGGCTCACTCCCCGAGGTGGCAGCGACGGTGCAGGAGCCGAATCGCCTGCTCGAGCTCGGGAACGGGCCCGTCGACGACGGCATCGGGCACTACCTCGCGGATCGGCAGCGGACGGACCGGCGCCGGCGGCACACCCATCTCGCCGAGCCACCGGACCAGTTGCTCGGAGGACGCCGCGTAGACGATCCGCCCCAGGCCCACCCAGCCGTGCGCGGCCGCGCACATCGGGCAGTGCTCACCGGAGGTGTAGACGGTGGCGGTGGCGCGCCGGTCCGGTTCGAGATGTTCGGCGGCCCACCGCGCGAGGGCGAACTCGGGATGCCGGGTGCTGTCGCCGTCGGCGACGCGGTTGCGGTCCTCGGCCAGGACCTCGCCGTCCGCGTCGACGAGCACCGACCCGAACGGCTCGTCACCTGCCGCGACTGCCTCCTCCGCGAGTTCGACGCACCGCCTCAGATGTTGCAGATCCGTGTCGTTCACCATGGACGTCTCCTTCCTCCCTCGGCTGCACAGTAGGGCGGGGGAGGAGTCGGGTGGCGCGAATCGGCGACCGTCACCACACTGGAGGGTGCCCAACGGTCAGGAGACATGTCATGGCGGAGAACAATCCGTTCGGGTTCGACCCCGAAGATCTCGACCGCGTGGTGCGGGAAGCCGGTGAGGAACTGCGGGAACTGAAGGACCGCATCTTTTCGTTCCTCGAACCGCCGGTGGCGCCGACGCGCACGCAGCCGCGGCCCGAGACCACCGGTGAGAAGGGCGACGGCGTCTGGGTCGTCTACACCACCGACGACGACGGCGTGGCCCGCGTCGACCAGGTCCATCGCACCGAACTCGACGCGCTGCGCACGCTCAAGGGCAACACCGACCCGCGACGCTCGGTGCGGTTCCTGCCCTACGGGATGAGCGTGAGCATCCTCGACCGCCCGAGCGCCACCGAAGACAGTGCCGCAGAGGAGAGTGCCACCGGCGACACGGCTCCCGACGACGCTGCGACCGGCGAGAACTGATCAGTTCTCAGCCACCATCGTGGATGTACGAGGCGAGCTGGTCGCGTTCGGTCTGTAGTTCGTCGATGCGGCTCTTGACCACGTCGCCGATACTGACGATCCCGACCAACTGAGCGTCCACCACGACCGGCAGGTGCCGGATCCGTTGTTCGGTCATGGTCTCGGCGAGACTGTCGACCGAATCGGTGGGCAGGCAGGTCGTCACCGTCCGGGACATCAGTTCGTGTGCCGGGGCGGCGAGGATCGACGGTCCGCGTTCGTGCAGGGCTCGCACGACGTCGCGTTCGGTGACGATCCCGGCGACGCTCTTGCCCTCGCACACCACCATCGCGCCGATGTTGAATCGTGCGAAGTCGCCGATGAGCTCGCACACCGTGGTGCCGGGCCCGACCGTGTGCACCGCCGAGCCCTTGTTCCGCAAAATGTCAGCAATCCGCATCCGGTACCGCCGATCTGCTCGCAGAGCATCCCGGCGGCCCGTCACCGGTTTCCGCCGGGACTCCGATGTGGTCCTCAGGGTAGGCCGGAAAGCCGGGTGTGCCGGGTCAGGTTATCCAGTCGTGACCTGCGGCGACGATCGATGCGCCGGTGAGGGTGCCCAGTGCGCCGAGTTCGGCGGGGACGATCTGCAGGTCCTGCACGAACCGCAGGCGGGCGTGCCGGGCCGCCGACGCGAGCATCGGCCGCCACAGGTGCCCGCCCGATTGCGCGAAGCCCCCGCCGACGACCACCCGTCCCACATCCGCCAGTGCTGCTGCCGACGCGATGACCTGGCCCAGTGCCGTCCCGGCCCGCTCGAGTGCCGCCGCGGCGATGCCGACCCCGGCCTCGGCGTCCGCGGCCAGTGCGACACCGTCGGGGCCTTCCCAGCCGTGGGCACGGGCCCAGCGCACCGCCGACGGGCCGCTCGCCACGGTCTCGATGCAGCCGACCCCTCCGCATGCGCACACCGTCGTGCCGTAGGGCGAGACGACGTGCCCGATGTGGCCGGCGTTTCCGGTGCGGCCACGCACGATCCGGCCGCCGAGCACGAGACCGCCGCCGATCCCGGTGCCGAGCACGACCCCGAGCAGGTCGGCGACGTCGCGTCCGGCACCGAAGCGTTGTTCGGCGAGGGTCGCGGCCGCGCCGTCCATCACCAGATCGACACGGGCGTCGGGGAACAGGGAACGCACGGTGTCGACGAGTGCGAAGCCGGAGCTCCACTCGGAGATGTTGATCGGACCGATCGTCCCGGCGTTCGTGTCGACCGGTCCTGCGGCGGCGATACCCACGGCGGTCACCGGTCCCTCGCCGATCTCCGCGACCTCCCGCAACAGTCCCGCGCACGCGCCCCACACGTCCTTCCGGGGGACCGGCACGGATCGGGCTTCGAGCGGGGTGCCGTCGTCGGCGGCGACGGCCGCGGCGAGCTTGGTGCCGCCGACGTCCAGGGCCAATGCGGTCATGGCGACGACACTAAGCGACGGGTCAGCGTCGCCGCAGGACCAGTACCAGGTTGCTGACGAGGAACTCCCGGACGCCGGGCACGTTCACGAGCCACCACGCCCAACTCGGGTGGTAGCGGGGGAAGGCCGCGAGCAGTTCACCGTCGGGCGTCGAACGTGCCCAGCGCAGGCCGTCGCTCGCGCCCACGTCGAACAGCGACACCCCGTACCGGTTCTTCGGCTCCCGGCCGTGCTTGCGGGCATAGCGCCGGGCCGCGTACTCGCCGCCGAAGGCGTGCCACGGACCGGTCTCGTGCCCGCCGAACGGTCCCCACCACAAGGTGTACGACAACACCATCAGTCCGCCGGGCCGCGTGACGCGCAGCATCTCGTCGGCCATCACCCACGGCGTCGCGACGTGTTCGGCGACGTTCGACGAGAAGCACACGTCCACCGAGCCGGTACGCACCGGCAGTGCCAGGCCCGAGCCGCGGATCGCACCGCCGACCTGCAGGCCGGCGGCGTGCATCTCGGACGGGTCGGGCTCGATCGGCACGTAGCGCGACCCCACCTCGGTGAACGCGTCGGCGAAGTAGCCCGGTCCGCCACCGACGTCGACGACCGTGGTGCCCGTCAGATCGGCGCCGGTCAGACCCGAGTAGAGATCGCCGATGAGATCAACGGTGTCGCGCGCGAGACCGCCGTAGAACTTCTCGGGTGCCGTCTGCTCGAAGCGGAAGCTGCCGAGCAACCCCACGGAACGGCGCAGTGTGGCGCGGCGGGCGAACAGCCGGGTCACGTCGGTGCGGGGTCGGGTCGTCGATGGCACGTCCAGTCACCTTAATGCGGGCCGCGCACTCGTCCCTCACCTGTCGCCGACCGGCACCCGCTACTGTGTCCCTGTCATCGTCCGAGTCACATCTGCCCGGCCGGGTGGTCGAGTCGACATACAGGGGGGTCACCGCGTGCGGGAGGTTCTGCTGCTCTGCTGGCGCGATACCGGGCATCCGCAGGGCGGTGGCAGCGAGCGGTATCTCGAGCAGGTCGGGGCGCAACTCGCGGCGCGCGGCGTCCGCGTCGTCCTGCGGACCGCCTCCTATCCCGGAGCCGCAAAGCGCGACCGGATCGACGGCATCACCGTCAGCCGCGGCGGGGGACGGCTCACCGTCTACCCGCGCGCGCTCGCCGCGATCCTCGCGGGCAGATTCGGTGTCGGCCCCCTCGCCGGTATCCGCCCCGACGCCGTCATCGACACCCAGAACGGCATCCCGTTCTTCGCCCGGCTCGTCGCCGGCGCGCCCGTCACGGTGCTCGTGCACCACTGCCATCGTGAGCAGTGGCCGGTCGCGGGCAGGCTGATGGCCAAGCTCGGCTGGTGGATCGAGTCGTCGCTGTCGCCGCGCGTACACCGCCGCAACCAGTACCTCACCGTCTCCCTTCCGTCCGCCGACGAGCTGCGCGCTCTCGGCGTCGATCGGGAGCGGATCGCGGTGGTCCGCAACGGTGTCGACGCCGTCCCCGCTGGCGTCGCGGTGGGCGGCGACGACACGCGCACGGCCCACCCGAGCGTGTGCGTGCTCTCGCGGCTGGTGCCGCACAAGCAGATCGAGGACGCCCTCGCCGCGGTCGCGGCTCTGCGCGGCACCGTCCCGGGCCTGCATCTCGACGTCATCGGCGGCGGCTGGTGGGAGCAGAACCTCCGCGATGCGGCCGCCGAACTCGGCATCGGCGACGCCGTCACCTTCCACGGCCACGTCGACGAACAGCGCAAGCACGAATTGCTCTCCCGCGCCTGGGTTCACGTGATGCCCTCGCGCAAGGAGGGGTGGGGTCTCGCGGTGGTCGAGGCCGCCCAGCACGGTGTGCCCACCATCGGTTACCGCAGCTCCAAGGGACTGACCGACTCGATCATCGACGGCGTGACCGGCCTGCTCGTGGACTCACCCGCCGAACTGACCGCTGCCGTCGCCGATCTGCTCGCCGACGCCGACCGTCGTCGTCAGCTCGGCAACAAGGCCCGCATCCGCGCCGGCGAGTTCTCATGGGAGGCCACGGGAGAGGGCGTGCACGAGGTCCTGTCCGTCACGACCTTCGGGCACACCGTCTCAGGACTGTTCCCGCGCGTCGACGAGCCGTCGATGCTCGCCGACCCGCTGCCCGAGCGCGCAGCCAGCGCCGCCGGCCAATACCAGTAGCCACACCACGTGCGCCCCGATCGCCAGGGCGCGATGGGGTGACGGGGTCGAGGTGACCCCCTCCACCCGGTACAGGCTCAGATCGTCGTCGCGATAGGCGGGTTCGAGGGCATCGAGCGTGCTCTTCGCGGTGTCGACGGCTCCGAGCGTGCTCTTCGCGGTGTCGACGGCTCCGAGCGTGCTCTTCGCGGCGCCCAATTCGCCCGGTGTGCCGTGCTCGACGAGCACCCAGCCCACCCCACGGGCGGCGAGCGCACTCGGATCCGCGCCGGACAACAGCAGGGTTTCGACGTCCTCCGCTCGGCGACCCTCCCCGGCGACACTGCCCTCGGCGACGATCAGGGTTCCGGTCTGCAGGACGTCGGCGCGCAGCATGCGCGGGGACGGATCGAGCACCGGCACGGGCCCGGAGAAATCGAAGACCCGGAACATGCCGGCGGGCAGCACCGCCACGTCGCCGCCGTCGGCCGTGACGATCTGCGACACCTTCTCCCAGCCCGCCGGATAGCGCGCGGGTTGCAGTTGCCCGCCCACACCCCACACCAGGTCGGGCAGCGCGACCAGCACGGCGGCGATCGCGGCCGTCGCCCACACCGGTTCGGGCGCCGCGAAGCGCCGGGCGAGGACGGTCGTGCCGGCCGCCGCGGCGAGCGCGTAGGCGGGCATCGCCCACGCGACCCACTTCTGGGTGTCGCGCAGCAGTCCCGCGCCGGGCACGTGCACCATCGCCCATTCGCCGACGGCGAGTCCCGGGCCGGTCGCGGCGAGGGCGATGACGAGCACCGTGAGGACGGCGGGCACCACCACCGCGACGATCACGGGATTCCTGCGTCGCCGCCACAGCGCCGGCACCCCGCACGCCACCACCGCGAGCAGCAGGAGGGTGCCCATCAACGCCCATGCCGTGGTGCGCGAGGTGGGGACGGCTTCGGCGTTCCAGATCCCGCCGAGCCCCGCCACCGAACCGATCGTGCCGAGCAGCGGTTCGGCCCGGGCAGCGAACGCGCGCACACCGGCCGGGTCCGCTTCGGTGCCGCCACCGGCGAGCGCCGTCGCGATCAGCCACGGCAACGACACCGCGACACCCAGCGCGAGTGCGCCGCCCACGCGCGGCAGCACCCGCGTCCGTCCACCGGGGGCGACGAGGACGGCGCAGGCCGTCACGATCGCCAGCAGGGCGCCGGTCGGGGTCAGCCCCGCAGCGGCCAGACAGACCGCCAGCGACGCCCAGCCGCCGCGTCTCCGTCGCCGGATCGCGACGGCCGCACAGATCGTCCACGGCAGCGCGGCGTACCCGGCGAGCAGACTCCAGTGCCCCTGCAGCAGCCGCTCGGCGACATAGGGATTCCAGATCGCGACCGTTGCCGCGACGAGCCGGGCGCCGGTTCCGCTCGTCGGCAGCACCACCGCGACCAGCCGTGCCGCACCCCATCCCGCCGCCCACAACGACGCGACGAGCAGCGCCGTGACCGCGACACCACCGTCTACGACGGTGCTCACCCACGCCAGCAGGGCGTCCTGCGGCACCGCGCGGGCGGCGGCATCGGACAGACCGAGGGCGGAGTCGGTGAGGAACGATCGGGGAGTGCTCACCGCGTCGCGGAAGAGCAGGTAGCCGGGGGAGGCGAGGAACGGACCGAGCACCGCGACCGTCAGGACGAGGGACCAGACCGCCGGGAGAGCCGCCGTCGTGGACATGCGGGACGACTCCGGGCGGGACATGGCGGCAGAATACGGTGTCGTTCCGGATGGGAGGATGGGCGGATGCCGCGAACACCCCGACCCGCGTCGGAGGGCACCGAGACCATTCGTGGTTCGGCGACAGGAACCGCCGTCGCCGGCATGACACTGGTGACGGTCGGCGCGATGACCGCGAACCTCGCGTCCTATCTGTTGCACCTGCCGGCGGGACGCTGGCTCGGTCCCGCCGGATACGGCGAATTCGCGAGCCTGCTCGCCGCGCAGCTCGTCCTCGCCGTGCCGGCACTGGCGTTGCAGACGGTCGTCGCCCGGGAGGCCGTGCACGGCACCGGCGCCGCGGCGCTGCGTCGTCTCGGTTACCGCTGCGCCGTGCTCGCCTTCGTCGTCGCGATGCTCCTCGTGCCCGTCGTGGCCTGGGCGCTCGACACGAGTGTCGGGGGCGCGTTCGGGTCGCTCGTCACCGCGCCGCTGCTCGTCCTCCTCGCCGCCGAACAGGGTCTACTGCAGGGAAGGGGCAGGTTCGCAGCGCTCAGCGCCGTCCTGGCCGCCGCCGGCGTCGCGAAGGTGGTGCCTGCCGTAGCGGTGCTCGCCGTCGGAGGCGGTCCCGGCCCCGCGCTGTTCGCCGGGGCGCTCGGCACGGGTGCGGTCGCGCTGGCCGCGAGCGTGCTCGTGGGCCGCACGTCGGGTGGAAGGACGGAACCGGTCCCGACCGCCGGCGCGGTGCTGCGTGCCTCCCAGGTGCAGCTGGCCCTCATCGCGCTCACGTCGCTCGACCTGCTGCTCGCCCGCATGCTGCTCGACCCCGATTCGGCGGGCCTCTACGCCTTGGGGGCGGTGGCGACGAAGGTCGCCTTCTGGTTGCCGCAGGCGGTCGGTGTGGTGCTCTATCCGCGGATGGCGAATCCCGCGCAGTCGGCGGCCGCGGTGCGGTCGGCGCTCACCGTCCTCGTCGCAATCGGCGCCGTGCTCGTCGCCGGCGCGGCGATCTGCGCACCGATCGTCCCGATGCTGGTCGGCGACGCCTACGGGCCGGTGCAGTCGCTGCTGTGGCTGTTCGCGTTGCAGGGCGCGTGTCTCGCCGTCCTGCAAGGCGCGCTGTTGTCGGCGATCGCCGGGGAACGTACCCATCTCGCGCTCGTCGCGTGGGCGGGACTCGCCCTCGAGGCGGTGCTGATGTTCACGGTGGCGTCGACCCTGCGGCAGTTCATCGCCATCGCCGTCGGTGTGGCCGCCGCGACGGCCGCGGTGGTCGCGGTGCTTTCTCTGCGCGGTGCTGCAGCGACCCGGTCGTCCACGGACGACGCGGCGACCCCGTCCGCCGACGAGTCACCCACGAACGACACCGCCCCCCACCGGGATCGGTGAGGGGCGGCTCGGTTCGTCCACCGGACGATCACTCCTGCGTCGGAGGCTTCCGCAGATCGGTTCGCGGGATCTCTTGCGTCTGATCGGTCGTCCAGTCGCGCTGCTGCGCGTTCGGATCGGTCTGGCGCGGGATGACCTCGGTGCGGTCGTCGGTGTGATCGCGCTGTGCGCCGGCCGAATGCGCCGGGCCGACCGTGGTCGTGGCCGGGCCTGCCGGAGCGGGACCGCCGGTCGCGGTGGCCGGGCGACGGTTGCCGCCGCCGCGGAGGCCGAGCAGGAAACCAACGATCAGCAGGATGACGCCGAGGATGCCGAGGATGATCGGCAGGGTGCGGCCGAACAGGGAGATGGTGTCCTGGCCGTCCTTGGCCTGCTCGATCTGGTACTCGATCGTCTCCTCGTTGAACGGCAGCGTCACGTTCAGAACGGTCACCTCGGGCTTGTCGGCCTCGCGGGCGTAATACTGGTCCTGCTGCTCCTGGCCCTTGACGACGACGCCGGTGACCGGGTCGACCCACAGGTCGCGGGTGTTGTTGTACCAGCGGGTCATCGTGATCGGCTCGTCGCCCTCGCCGACACCCCAGGTGGAGGCGGGCAGGCTGAGCTTGTAGGTCGGGACCTCGCGGTCGGCCTTCGACAGGTCGATCGGGCCGATTTCCTGATGGAAGTGGTAGACCTTCATGCCGTTGATCTCTTCCTCACCGACGAAGTCGATGGGGAAGTTGTCGCGAGCGTTGATGTCGTAGTACGGGTACGACTCCTGCTGGACGTCGAACGGGAACTTGTACTGCAGTCCCTCGCGGTTGTCGATCTCCACCGGCGGCCGGTCGGCATTGACCTGGACCGTGCTCACGCGATCCGGGTAGTCCTCCGCCGAGACGGGCATGGACGTCTTCCGGTCGACCGTGACGCGGTCGACGATGGCGGAGACCAGACCCGTGTCCCCCTGCATGTCGAGTCGTCGCACAGTCTGACCGGACTGAAGCGTCATGATCTCGGCGTCCGAAGGATCCTCGACGGTGACGAAGCGCTGCGCGACGATCGGCACGTCACGATCGACCTGAGCGTTGCCGGCGAGCAGCTGACGGGAGTTGAGGATGTCGCCCGTGCCCTCGGCGACCGTGGTCACCTCGAGATCGAGCGGTGTCGTCCTCAGCTTCCCGAGCGTGTACGTCGGCACAAGAATCGCGATCACCAGGAGGAAGGCCCCCAGGCCCACCAGAATCATTGCCAGTATCCGGCCGGAGCTCGAACGCTCAGCCATGCTTTCTCCTCACTCAACGGTCGTCATCGAGTACCCCCACCGGCAGCAGCAGGGCTGCACGGATCGCCTGGCATCCGGCCCGCGAACACCACGTGAGCTCAGACACTAACAGCCCGGTATGGCAATATGCGCGTCCGCTCACCACTGGGACGGATCCGTAGTCGATCTTCGTCGCTGCCGGGATCGTCCCGTTCCGGGCGATCCTGCTCTGTCCGCCGCCCCGCGACACGGCACACTGGTGCCCGATGACCACCACCACCGACCGGACCCGCAGCGTGAGCGGATTCCTTCCTGCACTCGAAGGGATGCGCGGTTTCGCCGCAGTGGGTGTGTTGATCACCCACGTCGCGTTCCAGACCGGCGCAGTGCACGACCCGCTGATCGGCCGGGTGTGGGCGCGGTTCGACCTCGCCGTCGCCCTGTTCTTCGCCCTGTCCGGTTTCCTACTGTGGCGTCCGCACGCCGCGGCGGCCCGCGGGCTCGGACCGTCCCCTTCGACGACCCGCTACTTCCTCTCCCGTGCGACCCGCATCCTCCCCGCCTACTGGACCGTCGTGATCCTGGTGCTGTGGTTGCTGCCCGGTGCGGGTGGCGGCGCGACGGTGTGGTGGTCGAATCTCGCGCTCGTGCAGGTGTTCGTCCCACTCACCCTCACCGAGGGCCTCACCCAGATGTGGAGTCTGTCGGTGGAGGTGGCCTTCTACCTCGTGCTGCCGCTGCTGGCCCTGGCGGTGAGTGGGCTGCGCGGGCACGCTGCCCGCTACCGCGTCCCACTGCTGCTCTCCGTGAGCGGACTGTCGCTGCTGTGGGCGTGGGTTCCGGTGAGCACCCCCGACCACATCAATCACACCAACTGGCTGCCCGGCTACCTGCCCTGGTTCGCGGCAGGCATGATCCTCGCCGAACTCGTCACCGGACCCGAGACGTGGGTGCACCGGCTCGCGGCGCGGCGCGCGGTGATGGGAGCGATCGCCGTCGGCGCCTTCGCGGCCGCGGCCACCCCGCTGGCCGGACCGGAGACGCTCACCGACCTCGCACCCACCGAATATCTCGCCAAGATCGCCCTGGGCGCGATCATGAGCTTCGCACTGCTCGCCCCGCTGACCCTCGCGCCGCGCCGGCGGCACCGCATCCTGGCGAGCCCGGCCGCGCTGGCCGTCGGACGCTGGTCGTACGGCGTGTTCATCTGGCACCTCGCGGTGCTGTCGATCGTCTTCCCCGTCTTCGGGATCCCGGCCTTCGCGGGGCACTTCTGGTTCGTCCTGACGGTGACGGTCGTGCTGAGCCTGGCCGTCGCGTCCGTCAGCTACGCCCTCGTCGAGGAGCCGGCGCGGGCCGCCTTCCACCGCTGGGACAAGGCCCGGCGCGGCACCGCCGCCAGGCCCACTGCGACCACGCCGACGAGCGCCGCGAACTGAATCAGGAACGAGTGCCCGACATATCCGTCGGGTGATCGCCACGGCCCTGTGGACAGCAGCGCCATCGCGAGCATCGTCGCGCCGCCCGCGGTGCCCACGAGCACGCGCGACGCCAGGTCGGGTCCGCGGCGCACCGCGAGCGCACCGACCCCCACCGCGCCGGCGACCGCGACGGCCGCACCGACCCATCCCGCGAGGAGCGTCGCCGCGACCAGCACACCGGTCAGCGCGAGAGCAGACGAACCCCAGGTGCGCGGCATCGGACCCGGATCGTCGACGCGCCGCCGCGGCCACACGGCCGCCGCGAACAACGGGACGAGCAACAGCAACCCGCCGAAGATCCCGAGCCGGTACCAGCGGTCGGTCGCGAACTCGAGGGTCAGCGTCTGCTCCGGTCCGGCCGGCACGATCCAGCCCTGCTGCCAGCCGTCCACGACGACCGGCGTCGCCACGGCACCGTCCGGGGTGCGGGCGACCCAGCCGACGTTGGTGCTCTCGGGCACCACCACGAGCCGGTCCTCGTCGCCCGCCGGGACCGTCACCTCGCGCAGGTTCTCCGTCCAGCGGCCCTTGTCGAGTTCCGTCGGCTCCGCGACGGGCGCATCGGAACCGGGGACGTCGAGCCGTAGACCCGAGACGACGAAGGCCGCACCGGGATCGACGTCGATGTCGACCCGGCCCGGGTTCGTGCCGACGACGTCGGTGTCGCACAGCGTCGCGGGAACCTCCACGCCCGCCGCGAGATCGGCGACCCGCGCGGTGAGCGACGTGCGGTAGCTGCGCCCGTCGATCTCCACGACGGGTCCGCGCTCGCAGTCGACGGTCACCGTCTCGTCGTAGACGGACCCCTGTGCCCCGATCGGCCCGTCGTCGCCGAGCACCGACACCTCGGCGAGCCCGGGCGGGGTGAGTTTCGAGAAACCCAGCACGGTGCGATCGAGGGTGTCGCGCCAGCGCACCACGGTGAGTTCGATCCGGTCCGTGACGTGCGGGGTCAGGTCGACGGTCGTGTCGTCACCGTCGAGTTCGCGCACCTGCGGTCCGTTGCCGAGATTCACCGCGACCCGCGACGGCGCGACCGGCAGCGCTCCCAGCGCCGCCCTGATGTCCAATCCCGTGACGCGTTGTTCCTCGGGCAGTTCCAGCGTGAGCGACGGCCGCGGCGCACCTGCTTCGAGCGAGCTCTCCTCCGCGGTCCACGACGTCCGCGGATCACCGTCGGTGAGGGCGAACGCCGAGCCCTGCAGGTCGACAACGTCGGCGTCACCGCGCGCGACGACCCGATCCGAGCGGTCCACGAGATCCTCGAGCGCGGGCCCGGGACGCCCGCGCAGGAGCAGTTCCGGACGGACCCAGGTCTCCTCCGGCACGTCCAGGGTGCGGGTGAACACGCCGGGTTCCTCGGCGGAGGTGGCGAGTCCCCGCGCGCAGCGCACGCGGTCGTCGGTGTCGACACAGCTGCCGCGGCCGGGGAATTCCTGTCCGAGCTGCCATCCGCGCACCGCGGCGTCCTCGGCCGGGCCCGGCACCACGATGCGGCGACGGATGTCGATCGGGTGCGGTTCGTTCCGGTCGGTGAAGTCCTCGACGACCACCTCGGTGAGACCGAACTGGTTGCCGACCGTGCCGCGTTCGGTGTGGACCGATGTGATGCGGATCCACGAGGTGGTGCCCAGCGGCAGCGCGACCGTCTGTTCGCGTCCCGGTTCGTCGACGCGCACCGCCGTGCTGCCCCGGTCGGTGGACACCTCGAGCCACTTGACGGGATCGCCGAGGGCTCCGGAACTCGTCGTCAGGTGCAGCAGACCCGCTTCGATCGGCCGGTCGAGGTCGAGCTGCAGCCACTGGCCGATCGCCGATTCGAGACCGTTGCTGTGCCAGCCGGTCGTCGGATCGCCGTCGACCACCGCGGCCGGGCTGCTCGCGACCGACGTGCCGCCGAGCTGGGTGGCATCCGATGCCGCGCTCGACACGCTGATGCGGGCGCCTTCCCATTCGGCGCGGACGAGTTCGGTGTCGGGCACCGGATAGTCGGGGACGGCGTTGTGGGTGCGGCGCGGGTCGTCGGCCGCGCGGATCGTCGACGAATGATGGTCGACCTGCCCGTAGTCCGTCTCGCGGTCCGTCGGGGTGTCGGTGACCGTCAGCTCGTCGACGGGCAGACCCGCGCGGGCCGCGTCGGCGGCGAGGAGTGTGGGACCGACGAAATCGGGCTGCGCGGTGTTGCGGCGCAGCAGCGCTTCGGGGCCGCCCTGCACGACCGGCACGTCGGCGACGTCCACGACGTAGGGACCGACGGGCGCCGCGGCGGGTTCGGCGACGCGGTAGATCTCCACGGCCGGATAGGCAGGTCGCAGGTCGGCGTCGGTGACGAAGTCGTCGGGGTTGTCGAAGACGATGTCGTCACCGAACTCGGCGACCCGCTCGATTCCCGGCGAACCGTCGAGTGCGCGATGCACGAGTGCCGGTCGCGCGGCGGGGGAGGTGTCGGGATCGAGGTCGTTGCGCACCACCAGGAAGCCGATGCCCTGACCGCGCAGGGTCGCGGCGAGACCGTCGGACGGACGGCCGTCGGCGATGTCGCGTTGCACGGCGTCGAGGGCACGGATGGCGCCGGGCGGCACGAGCGGGACGGCGTCGCGCACGGCCCACGGCGTCGACGCGAGTGCTTGCATCGGTTCGTCGCGGGTGAGCCCCCACATCTGGCTGCCGAACGGCGCGCCGGGAACGATGAGGGCGCGTTCGCCGCGCTCGCTCGTGTTGTCCTCGAGCCAGGCCGCCGCGGCGTGCCAGTGCTCGGGGACCTCGTCGTAGGCGCCGCGCGGAGCGAGCCGCCCGGTCCACGCGAGTGAGGTCGCGAGCGTCATCGCGACGAGGATCAGCGTCGTCACCGCGACCGTCGGATTGCGTTCGGGATGCGCGAAGGCGTTCCGGGCGCGCGACCACGGCACCGATCCGGGCAGTGGCACGGCGCGCAACAGGTGCGCGATCCCGAGCACGATCGGCAGTCGTACGAGCGGTTCGAGCTTGTGGACGTTGCGCAGCGGCGCACCGGCGGTGTCGAGGAACAACCGGACCTGCTCGGCGAACGGCGAGTCCAGCTCGCCGACGTAACCGACGCCCATGCCGACGAGACCCACCACGAGGATCAGGGTGAATCGACCGCGCGCAGGCATCGACCGCATCGCGAGGCCGGCGAGACCGGCCGCGGCCAGAGCGCCGGTGACGAGGACGGCGGCCGGTTGCGTGACGAGCACGGCGCCCGCGATGCGTTCGGGGGAGACGAAGGGCGTCCAGCTGCTGGTGCCGCGCAGCACCTCGGCGAGCGACGTCCACTCGGTGGTGACACCGGACGATTCGATGAAGTCGAGGAAGGGCGGGCTGACGCGGCCGAGCAGCAGCAGCGGCACCATCCACCAGGTCACCGCGACGACGCACAGCGGCAGCCACCACAGGGTGAAGCGCCACCAGCGCCGGTTCGGGCGGTGCGCGGCCCACCACAACGCCGCGACGAGACAGGCCGCGGCGGTCGCGACCGCGTTGATCGCGCCCATGAGCGTCACCGCCACGGCGGACTGCGCGGCGAGCCGGCGGGCCGAGCCCGGATTCGGCGTGTTCAGATACCGCACCAGCGGTAGCAGCACCCACGGCGCCAGCATCATCGGATGTGCTTCCGACGAGATGGAACCAAGCGTCGTGAGGACGCGCGGGGACAGCACGAACACCGTCGCCGCGATCAGGCGGGAGCTACGGCTCCCGATGCCGAGGGCTTCGGCGAGGCGGACGAGGCCCCAGAATCCGGCGACGAGCAGCAGCACCCACCACACCCGCTGGGTGATCCACGGGGGAATGTGCAGAAGTTGACCCGCGGCGAAGAACGAGCCGTGCGGGAAGAAGTAGCCGTACGCCTGGTTCTGCACCTGCCCGAGCGGCGCCACACTGCTCCACTGGTGAGCGGCGCGCGTGAGGAATCCGATCGGGTTCTGCGTCAGGTCGTACTTGGTGTCGGCGACGACCAGGCCCGGAACCTGGGCGAAGGACAGGATCACCGCCACCGCGGTGACTGCGTACAGCCACCGGCGGGACAGCGGTTCGGCGGACGGGAGCTCCGTCTCGCCTCGGTACGTGCGTGAACTCGAAGCGTTGCCGGCGCCGTCAGCGGCTGCCGTACTCAACCTGGTTCAGGAGGGACGAATCGGCGTTGCCACTGCGATCGATCTGAGGGCGCGAATTCTCCTGCACAGCGGCCGTCACACCGAAGACCGCCACGGCACCGAGTACGGCACCGACGACCACGCTACCCAGGCCCGGTCCCAGGAACTTCCCCATTCCGTCTCCCCATCTCCAGTGACGCAGGCAGTCATCGCCGGCCGCCACGCTGTCTATCGGTCCGCGCCAAACTATCACCCCGGAAGGCGTCGGCGGACGGTGCGAGCCTCCGAGTCGATCTTCACCGTTGCCGCGGTGCGCTACACACCCAGCACGCCGAGCAGCGTGCGCAGTTTGGCGGTGGTCTCGTCGAGTTCGGCGACGGGATCGGAATCGGCCACGATGCCGCCTCCGGCCCAGGTCACGGCGCGTCGGCCGTCGGAACTGAGCTCCGCGCACCGGATGGCGACGAACCAGTCGCCGTCGCCCTGTTCGTCGCACCAGCCCACCGCGCCGCCGTAGAAGCGCCGGTCGCCCTCGACCCGGGAGATCACGTCCAGCGCGGCCTCGGTGGGGGTGCCCGCCACGGCCGGGGTGGGGTGCAGGACGTGGGCGAGGGTGAGCGCGTCGGTGCCGGCGTCGCGGAGGGTGCCGGTGATCGGCGTGGCGAGATGCCAGACATCGGGTGTCGCGGTGAGTTCGGGCTTGTCGGGGATGTCGAGGTCGCTGCACAGCGGGGCCAATCGGGTGCGGATCCAGTCGACGACGTAACCGTGCTCGGTGAGATTCTTGTCCGAGGTCAGCAGGTCTTCACCGGCGCGGCGGTCCTCGTCCGGATCGGCCCGGCGTGCGGCGGTCCCGGCGAGGGGACGGCACGTGACGGTGTCGCCGCGCCGGCTCACGAGCAGTTCGGGGGTCGCCCCGACCAGCGTGTGACCCCAATAGCGTTCGCCCGCCGCGCTCAGGTCCAGCGCGTACGTCGCCGCGTCGGGATGGCGTTCGATCATGCGGGCCGCGAGAGCGAGCGGGTCGAGCGGTTCGTCGGCCTCGAGCGTGACCCGCCGGGCGGCGACGACCTTCTCCATCTCCCCGAGGGACATCTGCTCCACGAGCCGGCGCACCCGCTCGACGTGCACGCGGGGCAGCGGCAGTTCGGCGGAGATCCGCACCGGCGGCAGGTCCGACAGGTCGGGAGGGGCCTGCCACGGGCCGTCGACGATCTCGACGTCGTCGGGCTGCGCGAGGGCCACCGGACGGTGCCGCGAGAACGGCAGTGCACCGACGACGATCGTCGCCTTACCGCTGCGGAGTGCCTGCGTGGCGGAGTGGACGTCGTCGAAGAACCGGCGGGTGCCGGTGGCGTGCACCGAGCGTTCGGCGCGCGAGAGCAGGAATCCGTCCATGGTGGATCGACAATATCCCTGCCCGCACCCGGCGCCGGTGACCCGGTACGGGGCGTCAGCGACCCGGCGGCACGATCAGGACCGGCCGGTGACTGTGCCGGAGCACGTGATCGGCCACCGACGACTGCAACAGCGACCGCAGACCGGTGGTGCCGCGGGTGCCGGTGACGATGATGTCGACGTCCAGCTCGTCGGCGGCCTCGATGATCGCCGACCACACCGCGTTGACGACCTCGACGGTGCGGCCCTCGGCGTGCAGACCTACCGAGCGTGCCATCTCGAGACCCTCGTCGTTGGTGATGCGGGCGTCGGACAGGGCGACGTCCTCGCTGTCCTCGTCGGGCACCCAGTCGGGTTGCATGACACCGGACAGGCCGGACATGCGGGCGGCCTGCCGGACCATCGGCTCCCAGGCGGTGACGACGACGGCGCGGCACGACTCGAGGAAACGACCCGCATACTGCACGGCACGCTTCGAGTTCTCGGAACCGTCGTAGGCGATGAGGATCAGATCTGCGCCCACCGCGTACCCCCTGGGTCGGATTCGGATGCTCGGGTGCACCTTAACCCGCCGGAGCGTCCCTGGGGGAGGTTCGAGCTGTGGGTCCTCGAGGTTCGTCCGCTACCGTCGGCACCATGCGGATCCGTCACACTGTCGCCGCCGTGCTCGCGGTCGCCCTCACCACCGCGGGATGCGGTTCGTCCGATTCGGGCGGCGACGACCCGGTCGAGACGACGTCGAGCCCGGCGCCCGCCTCGTCCGACACCGCGCCCGCCTCGTCCACCACCACGACCACCGAGGCGACCGCGGCCGCGACGTCGGCGACCTGCGGCGACGATCTGCTCGCCCGGCTCACGTTGCGGCAGAAGCTCGCCCAGTTGCTCAACGTCGGGGTCACCGGAGCCGCCGACGCGCAGGCCATCGTCGAATCCGAGCAGATCGGTGGCATCTTCATCGGCAGCTGGACCGACGCGTCGATGCTCACCGACGGTCTCGTGCCGCAGGTGGCCGCGCAGAGCGCATTGCCGCTCATGGTCACGATCGACGAGGAGGGCGGCCGCGTGTCGCGCGTGGGCGACCTGTTCGGGCCCGATCCGTCCGCGCGGGTGACGGCGCAGACGATGACGGTCGACGAGACCTACCGAATGGCGTTCGAACGCGGACAGGAACTGAAGTCGCTGGGCATCACCGTCGACTTCGCGCCGGACGTCGACGTGAGCAGCCAGCCCGACGACTCGGTCATCGGCGACCGTTCGTTCTCCGACGATCCCGAGGTCGTCACGCAGTACGCCGGCGCCTATGCGCGGGGACTGATCGACGCCGGAATCATGCCGGTGCTCAAGCACTTCCCGGGTCACGGCTCGGCCTCCGGTGATTCGCACACCGGTGCCGTGACGACCCCGCCGATCGAGCAACTGCAGCAGAGCGATCTCGTGCCGTACCGCAGCCTGGTCTCGCCCGAGGTGGGCGTCATGCTCGGTCACCTCGACGTGCCGGGTCTGACCGGCGGGCTGCCCGCGAGCATCAGCCCGGCAGCGGTGGACCTGCTCCGCTCGGGTGCCTACGGCGGCCCCGCCTTCGGCGGCGTGATCTTCACCGACGACCTGTCGGGGATGCGCGCGATCACCGATACCTACGGCATCACCGAGGCCGTCGAGGCCGCGATGGTGGCGGGCGTGAACCAGGCACTGTGGCTGACCACCGACGAGGTGCCCGCCGTGCTCGACCATCTCGAGCAGGTCGTCGCCGAGGGCACGCTCTCACCGGAATGGGTCGACGAGTCGGTACGGACCGTGACACGCGCGAAGGGCGCCCTGGACTGCTGAAATGTCGCAGGTTGCTTCGACCACAGGCTTCCTACCGTAGAGTAAGAAATTCATTCGAGGAGTCCGGGAGGAGTCATGGCGGGCGGAACCAAGCGACTGCCGCGTGCGGTCCGCGAGCAACAGATGCTGGACGCCGCCGTCGAAGTGTTCTCCGAGCACGGTTTCCACAACACGTCCATGGACGCCATCGCAGCGCGGGCGTCGATCTCGAAGCCGATGCTCTACCTGTACTACGGGTCGAAGGACGAGTTGTTCGCGGCGTGCATCGCCCGCGAGGGACAGCGGTTCGTCGAGGCGCTCACACCGGCGGGTGATCCCACCCTCGCCCCGCGTGAACAACTGCGGGTTGCGCTCGAGTCGTTCCTCGGCTTCGTCGACGAGCACCGGCCGTCGTGGATGGTCCTCTATCGTCAGGCGCTGTCGCAGCAGGCCTTCGCGCCCCAGGTGCAGGGCAGCCGCGACCGGCTGATCGAACTCACCGCGCATCTGCTCGAATCGAGCACGCGCGATCCGGAACCCGACACGAACTTCACGATCATGGCCGTCGCGCTCGTCGGTGCCGGTGAGGCCGTCGCCGACCGCATCGCCGGCGGTGAGATCGACGTGCAGCAGGCTGCGGATCTGCTCGAGAACCTGGCCTGGCGCGGTCTCGCGGGACGCAAGCGTTCCGACCAGATGCACTGATTCTTCTCGCCGGGAATGCTTCGGCCGCAAGGATATTCACACAAGGGTTCGGGCGGGGCGGAACGCCCCCATCGCGTCCCGTCCCGCCCGAAATCTGGGTTGTTCCCGTCCTACCGCAGCGTGGCGGTCAAGTGCGGGTACTGCTTCTTCGGATGCCGCAGTGCCAGATCCCACCCGTCGGCGACGTGCTGCGCGTACAGGCTCAGCGACGACGGCAACAGCACCGGCTTCCCGAACCGCACCGCGTAGGTCACCTTGCCGGGAATCCGCCCCTCGACTGCCGACAGGGTGGCCGCCGCGCTCCACATGCCGTGGGCGATG
This sequence comes from Rhodococcus shunpengi, assembly GCF_048381395.1. Lineage (NCBI taxonomy): Bacteria > Bacillati > Actinomycetota > Actinomycetes > Mycobacteriales > Nocardiaceae > Rhodococcus > Rhodococcus shunpengi. The sequence goes on from NZ_JBLWIU010000036.1 coordinate 231,818, forward strand.
GTCTTCGGAAATCCGAAGGCCTTGGCACCCAGGGTCGAGACGTGGATCGGGTTGCGGTCACCGGAGACCGCCGCGTAGCGGTCGATGACCTTCTGGTCGACCCGCAGCGTGGAGGTGGGGACCAGGGGGATCTCCTCCTCCTTCGGCTCCGGCTTGGGCTGACCCGACAGCGACGTGCGCTGCTGGTGCAGGAAGGTCGACGTCTGCCGCCACACCAGCTCGCGTCCGACGTTGACCTCGCTGACGAGATCGACGAGCAGGCCCTTACGGTGTTCGCGCATGTTCTCCGCGTGCACTGCGATGTCGAGCGGCTCGGTGACCGAGATCGGCCGGAACTGCTCGATCACGTTCTCGGCGTGCACCGAACCGACGGCGGCGAACGGAAAGCCCTTCGACACCATCAGTTTCATCACGAGCGGGAACGTGAGGACGAACGGATAGGTCAGCGGCAGGCTGTCGCCGAACCGCAACCCGCACACCTTGGTGTACTCGGCGAGATCGTCGGGATCGACCTTCAGCGACCGCAGGACCAGGACGTCGTCGGGCAGGCTGTCGCCCGAGGCGCCCACGACGGGCAGTGCCCCGAGCACGGCCCGGCTGTAGATGTCGAAGGTCGACGGCAGCGAGGGCAGTTCGATCCGTGCCATCTAGGCCCCCAGCATGGACTGGCCGCACACGCGCACGACCTGCCCGGTCACGGCGCTCGACGCGGGGTTCGCGAACCACGCGACGGTCTCGGCGACGTCGACGGTCTCGCCGCCCTGCTGCAGCGAACTCATCAGGCGGCCGGCCTCGCGGGTGGCGACCGGGATCGCGGCCGTCATGGCGGTCTCGATGAAGCCCGGAGCGACGGCGTTGACGGTGATCTTCTTGTCGGCGAGCGCCTCGCTGGTCGCCTGGACGAGGCCGATGACACCGGCCTTCGAGGCGCCGTAGTTGGTCTGGCCGCGGTTACCGGCGATACCGGCGATCGACGACACGTCGATGACCCGGCCGCCCTCCTTCAGCGCGCCCTTCTCGACGAGCACGTCGGTGATCTTCTGCGGGGCGATCAGGTTCACACCCATCACGGCGTTCCAGCGGGCGGCGTCCATGTTGACGAGCAGCTTGTCGCGGGTGATGCCGGCGTTGTGGACGATGATGTCGGCGCCGCCGTGACGCTCGAGCAGGTGCGCGGCGAGCTTCTCGCCGGCGTCGGGGGCGGTGACGTCGAGCGCGAAGGCGGTGCCGCCGACCTTGTTGGCGGTCTGGGTCAGCGCGTCGCCGGCCGCGGGGACGTCGGCGGCGACGACGGTCGCGCCGTCGCGGGCGAGGACCTCGGCGATCGTCGCGCCGATGCCGCGGGCCGCGCCGGTGACGACCGCGACCTTGCCGGCGAGCGGGCGCTCCCACGACTCGGGGGCGGTGGCGTCGCCCTCACCGATGCGGATCACCTGGGCGTCGACGAAGGCCGACTTCGCCGAGAGCAGGAAGCGCAGCGTCGACTCCACACCGGACAGGCCGGTCGCGGCCTTCGGGGAGACGTAGACGAGCTGCACGGTCGCGCCGCGACGCAGTTCCTTGCCGACGCTGCGCGTGAAGCCCTCGAGGGCGCGCTGAGCGATGCGCTCGTCGACCGATCCGGCTTCCTCGGGCGTGGTGCCGAGGACGACGACGCGGCCGCTCGGGGCGAGATTGCGCAGGGTGGGCTGGAAGAACGTGAAGAGCTGTTCGAGGCCCGCGGGGTCGGTGATGCCGGTAGCGTCGAAGACGAGTGCGCCGAACTTCGTGTCGGACGGCTCGGCGAACGTGTAGTCGCTCAGGAGGTTGCGGATCGGTTCGACCAGGCGGCCGTTGCCGCCGAGCAGGACGGGGCCGGGGAGCGGGGGCTCGCCGGGCTGGTAGCGCCGGAGCTTCTCGGGCTGTGGCAGACCGAACTGCTTGGCGAGGAACGCTCCGGGTGCGGACGAGATGAGCTGGGCGTAGAGCTTGGGTGCGCCCTTGGCTTCGGCCACGATTCCACCTTCTTCGATTCGGTCGTCGGTGCAGTGTTCGACAGCAAGCGTGTTCGACAACAAACTTACCCGTGAGTAAGAATAGTAGCCAGAATTCGAATCCGTCCGAAACCGGGAGACACCAGTGACCACCAAAGCCCGTTCCACGCAGCAGCGCCGTGTCGCCGTTCTCGGAGGCAACCGGATCCCGTTCGCCCGGTCCGACCGCAAGTACGCCCGCGCGTCCAACCAGGACATGTTCACCGCCACCCTCGACGGTCTCGTCGGCCGCTTCAACCTGCAGGGTGAGCGCCTCGGTGCCGTCGTCGGCGGTGCGGTCCTCAAGCACGCCCGCGACTTCAACCTCGTGCGTGAAAGCGTGCTCGGCAGTGCGCTGAGCCCCTACACCCCGGCCTGGGATCTGCAGCAGGCCTGCGGCACCGGCCTGCAGTCGATCATCGCGGTCGGCGACGCCATCGCCGCCGGACGGATCGAGGCGGGTATCGGCGGTGGCGTCGATACCACCTCCGACGCTCCGATCGCCGTGAACAACCAGCTCCGCGAGTTCCTGCTCTCTCTGAACCGGGCCCGCACCACGGCCGACCGGGTCAAGCTGCTCGGCAGCGTCCGCCCGTCGATGCTCGGCATCGAGATCCCGCGCAACGGTGAGCCGCGCACCGGCCTGTCGATGGGTGAGCACGCCGCGATCACCGCCAAGGAGTTCGGTATCGCCCGCGAGGCGCAGGACGAGCTCGCCGTCGCGAGCCACCGCAACATGGCCGCCGCCTACGACCGCGGTTTCTTCGACGACCTCGTCACCCCGTTCCTCGGGCTGACCCGCGACGACAACCTGCGTCCCGACTCGTCGGTGGAGAAGCTGTCGACGCTGAAGCCGGTCTTCGGCACCAAGCTCGGTGACGCCACCATGACCGCCGGCAACTCCACGCCGCTCACCGACGGCGCGTCGGCCGCGTTGCTGTCGAGCGAGGAGTGGGCCGCCGAGCGCAAGCTGCCGGTGCTCGCCTACCTCGTCGACTCCGAGACCGCTGCGGTCGACTACATCCACGGCGGCGACGGGCTGCTCATGGCGCCCACCTACGCCATCCCGCGCCTGCTGCAGCGCAACGGCCTGACCCTGCAGGACTTCGACTTCTACGAGATCCACGAGGCGTTCGCCTCCGTGGTGCTCGCCACACTCCAGGCGTTCGAGTCGGAGGAGTACTGCAAGGGCAAGCTGGGCCTCGACGCCCCGCTCGGCTCGATCGACCGCAGCAAGCTCAACGTCAACGGCTCGTCGCTGGCGGCCGGCCACCCGTTCGCCGCGACCGGCGGTCGGATCGTCGCCTCGCTGGCGAAGATGCTGCACGAGAAGAAGCAGGAGACCGGCAAGCCCGTCCGCGGCCTGATCTCCATCTGCGCCGCAGGTGGACAGGGTGTGACGGCGATTCTCGAGGCCTGATCGACACCCCTCGGAAGTCGTTGAGGAAAAAAGTTCCGTTCGGTGTGTAACGCTCCGCGACGGACAGCGATAGACCCAGCGACCCCGCGCTGCTGCCTGACCCCCGACCTGGTAGCAACGCGGGGTCTTCGCATTCCGGGCGCAGCCGCCCGAAGCTGGGGCACTACCCTTGAAACCAGGTAGTCGGCGCACGAATTCGACGGCGCGCCCAGCTTTGCGAAGGGATCCGGGTGAGCGGCAGCAACGGGACCGACGAGTCCCCTCACGAGCACGACGACGCACGAACCGAGAACGTCGGTTCGACGGCGGAGTCGGCTCGTGAGGCCGAGGGTGCGTCGGCTCCTACCGAGCGTTTCGAAGCGGTCGATCCTCACCGGGAGGTCACCGAGGCGAAGGCGAGCGGTGTCACCGAGGCGAAGGCGAGCAGTGTCACCGAGGCGAAGGCGAGCAGTGTCACCGAGGCGAAGGCGAGCAGTGTCACCGAGGCGAAGGCGAGCAGTGTCACCGAGGCGAAGGCGGATGCCGAGGCCCCGCAGGCTCCCGGGGAGGTCCGAGCCGAGAACACGGAGCGAGTAGCTCCCACGAACACGGAGCGAGTAGCTCCCACGAACACGGAGCAGGTAGCTCCCACGAACACGGCCCAAGCGGCGCCCACCGGCGCGGATGAGGCCCCGACGGAGAACGTCCATCCCTCGGAGGCGCCCACCGCGGTCATCCCGGTCGTCGCGCCGGGGGACCGGGCACCGGGCGACGGATCGTCCGCCGCCACCGATCGTCTCCTCCGTTCGCAGGAGGAACAGAATCCGGCACAGCCCGGTCCCGAACAGGCGGGGGCTCCCGTCCCACCCACGTCGACGGCGATGCCGTCGGCCGCCCACCCACCGCAGGGTGACCAGCCGACCCAGCAGATGCAGGCGGGTCCGCCACCGCAGGGACCGCCTCCCGTCACCCCTCCGCCCACCGGCGGATCGGGAGGTTCCGGCGGCGACGGCGACGAACCGGGCAAGTCCGGGTCGAATCTGCCCCGGCGCACGATCGCGCTCGTCGTCGGTGGCGTCGTCGCACTGCTCGCAGTGTTCTACGTGGCCGATCTGGCGTTGTCGTCGGGCAAGGTGCCGCGCGGTGTCACCGTCGCGGGTGTCGAGATCGGCGGTATGTCACTCGACGCGGCCGAGGCCGAACTCACCGAGCAACTGACGCCGCGTCTCGACATGCCCGTCGACGTCACCGCCGGCGACACCCAGGGGCAGATCGTGCCGTCGGAGGCCGGAATCGGGATCGACTGGCCCGCGACGCTCGACCAGGTGGGTTCGCAGCCACTCAATCCGTTCACGCGACTCGCGTCGTTCTTCGGGAACGACGAGGTCGGCGTGGTCTCCACCCGCGACGAGGTGGCTCTCTCCGCAGCCATCGAGAAGGCCGCTGCCGCCGCCGCGCACGAACCGCGCGAGGGCAACATCGTCTTCGAGGACGGCACGCCCGTTCCGGTGACGCCGCAGCCCGGCCAGCAACTCGACGTGGCCGTCGCAGGCGACGTCTTCGCCGAGCGCTGGCCGTTCGGCGACGTCGCGCTGCCTGTCGAGAGCGTCGACGTCACCGTCACCCGCGAGGGCCTCGACCGGGCGCTGGCGGAGGTCGCCGTCCCGGCCGTGGCGCAGGATCTGGTCGTCCGGGGGCTCGACGGGGCCGTCGGTGTGCTGCCGCGCGACGCGGTGGGCGCCGTCCTGTCGTTCGTGCCGGACGGTTCGGGTGGACTCGAACCGCAGTACAACACCGAGGCCGCGATCGGCATCCTCGCGCCGCAGCTCGCCCCGTCGGAGACCGAACCGAAGGATGCGCGGATCGTCCTCGACGGTGGTCGTCCGACGATCGTGCCCAGCGAGACCGGTGAGATGGTCGACTGGCCCGTCACCCTCGAGAGGTTGCCCGACCTGCTGAAGGAGGAGGGCGACCGCAGCACCGACGCGGTGTACAAGAAGGCCGAACCCGAACTCACCACCGAAGGCGCCGAGAAGCTCGGCATCAAGGAAGTGGTCTCGGAGTTCACCACCAGCGGCTTCGAATACGCCTCCGGTGTCAACATCCGGCTGGCCGCGCAGGAGATCAACGGCGCCATCGTCAAGCCGGGGGAGACCTTCTCCTTCAACGACTACACCGGTCCGCGCGGTGCGGCGCAGGGGTACATCGAGTCGGGCATCATCGAGGCCGGACGTCCCGGTAAGGCCGTGGGCGGTGGCATCAGCCAGCTCGCGACCACCCTCTACAACGCGACCTATTTCGCCGGGATGGAGGACGTCGAGCACACCGAGCACAGCTACTACATCTCCCGGTACCCGGCGGCCCGCGAGGCCACGATCTACGACGGTGCCATCGACCTGAAGTTCCGCAACCCGTTCGACACGGGCGTCCTGATCCAGACCATCGGCACGAGCTCGGACATCACGGTGCGTATCTGGGGCACCAAGACCGTCGACGTCCAGTCGATCACCGGCAACCGCACGAACTTCACCTCGCCCAACACGATCACGTTGCCCGCCGGTTCGGCCTGCATCCCGTCGAGCGGCGCGCAGGGCTTCACCGTCACCGACACCCGGATCGTCACCGACGCACGGACGGGCGCGCAGATCTCGAACGCGACCCGCACGGTCCGGTACGACCCGGTCCCGATCGTGAAGTGCATCAGCCCCGAACCGGAACCCAGTGACGAGCCCTCCGGTGGCGGCGACGACGCGACCTCCGGCGACACCGGAGCGGAAGACGCCGAGGCCGAGGACGCACCGGCGCCCGCACCCGGATCGCCTGCGGCCGAAGCGCCGGCAGCCGAGGCACCTGCAGCGGGTGGAACCGAGGAGGAGTAGCGGACGTCCTCGAAACTTCGGGGAGGTTGTGTGCGGTTCCGGCGAAGAACACGCACACAACCTCCCCTTACTTCGTCACTCCGGAAGCGGCACCACGTCGGGGATCTCGCCGTCGAGGATGCGGAGCTGTGCGTCGCGCAGTTGTTTCTCCCCGTGCCGCTGCAGCCACGCCCTTCCGGCCGGGAAGCGGCCGATCACATGGTGTTCGACGACGTTCACTGCGATGCGACCTGCCGGATACCACGGCGGACGCAGCGGAACTCGGAGCGCGCGGACCCCGGACGGGCCGAGAAGTGTCGTCGCGAGCGATAGGCCGCGTTCGTATTCGTACCGGCGACGCAACGCCTGGAAACGCGGATACCGCGTGTGGAGCGGCAGTTCGACGAGCGACCTGGCGAGCATGTGGCTGTTCTCGTCGGCGGCGGGTGAGGACGACCCGATCTGGTACATCATCCGCAGTCCCGCGCGCTCCTCGAACCGGAGCCACTTCGGGTCGACGCCCATCAACCACCCGACGTACGCCCACAGGTGCAGGACGGCCTCGGCCTCACGCCGGGTGTATCGCACCCCCAGGACGCGGGTGTGGAGCAGGAAGGTGATCGAGAACAGGCCCAGCGTGCCGGCCTGGTCGAACTGGTTGACCGGTAGCCCGCGGAACTCGATGTCCCAGTCGCCGTCGTGCTCGTGGTGGTAGTCGACGAAGGCGTGCATCAGCCGCACGTGCACCGAGAGCGTGAAGCCCTTGCCGAATCGTTCGAGACCGCCGTCGGCGACGCACCCGTTCCACCACGTCCCGGTCTCGGCGATGCGCCGGCGGGTGCGCTCGCCGGTGAGACGACCGGACGAGGTCAGCACCGGCAGCGGACCGGAGTTGTTGTATCCACCGAGCAGCGAGCCGTAGGCGAGGACGTCGCCGACGTCGGATCCGACCCTGCGCAGCGTGCGGGCGCCGAGGGCGATCGTGTCGCGGTCGACCCAGTCGGGGGTGTCCTCGAGCATCTCGAAGTACTTCCGGAGCACGGGAGGGGCGTCGGGGACGGCGTCGATGCCCTCGGCGAGCGCGGTGCGGAACTGCGCGAGGGTGACGGTGCGGTCGCGCCGGATGGCCCGCACCAACTCGGCGCTCGGTTCGTCGCGCTCGAGCAGGGCACGGCGCAGGGCGTCTGCTTCCTCGGGCGTGGCGTCGGGAGCGCGTCCCGCGAAGGGACGCAGGGGTGCGGTGATGCGGGCGGCCTTCTCGCGGTCGCGCATGTACCGAGTCGTGGTCGGCGTGCCGGTGATGGTCACAGGCTCAGAGTGCTACTGACAACAGGGGTTGTCAATGCTGCTCCCGAAACGACGAGACCGACGTCGTGTGCGAAATCCGTGGGGAAATCGCGCACAACGTCGGTCTCGTCTATCGCGCTACCGTCGTGAGCGGTTCGATCAGAACGCTGCTTCGTCGAGCTCCATGATGTCGAGGTCGACGTCGGTGATGATCTGACGCGCGACGCTCAGCTCCGGCAGGACGTTCTTGGCGAAGAAGGACGCGGCCGCGACCTTGCCCTCGTAGAACGCCTTGTCCGAGGCATCGACGCCGGCGTCGAGCGCGGAGAGCGCGATCTCGGCGTGCTCGAGCAGCAGCCAGCCGATCATCAGGTCGCCGAACGCCTCGAGGAAGCGGACCGAACCGAGGCCGACCTTGTACAGCTCGGTGGGCTGCTCCTGTGCACCCATGAGGTACTGGGTGAGCGTGGCGACCATCGTCTGGGTCTCGCCGAGGGCGGTGGCCAGGAGCGTGCGCTCCTTCTTCAGACGCTGGTCGGCGTCGTCGCGCTCGACGAACTTCTTGATCTCACCGGCGACGTGGGCGAGCGCCACACCGCGGTCGCGGGCGATCTTCCGGAAGAAGAAGTCCTGCGCCTGGATGGCGGTGGTGCCCTCGTACAGCGAGTCGATCTTCGAGTCGCGGATGTACTGCTCGATCGGGTAGTCCTGCAGGAAGCCCGAACCGCCGAGGGTCTGGAGCGAATCCTTCAGGTACTGGTACGCCCGCTCGGAACCGCAGCCCTTGACGACCGGCAGCAGCAGGTCGTTGATGCGGTGCGCGAGACCGGCGTCGGCGCCGGAGACCTGCTCGGCGACGGAGTCGTCCTGGTGTGCGGCGGTGTACAGGTACACGGCGCGCAGGCCCTCGGAGTAGGCCTTCTGCATCGCGAGCGAACGACGGACGTCCGGGTGGTGCATGATCGACACGCGCGGGGCGGTCTTGTCGGACATCTGGGTCAGGTCGGCGCCCTGGATGCGCTCCTTGGCGTAGTCGAGGGCGTTGAGGTAGCCGGTCGACAGGGTCGCGATGGCCTTCGTGCCGACCATCATGCGGGCGTGCTCGATGACGTCGAACATCTGCGCGATGCCGTTGTGGACCTCACCGACGAGCCAGCCCTGGGCCGGAACACCGTGGCCGCCGAAGGTGACCTCGCAGGTCGCGGAGGCCTTGATGCCCATCTTGTGCTCGACGTTGGTGACGAAGACGCCGTTGCGCTCGCCCATCTCGTTCTTCTCGAAGTCGAAGTGGAACTTCGGGACGAAGAACAGCGACAGGCCCTTGGTGCCGGGGCCGGCGCCCTCGGGGCGGGCGAGGACGAGGTGGAAGATGTTCTCGAACAGGTCGTCGGAGTCGGCCGAGGTGATGAACCGCTTGACGCCCTCGATGTGCCAGGAGCCGTCGTCCTGCTTGATCGCCTTGGTGCGACCTGCACCGACGTCGGAACCGGCGTCGGGCTCGGTGAGGACCATGGTGGCGCCCCAGCCGCGCTCGACGCAGGTGGCGGCCCACTGCTTCTGCTCATCGGTGCCGTTGTCGTAGAGCACGCCCGCGAAGGCCGGGCCGGCCGCGTACATGAACGCCGCAGGCTGGGCTCCGAGCATCATCTCGTTGACGGCCCACAGGAGGCTGCGGGGTGCGTCGGTGCCGCCGATCTCCTCGGGGATGCCCATCGACCAGTAACCGGCATCCCACCAGGCGCGGAACGACTTCTTGAAGGGCTCGGGAAGCGACACCGAATGGGTCTCGGGGTCGAAGACCGGCGGGTTGCGGTCGGCTTCGGCGAAGCCTTCGGCGGCCGGCCCCTCGGCCAGCGCCCTGACCTCGGCGAGGATGCCGCGTGCGGTGTCCTCGTCCAGATCGCCGAACTTGCCGGCTTCGAGGACCTTCTGAATCTTCAGGAACTCGAACAGGTTGAACTCGAGGTCGCGGAGGTTGCTCTTGTAATGGCCCATGTCGTCGGTGTCTCCCAGTGTGGTGCGGTCCAGCTGGCTTCAAGTACCGCCCAAGTTATTACTCGTCGGTAACATCTCCATGTTACTCGTCGGGCAACTAACTGCCAAGAGGTGGTTTGCTCGCCACGACGAGCGCGTCGACAGCCGTTCCCGCGTCGGTTTCCCGATATCGCCGTTCGGCAATCCCGATTTCCAATCTGCCGTCGATTTCCTCGACGAGATCGGTTGGCGTGTACAGGATTTCCTTGTCCTGTGGTCCACCCACGCCCTCCTCGGGATTTATCGCGTCGTGCCCCAGGAATATGAGGATTCCTTCAGGTTTGAGTGAATTGATCGCGCGGTCGAGAAGCGCCTTCCGCTGTGGCGGAGGGAAATGCAAGAAGGCCGAGAGAATCAGGTCATATTCGCCCTCGAACGAGTCGGCTGTCACATCTGCGCGGACGTAGCGGAGCCGGTCTCGCGAACGCGACGGCGCCTGCGCCGCGATCCGGCGGGCCTTGTCGAGGGCGACCTCGGAGAAGTCGATGCCCACGACCTCCCACCCACGCGTTGCCAACCACAAGGAGTGACGACCTTCACCACACCCGAGATCCAGGGCGCGACCGTGCGGTAGCGACGCCACGTGTTCGACGATCACCGGATTGGGCGGCGCGCCCCAGATCAGTTCCGACGCCGCATACTTCTCGTTCCAGTCCTGTGCATCCATACCGCGACGCTAGCCCGCGCGCGGTGAACGAGACGGCCACTTGCGGTACGGGTCACGGAAGCGCATCGTCGGGGTAGCGCTGTGACGAAACCGTGACCTGCGATATCGTTGACCGGATGCGATGTGCCGACACGCGGTACGTCGAGGAGGAGGAGTTCGTCTGATGGGTGCACAGATCGCTGTCCCTGCCCCGCTGAGGAACAGCGCGCTGCTCGGTCTGGGTGTGCACCGCCCCGAGCGCATCGTCACCAACGACGAGATCTGCGAGCAGATCGACTCGAGCGACGAATGGATCCAGTCGCGATCCGGTATCAAGGAGCGCCGCTTCGCCGAGGAACACCCGAAGGAATCGGTCGTCGACATGGCGACGAGCTCCGCCGAGCAGGCCCTCGCGGCCGCCGGTCTCACGGGTGCGCAGATCGACACCGTGATCGTCGCGACCTCCACCTACCCCTTCCAGACCCCGCAGGCCGCGGCTCTCGTCGCCGACCGTATCGGCACCGGCGGGGCCGCCGCCCTCGACATCGCAGCGGGCTGCGCAGGTTTCTGTTACGCCCTCGGTGTCGCCTCCGATCTCGTGCGCGCCGGTTCCGCCGAGCACGTGCTCGTCGTCGGTGTCGAGCGCATGAGCGACACCACCGAGCCCACCGATCGCTCGGTGCGCTTCATCTTCGGCGACGGTGCCGGTGCCGTCGTCGTCGGCCCGTCCGACGAGGTCGGCGTGGGCCCGACCGTCTGGGGCTCCGACGGCTCGCAGGCCAACGCGATCCGTCAGGAACCCGACTGGGTCGACTTCGCGAACAATCCCGATCAGAAGCGCCCCTGGATCATCATGGAGGGCACCGCGGTCTTCCGCTGGGCTGCCTTCGAGATGAGCAAGTTCGCCCGGCAGATCGCCGACAAGGCCGGCGTGGCCCTCGAGGACCTCGACGCCTTCGTCCCGCACCAGGCAAACCTGCGTATCAACGACGTCATCGTCAAGCAGCTCGAGCTGCCCGAGACGGTCGCGGTCGCCGACGACATCATCGAGACCGGCAACACCTCCGCCGCGTCCATCCCGCTGGCGATGGAGAAGATGCTGCGCACCGGCCAGGTCGAGGCCGGATCCACCGCGCTGCTCCTCGCGTTCGGTGCCGGCCTGTCGTACGCGGGCCAGGTCGTGAAGATGCCCCCGCTGGCGAAATAGGAAGCGGCAACAGTACGACTTCGTAGCAGTATCGACACATGGCGAGTACCCGTACGTCGTCCATTCCCCGCTGGGTCTGGCTCCTGTGCTTCATCGTGGTCAGCGTGGTCGTCGTCCTCCTCGAACCGGTGGGGGACGACGAGCCGGCCGGTCCCGGCGGGAGCACGGTCGAGAACCCCTCCGAAGCGCTCGAGGCGCTGGCGGCACTGCCCGTCCGGCCCGCCGAATCGCAGAGCGGCTACGACCGCTCGCTGTTCGGTTCGGCCTGGACCGACGAGGTGACCGTCGACCTGGGGCGCAACGGTTGCGACACCCGTAACGACATCCTGCAGCGCGACCTCGTCGACGTCTCCTTCGAGCCGGGGAAGAAGCAGTGCACGGTCACCGCCGGCACGCTCGAGGACCCGTACACGGGGAAGACGATCTCCTTCCGTCGCGGGGTCGAGACCTCGGCCGCCGTGCAGATCGACCACGTCGTCGCCCTGTCCGATGCGTGGAAGAAGGGCGCCCGCCATCTGGACGATCAGCAGAAGCGGAATCTCGCGAACGATCCGCGCAACCTGATCGCCGTCGACGGCCCCACCAACCAGGGCAAGGGCGACTCCGACGCGTCGGAGTGGCTGCCGCCGAACACCGCCTTCCACTGCGAGTACGTCGTGCGGCAGATCGAGGTGAAGACGACCTACGAACTGTGGGTCACCCAGGCGGAGCACGACGCGATGTCGCGGATCCTCTCCTCCTGCTGATACCGCTTCCTGCTGATCACGCCTCCAGCAGCGCCCGCACGATGTCGTCCTCCGACATCAGCACGTGCGCGGCCGCGGGCCCGAGCGGCACGTAGCTGTCGTGGGAGGTGACCCGCGCGATCCGGCCCTGCCACGCCTCGTCGACGAGCGCCGCGACGACCGCTTCCGCGACACCTCCGCTCCGGCGCGTCTCGTCGACCACCACCACGCGCTCGAAGCGACGGACGTGTTCGAGCAGCGCGGTCGTCGGCAGCGGCGACAACCACTGCAGGTCGAGGACGGTCGCCGCGACTCCCGCACGACGGACGGCACGCAGACTCATCGGCACCCCGTTCCCGAAGGTCACCACCAGCACGTCGCGCCCGTCGCCGTAGGTGCACACCGATCCCGGTGGAAGCCCGGCGGTGTCGGGGACCTGCTGCCACAGTCCGTCGCCCTCGTCGTAGAGGTCGCGCCGGTGGTACAGCGCGATCGGCTCCAGGTACACGCACACCCGGCCCTCCTGACGGGCCAGCTCGACGCACGTGCGCAGCAGGGCGCCGGCAGTGGCGGGTGAGCTCGGCACGGCCAGCACGAGACCGGGGATGTCGCGCAGCACGGCGACGGAATCGTCGTTGTGGAAGTGCCCGCCGAAGCCGCGCTGGTAGGGCAGGCCCGCGATGCGCACGACCATCGGATTGCGGTACCGCCCGTCGGAGAAGAACGCCAGGCTCGCGGCCTCACCGCGCAGTTGATCCTCGGCGTTGTGCAGATAGGCCAGGTACTGGATCTCCGGGATCGGCAGCATGCCCGCGACGGCGAAACCCAGCGCGGTGCCGAGGATCGTCTGCTCGTCGAGCACGGTGTCGAACACGCGCAGGCGTCCGAAGCGCTCCTGCAGTCCTCGGGTGACCCCGTAGACCCCGCCCTTGAGGCCGACATCCTCCCCGAACACACAGGTGTGGGGATCCTCCTCGAGGAGTTGCCCGAGCGCGCGGGTCACGGCCCCGGCGAGCGTGAGCGGTTCACCGGCCGGATGCGGATCGTCGTCGACGAGCACGAGCCCGGATTCCAGCGGCCGCATCACCTCGGCGGCGGTCGCCAGTCGTGGCGGCCGGGTCAGTGAGTCCGCGACGGAGTCGACCTCGGCTCGGATCCGCTCGTACCGGTCGAGAATCCTTGCCGCATCGAGCACTCCACGCGCGGCGAGTTCGCGGGCGGTGCCCACCAGCGGGTCCCGTTCGTGATCGGCGGCGAGATCCGATGGACTGCGGTAGGCCGACTCGACGTCGGAACCGGCATGACCGAGAAAACGCACCGTCCGCACGTGCAACAGGATCGGTGCCCGGGTCGTCCGCACCGTCTCCGCGGCATCGGTTGCGGCAGTGAGCATCTCCACCGGATCGGCGCCGTCCACTGTCCGGTACTCGATCCCCGGATACGACGCCAGCGACCGTTCGAGCCAGCCGGGCGGGGTGGGCACGCTGATGCCGAGCCCGTTGTCCTCGCACACCAGCAGCAACGGCAACGGCAACCCGCGGTGCCGGCAGTAGGCGGCTGCGTTCAGGGCGCCGACCGCCGTCGAGTGGTTCGCCGAGGCGTCCCCGAAACTGCACACCACCACCGCATCCCACGGCCACGCCGCGGCGAGCCCGAGTCGCTGCATCCGCGGTAACGCGAGAGCGAGCCCGACGGCCCGTGGCAGGTGCGAGGCGATCGTCGACGTCTGCGGCAGGATGTTCAGATCGGCGTTGCCGAACACCTTGTGCCGACCGGCCGAGATCGGATCGAGCGTGGACGCCGCGCATCCGGCGAGCACGTCGCGGATCGGGCTGCTGCCCTCGACGAGCGACGCGCGACCCGCGTAGAAACCGCCCGAACGGTAGTGCAGCAGAGCAGGATCCGTCACCCGCGTGCACAGGCCCAGCGCGGCGTTCGATTCGTGGCCGGCCGACGCGATGGTGTAGAAACCCTCACCGCGTCCCTGCAGGGTGCGGGCCGCGAAATCGAGGTGCCGCGACTGCACCTGGGCGTCGAAGTACCGCACCAGCAGGTCGTCGTCGACCCGCCGGTCGACCCGCCGCTCCGGCGGTGCGTGCCCGGGCAGAGCGCGCACCGCGGTGACGAAACGTTCGTCGAGTTCGTCGGCGGCGGTCACTCCTTCTTTCTACGCCCCGATCACCTCGGAAGGAGGTGGATCGGACCCCCGTCGTTCGGGAACGGCAACGACGTGAAGTTCATCGGCGCGACGTAGTCGGCCGGCACGTGCCAGCGGAAACGCAACAGCAGATGGTGCAGCACCGTCTTGATCTCGGCTCCCGAGAAGTGCATGCCCAGGCACCGATGCGCGCCACCGCCGAAGGGCGCCCATGCGTACTTGTGCACCTTGTCCTCGCGGCGCTCCGGCGAGAACCGCTCGGGATCGAAACGTTCCGGGTCGGGCCACAATTCGGGCATGTGATGGGAGAAGTGCATCCCCAGATTGAGGAGGGTCCCCTTCGGGACGAAGTGGCCGAGGATCTCGGTGTCCTTCGCCGCGCGTCGCACGACACCCGGCACCGGCGTCACGAGCCGCTGGCATTCCTTGATCACCAGATCCAGCGAGGTCAATTCGTCGAGTCGGTCGAAACTCGGCGTGGTGGTGCCGAGCGCGTCGGACTCCTCGCGGCAGCGTTGCTGCCATTCGGGGAACTGGCCGAGATACTGCATCGCCGTCGACAGTGTGATCGTCGAGGTGTCGTGCGCGGCCATCATCAGGAAGATCATGTGATTGACCACGTCGTCGTCCGAGAACCGTTCGCCTTCTTCGGATTCGACGTGACACAACACCGAGAAGATGTCGTCGCCGTCCCCCGCGCGACGCGCGGGGAGGTAGTGCCGGAAGAACTTCTCGAGGCGTGCCCGTCCCACGATGCCGCGACGCCACCGCGTGCCCGGCAGCGGGTAACGCACGATGGCGGTGGCCGCCTGCACACATCCGATGAAAGCTCGGTTCACCTCGTCCATCTCGCGGTCGGACGACCCTTCGGCGCCGCCCATGAAGATCTCCGTCGCGAGGCCCAGGGTCAGTTCCTTGAGTGCCGGGTACACGCGGAAGTCGTCGCGCGGCGTCCATCCGTCGAGGGTCCGTTCGATCGACGGGTGCATGCGGTCGGTGTAGAGGGACAGCCGGTCGCGGGTGAAGGCCTGCGACATGATGCGACGGTGCGCGGTGTGCTCGTCGCCGTCGAGCAGCATGAGTCCACGGTCGAAGAACGGCCCGATCAGGGCACGCCAGCCCGGTCCGTTCAGCAGCGCGCGGTCGCGGTTCTGCAGGGCCGCGCCGACGGCGTCGGGTCCGAGCAGCACCACCCAGGGCCGGCCGGCGAAGCGGAACCACGAGACCGGACCGTGCTCGTGGTACCGATGCGTATATGCCGCAATGGGATCGCGCATGTACTTCAGCGCGTAGCCGACGTAGGGGAGGCCGCTGTCGCCCGGGACGGGAGCGAGGCCTGGAGGTGGGGGAGCAAGCATCTTCGTCACGGGCGCATCTCCGGGTGGTCGGAATCTGACGCTGACTGTTGTCAGATCCAATGTAGCGTGCATCACATCTCGGTTGCGTCGATTCGTCCCACGGGACGGTTGCTGGTCGGGTGTGCGGGTGCGTGCCATGCTGGCGCCATGGACGTCGAACGCCCCAAGCTCGAAGGCACCGTCGCGGTCGGGGAGGGCCGCCGGCTCGGTTTCGCCGAGTTCGGGTCGGCCCAGGGCCGCACGGTGTTCTGGCTGCACGGCACACCGGGTGCGCGTCGCCAGGTTCCCATCGAGGCCCGCGCCTTCGCCGAACGGAACCACATCCGCCTCATCGGGATCGACCGTCCGGGGATCGGGTCGTCGACGCCGCACATCTACGAGAACGTCCTCGCCTTCAGCGACGATCTGCGCATCGTCGCCGACACCCTCGGGGTCGACCGCATGGCTATCGTCGGACTGTCCGGCGGCGGCCCCTACACCCTTGCGGCGGCCTATGCGCTGCGTGAACGGGTCGTCGCGGCCGCGGTCCTCGGCGGTGTGGCCCCGGTGGCCGGTCCCGAGGCGATCGACAGCAACCTGATGAAGCTGGGCGCCTTCGTCGCGCCGGCGCTGCAGACCGCGGGCGTCCCGATCGGTGTGGCGGTGAGCGCGGCGATCCGCGTGGTGCGCCCGTTCGCGTCGCCGATCATCGACCTGTACGGGCGGCTCTCACCCGAGGCCGACCGCCGCCTGCTCGCCCGTCCCGAGTTCAAGGCGATGTTCCTCGACGACCTGCTCAACGGCAGCCGACGTCAGATCTCCGCGCCGTTCTCCGACATCGTCGTGTTCACCCGCGACTGGGGTTTCCGCGTCTCCGACGTGAAGGTTCCCGTGCGGTGGTGGCACGGCGACACCGACCACATCATCCCGATCGAACACGGCCTGCACATGGTGGACCTGCTGCCCGACGCCCAGTTCCACCACCTGCCCGGCGAAAGTCATCTCGGGGGTCTCGGGGCGTCGGAGGAGATCCTCACTACTGTTCTGGGGTTGTGGGACCAGGACTGACAGGGGGCGAACGCCCGCTGCCGAGAGCGCTGCACCTGCGACCGTCGGCGGTGGCGGCGGTCGCCGTGGGTGGTCTGCTCGGGACGAGTGCCCGCTACGGCCTCGGCCGGTGGTTGCCCGTCGAGTCCGGGGGCTGGCCGGTCACGACCTTCGCGATCAACGTCCTCGGTGCACTGCTGCTCGGCTTCCTGCTCGAGGCACTGATCCGTATCGGCCCCGACACCTCCTGGCGGCAGGCGGCCCGGCTCGGAGTGGGTACCGGTGCGCTGGGCTCGTTCACCACCTACAGCGCGCTCGCCGTCGACACCGACCTGCTGCTGCGCGACGGGCATCCGCTCGCCGCGGCGACCTACGCGCTGGGCACCGTGCTCGTCGGCCTTCTCGCGACCGGCGTCGGTGTCGCGCTGGGCGCGTGGTTCGGGAATCGCCGAGGGGCACGGCGATGATCGCGGTGTGGGTGGCGCTGGCGGGCAGTCTCGGCGCGGTCGTCCGCTTCGTCGTCGACAGCGCTCTGCGTGCCCGTTCCGGGTCGTCCCTGCCGTGGCCGACGGTGCTGATCAACGTCACCGGTTCGCTGC
Organism: Rhodococcus shunpengi; assembly: GCF_048381395.1. NCBI lineage: Bacteria > Bacillati > Actinomycetota > Actinomycetes > Mycobacteriales > Nocardiaceae > Rhodococcus > Rhodococcus shunpengi. The sequence continues at coordinate 249,127 of NZ_JBLWIU010000036.1, forward strand.
TGCTGGGGATACTGGCCGGTGCGGTGCTGTTCCACGACGCCCCCACGGCGATGCTCACGATCGCGGGAGTCGGTTTCTGTGGTGGCTACACGACCTTCAGCACGACCAGCGTCGACTCCGTTCGTCTGATCGTGGCGCGCCGCTACGCCGCCGCCGCGGCGATCGCGTTCGGCACGCTCGCGACCACGCTCGTCGCGGCGGCCGCCGGGCTCGCTCTCGCCGCCGTGTGGTGATCAGAGGGCGCGGTCGATGAGGCCGAGCACCGAGCGCAGTTCCTCGGCGTCGACCTGACCGGGCGCCGAGGCGGTGCCGACCATCCCGAACGTCGCGGCCGATCCGAAGACCTGCCCGGCGATCCGCGACACCACGCCGAGACCGCCCATCGACATGGTGATCAACGGGCGGTCGGCGTGGTCCTCGTGCATGGTGCGGGTCGCGTCGAGCAGCGTGAGCACGTCGGCCGTCGACCGCGGCATGACGGCGATCTTGCAGATGTCGGCGCCGAGCTCCTGCATCTCGCGCAGCCGCGCGACGATCTCGTCCTTCGGCGGAGTGGCGTCGAAGTCGTGGTTCGACGCCACCACCGCGACACCGCGGGTGTGCGCCGCCGCGACGATCCGCTCGACGGCGGCACGGTCGCGGCGGTACTCGACGTCCACCAGATCCACCGCGCCGCTCTCGGCGAGCGCGACCGTCAGATCGGCGTACGCCTCGTCGTCGATCGCGATCTCCCCGCCCTCGTTCGCGGTGCGGCAGGTCGCGAGCAGGGGAGTGCCCTGCAACTGCTCGGCCAGGGCGCCGGCCTGCGCGTCCACCGAGGCGACATCGTCGACGGTGTGGAAGAAGTCCACGCGCCATTCGACGACGTCGGCCCGATCGGCGACGGCCGCGATCTGTTCGCGCAGCACCTCGGGGGTGCGGCCGGTGATGGGGACGACGATCGTGGGTGCGCCTTCACCGATCACCACGTCCTTGACGCGAACCGGTGTGATCGTTCGTCCCACGTGCCGTCTCCGTTCCCTCGTCCGATGACCGGACCTATTCGATCACGGCCGCTTCGAACCGCTGTCTGCAGTGTCCGCGCCGGCCTCAGTTCCCTCGACGACCACGACGGCGTCGTCCTTCGCCGCCTTCGACGGGTCGGCGACCGCCTCGCCACGCGCGACCATGAGTGCTTCGTCGGAGAGCGGGATCTCCTTGATGAAGCACGCGAGGACGAACGCGATGAGCAGGAACGGGATGAGGTACCAGAACACCGGTGCCAGCGAGTCGGCGTAGGCGTCGATGACACCTTCGCGGACAGGATCGGGCAGGAGTTTCATCGCCGCCGGATCGACGGTCGCGGTGGCCTGGCCGGCCTGCTCCGGCGTCGCGCCGGCCGCGGTGAAGACCTCGACGAGCTTCTCCGACAGGCGGTTGGTGAAGATCGTGCCGAAGATCGCCACACCGAGCGCCGCACCGACCTCGCGGAAGTAGTTGTTCGAGCTCGTCGCGGTGCCGATCTCGTCGGCGGGCACGGCGTTCTGCACGATCAGGATGACGACCTGCATGATCAGGCCGAGACCCAGACCGAAGACGAACAGCATCGAGCAGATCACCCACAGCGGGGTGTCGCCCTCGAGCGTGGTCAGCCACAGCATGCCCGCCGCGGTGATCAGCGAACCCGCGATCGGATAGATCTTGTAACGCTGGGTCTTGGTGATGGCCAGACCCGAGCCGATCGAGGTGATCATCAGACCGGCCATCATCGGCAGCAGCAACAGGCCCGAGACCGCGGCGGACGTGCCCGACGACATCTGCAGGAAGGTCGGCATGAAGGCGATCGCGGCGAACATGCCGAGACCGAGCACGAAGCCGATGGCGGTGGCGTTGACGAAGATCGAGTTGCGGAACAGCGACAGCGGGATGATCGGGTCCTGCGCGCGCGACTCGACGAGCACGAACAGGCACACGAACACCACGAGACCCGCGCCGAACGCCCACGTCAGCGGATCGTCCCAGCCGCGGTCGGCGTCGCCGCCGAAGTCGGTGAAGAAGATCAGGCAGGTCGTGGCCAGCGACAGCGTGAGCACGCCGAGGACGTCGATCCGCTTCGTGGGCTTCTTCGACGGCAGGCGCAGTGCGATCCAGGTGATCACGAACGCGATGATCCCGACCGGGATGTTGATGTAGAAGCACCACTCCCACGTCAGATGGTCGACGAAGAAGCCGCCCAGCAACGGGCCGCCGACGGCCGACAGGCCGAAGATCGCACCGAGCGGGCCCATGTACTTACCGCGTTCGCTCGCGGGCACGATGTCGGCGATGATCGCCTGCGACAGGATCATCAGACCGCCGCCGCCGAAGCCCTGGATCGCGCGGAAGACGACGAACGTCCAGAAGTCGTCGGTCATCGAGCACGCCGCGGACGCGAGGGTGAACACGCCGATCGCGATGAGGAACAGGTGCCGGCGCCCGAAGACGTCGCCGAACTTGCCGTAGATCGGCATCACGATGGTCACCGCGAGCAGGTAGGCGGTGGTGATCCACGCCTGGTGTTCGACGCCGCCGAGCTGCCCGACGATCGTGGGCATGGCGGTGGAGACGATCGTCTGGTCCAGGCTGGCGAGCATCATGCCCGCGATGAGCGCGGAGAAGATGATCCAGATCCGTCGCTGGGTGAGAACCAGTGGTTCCGAAGTGGTGGTCACGGTGTTCCTGTCGGAATAGGAATATCGAGCTGTTACGTGAAGGTGGCCTGCACAGGAGTGAGGCGATCGAGAATTGTTGCACTCGGTAACTTCTGCTGCAAGGCGATTTCCTCCCCGTCACTCGAACCAGGACCGCACGGGCGGTTTGACCCACATGATCTTCTCGTCCTCGTCGGTGCGGACCGCTGCAGGATGGTCGGGGTGCTTCTGCGCCCACGCCGTCTTCTCGTCCATCAATCTCGCGGCGAGTTCCCAGGTCTCCATCGTGCGCGGCGGATGTGCATCCGCGGCCCGTGCCAGTTTGCGTCGCGTCTCGTCGGTCATGGCGAGCAGTTCGGCTCCCGAGATGCCGCGGTTCCATGCATACCGGGCCAGGGTCACGGCCTTGTCTCGCCGGTTCTTCTCGGCGCGATCGGTGTGGGCGAAGTCGGCGTCGCTCATGCTCCGAAGGTACGCGCCGGCCCGGACAGGCTTCGCCGTCGACGAGGTGCCGGATCCGGCCACGACGACGCTGCCGTCTGCCTACCCTCGATGAGGGGGCTGAGGAGGCGTGATGACGGCCGACGAGATCCCGGACGGCACACCGGACACGGTCGTGGCCCGTGCCGCCGAACCGCCGCGGGTGCCGGTGTTCGACCCGACGCTCGGCATCGACGTTCCCCGGTCCTTCCGCGGCACTCCACCACATCGATTGGTGGCTCTCGGCGACTCCTTGCTGCAGGGCTTCCAGAGCGGCGCGATCTACAACACCGACGTCTCCGTCCCGGCGATCGTCGCCCATGAGCTCGGCGCCGACCTGCGGTATCCGCGCTTCGGTGGGCCGGGCGGACTGCCGCTGAACGTCGAAGTGCTGCTGCGCCGGATCGAGCAGCGTCACGGATCCACGCTCGAACCATGGGAACTGCCGACCGCACTGTTCACCGCGCGGGGTTTCATGGACGAGGTCGAGGACTATTGGGAACGCGGACCCGGTGCGACACCACCGCTCGTCGGATATCTCCACAACCTGTCGTGCTTCGGCTGGGATCTGCGCGACGCGCTGCAGAAGACCGCCCGCGACTGCGCCGAACGCATCGCCACACCCCGCGACGATCTCGTGCGGCAGCTCGTCGAGAACAACGGGGAGCGGGCGGCGCTGTACGTCTACCCCAACGCCGACGACCGGCGTCGCGAGATGACGCTGTTCGACGTCTCCACCGAACTCGGTGCCGAGCATGACGAGGACACCGATGCGGGCATCGAGACCCTCGTCGTTTTCCTCGGTTCCAACAATGCACTGCGGACCATCACCGAACTGCGGGTCGTCTGGAGCGGCGACGACTTCCGCGACCTCGACGCGAAACAGGCCTACACGATCTGGCGACCCGAGCATTTCGATAGCGAGTTCGCGGAGGTCGTCGCGAAGCTCCGGAACATCGGCGCGCGGCACGTGGTGCTGTGCACCGTTCCGCATGTCACCATCGCCCCCATCGCCCGGGGAATCGGGACGAAGAACGGCTCCCCGTACTTCCCCTACTACACCCGGCCGTGGGTGGACGCGCGCCGCTTCGACGCGAGCCGCGACGAACACATCACCGGTGCGCAGGCCCGCATGGTCGACGCCGCGATCGATCTGTTCGACGAGACGATCACCCAGGCGGTCGCCGATGCGCGTCGCGCGGGACTGGACTGGTATCTGCTCGACACCGCGGGCATCCTCGACCGCCTGGCCGCCCGCCGCTACGTCGACGACCTCGATGCGCGACCCGCATGGTGGCAGCCGTACCCGCTACCGCCGGCGCTCGCCGCACTCGATCCGGTGCCCGACACACGTTTCCTGTCGGCGGACGGTCACGGCGGTCGCGACAGTGGAGGGTTGTTCTCCCTCGACGGTGTGCACCCGACGACGGTCGCCTACGGGATCCTCGCGCAGGAGATCATCGACGTGATGGTGCGTGCCGGCGTCGAATTCCGATCGCCGAACGGAACGGTGCGAAACGGTCCTGTCGCCGTGGATTTCGATCGGCTGATCCGGCACGACACCCTGGTGTGCACGCCACCGCAGAACATCGATTCGACGCTGTCGATCCTGGGTTGGGTCGACGAGGTGCTCGACGTGTTCCGGGTGCAGTTGCGGTTCGGTCTGTGAGGGATCAGGTCAGGTTGACGACGTGTTCGTGAGATGCGACGGCGTCCTGCATCTTCTTCCGCGAGAGCGTTCGCGGACCGCACGCGCAGCCCGAGGGGATTTCGTCGTCCTCGAACTGGGTTGCCTCGAGGGTGTCCACGAATTCCGAATTGAGTGATGTGCCGTTGTGCGGGGTGGCTTCGCGATCGCGGTTTCCGCGTCCACCCGGGCCACTGCGGGAGACCACCACCTGTCCCTCGGAAGTCTTGTAGACCGCGGCGAGGGTGTGTCCCTTGGGGCAGCGCACCTTGACGACGGCCTTCTCGGTGCGTTGGGGGCCCAGTTCTTTCACCGCGGCGAGTGCGCGCTTGCGACGTTCGGTCGGGGGTGTCGTGGCGATATCCATTTTCCTATTCCACCTCACAGTGTCGGGGTTCACAGGGCCTTCGGCAGAACCGCTTCGGGGTTTGTTTTCAGATGATCTCGTCGGTGAGCCGGTTCGGTGTGCCGAACCGATGAGCGGTGATCGTGACGGACTGTTCGGCCAGGAACGGCAGCATTTCGATTCGTCCGGATCCGGTCACCGGATGGTCGAACACCGCGATGTCGCATCGGGCGTTCCATTCGGCGGGCGGCGCTGCACCGATCAGACGGACCCGCGCCGGGGCCACGTCGACGATCCGTTCCTCCCATTCCGCATCACTCTCCACGCGCACGCGACCGTCGAAACGTGCTGTAATCGAGCATCTTACGAGATCGACGGCGAAAGCCGAAGAGATTTCGACCGGCGCGCCCGCCCGGGCTGCGGCACCGAGTACGCGCACGAGTTCGTCGGGCCGCCCCGCCTCACCGAGGCGTACGTGTGTGCGAACGGGCCGGTACCGGAACAGGTTCCGCTCTGCCGAGAGTCCTGTGACATCCTGTGCCACAGCGAATTCCGACGTCCATGCTCGCTCGTCGTCCTCGAACGCCCGGCGCAGCGCGTCCTCGTCCCGGACACAGGGTTCCCAGGAACCGAAGCCGAAGAGATAGTTCGGCCCGCCCGCCTTGAAGCCGGCTCCTACCGACGACTTCTTCCAACCGCCGAACGGCTGCCGTCGCACGATGGCACCGGTGATACCGCGATTCACGTACAGATTCCCGGCCTTCACCCGATCGAGCCAGCGGGCGATCTCGTCCGAATCCAGCGAGTGCAGACCCGCCGTGAGTCCGTAGTCCACCTCGTTCTGGATCGCGATCGCCTCGTCCAGATCGGCGGCGGTCATCACCCCCAGCACCGGACCGAAGAACTCGACGAGATGCGTGCGCGACCCGCGTCGCACCCCGGTGCGCACGCCGGGCGTCCACAGCCGGCCCTCCTCGTCGAGCCGTCGCGGTTCGACGAGCCACGACTCGCCGTCCTCGAGTTCGGTGAGCGCGGTGAGCAGCTTGCCCCGAGCCGGTTCGATCAACGGCCCCATACGGGTTCGCGGATCGTGCGCAGGACCGACCGGTAGCGACCGCACCGCGTCGACGAGCTGGTCGCGGAACCGGCGGGAGGTCGCGACGGAGCCGACGAGGATCACGAGCGACGACGCCGAGCACTTCTGCCCGGCATGCCCGAACGCCGACTGCACGACGTCGCGCACCGCCAGATCCGGATCGGCGCTCGGCGTCACGACGATCGCGTTCTTGCCGCTCGTCTCGGCCAGCAGCCGCATCCCCGGACGCAGCGAACGGAACAGTTCGGCGGTCTCGTAGGCACCGGTGAGCACCACCCGGTCGACGCGGGGGTCGGAGACGAGCTTCGTGCCCAGCGATCGTTCGTCGGCATGGACGAGGTGCAGGACGTCGCGGGGCACGCCGGCATCCCACATCGCCTCGGCGAGCACCGACCCGCACCGCGCCGTGAGCGTCGCGGGTTTGAGGACCACCGCCGAACCGGAGGCCAGCGCCCCGAGCGTCGACCCTGCCGGGATCGCGACCGGGAAGTTCCAGGGCGGTGTGACGACCGTGAGGGTCGACGGCACGAACCGCGCACCGTCGATCGCGTCGAGCGCGCGGGCCCGCTCGGCGTAGTACCGGGCGAAGTCGATCGCTTCCGAGACCTCCGGATCGGACTGGTCGAGGGTCTTACCGCCCTCGGCCGCCATCACCTCGAGCAGATCGGCGCGACGCGCTTCGAGCACGTCGGCCACCTGTTCGAGGATCCGTGCGCGCTCGGCACCGCTGCGGGCACCCCAGGCGCGACCGGCCGCCGTCGCGTCGACCAGCATGCGCTCGAGTTGTTCCTCGGAGGAGAGGGTGTGCGCACGCACGGTGTCGATGCCGAGCTTCGACGACGGCACCCGCTCGAGGATGCGGCGACCCCACTCCCGGTTCTGCGGCAGGGACGGATCGGTGTCCGGCGTGTTCGTGAACACCTCCGGCGCTGGGATGGGCGGCTCCTGTCGGTTCTGCGTGCGGTTGGGGGAGGGGACGCCCTCGTCGAGCGCTGCCACCGACGCGCGGAACCGCTGCTCCTCGCGTTCGAACAGGGCGGGATCGTCGGCGAGATCGAACACCGCCGACATGAAGTTCTCCTGCCCCGAACCCTCGTCGAGTCGACGCACCAGATACGAGATCGCGACGTCGAACTCGTCGGGGCGGACGACGGGCGTGTAGAGCAGCAGGCTGCCGACGTGTCGACGGATCACCTCGGCCTGGCTCTGCGCCATGCCGAGCAGCATCTCGACGTCGATCCCGTTCCGCACGTGCCGGCGACCGGCGAGCTCCCACGCGTAGGCGATGTCGAAGAGGTTGTGCCCGGCCACCCCGATCCGTACGTTCTCGATCCGCTCGGATGTGAACGCGTAGTGCAGCAGCCGCTTGTAGTTCGTGTCGGTCTCCTGCTTGGTGTTCCACGTCGCGAGCGGCCACCCGTGCAACGACGCGTCGACTCGTTCCATCGGCAGGTTGGCACCCTTGACCACCCGGATCTTGATCGCGGCGCCGCCGCGTGCGCGTCGCGCCGCCGCCCACCGCTGCAGTTCGATCATGGCGGTCAGGGCGTCGGGTAGATACGCCTGCAGCACGATCCCGGCCTCGAGACGGAGGAACTCGGGACGGTCGAGCAGCGTCGTGAACGCCGCGACCGTCACATCCAGGTCGTGGTACTCCTCCATGTCGAGGTTGACGAATTTCGGCGTCGGTGAGGTCGCGGCGAGGCGGTACAGCGGGGTGAGCCGCTCGACGATGTCCGCGACGGTCTCGTCGAAGGCCCACGGCGAGTGTGGCGCGACGGCCGCCGAGACCTTGAGCGAGACGTAGTCGACGTCGTCGCGTGCCAGGAGTGCGAGGGTGCCCTCGAAACGGCGGCGGGCCTCGTCGTCGCCGAGGACGGCCTCTCCCAGCAGATTGAGGTTGAGCCGGATGCCGGGTCGTTGCAGTCGTGCGATGGCCCGGCCCAGCGCGGCATCGTCGGTGTCGACGACGAGGTGACCCACCATCGCCCGGAGCGCGCGCCGCGCGGCAGGGACGACGAGGTGGGGGAATCGGGGACCGATCGTGCCGCCCGCCCGCACGGCCGCGCGGAGATGGACGGGAAGGAAATCCGGTATGTTCCGGGACAATTCGGCCAGGGCGTGCGCTGCGGTCGCCGGATCCTCGGGGCGGATGACCTCGTCGACGAAGCGCACCGTGAACTCGAGTCCGTGGGGGTCCTTCAGGACGTCGGCGAGCCGGCGGGCCGCACGGTCGGGTGCGACCTCCGACGATTCCTCCACCCACCGGCGGGCCAGGGCGACAGCATCCTCGACGATCCGCACGGTGCGCCTCCGATCGACGGCGTTTCGAACCTGACGCCAATCTACCCACAGGAGCCGGTTCGCGTTTGTGGTCCGCGGTGTCGGGAATACAGCGCGAGGGGACAGTCCCGACCGATGAGGAGACGAGAGTGAACCGTCAGGCCCCGGCGTCGCGTGGCGCGGCGTCATCCGCCGAGCGCGTCGCGCAGAACGGTGTGTTCGAGAAGTTCGCCCGTGCCGGCTACGTCGGCAGTGGCATCGTGCACCTGCTCATCGGCTACCTCGCGATCCGCGTCGCGTTCGGCCGCAGCGAGCAGGAGGCATCGCAGTCCGGTGCGATGGCGGAGCTGGGCGAGCAGCCCGGCGGGAAGATCGCGTTGTGGATCGCCGTCGTCGTCTTCGTGATGATGGGCCTGTGGCGGTTCGCCGAGGCGACCTTCGGCAAGGCGTCCGAGCCGGAACAGCCCGGCACCGACATGAAGGACAAGGCGTTCGACCGTTTCAAGGCCGCCTGCGTCGGTGTCGTCTACCTCGCCTTCGCGTACACCGCGTTCGGGTTCGCCCGCGGCAGCGGCAAGTCCAGCGGTGAACAGAACGCGGGACTGACGGCGAAGCTGCTGCAGTCCGGCGGCGGCAAGTTCGTCCTCGTCGTCGCGGGACTCGTCATCCTCGGGGTGGGCGCCTACCACGTCTACAAGGGCGCGTCGAAGAACTTCGTCGACGACCTGAAGAGCCACCCGAGTACGTTCGTGAAACGCCTCGGTCTCGTCGGGTACGTCGCGAAGGGGCTCGCGCTCGGCCTCGTCGGTGTGCTGGTGATCGTCGCGGTCTTCCAGGCCGACCCACAGAAGGCAGCGGGGCTCGACGGCGCGCTGAAGACGTTGGGCTCGCAGCCTTTCGGCACGGTGCTGCTGATCCTCATGGGCCTCGGTATCGCGGTCTACGGCCTCTACAGCTTCGTCATGGCCCGCGACGCGAAGATGTGACGCTCAGTCGTCTGCGTCGTCGAACCAGAAGGACTCGGTCGCGACGTAGTGGAGGGTCGGTGGGCCGGGCAGGTCGAATTCGATCGCGCCCACCGGCCGCAGCTCCCCGTCGTTGTCCTCGCAACTGGCGGTCGCGATATTGGGCCCCGCGGCGATCCCCGTGAATTCGATGGTCTGGTAGTTCGCTCCGAAGATCTCCGCGGTTCCGGACTCGCCGGTGCCGAGCGCCGCGACGCAGATGAAGGGGTAGTCCTCGTCCGGTGGAGAGGTATAGATCAACTTCAGCAGCACGGTGTCTCCGCGGGTGCTGACGGTCCACAGTCCTCGGGTGTCGGTGTCCGCCGCTGCGCTCGCGGCGGGTGCGAAACCGGCGAGCAGTGCGAGCGGTGCGAGCAACGCGACCGTCGCACGCAGGGTCCTGCGTTGGTTCATGGGATCTCCTCGGAACGGCGTTGAGCCCCCGACACATTCATCGTCCGCACCCGATATCTGCGGGAACGGGCGAATCGGATGTTCGTGAAGAAGACGTGACGGCGACGAGATCGTCGTACTCGGTCCGTGACTCCCCGGGTCACGAAGTGCTACCACCTCGACCAACTAGTTGACAACGCAACTAGTTGGGAGCATTCTGGTTGAGAAAGCAACCACATCGGGAGGAAGGTGGATCGATGATCGCCGACGAGCAGCAGCGCTCCGAAGAATTCGAGCGTCGGCGTGCACTCATCCGCGACGCGCACCTGAAGCCCGCCGACGCGCGCCCGCAGTCGTCAGCGCGGGGACTGCACCACACCGCGCTGATCAGCAGCGACGTCGAACGGACCGTGCGCTTCTACCAGGATCTCCTCGAGTTCCCGCTGACGGAGCTGATCGAGAACCGCGACTATCCCGGCTCTTCGCACTTCTTCTTCGACATCGGCAACGGCAATCTGCTGGCCTTCTTCGACTTCCCCGGTCTCGACGTCGGTCCCTACCAGGAGGTCTTCGGCGGTCTGCACCACATCGCGATCAGCGTCGCCCTGCCCACCTGGGAACGCCTGCGCGACAAGCTGATCGACGCGGGTGTCGAGCTCGTCGAACACAGCGACGTCTCGTTGTACTTCCGCGACCCCGACGGAGCCCGTCTCGAACTCATCGCCGACCCACTCGGCGAGATGTACGGCTCGAAGGTGCTGTAGCGCGAAGTAAGGGGAGGTTGTGTGCGTGT